>NZ_JBIVTV010000011.1:24033-237870 GCF_044756885.1 Streptomyces sp. NPDC091412 | reverse complement strand
GAGAGCTATGCCGCCGGGCTCCATCTGCGCGGATCCATCCTCTGGTTACGCAGCCTGCCAGCCCTCCCCTGATCTCAACTCAGAACAGGCCCTAGTGCTCCCCGCGCCCGCGGGGATGGTCCCCAGGCCATCGGCCCGCAGTCCGCGGCGCTCAAGTGCTCCCCGCGCCCGCGGGGATGGTCCCTCCCCGGCGATCACCGCCGACAACGAGGCCGCGTGCTCCCCGCGCCCGCGGGGATGGTCCCGCGAGCAACCCGGGCCAGGCGCCCCATTACTCGTGCTCCCCGCGCCCGCGGGGATGGTCCCTGCTTCTTCGACGCCTTGGCGAGCGCGGCGACGTGCTCCCCGCGCCCGCGGGGATGGTCCCGCGGCCTCGTACTCCGCCCACCAGGCCCGGAGGTGCTCCCCGCGCCCGCGGGGATGGTCCCGAGCCGCCATCGGGGCGCACATCGGGGCAAGGGTGCTCCCCGCGCCCGCGGGGATGGTCCCGTCGAGATGGGGCTGAAGAAGACCGTCCGGCAGTGCTCCCCGCGCCCGCGGGGATGGTCCCACCATCATCCTGCTTATTCGTGTACCGGTAAGGTGCTCCCCGCGCCCGCGGGGATGGTCCCCAACATACGAGTTGCAATCCCGTTCACATTCTGTGCTCCCCGCGCCCGCGGGGATGGTCCCAGCAGGACGGCTTCGATCTGCTCGTGGCTGCGGTGCTCCCCGCGCCCGCGGGGATGGTCCCATCGTGTTGGCCATCGACTGGCCGAACGACGTGTGCTCCCCGCGCCCGCGGGGATGGTCCCGACGGCGACATGGAGTCCTGCATCAGCCTCGCGTGCTCCCCGCGCCCGCGGGGATGGTCCCAACCACACGGTCGTCGACCTCCGCCACCCCCTGTGCTCCCCGCGCCCGCGGGGATGGTCCCGCGCTGAACTGGCTACCCGGCCTCATCAACGGGTGCTCCCCGCGCCCGCGGGGATGGTCCCGGGTATCCCTGACGGTGCCGGTCCGCGACCGCGTGCTCCCCGCGCCCGCGGGGATGGTCCCACCACAACGAAGCGGGCCGGACCCCGCGCTAAGAGGTCGTTTTCTCCCGTTGTTTCATCCCGTGATGCGGCCTTGGTCCGGTGGTGTCGGGTCGCGCCAGGAGATGGTGCTCTCGCCAGTAAGGCGGCGGGCCATGAGGTCTGTCATAGCGAGGTGGATCATGGCTTCGGAGCGAGCGGGGAGGGTTTCGTAGTCGCGGGCCAGGCGGCGGTTGAGCATGAGCCAGCCGTAGGTTCGCTCGACCGTCCAGCGTTTCGGGATCGGCGTGAACCCCTTGGCCCGAGGAGTGCGTTGGACGATTTCGAGGTCGATGCCGAGGGTGGCGGCGTGCTCGACGAAGTGTTTGCGGTAGCCGCCGTCGACCCAGACCTTGCGGATCGTGGGATGGGCGGCGGCCACCTGGTCGAGGAGGGTCTGGCCTGCGGCGGAGTCATGGACACTGGCTGCAGTGACCAGCACCGCGAGCAGGAGGCCGAGGGTGTCGGTGATGATGCTCCGCTTTCGGCCGACGATTTTCTTCGCCGCGTCCGTGCCCTGGCTCGCGGCGGGAACGCTGGTCGCTGTTTTGACGCTTTGCGCGTCGATCACGCAGGCCGATGTCTGTGCGCTTCGGCCCTCCCTCTGCCGCACCCGCTCCCGCAAAAGGCCGTTGAGCTGGGCGAAGATGCCTTCCTTCTGCCACTTGGCGAAGTAGCCGTAGACGGTTTCCCAGGGCGGGAAGTCGTGTGGCAGGTAACGCCACTGCACACCGGTGCGGTCGACATACAAGATCGCGTTCATGATCTCGCGCAGCTCGTGCTCGGGCGGCCGGCCGAAGTCCAGGGCCCGACCTCGGCGCTCGAAGCGCCAGGCCGCCAGCACCGGCTCGATCAACTCCCAGCGGGCATCGGACAGATCACTCGGATACGCACGTCGTTCCGCCATGACTCAGGACGTACCGCTGGCAGCCACGTGCGCCCAGGCGCGCGTTGTACCTTGTGGAAGCACGGGATGAATGCGGCGTCCTGGAATGAGACAGGCGCAAGCCACCTCCGGCCTCATACGTCACATCATGTGTCCCCGCAGTATCCGTCGCCTCGGCGATCCGGCCCGCAACAAACGTAGGCGCGGAAGAAATCCCTACATAAACATCTATTTCAGGTGAAAACGACCTCTAAGACGTCGTCTCATTTGGAGTGATCAGTAGTCTGAGCCTGTGCTGATCGTGGAACGCTTGGTGCCGGACGAGTTGTACGACCTTTTCCAGCGGGTGGTGCCTCCATCCCCGACGCGGCCTCAAGGCGGGGGTCGGCGGCGGCACGGTGACCGCGAGGTCCTCGCGGCGATCATCTTCGTCGCTACGACAGGCTGTACCTGGCGGCAGTTGCCGCCGGTCTTCGGCCCGTCGGGGCCGACCGCGCACCGGCGTTTCACCGAGTGGTCCGCGGCTCGGGTGTGGGCCAAGCTGCACCGGCTGGTCCTCGACAAGCTGGGCTCGCGCGGCGACCTGGACTGGTCGCGTTGCGCGATCGACTCGGTGAACATGCGGGCTCTGAAAGGGGGGATCTGACAGGTCCGAATCCTGTCGATCGGGGCAAGAAAGGATCGAAGATCCACTTGATCACTGAGCGGACCGGGTTACCCCTGTCCGTCGGTATCTCCGGCGCGAACCTCCACGACAGTCAGGCGCTCGAGCCGCTCGTACGCGGGATTCCACCCATTCGTTCCCGCCGTGGCCCCCGCAGGCGGCGACCCGCCAAGCTCCACGCGGACAAGGGGTACGACTACGACCACCTGCGCCGATGGCTCCGCAAGCGCGGCATCCGGCACCGCATCGCCCGCAAAGGCATCGAGTCCTCAACCCGGCTCGGCCGGTACCGTTGGACCATCGAACGCACCATGTCCTGGCTCGCCGGCTGCCGCCGTCTCCACCGCCGCTACGAGCGTAAGGCCGAGCACTTCCTTGCCTTCACGAGCATCGCCTGCACCCTCATCTGTTTCCGGCGGCTCGCCCGTTGATGTGAGCCTCCAGCAGCCTCACCGCCAGGTCGTGGCCGTAATGATTGGCCATCTCTATCGGGGTGCGACCGTCTGGATCCGCGAGCTCCGGATCAGCTCCAAAAGCCAGCAGCACAGCAGTGGTATGCATGGTCAGTGGTTCGCCGCTTTGCAGTGAGCCGTCGCCCTCGACGTCGATCGCGTGCGTCAGCAACGTCATGTTGCTGAAGACCTCATCGGGATCGGAACCGCCGGCCAGCAACCGGGCCAGGGTCTCCGCATCCTCGTGCTCGACAGCGTGATGAGCGGGTGTCCAGTAGTTGCTCACCGAAGCATTCAACAGCCCCCCGCGGCCCGACTGCCAGCGACTATCCGCGCCGCAAACACCAATTGAGACGACGTCTAAGTGCTCCCCGCGCCCGCGGGGATGGTCCCGCCGTCGCCACCCGCCGCGCCGCCAAGCTGGCGTGCTCCCCGCGCCCGCGGGGATGGTCCCCGCGTCCGGGTCGGTCGTCTCGGTCAGGGCCGGTGCTCCCCGCGCCCGCGGGGATGGTCCCACCTCTGCCCTGGCCTCGCCCACGGCTCCCCGACATGGCCACCAATAAACGCTGGAGCCTCGCCTTCGAGTATCCGGCCAACTCGGCCACCGCCTGCACGCTGGGCGCCGTCAGCGGCGACCAGGCATGTTTCGACCTCATGGCGTCCGAGGTGGAAATCGGTCTCAAATACCTCAAGGCCGCCAACAAGCGTCTCGACGGGGTACTCGCACAATGACGAAACCCCCGCCCAGATCTTCTCCGGGCGGGGCCGCTTCGCCTGCCGGGGTATCGGTACCAGTACTTCACGCCCTTGTGGCGGGAGCAGGTCCCCCGGAACGTCTTGCTGTATGAGTACGTGCCGTCATTGCATTTCGCCGTCGCCCCACGCGGATGCACCGCATTGGCCTTGCAGACACCTGTCGAATGCCGGGCACACGACGCAGCTGCGGCATCGGTTGCCACCGCGACCGGCATCGCGAGCGCACCCGCCATGACGGCCGCGGTCACGGCGCCCCGGAATCTGGTCAGCATGAGCTCCCCCTTCTGCTGGTTCGGAGCAGCGAGCATGCCCCGGCCGACGCCTCCCCGGCGGCAGGTCCGGCCGGCGGTCATCAGGCCGTGACAGTCGTGGCAGGGCCGTCACCCGGCGTTCGACCCGAGGCGAACGTGCGCCCACACGGAGAGGTGTCAGTTGTGGCTCAATCGCATCCTTGTCGATAAGTTGACCCGACTCCACTCTGTTCATGGTCACTGGTGACCATGAGGGGGGAACGTGGTTTTCGGCAGTGGAGACAGAGATTCACTCCGCCAGATCACCGATCAGCTCAGCAAGATTACGACCGAACTCGCCGCAGTCAGGCAACAGGTCGCCGACCAGCAACACACCATCGACCAGATCCGGCAGGACACAACCGCCGCCATCAACACCGGCCTCGCCGAGGTCCGCGCCGTCGCCCGCGACGCTCTGGCCCGCACCAACGAAACAGCCACCGGACCACTCGCCCACATCGGTAACGAATTAGTCGCCGTCCGCGGCGCCATCAGCCAACTCGAAGGGCAACTTCGCACCGTCACCCGGCCGGTCGAAGCGCCAGCGCCCGATCCCGCGTCGGCGTCAGTCGAGAACACCCCGCTGGCGCCAGCAGAGGCCGAACGCCGACAACCCGCCCCAAGTCAGTCGCCCGCGGCAATCGAAGAGCCGCCAGACCTGATCGTGCTACGGGCAGCAGCTGGCATCTCCGCCGCCAACCTTCAAGCACATCGGGATACATGGGCGTTCCTCGTCAAGCACGCCAGCAGTGACCCGCACTTTCATATCCCCGGGGACGTGAAGGACGCCGCAGATATCGTGAACGTCCGTATCTCCGGGCCGAGCATCGTCGCCGCCCTCATCCGCCTCGATCAGGTCGGCCGTACCGACCTCAGCCCCGTCACGCGGGCCATCGCCGGACACCTCTACGGCCGCCTCGCCGGCGCCGTGCAAGAGATCATCGACAACCCGGATCACAGGATTGAGGCCGAACCCGTAAAGATCACCATCGACGACCGAGCCAGACCGGCCGGCGACGAGCAGTAACAACGAACCGCGACAAGAGCGCGAATCCACCGCACGAACGAAGCGCCCCCGCCGGGATCGTCTTGAGCCAGAGCCCGAACTCGTGAACAGGGCCAAGTGCGCGACAGCTTTCGGTCAACATGGCGGCCGACGCGGGCTCGCGGCGCCCGGGGCGGGTACGAGCTGGTCAGGGCACTACGCGTTCACGGTTCCCGCGCGGTGTTCCCGCGGGAACACGACGGCGGGCTGAAACGGCCTGAGGCGGGCCAGGACGAGGCGACACGGACCGAACCGGTGGCTATTCGTGCAGGTCGGAGGGAAACCGCAGGTCAGGCGCACTGTAAGGAGCCCTGTAGTGGACGGTTCCGCTGGGGAGTGGATGGTCGGCGTCGAGGCTGAGTGCCATCAAGGCGTCGTCCGGAACGTCGATGGTCAGGCCGATGCCATGGTCAGAGGCACGGGTGAACCCGAACCGGGGGTAGTAGGCCGGGTGCCCGAGGACGACCACATGGTGTTCACCCAGTGACCTCGCTGCGGTCAGGGCCGCGCTGATGGCCGCGGTGCCCGCACCGGTCCGCTGGTGCTCTGGGCGGACGGCGCAGGGGGCCAGGCACAGGGCCGGTGTGGTGTCGATGTGGCAGCGGGTCAGCAGGGCGTGGCCCACCGGGCGGCCGGCCTCGTCCGCTGCGACGAGGGAGAGGCCCTCGATCCAGGCGGTCGGGTCGGCACGCAGAGCGTCGACGAGGCCGGCCTCCGCAGGCGTGGGGAAGGCGGCGAGGTTGATGTCGCGGACGGCGGCGATGTCGGCGCTGGTTTCGCCGCGTGTGATCCAGGTGTTGCCCATGACGATGGAAGATCCGTTTCAGGAGATGTTCGTGTGGATGCCCCGGGAGCTCACGCTCTCAACCAGGGCGGACAGGAAGGTCAGGCCACGGCCCGGGACGTGAGGGAGACCCGAGCGCTGCGCACGCTGGCCTGGAGCGCGGTCATCAACCTCACCTCCTCGGTGGTTCTCAATCCCTGATCCAGCACGAACACAGCAACCATACAGCGTGCCTGGCGCCTACCCACCGTGACGCCGGCAGGGTGGGCTGGGTGGGTTCAGGCGAGCCAGTCGCTGTAGTGGGTGAGGGCGATACGGGCGTCGCCCTTGGCGGTGATGGCGTCACCGTGGACGGCGGCGAACATGCCCGCGGTGTCATCGGTGACGACTGTGCGGCCGTCGGGGTGGGCGTTCAGAGTGATCCGGCCGAGTTCGTCGAGGGAGAAGACGTCGGGCCCGGCGATGTTGCGGGTGCCGTTCAAAGGAGAGCCGGCGGCGACCTCGGCGACGGTGTCGGAGACGTCCTGGGCGGCGATCGGCTGGATCGGGGTGCTGGGCAGGCGGACGGTGTCGCCCTCCGTGGTCGAGGAGAGGATGGCGTCGATGAACTCCATGAACTGGGTGGCGCGGACGATCGAGTAGGGGATCGGCCCGGCCTTGAGGATGTTCTCCTGCAGGGTCTTGGCCTGGTAGTAGACGAGGTCGGGCACCTGGTCGGTGCCGACGATGGAGAGGATGACGACGTGCCCGACCCCGCCTTTGTGACTGGCGGCCAGGATGTTGTCCATGGAGGTCTGGAAGAACGTCAGGGAAGCCTCGTCGAAGGTCGGGGAGTTCGTGAGGTTGATGACGACGTCGGTGCCGGCCACCGCCTCCTCCAAGCCCTGGCCGCTGATCACGTCCACGCCCGTGGACAGCGAGAGCGGCACGGCTTCATGTCCCGCCGCCTTGAGCTTCTTCACGACCTGCGACCCGATCAGGCCGGTACCGCCGATCACTGCGCACTTCATGGGTCACCTTTCGTCGCGCACCAGCGCGGGTCGTCACCCTGCACAGCGACCCGACCCACGCCGCCAACCACGGGCACGTGATCGCGGACGGATCACGGCCATGCCTCCAGGTTGCTACGGCGCCGAGCGCTGCGCATGCCGCCCGCAACCATGCCGGGTGGCCGGGTGGCCGGGTGGCCGGTGGGGCGGCGGAAGACGGGGCCACGGCGTCGGCTCGCCGGTGAGGGGCCTCGGCTGAACGGCTGAACGGCTGAATGCAGGCAGTGGCCGGCTGACCGGCCGACATGGCGCATCCGAGCGCGGCTCAGTGGCGCCATCGCGCGGTCGGGTCGGGCATGCCGGACCGTGCGTGGTGCCGCGTCCGGCACTGGTGTGACGTCACTTCTGGATGTCAGTCGGAACTGGCGCTGCTTCCGGATCCTGCGCGGAGAGCCGTTGCTGTGGACTGCCGCTGTAGGTGCGCTACCGAAGCCCGGAGACTTCTCGCAAACCCGCGGCGCGTTCTCTCACTCGAATGCTCCGCTCGCCTCACCCTGTCGGCCCTTGCCGTCGGGCCTCTCGCCGCGGATGGAGTAATGCTCGGGCGGTGGGGGCCTCACGGAAAGGAACGCCTGCATGACGGCATCTGTGGTGCTCGGCCTCATACGTCGCACAAGTCGGACCCCCTTCGTGGTCACTGGGTGCGCGGTGGCTCTGTGTACGTCGGCGACAGCCCCGGCCGCCGCCGACGCCGACGCGAGCGGCAGCAAGCCCACCGTGGTCCTGGTACACGGGGCGTTCGCGGACGCCTCCAGTTGGAACGGTGTCATCGCGCGACTCGAACGCCGCGGCTACACGGTCGTGGCGCCCGCCAACCCGCTGCGGAGTCTGTCCAACGACTCCACTTACATCGCCTCGGTGCTGGACGGCATCAAGGGCCCCATCGTGCTGGTGGGCCACTCGTACGGCGGCGCCGTCATCAGCTCGGCGGCAGCCGGCAACCCACGGGTCAAGTCCCTGGTGTACGTGTCGGCGCAGATGCCCGACAAGGGCGAGAGCGGCGATACGCTGTCCGCCCGGTTCCCCTCTCCACTCGCCTCCGCCACCACATCAGTCCCATTCCGCGCCAACGGCGTCAGCGGAACCGACCTGTACATCCGGCCGGACAAGCTCCACGAGGTCTTCGCCGCCGACCTGCCGGAGAGCACGACGAAGTTGATGGCAGCCACCCAACGGCCCGTCGCGACAACCGCGTTCTCCGAGAAGGCCACGGCGGCGGCCTGGCGGTCCATTCCGTCCTGGGCCCTCGTCGCGAAGCAGGACAGGAGCATCAACCCGGACCAGGAACGCTTCGAGGCGAGGCGCGCCGGTTCTCACACGGTGGAGATCGACTCCTCCCACGTGGCCATGATCTCCCATCCCGACGCGGTCACCGACCTCGTCCTCCAAGCCGCCACGGCCGCCGACTCCGCCCGCACATCGCCGACGGCCTCCTAGAACGCGGAACCGCGTGCGGCGGGGACCGCAACACCCTTGGCCTGACCGGGCCTTCCAGGAAGAATCCGGCTACGACTGCAGCGCGGGGATGTTCCTGATGAGGGCGTCGAACCCCAGCGGGGGGCGTCCGAGGAGCTCGGCGACGTCGTTCGTGGCCCGGTCGTACCGGCCCTCGGCGTGCAGCCGCGCCATCGTGGCGATGTGCTCGAAGACGTGGGGTGGCAGGTCCAGCTTCTTGAGGTCGTGTTCCAGCCACTCCTCGTACGGCACGTCGACATAGGTCACGGTACGGCCCAGCGCAGTGGAGAACTCGGCCGCGATCGCGGCCATGTCACGGGAGCACGCCCCGGTCAGCTCATGGACCCGGCCGGACGACGGAGCCGGGTCGAGCAAGAGGCGTGCGATGACCTCCGCCACATCGGCTGCGGCGACCGGGGAGGTCCGGGCGGACCCGAACGGGAGGCGAATCGTGCCGTCCCGCAGGATCGAGGCGACGGCGACCCGGGCGAAGAGCGGATTCTCCATGAACACCGTGGGCCGGACGTGGACGACCGGTACCCCCGACCAGTTGAGGACGTGCTCGCCCAGCCAGTGCAGCCGCTGCTGGTGGGACTCGGTATCGCTGGTGAGGTCCATCTGCGAGACCGTCATCTGCGAGATGCTCACCAGCAGATCCAGGCTGTCGTCCTCCCGAGCGGCCGCGGCGACCGTCGTCGCGGCCTCCAGGTAGGAGGGCGACACGCTCATCCCGAAATAAGCCCGGCGGCAGCCCGCCAGCGCCTCCACCACGTCGGCGCCACGGGTGAGGTCGCCGACCACCACGTCCACGCCGGCCATGGCCCGCAGGTCCGAGGTCCGTTCGTCGTCGTGGTGCACGAGAGCCCGGACCGGCACGTCCTTCGCATGCAACCGGTCGAGGACCGTTCGCCCGACTCCGCCGACGCCGCCACCAACGCCAGTGACAAGAATGGGTTGGACGTGCACGGCAATCGCCTCCTGCCTTCCGGACCGGGGCACCCGATCTGCTCGGGACGTTCCCCTGAGGCTGTCCTGTAGATCGCCCACGCAGCCATCGCCGGCCCTTGAGCGCCATGCTCCAGTCGACCACGCCCTGAGCGTCCGCGTCTGCCTGGACGTATCGCGGGCCCCTCTCTCATGTGCCGTCCGGCGACGCCCGGCTCCGCCGCCCGTACACCGTCTTCCACCTCCCGAACCGTCGTGGAAGGTACGCCACGGATCACCGTCCGCAGCCGGACATCCTGTGAGTACTCGTGAGCCCGACTGAGTGACCGAGGCGTTGACCAGGGGCCTCCGAGGCGCGGTCACGTGACCGATGGCGCCCGCGTCGTGCGGCACGCAGGCTGGGGGCATGGACACCATCACGCTCGGACACGTGGAGATCACCCGTGTCGTAGAGCTGCCCGCCAAAGGCCGCGCCCGCGACTACGTCTTCCCCGACGTGCCCGTGGAGCACTGGCGGGCGCACGAGAAGTGGCTCGCCCCCACCTTCCTGGACCCGGCCGCGGACGAGGTCCACATGATGATCCAGACCTGGCTGATCCGCAGCGAGGGCCGGACGATCCTGATCGACACCGGTGTCGGCAACGACCGGGAGCGCCCGGCCATGCCGTCCTTCCACCATCTGCACACGAACTACCTCGGAGAGCTGGCCGCGGCGGGCGTCCGCGCGCAGGACGTGGACACGGTGATCTGCACCCATGTCCACAGCGACCACGTCGGCTGGAACACCTGCCTGACCGACGACGGAGAGTGGCGGCCGACCTTCCCCAACGCCCAGTACGTCATCGCGCGCGCCGACTTCGACTACTGGAACCCGGCCAACGGACACCGGACCCGCTCCGGCGCCCGGATGGCCAACGTCTTCGAGGACAGCGTCGCCCCCGTGCACCAGGCCGGACAGACCGTGCTGTGGGAGGGCGACCACTACGACATCGACACCCAGCTCCGTATCGAGCCCGCCCCCGGTCATACGCCCGGCTCCTCCGTCGTATGGCTGCGGTCGGGCGCTGAACGAGCGGTGTTCTCCGGGGACCTGTTGCACAGCCCCTTGCAGATCGCGGAGCCGGACGACTGCCCCAGCTTCGACGAGGACGAAGCCCGCGCTCGGAACAGCCGACGCCGGGTGCTGGGGGAGACCGCGGACCGGGGCGCCCTGCTGTTCCCCGCGCATTTCCCCGGGCCGGGCGCAGCCGAAGTGCGACGCGTCGGCGGCCGTTTCGCGGTGAAGGAGTGGGCGGCATGGCGGTGAGGGCGTTACGCCGCAGTCTCGTGGGGCTTGGCCCTCCACCCCCTGTTTCCGGACGGGCGACTCGTCGGCTGAGAGGACAAAAACGGCCGCCGAATGACCTGACTGCGCAGCCCGGCCGCCTCCGAGCCGCTGTTGCGATCACGCGGGTGATCGGTATGGAATGAATCGCCGAACGCCTGCTTGCCTCCGACTGCTTGGCCTGCGCGGCCGGTGCACAGCCGGAGGCGGGCACCGGATCTTCAAACCGTGACGCTCTGGGAGAATTCATGGCCGCGAAGCCCCCTGTTCCCCCGTTCACCCGGGAGAGTGCGATCGAGAAGGTCCGCCTCGCCGAGGACGCGTGGAACACCCGGGACCCCGAGCGTGTGGCCCTCGCCTACACGGTCGACAGTCGCTGGCGTAACCGTGCTGAATTCGTCAACGGGCGCGAGGAGATCGTCGCCTTCCTCACCAGGAAGTGGACCAGGGAGCAGGAGTACCGGCTCATCAAGGAGTTGTGGGCCTTCGAGGAGAACCGCATCGCCGTACGGTTCGCCTACGAGTGCCACGACGACTCGGGCAACTGGTTCCGCTCGTACGGGAACGAGAACTGGGAATTCGACGAGCAGGGCCTGATGCGGGTCCGCCTGGCATGTATCAACGACCTCCCGATCAAGGAAGACGAACGCACG
The DNA here is from genome assembly GCF_044756885.1 of Streptomyces sp. NPDC091412. Classification (NCBI taxonomy): domain Bacteria; kingdom Bacillati; phylum Actinomycetota; class Actinomycetes; order Kitasatosporales; family Streptomycetaceae; genus Streptomyces; species Streptomyces sp. NPDC091412. The sequence continues at coordinate 226,512 of NZ_JBIVTV010000011.1, read as the reverse complement.
TACCACTGGCCCCTTGGCCGTCGTCCCGACGACCACCCGGGGCTGAGCGACCTGGGTTTCTAGTTCTCGGTCTGGAGTTGGTTCTGCGCGGTGGTGGGCGAGGCGACGACGCCGGCCAGGGAGAGGACGGCGAGGAGGATGCCGCGAGGAGCATCCTTCTGCGGCCGAACCCGTCCGACAGCGCCGCGGTGCAGGGGATGAGGGCGCTGTAGCAGGTGAGCGCGATGGTGACCACCAGGGTGGAGTCGGCCTCGCTCATGCCGGTCACTGGCGATGCGCACGCCATTCGGGGGCGAGGATCGCCCAGAGCTCCTTGTCGTGACGGGTGCCGCCGTAGGGCCAGTACTCGCGCCGCACGCCCTCGTGTGTCATGCCGAGCCGCTTGGCCACGGCGGAGCTGCGCGCGTTGTCGGGCCTGTCTGCCACACCGGGTGAGGCGGAGCGACGGGTCGGTGAAGGACGTCACCAGCGCCTATCTGGGACATCAGGTCCATCCCGACCATCGCGAGCTGGTGGACGAGGTGATCGACTGGTACGACGGCGTGACGGTCGGCATCGAGCGTACGGTGATGCCGCAGGCCGCCGATGAGTTCGCCCTGAAGCGATGGGCGGCGCACGGCTATGAGACCGATCCGGCCTCGCTCGGCGAAACCGGCTCCTGGACTCAACTCAATGAGCGGGACCTCGACGACGTGGAACAGCCGGTACTGCCGGACGGATTCCGATTCCGCACCGCCGACGAGGCCGGGCCACAGGCCGCGGTCCAGGCCCATGTCGACGCCTGGGCTCCGTCACCGTATACAGCCGAGGGCTACGAGGGCGTCCGGCGGACACCGCCGTATCGCGGCGACCTGCACGTCCTGGTGGAGGCGCCGGACGGAACGATGGCCGCGTCGACGATCATGTGGCTCGACGAGGCGAACAGGGCCGCCGAATTCGAGCCGGTCGGAACGCATCCGGACTACCGGCGGCTCGGACTGGTCAGGGCGATGCTGCTGCACGGGATGCATCTGGCACGGGAGGCCGGGGCCCATCACATGACGGTGGCCTGTCTGGGGGCGCCGGGGCATCCCCAGGCGCGCGGGCTGTACTACAGCGTCGGGTTCCGGGAGTTCACCGAGCCTCCTTCGAGGAAGCCCCGGCCTTCTGGCCGGGGAGGAATCGAACTCCTGCGGAGCAGTACAAGGAAAGACGAATCGCCTTCAAGGCGACTGGTCATCTCCACCAGCCGGGCCGAGGGTGACCTCAAGCAGGTGGATGATCTCAGAGTTGAGGGACCGGCGGTCTGAACGGGCCTGTTCAACCAGCCGTGCGTGCAGGTCGGTTGGGAGTCGGAGGGAGATTCTCTTCTCATCGGCCATGCTAAAATGATGCCATGACGATGCCGCAGATGGCCAAGGATGCCGGGCACGCCCGGTACGCCTTCAGGCTTCGCGTGTCGTCGACCGCTCGCACCGCGCTGCTCGCCGAGTGGGACCGGTGCCGGTGGGTGTGGAACGAATGCGTCGCCACGTCCCGGCAGGTGCACGCGCACAATCGGGTGCACCCCGAGGGCAAGCTGACGTGCGGTCCGGCGAAGCTCGACAAGATGCTGACCGAAGCTCGCAGCAAGCTGCCGTGGCTGCGGGACGGCGCGAGTGTCCCGCAGCAGCAGACGATCCGGGATTTCGCCAAGTCCCGCTCCAAGGCGTTGAAGGACATCGAACGTCGCCTGCCGGTAAAGCAGCGCGCGGGCATGCCTCGGCATAAGCGCAAGCGCGATGCCGAGCCGACGCTGAACTACACCACCCGAGGGTTCCGGCTGAAGGACGGCCGCCTGCACCTTGCGGGCGGCATCGCCGTGTCGGTGGTGTGGTCGCGTGGGCTGCCTGCGGCTGTGTCGTCGGTGCGGGTGTACCGGGACAGCCTCGGGCACTGGTACGCGTCGTTCGTCGTCGCCGCCGAGGTGCAGTCGCTCCCCGCCACGGGCGCGGTCCTCGGTGTCGACTGGGGCGTCAAGGAGACCGCCACCACCACGAGCGACGCGCACGACCTCCCGCACGCCGAACACGGCAAGCGGGCCGCGCAGCGTCTCGTCCGGTATCAGCGGATGATGGCCCGCCGCCGGCCCGCCAAGGGGCAGGGCGCGTCCAAGGGCTACAGGAAGGCGCAGCGGCAGGCCGCGAAGGTCTCCAAGAAGGTTGCGCGGCAGCGGCAGGACACCGCCCGCAAGTGGGCCAAGCATGTCGTCCGCGACCACGACGCCATCGCTGTTGAGGACTTCCGGCCGAAGTTCCTCGCCAAGACCACCATGGCCCGCAAGGCCGCGGACGCCGCGATCGGCACCACCAAGCAGGCCCTGATCGAGATGGGCCGCAAGCACGGGCGGGACGTCCGTCTCGTGAATCCCGCGCACACCACCATGGATTGCGCGTCGTGCGGAGCGAGAACCAAGCACGCACTTCCTCTTTCGGAACGTACCTACACCTGCACCGCGTGCGGAGTCGTGTCCCCCAGGGACAAGAACTCCGCCCGCGTGATGCTGGTCCGGGCTGGTCTCATCCCGGCTGGTGTCGAGGGCGTAAGACCTCCGGGGGCGCTGCTCCCGGAGGCAGCCTGAGCCAGGAATCCCCTCCCTTCAGGGAGGGGAGGATGTCAAACGAGATGTGCCGCTCATCAAGACCGGGGACTGAAGCGTGTTGCGGGAGTGCGTGCGGTGACGGACCGGCCGTAGTACCCCTGGACAGTCCTGGATCCGTGTCTGTTCTCTTCGGGAGTCGTCGATGGCCGTTCGCCGTGTCATGCCCATCATCCAGTCAGAGGCCGCGAAGGAGAGCCGGGACTTCTATGGACTGCTGGGCTTTGAAGAGGTCATGAATCTCGGCTGGATCATGACGCTTGCCTCGCCGTCGAGTCCGGCAGCCCAGGTCAGCTTCATGACCGGCGACAGAACCGCCCCGGTTACCCCCGATGTGAGCGTCGAAGTCGACGACGTGGAGGCGGCTTACGCGATCATGCGGGACAGCGGCGCGGAGATCGTTCACCCCCTGCAGGACGAGGAGTGGGGCGTACGGCGGTTCTTCGTCCGCGACCCCAACGGCCGCGTGGTCAATGTTCTGAGCCACCGCTGACGCTGGGCCACCGCGCTCTCGGGCCGGTCGGGGGCTCAGCGCGCCGGCAGATCGCGCAGCGACTTCGCGATCACGTCGGGGGCCTCTTCCGCCATGAAGTGGCCGCAGGGGAAGGTCGAGTGGTTCAGGCCGGCGACCCGGGCGCCCCAGAGGGCGGCGGCCCTCGTACCCGAGGGCCGAACCCCAGTCCTGCGGGAGCACGGAGACCTCCGAATCCCACCCGCTGCGGCGTGCCTTCGTCGCCGGACCGCCGCCGTACGTCCTGAGTTCGTCCCACCCTCTACGACAACGTCGGCCGTCAAGACCACAACTCGGTCTTGACGGCCGACGTCACGTCACGCAGCGTCCCGGCTCAGCCGACAGCGTCCCGGAGGGCCGGGCAGCGTCGGGGGTACGACTGGTCGGGGTGCCGCCGCGGCGGTGTCAGGCGCAGTGGAACTTCGCGTCCGCCCAGTCGCCGTGGTCGCCGGACTTCGTTCCGTCGGTGTCGGTGATGACGAGATGGACGTGGCGGGCGCCGTCCAGCGGTACGTTCACCGGCACGGGGTCGGACTTGCCGCTGACGGTGGGGGAGGACCACAGCGTCTTTCCGTCGGCGACGACGGAGAAGGACACGCCGCCGTAGCCGTTGATCTCGTCGTCGATGCCGACGGTGGCGGTGAACGAGGAGCACTGGCCGCCGAGCCAGAACTCGATGTCGGAGTCGGCGTGCGCGCCGATGCCCTTGGCGTAGGTGGTGCCGTTCAGGGTGAGCGTATGGCCGTCGCCGGCCGCCGACTCTCCGTTGCTGCGGTCGCGTTCGGGCGGTCCCCAGCCGTTGGTGGCGTTCAGCCAGGGCAGATCACTGGCCCACGCGTCACCCTTGGGCGGGGCCGGCATGGTGCGCACCGCCGTCCGTTGCGTGGTGACCGTGTCCTGCCCCGCCGCCCGGTAGCGGGCGGTGCCGCTGAGCACGGCCTCGCCCACACCGGCGTCGGCCGGCGCGGTCACGGTGAACTCCGCGCTCGCCCGTTTCCCCGGCTCCAGACGGCCGACGGACCGCGTCGGCGAGACGGTCCAGCCGTCGGGTGCGCTCACGGACAACTCGGTGGCCCCGGCGCCCGTGCTGCCCGCGGTGAACCCGACCGTGACCTTCTCGGACACGCCGGCGCCGGTCTCGGCGGGCGGCGCGACCGAGACCGTGCCCGTCGCCCCCGGGACCTTGCCGCCCACCGCGCTCGCGCCGTCCACGTCGACCTGGAAGGCCCGGTCGGTGCTGATGCTGCGGGTCTTGATCTGGACGACACCGCCCCGGTCGGAGGCGTCGTACCACCAGCCCCGGTCGGCGGCGTCGAAGGCGGCCTTGGAGGTGAACTGGGGCAGCGAACCGCCGTCCAGGCCCACGTGGTGCGGGGCGGAGCCGGTGTGCACCGTGAACCGGTACGGGCGGCTCTTCTGCTTGCCGGCGAAGTCACCGGCGTCGGCGCCGACCGCGATGCGCACCGCTCCCGCTCCGCTGTCCGGGGCGGTCACCGTCACCCGCTGCTCGGCGTACTTGCCCTGCCGGTGCTGCCGGGTGACACCGTCGTCCTCGTACAGCGTGAAGGAGGTGCGGCCCTGCGGGTAGACGTCCCAGGCGAGCGAGGAGTCCGCGGTGCGGTCCTGGTAGGAGTTGATGCCGGGCCACATCGGGATCGACGCTCCCGCCTTGACGAACAGCGGCAGGGTGTCCAGGGGAGCCTGGTAGCCGTCGACGGTGGTCGGACCGTGATAGGTGCGCCCGGACCAGTAGTCGATCCAGTCGCCCTTGGGCAGGTAGATGCCGTCGCGGACGGTGGTGTCGCTGTAGACGGGCGCGACCAGGAAGTCCTCGCCGGTGAGGAACTCGTACTTGGCGGCGTCACTCGCCGCCTTCGGGTCGTCGGGGTACTCCAGCGTGAGCGGCCGTACGGCCCCCACACCGGTGCGGTTGGCCTGCGCCGCGTAGGTGTACATGTACGGCAGCAGGGATTCCTTCAGCTTGAGGTACTTGCGGTTGATGCTGGTGTACGGCTCCCCGTACTGGTAGGGCTGCTTGTCCTTGGCGGCCCAGCCGTCCATCGTCATCACGGCCGGCAGGAACGACTTCCACTGCAGGTCGCGGGTGTAGGTCTTGGCGCTGCCACCGAAGATGCCGTCGACGTCGCCGCTGGTGTACGCGAGACCCGACATGGTGGCGCCGGCGTACGTGGGTATCTGCCAGCGGATGTAGTCCCAACTGCCGGACTGGTCACCGCTCCACTGCACGCCGCAGCGCTGGGCGCCGGCCCAGCTCTCCGGGGCCCAGGTGAAGCCGCGCGCGTCGCTGTTGTCCTCGATGCCGCGGTAGGCGTCCTTGCACCCGTCCAGGGCGAACTTGTAGCCGGAGCCCACCCAGGCGACGTCCAGCTTGGCCACCCGCTGGCCCGCCTTGACCTGGTCGGCCAGTTTGTCCAGACCGTCCTGGGTCCACAGACCCATCTGCATCGTGCGGTCGTTGAGGCCCTTGGCGGTCTCGGCGAGGTCCTCGTAGCCGCAGCCGTAGCCGTCGTTGACGAGCATCCAGCCCAGCGGCATGTCGTTCTTGACGTAGCCGTCGGCGACCTTGAGGGCGTCCAGGGTGTGCCGCTCGCCGCGGTTGGCGTTGTGCAGATAGCAGTCGGAGTCGCCGACCTCCAGGCCGTAGACCGGGGGAAGCATGGGGCGCCCGGTGAGCTTGGTGTACTGGCCGATGACGTCCTTGGTGGAACCGCCGGCGAAGTAGTAGGCGTCGAACCGGTTCTCCTGCTCGGTGGTGGTGACCGGGTCGGTGAACGCGTAGGTGCCGGGCGCGTAGGTGTTGCGGTAGACGCCGTAGCCCGCCGAGGAGAGGTAGAACGGCACCGAGTTGGGGTGTCCGCCCTCGTTCCAGTTGTAGTCGACGCCCACCTTGAGCGTCTTGCCGCGGTGCGAGGTGTTGCCGCTGCCGTTCTGCTCGCCCGTGCCGTAGAACTGTTCGTCGGCGCCGCGTGTGAGCGTCTGGGTGGTGGCGGTGCCGTCCCAGGTGATGCCGCGGGTCTCCTCCCACAGGCGGGTGCCGTCGGCGCGGTACAGGGCGAACCGCAGTGGCGACTTGTACACCCGCAGGGTCACCTTGTTCGTGGACAGTTCGTAGCGGTCACCGCGGTCGGTCCAGCGGGTGGCCGGTGGATCGCCCTGCGGCAGCACGATGTCGCCGCCGACGGGGTCGGTGAACGTGCCGTCCGGGGCCACCTCGATGCGGAAGGTGTCGGCCGAGACGAAGCCGACCCGGGCCTTCGCCGTGCCCGCCGTGAAGGTGTAGGAGGCGCCGGACCGGGAGAACCCGGTGACCGCCCCGATGACGGTCGGGGTCCCGGACGCGGTGGCCGTCGCCGCTCCGGCCGGTGCGGCCGGTCCGATCTCGGCCGCCAGGACGGCGAACAGAGCCGTGGCGGCCAGGACCGCCCCTCTGGAACGGAAAGCCTTGCGTCTGCGGGATGGAGCGCTCATGTCGATCCCTTCGCACACGTCGATCGGCGTGGGGCGCTTGCTTGAACTTGCTTGATACGCCGCTGAATCAAGCACAACCAATCACGCGGAGAAGGTATAGCGCACAGGGAACGCCCGTGACCAGAGTGCGTACCGGGTGAGGTGAGCGTGGATGCCGGACGGCTCGGCGGATCGGCGTCTGCGGCTGGACGGCACGCCTGCGGCGCTGCGCCGGTCCCCTCCGTCGCGAGCGGCACACCGACGACCGCCTCCGCGAGGGCAGCACGCGGTGTCCGACCTTCGCGCTGCTTGTCCGGCAGCCCCACCACCGGACGCGCGTGACCGACCTGAACGCGACGCCGGCGGCTCTCCGCACATGGTGAAGCGACGGGCCTTCGGCATGGTGCGCGCCGAAGGCCCGTCGCTGTGTGGTCGTATGGCCCGCCCGAAGTGTGTTCACCTCATGGAGCCGGAATCCCCCGAACCCTGGTCACCTCACCGAACTGCTCGAGCCCGGCTGTGGAGGACCTGAGGACCTGTCACGGAGCCAGTGCGACAGGGAGCCTCTCCAGTCCCCGGAAGGCGGGGAACGGGACTTTGAGCCATTCGGCCTCGGACGCCGGAAAATCGAGTTCGATCTTCGGGAACCTCTCGAAGAGCGTGGTCAACGCCGTTCGCATCTCCATTCTGGCCAACGGCGCACCGAGGCAGTAGTGCGCCCCGCTGCCGAAGCCGAGGTGCGCGCTCTGCAGACCCTCCCGCTTCACGTCGAAGGTGTCAGGGCAGGCGAACCTCTCCGGATCCCGGTTCGCGGAGGCGACCGCGATCTGCACGAGGGACCCCTTGGGAATGAGCGTTCCCCTGATGTCGATGTCCTCCAGCGCGTGCCGGAACGTCGCGTTCTCGACCGATCCCTCGAAGCGGATGACCTCCTCGATGGCGTTCGGCAGGAGTTCCGGATCCTCCAGGACCTCCTGCAGCTGATCGCGGTGGGTCAACAGGTCGAAGACGGCGTTGCCGATGAGGTACGCGGTCGTCTTGTGGCCGGCGAAGAGCAGCACCCACAGGGTCGACAGAAGCTCGCCGTCAGTCATGGCGCCTTGCTCGTCCTGCGTCCGGATCAGGTCGCTGAGAAGGTCGTCGGACGCGTTCTCGCGCTTGCGCAGGATGAGATCGGCGAAGTAGTCCCGCAGAGCTCCCTCGGCCTGTGCCAGTTTTTCCTTGTCCTTCTTGCTGAATCCGGTGCGTGCGACGGTGGTGCACCATTTCTGGGCTTCCGCGCGCTCTTCCTCGGGAATTCCGATGAGCTCGCAGATCACGATGAGGGGGAGCGGGAAGGCGAAGGACGACAGCAGGTCGATGGGTGCGTCGGTGTCACAGCGGTCCAGCAATTCGTCGGTGATCTGCTGAATACGAGGACCCAAGGACTCGATTCGGCGCGGACTGAAAGCGCGGTTGACGATGCGGCGCAGCCGGGTGTGCTTGGGCGGATCCGAGAAGAGCATGTTGTCGTCGAGCGCGATGGACGAGTCGCCGAAAATGGTGTGGTACGCGTCCATGGCCGCGTACATGTCCTTGCTGATGCGCGGATCCGTCAGGGCGGCCTTGGCGTCGTCGTACCGGGTGATCAGGTAGGTCTCCACCCCGTGCGGGGGAGACAGGCGGCACACCGGGGCCGACTCGCGCAGGCACGCGTACACCGGATAGGGGTTGGCGCGATACGCCGCTGAACCGCGCGAGGCCGCCGCGATCGCGTCCGCTGTCGAGTCCGTCGTGTCCCGTTCGTCGAGCTGAGTCATCATCCCGGCCTTTCTCACAGCAGCTTCCGCCCCGGCCACGGGACAGCAGATGTACGACTTACGATCCACCGGTCCCCTGAAGGATCCCGTACGTAAACGCAATTCGCCCGATCGCACCCACCGGCCTCTCGCGCGGTCGTTGGGGTCCGTGTCCACAGGCTGCGGCGAGGCGGATTCTCCGCTGATCGGGTGATCGCTGCTTATCGGCTCGCCGCGCATGGCAAAAGAACTGAGAGCGAGTCATGGAACCCATCGGGCACCGCGCTGCGGAGATGCTGATCCCAGAGGAGAAACGCGATGAACGATCGCGGCAACGAGTATGTGCCCGTCATGGTCGTGGGGGGCTCACTCGTGGGCCTGTCCGCATCCGTGTTCCTCGGGCGCCTTGGCATCGAGCACTGTGTCGTCGAGCGCCATGCCGCCACGTCGGCACATCCGCGCGGCCGCGGCAACAACATGCGGACGATGGAACTGTTCCGGACCGCCGGCCTTGAGCCGCACATCCGGAAGGCCGCGACCACGCTGTCGAAGAACCATGGAATCCTTCAGGTCGACACCCTGCGCGGTGAGAACCGGCGCTGGCTCTCGGCGCGGATCACGGGCAGGCCGCCGGAGGCGGACCTGTGCTCGACGATCCGCTGCGCGTGCAGCCAGAACGATCTGGAGCCGGTCCTGCTGCAAGGCGCCCGCGACCTGGGCGGAGACGTGCGCTTCGGCACGGAACTGCTGTCCTTCAGCCAGGACGACGACGGGGTGCGGGCCGTTCTGCAAACCAGGGACACCGGTGAGACGTACACGGTGAGGACGGACTACCTGCTCGCCGCCGACGGTCCCCGCAGTCCCGTCCGCCAGCGGCTCGGGATCGAGCACTCGGGATCGGGAGATCTGTTCCACAACGTCAGCGTCACCTTCCGCAGCAAGCTGCTGCGCGAGGTCGCGGGGGAGCAGAAGTTCGTCGTCTGCTACGTCACCGACCCCACCGGCGAAGGCGTGCTGCTGCCCGTGGACAACGAGGAGCAGTGGGTTTTCCATGTGCCCTGGTTCCCGGAGCGCGGGCAGACACTGGAGCACTTCACCGATGCCCGGATCACCGACCACATCCGGGCGGCGGCAGGGGTGCGCGATCTGGATGTGGAGATCACCGGGAGGGCGCCGTGGCATGCGGCGGACCGCGTGGCGAACAGCTATCGGGACGGACGTGTCTTCCTCATCGGTGACTCCGCCCACGAGATGCCGCCGACCGGGGCGTTCGGATCCAACACCGGTATCCAGGACGCGCACAATCTCGCCTGGAAGATCGCCGCGGTCCTCCGCGGCTGGGCGGGCTCGACGCTGCTGGACAGCTATGAGGCAGAGCGCCGGCCGGTGGCTCAGACCACCAGCGCGCGAGCGACCCTTCAGGCCGCTCGTGAACAGCACCCCGGCTACTCCGCCAGGACGGCGTCGAACGACACCGCTGATCTGATGACCGTGGCGCTGGGCTACCGATACGCCTCGCGGGCGATGGTCGGCGCGAACGCGGAGGACCCCGTCATCCCCGACGTCCTGTGCCTGAACGGCGAGCCCGGAAGCCGTGCACCGCATCTCTGGGTCACACGCGACGGGGCGAAGGTCTCCACCGTTGACCTGTACGAGCGCTCCTTCGTCCTGCTCTGCGGGAGGCCCGGCTGGCGCACCGCGGCCCGCGGTGTGGGTGCGCGGCTCAACGTACCGCTCGACGTCTACTCCATCGGCGACGGAGTGGAGTACGACCTGGACACCGGCGGCGCTGCGGACTGGTCCTCGGTGTATGGCGTCGCACAGGAAGGCGCGGTGCTGGTGCGGCCGGACGGCTTCGTGGCCTGGCGGGCCGAGGCCGAGACGGCGGACATGGAAAAGGAACTGACCGGCGTTCTTCTGCAGATCCTCGGGCGCTGACCGTCACCGCGGCTCGACGATCCGAGCCGCACAGGAGTGACTTCTCCTGCGTCACCACAGAAATGGGAGCCTGTCCATGACATCACTAGAGACGGCGGCGGGCACGGCCCCACTGGCCGGTATAGCCGACAGCGGGCCGACGGCGGCGGGGGAGGGCGACGCACGCCGGGAGCGTGTGGACGTACACCACCACTACACCGCGCCGGAATGGCTCGACTGGGCGGAAAAACAAGAGATCGTCCATCGTCGGAGGCTGCCGCCGTGGACCCGGTGGGACCTCGGCACAGCTCTCCGGATGATGGACGAGGCAGGCATCCGGACCAGTGTCTTCACCGTCGCGATGCTGGGCCGCCTCCAGGATCCGAAGGTGCGCAAGGAAAGCGCCCTTGTCGCCCTGGAAGCCGCCAGCGACCTTGTCCAGAGCCATCCCGATCGCTTCGCCTTCTACGCACCGCTGTTCCTGGACAGTCCGGACCTGTCGATGTGGTCGCTCACCCATGGACTGGACGACCTCGGGGCGATCGGCGTCAGCGTGCGGACCAGCGCCAAGGGCGTCTATCTGGGCCACCCCGACCAGGACAGAATCCTGGCGGAGCTCAACGAACGCTCGGCCGTGGTCAGTACGCACCCGATGGACGTACCCGGAGGCGGCGCGGAGCTGGAGGGTGTGCCGCCGTTCCTGTGCGACTTCCTGATGGACACGACGCGCGCGGCGATCAGTCTCATCATCAACGGGACCCTGGACCGCTACCCGAACCTCAGCTTCATCCTGCCGCACGGAGGCGGTTTCCTTCCTTACATCGCCAGCCGCGTGGAGGTGTTCAGCGACCATCTGACGCCCAAGGTGGACCGCGCCCGGGTCCGTGACTACCTGCACCGCTTCTACTACGACACGGCCGGCCCCATGTCCCCCTCGGCCACGCCGAGTCTGCTGTCCACCGTGGATCCCTCCCGGATCCTCTACGGCAGTGACTGGCCCCCCACCCCGGCTCATCTGGTCACGGGTGTCACCGCACCCGCGCTCGACAACGACCCCGCCCTCGACGAGCAACAGCGCCGCTGCATCAACCGCGACAACGCGCATCGTCTTCTTCCGTCGCTTGCCGCTCGTCGATAGCGGCTGCGAGGAGGGGGGCACGAGCAGGCGGCCCGCTGGGCGGCACTGCCGTTCTCGGGCCTCAGCGCGTACGCACCCGGCTTGTCGAAGCCGAGCGGGTTGACGCAGTCGACGACGATCTCGTCGGCCTCGGGGAAGTCGTGCGGGGTCACGAAGGCGGGACGGCGTCGCATACGGTGACGTGGTAGTTCAGGAACTCGCCCGCCCGGACGAGGGCGAGGCGAAGTCGATGACGCCGAAGACGATCATCCGGGGCGGCGGAACGCTGGACTCGACCAGCAGGACCACCGGCGCCCCGCAGCGGCTGCCGCCGCTGTACGACGTCGGCGTCGATACCGACCGACCGCCCCACGCGGTCCGGGGCAATGGCCTCCCGCCTCCTTCGTCCCGGGTGCGGCATGCCGCTTTTGGAGTAATGAGCCGGCCGGGTCGGTGGGCCGTGTCAGGCTGTGGTCTTGTTTGATCACGGTCGTGCCAGGAGGCCGGGGTGTACCGCTCGCGTGAGTGGCTGTACGAACGGATCCGTCGTGGCGACCCGGCGGATCCCACGGTTTCGGCACCGGTTTACGACAGTGGGCGGGGCCCGATGTCGGCCCTGCACCGCGATGGCGGGATCACTGTCCGGCGAGCGAACGAGGTGCTGGTCTTGGGCGGGCGGCAGTTCGCCGCCCGGCACATCAGGCCGACTCGCCGCTACACCTGCCACGACATCCTGGAGATTCTCCTGGTCAGGCCCGGCGCGATCGCCGGGCCGCCGTTTTGGCGCAGGCCCGGGCCGAGGGCGGCTTCACCGCCACTCGTGAGGCGTTCTGTTCGGCGGCGAAGACCGTGGCCGGTGGACATGTGGGTACCCGGGTGCTGATCGAGGTGCTGCTGTCGCGCCGGCAGTCGCCGGCCGCGGCGGTCGTCGGCGGCATGCAGGCTGTTCTCGGCTTCGACTCGGTCGGCATCGACCTGGTGGCCATCGCGGCCCGCCGGTGCAACGCCACCTGTGAGGAGCTGGGCGACAGTCCGACTGAGGGGGCGAAGACCACCTCGCGGCACGCCCGGCGACCGCCACCCGATCCGCGCCCGCTCGCGGACATGACCACGTACGACCGGCTGCCGAAGCCGGTCACCCCGCACCACATCGAAGAAGGGCACGAGCGCATGAGCCCCGCTAAGGCCGCCCCCACCGACAAGGACGCCGAGGCCGGCTTTGAGTATCAGGTGCCGCCGCGGCGGTTGCCGCTGCCGGAGACGGAGATCCCGCTGATCGGGGTGGGCCCTGCGATCGCCGAAGCAGGGGGCTCCAAGCCGCTGCTCCAGATCCTTACCGAGCGGGAGGAGCGCAAGGCCACGGCGGTGGCTTCCACCGCCCCGTGCAGCGCGTGCGGCAAGCCGTTGAAGTCCACCGAGGGCGAGTACCGGTCCAGCGGGCGATCGTGATGATGGCGGGCAAGAAGGGGGAAGGGGCGGAGCGGCCGCCCCGCCCCGACCTGCTGGCGCGTCTGGACAGCGAACTGGGCCGGATCGATGAGCAACTGCGCGCTCTGGCCGGCGCCAAGCACCGCGTGCAGGGTCTGTTGGAGGCGGTGGTGGCCATCACCCGGGAGGTGGAGCTGCCCGCGGTACTGCACCGCATCGTGACCACCGCCATGGACCTGGTCGACGCCCGCTACGGGGCACTGGGAGTTCTCGACGCGTCCGGCGAGTCCCTGGCGCAGTTCATCGTCGTCGGCCTGTCCGAGCAGGAACGGTCGTCCTTGGCAGAGGCGGGGTTTCCCCGCGGTCGGGGCGTGCTCGGACACTTGATCCGCCACCCCGAACCCCTGCGGGTGGACGACATCTCCTCGCATCCGTCGTCGGTCGGCCTGCCACCTGGCCACCCGCCCATGCGCACCCTCCTGGGCGTCGCCGTCAGCGTCCGCGGCGACATCTTCGGAGACCTCTACCTCTCCGAGCGGCGCGACGGACAGCCCTTCGACGTGCACGACGAGACCATCGTCGTTGCCCTCGCCCGTGCCGCCGGTATCGCGATTGACAACGTCCGGCTCTTCGAACAGGTTCGTACCGGATCCGAACAGTTCCAGCGGCGTTTGCTGCCGGCGCTGCCCGACATGCGGCCCTTCGACGCCGCCGCCATCTACCGGCCCGCCGCCAAACCCCACCATTTGGGCGGGGACTGGTACGACGCGATCCTCCTTCCGGACGGCGCGGTGGCCGTCGTCATCGGCGACGTGGTCGGTCACGATCTGCATGCCGCTGCCGCCATGGCCTCCACCCGCAACATGCTGCGCGCTCTGCTGTTCACCCTGCGGACTCCGCCCAGCGCGGTCCTCGCCCAGCTCGATCGCACCCTGGAGGCCATCACCGACAACCCCGTCACCACCACGAGCCTGGCGCGCATCGAACCCGCGGGGGCTGCCTGGAGGTTGCACTGGAGCTCGGCAGGCCACCTCCCCCCATTGCTGATCGCTCCGGGCGGCCGGGCGGAGTACCTGTTCAAGGAGCCCGGACTACCGCTGAACGTCGATGTCGGGCTGTCCCGCCCCGATCACACCCACCCCCTGTCCCCGGACACCACCGTGGTCTTCTTCACCGACGGCCTCATCGAGCATCCCGACCATCCCCTCGACGAGAGCCTGAACGAGCTCGCCGAACTCGCCACCACACACGCGGCCCTGCCTCTGCAGGACTTCGTGCAGGCCCTGGCCGACCACCACCCCAGCGACGCACACGACGACATGGCCATCCTCGCCGTGCGCACCCCGCGCTGAAGCCGCACGGAGCCCCTGCGGCTGAGAGGCAGACCCCTCGGGTCGCACATCGCTCCGTCACCCGAAGCAATCCCGGCAGAGCACATGGTGAAAGGTCATACAGATGAGCGGCGGTGTCGTGGATCCGGGAGGGTCAGCGAACAGGGGACGAGAGAGCAGAGCCGAGGGGAAAACCTCCCGATGACTGTGGCGAGCCGCGACGGGCTCCGGCGCGTTGGCACGACGGCTCTGCGGATCGTCGCCGTTGCCGCGCTGTACTACGTCTCCGGCAGGCTGGGACTCCTCCAGCAGTTCATGCGCGGCCAGGTCACGCCGTTGTGGCCTCCGACCGGCATCGCGCTGGCCGGCCTGCTCCTGTTCGGACTGCGGGTCTGGCCCGGGATCGCGCTCGGCGCCCTCCTGATCGACATCCCACTGGGACCGACGACCCCCGCCGTGCTCGCCATCACGGCAGGCAACACACTCGCGCCCCTCTGTTCCTACGCACTCCTTCGCCGCAGCGGGTTCCGCACCCAGATGAACCGCTTCCAGGACGCGCTCGCACTGGTCTTCCTCGGCGCGCTCACCGGCATGCTCATCAGCGCGACCGTGGGCAGCAGCAGTCTGAGTCTCGCCCACGCGCTGCCCCCCGGCGGATTCTGGCTCACGTGGTGGGTCTGGTGGACCGGCGACGCCATGGGCGTCCTGCTGGTCGCGCCGCTGCTGCTCGTCCTCCGCTCGGCGCGCCGGCCGAAGAACATCCCCCGATCCGGATGGGCGGAGGGATCGCTGCTTGTCGCGGCCACCATCGCCGTCGGTCTCCTAGAAACCTTCCCCGCGCCGCTGCTCTTCCTGGGGTTCCCGCTGCTGACCTGGGCAGCCTTCCGCTTCCAGCGCGCCGGAGCCACGCCCTGCGCGCTGGCCGTATCCACGTTCGCCATCCTCGCCGTCACGCGCAGGGCAGGCCCGTTCGCCGGGCACACGCTGCTCACCGACATGATTTCACTGCAGGCCTTCAACGGTGCCGCCGCGCTGACCGCGCTGCTGCTCGCCGCGGCCATCACCGAGCGGAACCAGACCCAGGAGAAGATCGAAGAGGCCTGCAGGCGGCTCGCCGAGATGGTGGCCAGAGCCGCACCGGACACCGACGGTCCGCCAGTGCTTCCCAACCCCCAGGGAGATGGAGGAGAGAACGGCGGACAGACCCGGGCGTCGTGATCGATCAGCAATCGCGACAGGGGACCGGGCCCGCCGAACCACGCCTGTCAGGGACGCAGATTGCCGATCACGAGCTCGCGGGGTATCCGCGATCTCCACGTGCCGTGGCCCGCGGATCCGGCGACTGCCCATCCGGGACCGGGTACCGCCGCCCGCCAGGCCCTGGGCGCGGCGGCCGGCCGTGGTCCGGACCGGGTGATCCTTCGTGTCTCCGGCCCAACGCAACCTGTTGTTAGACTGGTAGAGACGTTGATCGTTTGTTGAGGAGCCGAGACATGGTGGTGGACGACGACATCTCCGGGTGATACCCGGACCCGACAGGCCACCGGACTGGTGCGTGGAAGCGCCGCCGACGTGGCCTCGCTGTCGTCCCCTCTTTCCCTCTGTCTGCTGCCGGGGCAGAAGTGTCTTCCCTGCCCCCTCCTCACGAGGTCACCTCCATGTCCGACGCTTCCGTCGTCTGCTCGAACCTGTCCTTCACCTGGCCCGACGACACTCTCGTCCTCCAGGACCTGTCCTTCACCGTCGGCTCCGGCCGCACCGGCCTCGTCGCGCCCAACGGTGCCGGCAAGAGCACGCTGCTCAAGCTCATCGCCGGTGAACTGCGGCCCGGCAGCGGGTCGGTCTCCGTGGCCGGCACCCTCGGCTACCTCCCCCAGAGCCTTCCCCTGACCGGCGACCTCACGGTCGCCGAGGTGCTGGACGTCGCCGCGATCATCCAGGCCATCGACGCCGTGGAGTCCGGGGACGTCGACGAAAAACACTTCACCACCATCGGCGACGACTGGGACATCGAGGAACGCACCCGCGCTCAACTCGACCGCCTCGGTCTGACCGACCTCACCCTGGATCGCAGCCTGAGCACCCTCAGCGGCGGCCAGGTCATCTCTCTCGGTCTCGCCGCCCAGTTGCTGAAGCGGCCCGACGTGCTGCTGCTCGACGAGCCCACCAACAACCTCGACCTCGACGCCCGGCACAAGCTGTACGACGTGCTGGAGGACTTCAACGGCTGCCTGCTCCTGGTCAGTCACGACCGCGCCCTGCTCGACCGCATGGAACGCGTCGCCGAACTCGACCGCGCCGAACTGCGCTTCTACGGGGGCAACTTCACCGAGTACGAAGAGGCTGTGCGGGCCGAGCAGGAAGTCACCGAGAAGAACGTCCGCAACGCCGAGCAGGAGTTGAAGCGGGAGAAGCGGGAGATGCAGCAGGCCCGCGAGCGCGCCGAACGCCGGCAGAGCAACGCCGCCCGCAACCTGAAGAACGCCGGTCTGCCGCGTATCTTCGCCGGCAACATGAAGCGGGGCGCGCAGGAGTCCGCGGGCCGGGCGGGCCAGATGCACGCCGGCCGGGTCAGCGAGGCGAAGGCCCGGCTGGACGAGGCCGGGCGCGCGCTGCGCGAGGAGCAGCGCATCACGCTGGACCTGCCCGACACCCACGTGCCCGCCGGACGCAATCTGTTCCTCGGCCGGCAACTCCGCGCCCGCCTCGGCGAGAAGGACGTGTTCGCCGGCCAGGGGGTCGACCTGACCGTCCGGGGCCCGGAGCGCATCGCGCTGACCGGTCCCAACGGTGCCGGCAAGAGCACGCTGCTGCGTCTGCTCAACGGCGATCTGACACCGCACAGCGGCGAGATCAAGCGGGCCGACGGCCGTATCGCCTACCTCTCGCAGCGCCTCGACCTGCTGGACCTGGACCGTACGGTCGCCGAGAACTTCGCCGACCACGCCCCGAAGCGGCCGGAGGCCGACCGGATGAACCTGCTCGCCCGCTTCCTCTTCCGGGGGCCTCGCGCCCATCTGCCCGTCGGGGTGCTCTCCGGAGGCGAGCGCCTGCGCGCCACCCTGGCCTGCGTGCTGTGCGCGGAACCGGCTCCGCACCTGCTGCTCCTGGACGAGCCGACGAACAACCTCGACCTGGTCAGCGCGGGCCAGTTGGAGGGCGCCCTGAACTCCTACCAGGGGGCCTTCGTGGTGGTCAGCCACGACGAGCGGTTCCTGCGCGAGATCGGCGTGAACCGGTGGCTGCGGCTGGCCGACGGCGAGCTGAAGGAGACGGGGGCCCCTGAGATGTGAGCCGCCGGCGTGTCGACCTGGCCCGCGTCCGAGGCATGCCGCCCCGCGGGCCGAGCACCGATCACGTTGGACGGACCCCATGCCTCAACCGGCTCTGCTCGCCCACGACCTCGTCCACACTCTCGGCGACCGGCGCCTGTTCGACGGTGTCTCCCTGACCGCCTCGCCCGGGCACCGCATCGGGCTGATCGGGGAGAACGGCGTCGGCAAGTCGACCCTGCTGCGCCTGCTGGCAGGGACGGACGAGCCCGACGTCGGCAGCGTCACGCGCCCGCCCGACCTGGGCTTTCTTCAGCAGGAGATGTCGTACGACACCGACGCGACGATCGCCGACGTACTCGACGACGCCCTGCGCGAGGCCAGGGAGGACCTCGCCGAGCTGGACCGGCTCAGCGAGCTGGTCGCGCGGACCGCGCAGGACGCGCCCGAGTACGCCGGCCTGCTCGACGCGTACGGCGTCCGGCTCGAACAGGCCCAGGAACGGGAGGTCTGGGACGCCGACCGGCGTGCCGCGCTCGTGCTCGACGGCCTCGGCCTCGGCGCCTTCGGACACGACCGGACGCTCGGGTCGCTGTCCGGCGGCCGGCGCGTCCGGCTCGCGCTGGCCGCGCTGCTGGTCCGGCGACCCTCCGCGCTGCTGCTGGACGAACCGACCAACCATCTCGACGACGGTGCCGCCGCCTTCGTCGAGGACCAGGTACGCGCCCTGCCCGGGGCCGTCGTGGTGGCCAGCCACGACCGGGCCTTTCTGGACGCCGTGTGCACGGACCTGATCGACCTCGACCCCGCGATGGACGGCCCGGTCCGCTACGGCGGCAACTACAGCGCGTACCTGGCCGAGAAGCGTGCCGAGCGGGACCGCTGGGAGCGACGCTGGACCGAGGAACAGGAGGAACTGGCCGCGCTGCGGGTCTCTGCTCAGGTCACCGCGCACCGCGTCGCACCGGACCGGGGACCGCGCGACAACGAGAAGATGGGCTACGGCCACCGTGCGGGCCGGGTCCAGAGCCAGATCTCCCGGCGGGTGCGCAACGCCGTCCGCCGCCTGGAGGAGCTGGAGCGCTCCCAGGTCGGTGAGCCACCGAAGCCGCTGCGCTTCAAGGGCACGGCGCTCGCGGCACCGGGGGTGGAGGACGACGGTCCGCTGGTGTCCCTGGACGACGTACGGGTACCGGGCCGGCTCGCACCGGTGAGTGCGGAGGTTTCGGCGACCGACCGTCTGCTGGTCACCGGTGGGAACGGGGCCGGGAAGTCGACTCTGCTGGCCGTGCTCGCCGGGCGGCTCGCGCCCGAGGGCGAGGTGCGGCGGCGTCGCGGACTGACTGTGGGCCTGCTCGCCCAGGACACCGTCTTCGCCCGTCCGGGCCGGTCCGTCCGGGACACCTATGAGCTGGCGCTGGGAGCCGAGCGGGCCGAGGCAGTACCGCTGGGCTCGCTCGGTCTGATGCACGAAGCGGACCTGGACAAGCCGGTCGGCCGGCTCTCGGTCGGACAGCGCAGGCGGCTCGCGCTGGCGCTGCTGGTGGCGCGACCGCCGCAGTTGCTGCTGCTTGACGAACCCACCAACCACCTGTCGCCGCGCCTGTGCGACGAGTTGGAGGCGGCGCTGGGCACCGGCCCCGGCGCGATCGTGCTGGCCAGCCACGACCGCTGGCTGCGGGAGCGCTGGCAGGGAGGGGAAATCCGGCTCGGCTCCGACCTCGAGCGCTCGGGCAGTGCGAGGCACAGGCTTCGCGCCAGTGGACACCGCCAGACCGTGCGGGGGGTTGGGTCGGCCAGATGACGGTCGGAAGGGACGGCACAGTCCGCTGAGGCCTGTTCACAGGGGGATCTCCTCCACGAACGCGCGCGATCTTGGATGCGAGCGATTCCCTCACATGTAAGGGGCCCGCGGCCGAAGCCGATCACCACCCGCACCGAACGGATCACGGGGCAGCGGCCCGGCCGCGCAGGCCTCGCCCTCCTCCGCCTTCGCATCCTCCTGCGGTGACCGCCACGCAGCGCGACCACCGATTTCCGGACAGAGCCATTCGCTGGACAGTCCTTCCACCCGAATGGAGGCGAAAACCGCTGGGCCGGACGCGCGGCGCGCGAACTTGGGTAATTCTTTACTGCGGGCCGGGAGTCGACGGCCGCGGCCCGGAACCCGGCGGTCGGGGCGAGGCTCGTAGGCGTGTACCCGCAAGGCAAAGCCGGTCCGAACCGACGGGGCGGGCGGCGCCGACCAGGGTGCGGACGGGCTGACCCTGTTCCGCACGTGACACACGCTCGTCCCCTAGCTGAACACAAACTGGTTCGCCGGGATTGGCTGCGAGAGGCCGCAGGTGAGCGGGCTCGGCCCGGAGGCCGGACGCGGGAGGTAACACATGTGCGGGATCACCGGCTGGGTGTCCTTCGACCGTGATCTGAGGTCCGAGAGCGCGACCTTGGACGCGATGACCGAGACCATGTCCTGCCGGGGCCCGGACGACTGCGGCACCTGGGCCGAGGGGCCCGCCGCCCTCGGCCACCGCAGGCTCGCGATCATCGACCTCCCCGGCGGGCGGCAGCCGATGAGCGTCCGGACACCCGAGGGCACCGTGGTGCTCGTCTACTCGGGGGAGGCCTACAACTTCACCGAACTGCGCCAAGAGCTGACCGGTCTGGGCCACCGCTTCACGACCGACTCGGACACCGAGGTGGTCCTGCACGCCTACCTCGAATGGGAGGAGGGGCTCGCCAGACGGCTCAACGGCATGTTCGCCTTCGCGGTGTGGGACGGCCGCCACAACCGGCTCGTGATGGTCCGCGACCGTATGGGGATCAAGCCGTTCTACTACTACCCGACCTCCGACGGCTTGCTGTTCGGCTCCGAGCCCAAAGCCATCCTCGCCAATCCGTTGGCCCCCGCCCGGATCCGCCTCGACGGCCTGCGGGAAGTGTTCGCGATGGTCAAGACGCCCGGACACGCCGTGTGGGACGGCATGCGCGAACTGGAGCCCGGCTCCGTCGTCACCGTCGACCGGCAGGGGATGCGCCGACACGTCTACTGGCAACTTCAGACCCGTCCGCACACCGACGACCGAGCCACCACCATCGCCACCGTGCGCTCACTGCTCGACGACATCGTCCGCCGCCAGCTCGTCGCCGACGTCCCCCGCTGCATGCTGCTGTCGGGAGGCTTGGACTCCTCCGCGCTGACCGCCCTGGCAGCCCGCCAACTGGCCGAGCACGGCGAGAAGGTGCGCAGCTTCGCCGTGGACTTCGTGGGACACACCGACGACTTCATCGCCGACGAGCTGCGCGCCACACCCGACAGCCCGTTCGTGCACGACGTCGCCCACGCCTCCGGCACCGAGCACCAGGACATCCTTCTCGACGCGCAGTCCCTCGCCGACCTCGACGTACGGGCGGAGACGATCCGGGCACGCGACCTGCCCGTGGGCATCGGCGATTTGGACTCCTCGCTCTACCTGCTCCTCCGGGCGATCCGCGAGCACTCCACGGTCGCGCTGTCCGGCGAGTCGGCCGACGAGGTCTTCGGGGGCTACCTCCAGTTCTTCGACGAGGAGGCCCGGCGCGCCGACACCTTCCCATGGATGGCCCAGGCCCAGCGCTTCGGCAGCGATTCCGGAGTCCTGAGCCCCGCTCTCACCGAAGCCCTGGACCTGAAGACGTACGTCGCCGACAGCTACTGCGCCGCCGTATCGGACATCCGCCGCCTCGACGGGGAGAGCGACTTCGAGTACCGGATGCGGAAGATCTGCCATCTGCACCTGACCCGGTTCGTACGGGTCCTGCTGGACCGCAAGGACCGCCTGAGCATGGCGGTCGGGCTGGAGGTGCGGGTGCCGTTCTGCGACCACCGGCTCGTCGAGTACGTGTACAACGCTCCCTGGTCGCTGAAGTCGTTCGACGGGCGGGAGAAGAGCCTGCTCAGGGAGGCGACCGCCGACCTGCTTCCGCGGTCCGTGTACGACAGGACCAAGAGCCCCTACCCGTCGACGCAGGACCCGAAGTACGCCGTCGCCATCCAGGAACACGTCAGGGAGATCCTCGCCCGCCCGTCCCACCCGGTCTTCGACCTGCTCGACCGGGACCGCGTCCACCAAGCCGCCCACCGGGACGCCCCGCAGGTCACGCTGGCCTCGCGGCGCGGTCTCGAACGCACCGTGAACCTGGCACTGTGGCTGGACATGTACAAGCCGGAACTGACGCTGACCTGACGGCGAGCACGCCGCGGGCCGGTCCCGCCGGAGCCCACCGCCGTGCCCCGCGCCGCACCGTGACGGACGACGCCGGTTCCGGAACCGTTCATGCCGGCGTCCTGCCAGGCTCGGCGCCACCGCCGAACCGAGCGCACGCTCACCCGTAGCTCCTTACCGTGACGGTCACACCCCGTCAGCCCCCAACGACATCACGCTTCCGAAGTCAGGAGCGGCGGGTGAGGTGGGTGAGAGTAACGCCGCTGGAGAAGGCAGTGCGCTCGGCGACATGGAAGACGGTGGGGTTGAAGGCGCCGTCGAAAGCCGGGATTCCGGCGCCGGCGACCACCGGGTAGTGCTTGACCACCAGTTCGTCGATCTCGGGCAGGAGGGCGCCCGCGAGCTTGCCGCCTCCGCAGAGCCAGATGTCCAGGCCGGTGCCCTCCTGCCGCTTGAGTTCGCGGACGAGGGCGAGTGGGTCGCCCGGGACGACGGTGACGGCGGGGTCGGTGTCCGGCTCGAGGGTGCTGGATACCACGTATTGACGCAGGTGCGCGTACGGGCTGGTGATTCCCGCGTCGAGGGCGGGGCGGTAGGTGCCGAGGCCCATGACGACGGTGTCGAAGCGCCGGTTGGGCGCGTCGGTGAGGCCTACGGCGGCTCGGTGGGCGGTCGGAACGGTCTCGGGGTACAGCGTGTTGGTCCAGGAGAAGTAGGCGGCAGTCTGCTGTTCGTCGCCGGCGGGGAAGAAGTCGTACTCGCCGCCGGGGCCGGCGATGCGGCCATCGAGCGTGACACCGACGTAGTACACGAGCTTTCGCATCTCTGATGGCTCCATACGTAGTACTCTAGATGAAGTGGTTTGAACGTAGTACTACAGATGGAGTGATGTCAATGGTGAGGCGAAACGACCAGCGGCGCGCCGCCCTCGTCGACGCCGCGATCGAGGTGCTGGCCAGGGAAGGCGCACGTGGTCTGACGTTCCGGGCGGTGGACACCGAGGCCGCCGTACCGGCCGGCACCGCGTCCAACTACTTCGCCAGCCGCGACGACCTGCTCACCCAGGCCGGCGCCCGTGTGTACGAGCGGCTCAAGCCCGACGACGCCACGATCGCCCGCCAGCAGGCGGCCGGCCGTGACCGGGAAACCTACGCGGAGCTGATGCGTGAACTCGTCGGCCGCATCGCCCGCTTCCGCACCGGCTACCTCGCGTTGCTCGAACTCCGCCTGGAGGCCACTCGCCGCCCCGAATTGCGCAAGGTCCTCACCGAGCGAGTCCGGGCCGACGTCGACGCCAACGTGGCCTACCACGAGGCCTCCGGCCTCCCCGGCGACGCCATGGCCGTCAAGCTGCTCATACTGGCTCTGAACTGGCTGATCGTCGAGCAGCTCACCCTGCCGGACGTCTTCACGGAAGCAGAGCGTGAACAACTGGTGACGGCCGCGGTCGAACGCATCGTGGCGGCGGAGTAGACGGCAGACGCACACGGATTCCCCGAGGAGCCCCGTGCGGCGAGGACTGCGAGCCCATCCGGCTGGTTGGGGGCCGGGTGACGGAAGTACGGGGTGGCCGGCCGCACCGGCCCGATCCGGTGCTCGCGGCGCAGGTGCACCCCCCGGGCCTCGGCGGCAGCAGGGGTCTGCCGGGGCGAGTGGCGCGCACGACGTGCCGCCGGGTCAGTGCGTGGTGGAGCTGGTCGGGGGTGAAGTCCTGCATCCGTGAGCACAGCCCCGCTTCGCGCTGACCGGGGGCAGGCTCCGCACCTTCACCACGCGGTCCTGGACCCGGGCACCACGCGCGGGCGAGGGGTTCGCCTACGCCTACGTCGGCTTCGTGCGGCACCGGTCCTGAACTCGGGTGGAAGGCGCAGATCCGTGCCGGTCACAGGTCGAGGGGGAGAGCGGTGAGCTCGGCGCGGGAGGCGACGCCCAACTTGGCGTAGCAGTTTCGCAAGTGAAAGTCGACGGTGCGTGAACTGACGAACAGCTGCGCGGCAACGTCCCGGTTCGACAGGCCCTGCCGGACCAGGGCGGCGACCTGGCGCTCCTGCGGGGTCAGCTCGGTGGCGGTGGCGACGTCGCGGCGGCGGACGCTCTCGCCGGAGGCGCGCAGCTCCTGCGCGGCCCGCTGAGCCCACGAGGCAGCGCCGAGGCCCTCGAACAGCGCCAGCGCGGTGCGCAGATGCTCGCGGGCGTCGACCCTGCGGCGGGCGCGGCGCAGGTGTTCGCCGAAGGCCAGATGAGTGCGGGCCCGGTTGGGCAGCCGTCGCGAGCCGGCGTGCGCGGTCAGTGCCTGCTGGAAGTGAGCCTCGGCGTCGCTGTCGGCTGCGAGCAGCGCACGGCCGTGTTCGACGACCGCGGTCGCGGCCGGCAGCCCGGTGCCCGCGGCGAAATGCTCCAGCTCGGCCAGCCAAGTGCGGGCGAGGCCTGGGCGGTTGCCGCGGATGGCGGCGTCGAACAGGTCGAGAGCGGCCAGACGGCGGCAGGCCGGCCCCTCGATGTGCTCGAGATGGTGCAGCGCGGAGGCGGGCTGCGTGGCCGCGCGCAGCCCGCGGGTCCAGTGCGTCAGGTCGGCGACGAGGCCGTCGGTGATGCCGACCGGGTGCTTGTCCCTGATCTCGGTGACCTTGTCCAGATGGCGGTCGGTGACGTCGTCTCCGCGTAGCGCCGCGACCAGGGCGAGTTGTGCGGTGGGCAGTGCGGTCAACCCAGGGTGGCCGGTGCCGACGGTCAGCGGCAGCGCCTCGGCGGCGGCATTGGCCGCCTTCGGCCAGGCGCCGGTAGCGATCTGGAAGTGGGCCCCGCGGGTGAGGGCGTGCTCGACCATGGTCAGCGCGCCGGCGCGGCGGGCGGCGGTCAGTTGCTGTTCGTGCAGCCGCAGTCCGCGTTCGTCGTCGTCGATCAGCATCGCGGCGATGCCCAGGTTGGGCTGCAGCAGGTGGTCCTCGACCGGGGCGTCGTCGGTGAGGACGAACGCGGACCGGAAGGATTCCGCGGCGGCAGTCCAGTCGCTGCGGGCGACGGCGCCGAAGCCGTGCAGGAGGGCCCAGGCAGCCCGCACCTGGGGCGGCGCGTCCGGCGCGGGCTCGGCCACCAGCGCGGTCGGGTCCACCGCGCGCGGGGACCGGGCGCCGAACGCCGCCAGCGACGCGGCGAGCATCGCCAGCTGCGCCACCAGTGCCGCGTCCCCGTCGGCGGCGACCTCGGCGGCCCGCAGGATGAGGTCGAAGCCGTCGTTCAGCGAGCGGGTGTTCCACTCGATCTGCCCCTGCAACGCGAGCAGTTGCGCACGCGCCGGCGGATCGGTCACGTCTGCCGCGGCGGCCTGGGCGAGCGCCGAGGCGCGCGAAGGGTGCGCGCCCAGCCAGGCCGAGGACGCGGCCCGGTACAGCCGCCGGCCGCGGGCCTCACCGCCGGCGGTGAGCTCGGCGGCGCGGGCCCACGCGGCGGCCGCCGCCTCGTGGCCACCGCGGGCCGCAGCGCGCTCGGCGACCCCGTCGAGGGCGGCGACGACGTCCTCGTCGGGCCGGTCGGCGGCGGCGGCCAGGTGCCAGGCCCGCCGCTCGGGGTCGCCGGTCAGCACGTCGGCGAGCGCACGGTGCGCGGCACGGCGTTGCGCACTGGTGGCCGCCCGGTAGACCGCCGAGCGCACCAGCGGGTGGTGGAGGGAGACGGCGTCGCCGTCGACGCGCAGCAACCCCGACAGCTCCACCGCGTCGAGGGCGGTATCAGCGGCGTCGAGGCGCTCGGCGGCGTCGCGGACCACAGTCAGGCGGGTGGTGTCGTCGGTCGCGGCGACCAGCAGGAACCGCTGCGCGGTCTCGTCGAGGCGGCGGTAGCGGTCGAGGAAGGCGCGCTCCACACCGCCGGTCAGCGGCAGCGGGGTGGGCAGCGGCGTCCGGCCGGCCAGTTGGTCCGCGGTGAGCACCCCGGCCAGCTCGACCAGCGCGAGCGGGTTGCCGCCGGTGCCCGCCACCAGTTGGTCGCGAGCCGCCGGATCGATGTCGGTCCCGGTGTGTTCGGACAGCAGCGCGTGGGCGTCGGCACCGGTCACGCCGTCGAGAACGATGGTGGGCAGGTCCCCGGCGTCGAACTCGCGGGCGTCGCCGTCGCGGGCGGCGAACAGCAGCGCCACGCGCTCCGCCTGCAGTCGGCGGGCGGCGAACAGCAGCGCCGCGGCCGACGCGTCGTCGAGCCAGTGCGCGTCGTCGACGACGACCAGCAGCGGCGCCTCTTCGGCAGCGTCGGCGAGCAGGCTCAGCGTGCCGAGGAACGCGCGGAAGCGGTCGCCCTCGCCCTCGGTCTCACCCATCGCCGCGCGCAGTGCCGCAGCCTGCGGCGCCGGCAGGGCATCGATGCGGGTGCGCAGTGGCCACAGCAGCCGTTGCAGTGCGGCGAAGGCCAGCGGCGATTCGGACTCCACGCCGGAGGTGCGCAGCACCCGCAGGTCCAACGCGGTTGCCAACACGTCGGCCAGCAGCGCCGACTTGCCGACCCCGGCGACGCCACGCACCATCAGCGCGCCGCCGCTGCCGGTGCGTGCGGCGTCGAGCAGGGCGGCGATCGCCGCGCGTTCAGGGTCACGTCCGGCCAGCACGAGCCCAACGGTACCGAACGCGCCGGTGAAGACACCGGCGCAAGTGATCACCTGCGGCGAGCGTGGCAGCTGACCATCACCCCGATTCCGAGGAGGAGCCCCGTCGGCCCACCCCGCCGCCGAACCGGAGCCCCCTCGCACAGGCACCGGTCGCCTCGTGGGCCGGCCGCGCACAACTCGGTCGCGCCATGCGCTGGCCGCGCACAACTCGGACGCCCTGGCGCCCGCACCCTGGTCCTCGGCGGCGCCTTGGCCGGCCGCAGGCGTGCTGCCGGCCGCCGGTGCCGTCGGCACTTCCGACGCCGGCGTCGGTCCGCCTGGCTTCCTGCCCATCGGCGCCGGCGTCGGGCCGATGTCCGTCGCCATCGACGTCGCTGCGACGGGCGACGTGCCCGCCACGGGTTCCGGACCGTCCTCGAGGCTGACGATCACCTGCCACGAGATCGGCG
Organism: Streptomyces sp. NPDC091412; assembly: GCF_044756885.1. NCBI lineage: Bacteria > Bacillati > Actinomycetota > Actinomycetes > Kitasatosporales > Streptomycetaceae > Streptomyces > Streptomyces sp. NPDC091412. The sequence goes on along the minus strand of NZ_JBIVTV010000011.1, from coordinate 199,822 downwards.
CCGCGCTCGGTGTCGCCGGGCTCACCGCGACAGCCGGCGACCTCGCCACGCAGGCCGGGCTGATCGCCGCCTACAACCGGGCTTTCGCCGTCACCGTCGGCGTCCTTGCCACCCTGCTCGTCCTCACCGCGCTCGCCGTCCCCCGTGGCAAGCCCTGCGCCACGGTCAGCAGCCACGGAGCGCACCGTCCCCGACCGGGCCGACCCTGGCGGAAAACCCGGCGATTTCCCCGGTGAGACGCACCCACCCTCGGGCCGACGCTTACACCTGACCGGCACCACCACCAGCACCTCGGGGAATTGCCCTTGCAGCCCAGCACCCACATCGCCTCGACCACCTTCGAGGCCGAGGACACGACCCGCGCGCACTGCCGGCGCGCGGTCACCGAACAAATCGCCGCCATCGACAGCGTCGGCACCGTCACCAACGGCCTGGCCGCGGGGACGGTCACCGTCATCGCCTCTCGCCCCCTGGACCGCGCCGACATCGCCGCCGCCGTCGACAAGGCGGGCCACGCCCTCGTCCCATGACTCCGCCCATTCCGCACGCCACCCGGAGGCCTGCCGTGCCCAGCACACTGCCCGCTCTCAGCGCCACCCCCGCCCACACCGAAACCCTGGCGCGCCGCACGTCGCTGCGCCTGCCCGCCACGCTGCTGCTCGTGGGACAACTCCTGTACATCGCGGTCACCCAGTTCCACACCGATGGGGACGCGAACAACCACCCCGCCGTGTTCACCGAGTACGCCGACAGCGGGATCTGGACGGTCGTCCACCTCGGCCAGTTCGCGGGCATGGCGGTGCTCCTCGCGGGACTGGTCGCCCTGTTCTTCGCCCTGGACGTCCAGGCTGGAACAGCCAGATGGGCGGGGCGATTCGGTGCCGCTTCGGCGGTGGCGACACTGGCGCTCTACGGCGTCCTCCAGGCCGTGGACGGGGTCGCCCTCAAACAGGCCGTGAACGCGTGGGCGAGCGCCCCGTACGCCGAGAAGCCGGCGCGCTTCGCGGGCGCCGAGGCGATCCGCTGGCTCGAATGGGGGGTGAGGAGCTACCAGAACTTCGCCCTGGGCCTCGCACTGCTCCTGTTCGCGGCCGCGGTCATGCGGACGGCTTGGGTCCCGCGGTCCATCGGCCACCTGATGGGGCTTTCCGGCCTCACCTATCTGGTGCAGGGCTGGGTGGTCGGCTCCGCGGGCTTCTCGCGAACGGAGACGATCGCCATCGTTCTGGCCTTCGTCCTCGACGTGGCGTGGATGATCTGGCTGGCCGTGGTCGCCTGGCGGACGCGGGATGCGCAGTCCCCGCCGCCCGCTCGATGAACGCGTGGGCCGCGCGGCGCCGGTCACCTTCGACACCGTCGGCGAGCGCGCCGAAGCGAAGGCGGAGATTGCTTCATCGCAGCACGCCGTGCACCCCGGTGAGACACACCCGCTCCCGGGCCGACTCTTCCACCTGACCGCACCACCACCAACAACTCGAGGAGTTCCCCTTGCTCTCCGGTACCCCCCGCACCTTCATCGGCTCGACCACCTTCGAGGTCAGCGGCATGACCTGCGCGCATTGCGCGCGCTCCGTCACCGAGGAGATCTCCAGCGTCGCCGGCGTCGAGTCCGTCACCGTCGACCTGGCCACCCGCAGCGTCACCGTCACCGCCTCCCAGCCGGTCGACCGCGCCGACATCGCCGCCGCGGTCGACGAGGCCGGCCACGCCCTCGTCCCGTGACCCGCTCCCATCCCTGGAGACACACCGTGCACACCGAAGCCACCACCCCGAGCGCGGCCCCCGCGCCCACCGACGCCGTCACGCACAACGGCCATCGCCTGAGCGCCAAGAAGTTCGCCCTGCACTTCGCCGAGATGACCGTGGCGATGGCCGTCGGCATGGTCGTGCTGCACCCGGTCTGGATGTTCGTCCTCGACGCTCTCGGCGCCGTCGCACTGATGCACAACCCGTACACCGGCGCACTGATCATGGCGACGAACATGACCGTGGCCATGTCCGCGTGGATGAGGTTCCGTGGCCACCGCCGGCGGCCCATCGCCGAAATGGGCGCGGCCATGTACGTGCCCTTCCTGGTGCTGTTCGTGCCGTTGGCGCTCGAACTCATCGACACCAGCGACCTGATGCTGTGGGGCCACCTGCTCATGCTCCCGGCCATGGCCGTGGCCATGCTGCTACGTCCGCACGAGTACGCCCACTGCTGAGGTCCCACGCCGGCCCGGCGACGTCGTAGACACCTGCGGCGTCGCATGAACCCGACCGCGGCGGTCGGCGCCGTCCGCCCCGTCCGCCGCCGCACCCCACGAAAGGAAGACCCATGATGTCCGAGGTCACGATCCGCCGGGCCACGACGGATGACGCCGTCGACGTAGCTGCGATGGTCCGCGAGATAGCCGCCCACGAGGACCAGGCGGCGCACGTGCACGTCACGGATGATCAGTGGCGCGCCCTGCTCGCACGCCCCGAGGTGATCGTCCTTCTGGCCGAGCGCGGCGGCCGGGCGGTCGGCTACGTCTCCTCCGTCCGCCAACTGCACCTGTGGACCGGCGGCGACGTGCTCAACCTCGACGACCTCTACGTCCGCCCCGGGAACCGCGGCGCCGGTACCGGTCGCCGTCTCATGGCCGCCCTCGCCGCGTCGGCCGCGCCCGGGCGACTGCTCATCCGCTGGGGCATGGAGGTCGACAACGCCGACGCGCAGCGCTTCTACCAACGCCTCGGCGCCACACTCCGGCCCAAGATCCTCGCCTCCTGGCCCCCAAGCGCGTACGCCGACTCGGCCGCCGGCCGGTGACCCGGCCACGAACCCGGCGAAATCGCCGGTCCGAAGCCGGGCCGCACCCCGGAACGATCAGCCGAAGCCCCCTGCCCCGCCCGACCAGGAGACCGCAATGACCATCAACGCGCCGACCGCCACCGCGGCGCCCCAGGCGACCGCCGGATGCATCCTCGACATCGGCGGCATGACGTGCGCCTCGTGTGTGAGCCGGGTGGAGAGGGCGCTTCGCCGTGTCGACGGGGTGGCGGCCGCGGAGGTCAACCTGGCCACCGAGGTCGCCACCGTCCACTTCGACCCGGCACGGGCGGGGCTGGAGGAACTGACCGCGGCGATCACCCGGGCCGGCTACACCGCGACCCCGCGCCGCGCCACCCGGCCCGCCGCCGTGAACGCCGCGAACCCCGCGCCGAGCGAAGAACGGGACGGCGAGGCACACCTGACGTCACTCAAGCGCACGTGGCAGATCACCCTTGCCACCGGCCTCGGGCTGATGGTGCTGATGTACGTGCCGCTCCACCTCGACGCGATGGACTGGCTGATGCCGGCCATCCTCGTGGTCGCCACGGTTGTGCAGTTCTGGGCCGGGTGGGACATCTACCGTGCCGCCTGGGCAGCCGCGCGGCACCGCAGCACGAACATGAACACCCTCGTGGCGCTGGGCACCGGGGTCGCCTACGCCTACAGCACGTTCGTCACCCTCTGGCCCGCGGCCGCCGAGCGGTGGGGCCTGCCGCTGCACGTGTACTTCGAGACCTCGCTGGTCGTCCTCGCCCTCGTCCTGGCCGGCCGGTGGATGGAGGCGAAGGCGAAGAAGCAGACCACCGCGGCGATCACCGCCCTGGTCGGGCTGGCGCCGAAGACCGCCCGTGTGCTGCGCGACGGCACCGCGGTCGACATCCCGGTCGAACAGGTCGTCGTCGGCGACCTGGTGCGGGTCCGGCCCGGCGAGAAGATACCGGTCGACGGCGTCGTCACCGACGGCGCCACCGCGGTCGACGAGAGCATGCTGACCGGCGAGAGCCTGCCGGCGGACAAAGCCGTCGGCGACCAGGTCATCGGCGCCACGATCAACCGCACCGGCACGGTGGTGCTGCGGGTGACCGCGGTCGGCCCGGACACCGCGCTGGCGCAGATCGTCCGGCTCGTCGAAGAGGCGCAGGGCGGGAAGGTGCCGCTGCAGAGCCTCGCCGACCGGGTCTCGGCCTGGTTCGTGCCGATCGTGCTCGGCCTGGCCGCGGCCACCTTCGTCGCGTGGGCGCTGCTCGGCCCGGACACCGGAGGGCTGACGACGGCGATCAGCACCACGATCGCGGTGCTGATCATCGCCTGCCCCTGCGCGCTCGGTCTGGCCACGCCCACGGCGGTGATGGTCGGCACCGGCCGCGCCGCGGAGCTGGGCATCCTCATCGCCAACGGTGACGCCCTGGAGACCGCACGACGCGTCACCGCCGTGGTGCTCGACAAGACCGGCACGATCACTCGGGGCAAGCCCTCCCTGACCGGGATCACCACCACCGACGGCTGGACCGAGAACGACGTTCTGGCTCTGGTGGCGGCCGCCGAGACCGGCAGCGAGCACCCGGTCGGCGAGGCGATCGTCGTCGCCGCCACCGCTCGCTCCCTCGACCTGCCGGCGCTGCGCTCCTTCGACGCCGTTCCCGGGCACGGCGTCGACGCCGTCGTCGGCGAGAAGCACGTTCTCGTGGGCAACGCCGCGTTGATGGCCGCCCGTGGCGTCGACGTCGCCGCGCTGGAGGTCACCGCCGCCACCGAGGCCGCGGCCGGCCGCACGCCGATGTTCGTCGCGGTCGACGGAGCCGCGGCCGCCGTGCTCACCGTGGCCGACACGGTCAAGGCGGAGTCGGCCGAGGCGGTCGCCCAGCTGAAGGCGCTGGGGCTGCAGGTGTGGATGCTCACCGGCGACAACGCCGCCACCGCCGCGACGATCGCCGAGCAGGTCGGCATCGAGCATGTACTCGCCGAGGTGCTGCCGGCCGAGAAGGCGGCGAAGGTGCGCGAACTGCAAGAGCGGGGGGACATCGTCGCCTTCTGCGGGGACGGCATCAATGACGCCGGCGCCCTCAGTGAAGCCGCGATCGGCCTGGCGGTCGGTACCGGCGCCGACGTGGCGATCGCCGCCTCAGACATCACCCTGGTCGGTGGCGACCTGCGCGGGATCGTCTCGGCGATCGCGCTGTCACGGCGCACCGTGACGACGATGAAGCAGGGTCTGGGTTGGGCGTTCGCCTACAACCTGCTCCTCGTCCCGGTCGCCGCTGGAGCGCTGTACTGGTGGAACGGCCTGCTGCTCGACCCGGTTCTGGCCAGTGCGGCGATGGCGATGAGCTCGGTCAGCGTGGTCGGCAACGCGCTGCGGCTGCGCCGCTTCCGCCGCCCGGCTACGGCTCGGGAGATCCTGCACCCACCGCTGCGCGCCCGGGCCGGCCAGTACGCGTACCTGACCGGCATCGCGGCCGTCGCCCTGGCCCTTGGCGCCGGGCTGACCGCGGTCAGCCGGATGGACTTCGCCGAGCGCGGTATGAACGGCCAGCTGGCCTGGGTGCAGGGCACCGGCATGCCGATGCGCCCCGCGATGAGCGTGATGATGACCGCCGACGTCCCGGCGACCGACGCCGCCGAGGCAGGGCTCGATGTCCACCTCGATCTGCCCGTGAGCGTCCGGCCCGGCGTGCCGGCCCGGCTGGTGGCCACCATCGTCGACAGCCGGACGGGGAAGCCGGTGGAGGATCTGACCCGCAGCCACGAGGCGTGGATGCACCTGATCGCCACCCGCGCCGACCTGGGCACGTTCGCCCACGTGCATCCGCTGCCGACCGGTCGGCCCGGACAGCTCGCGGTGGACATCACCTTCCCCACCGCCGGTCGGTACATCGTCAACACCGAGTTCCGCCGGCAGGGCCAGATGGCCGACGTGCACTCCCGGCAGGTGGTCACCGTCGCCGGCCCCGCGCCCGCGCCGGTGACCGTCACCGAAGGTCCGCGCAGCACCGTCGTGGACGGCGTCCGTGTGCGGCTCGACGGCGACGCCAAGGTCGGCGGGCGCAGCGATCTGCACTACACATTCAGCGACGCGGCCACGGGTCACCCGGTTGACGACCTGCGGCCCTATCTGGCTGCCGCCGGCCACATCGTGGTCATGCGCGCCGATGGGCAGACCTTCGCCCACGAGCACGCCGAGGCCACCGGTGCCGACGGACTCCCCGTCTTCGCCCTGCCCGCCCGGACGTTCGGCCCCGAACTCGCCGTGCACGCGGAGTTCCCCACCGCCGGGACCTATCAGTTGTGGGCACAGTTTCGGCTCGCTCACGGAGACGTGATCACCGTGCCGTTCACCGTCCGGGCCGGCTGACCCACGGAGGGCCCATGACCACCACCGTTGCCACGTCGGCGACCAGTCCGGTGCCGGCTGGGCCCGCGGCCCGGGCAACGACTCCGGGAGGTGTCGGGTCCAACGCACCTCCAGTTGACGACAGGTCCCTCTGTGAGCACGTCCATGGTCGGTGCGGTGCGTTTCACTGTCCGCCATGGAGCTCACGCAAGCGACCGTCAACGACCTGCTGGCCCAACTCGGCTCGGGGGACGGATACATGTACCTGCCCAGCGACCTGGATTCGCGGCACCTGACCGACCTGCTCGACAGCAGGTACGGCGCCCCGCGTACCCTCGTCCTCGACGGCTTCACCGATCCGACGGTCGACGAGTCCAGGGGCGCGGCCCTCCTCGTGCCCTTCGAGGACCGGGCCGTCACGATACGGGCGTGGGCGTACGGGGACCAGTGGGTCGGCACGGGTACGGCGCGGGACGCCGAGGGGATCGAGCGGCCGGTGCTGGTGGTGGCTCGCAGAGAGGTGCCCGAGCCCTTGGCGGTCGCTCCGGAGGAGGACGCCGACTGGATGGAGCGGCTCATACGGATCACCGGGTGGACCCAGCCCGCCCGGCGGCCGGACGTGGACTGGGCGGAGGTGGAGTCACGCCTGGGCACCGCGCTGCCGAGCGACTACAAACACATGGCCGAGACGTTCGGCGAGGGCGCCTTCGACGGATATCTGAACCTGAACCAGGAGCCGTGGACGTCTCTCAGGGAGGACGGGTTGCTCATCTGGGCGGGTACTGAGCACGAGGACCTGTACTGCTGGAGGACCGACGGTGACGACCCCGACCGCTGGCCCGTCGTGGTCCGGTCCTTCGACGGCGAGGACGTCCACTTCGACTGCCGGACCGCGGAGTTCGTCTGCCGCATCCTCATCGACCCGCAGCACCCGTTCACGATGGCTCGCTATTTCGACACCCACTGGTTCATGAACTACCGCGAACGCGGCTGAACTTCGCCGCCACGGCAGCCGCGGTCCGGTTGGCGGCATCTTCGGGGAACAGGGCCGAAACACTCGTCTGCCACAGCAGACCCGCCAAATGGTGACGGTGCTCCCGTCGGCCGCAGCAGTGCCATGTCGGCGAGGCAGTTCCCGCCGATTGTGACCACCGGCGTGAGATCCAGGAGGACTTTGCCCGGGTCGTGGACGGCCTGCGGCTGCCGCCAGGAGGCGAGCGCCACGGAGTTGGCCTGGACCTGGAAATCCTCATTGTTGCTGGCCAGAGGCGCTTTTTGCTGTCCGACCGCCCGTCGGGCAGCCCGCTTCATGAAAGCGCGAGGCCAACTTGATGCACCCGCTCGCGCCAAAGGTCTTCCCACAGATGTTAGACGTCTGCTAATCATGTCACATGATGAATCGCCGGGCTGTCACGGTGATCGCCAAGGTGATCGGCTGTGCGATCTCCACCCTCAAAGTGCCGGGCCTGCATGGCTCAAATTACATGCTCGTGTACGACTCTGACGTCAGGGGCCAGCCGTTAGGCAAACCCCTCATCTCCGGTGGCTCCCGAGCCGGAGAGCTGGTGCCCATCGCCACAGGAAGTGCCGCCCGTGCTGCCGAAGTTCGGCCGCCGACTACGTAGGTCTCACCTGTGACTGGGCTGGTGCGAAAGAGGGATCCGCATCAGCCGGCGCTGAGGCCGACCTTCTGACCGCGCGCGACGCCGCCGTCGACGCTTTGTAGAACATCGACGGCTGAGGTGAACTCAAGGAGCGCTTGATCATCACGAACGCCGTCGAGACTCCGGCCCCGACATGGGCCACCGCCGGCGCTCGGCCCCATGACGTACTCATCAATTCCGCTCAACTACGCCCACCCGGCTGCGCGGTAGCTGCACAACTACTTCCGGCTGGCTGGAACCGGCTTTAAAACCAGCCCAATCGTGCCCGTCAGGTCCTGGCCGGCCCCCTTCTCCAGGAACCGGATCGTCGAGGCCTGGCCCAGCCGAACCGCCTCGGCTCGTTCCTGCACCCCTGTGAACCGAACTCGGCCCCGATGCCGCGGGCATCGATGAGGCCCTCGACGGCGTGCTCGCCCTCATCCCCTTCCGACACCCTTCGTGAAGCAAGGAGCCAGTCATGAACAGCGCCGCCGGCATCACCGACAGCGGCCTGGCCATCGTGAACTCGATGCCACGTGAGGAATTCGTCCAGAAACTCTTCGACTCCTGCCACCTGCCGGTGCTCACGTGGGCCGAGAACGTCGAAGCCGCGCGGCCCTACGACACCGTTGAGAGTCTGCTCGGCCGGGCCACGAGCGCAGTCGACGGACTCAGCCCGGAGGAGGTGGTCGCCGCACACACCGGCCTGACCCGAATCGGCGCCCCGATCGCCGGCACCGACGCCGAGGCTCGCTGGTCACGCTCGGAGTCAGCAGGCGTGGGAACCGAAACGGAACTGCTCGCACGCCTGGCGGCGGCCAATGAGGCATACGAGGAGCGCTTCGGCCACGTGTTCCTCATCAGCGCCACCGGCCTCACCGGGTGGGACATCGTCGAAGCCATCCGGGCACGCCTGGGAAACGACGCGACAGCCGAGACAGAGCAGATCAAGAGCGAGCTCAAGAAGCTCATGGCGATCCGGCTGCCGAAGCTGCTGCATGAGCTGGCCGAGCCGGGCACCTCCTACTGACCTGATCGAAGAGAGGAATGGACCCGATGTCAACCGTGAACGCATCAACCATCCTTCGCACGAGTCCCAAGGTCGGAGTCGACGGACGGAAACTGCCTGAGGGAGCCGAACCCGGTGCGCTCGGCCGGCTGCGTCACGCCGCCGAACTCGGCCTCGATGGGGTCTTTTTCCGCTCGATACTCGAAATGAGCGAGACACTCGATCCGGGCGAGCTGCGCGAGGTGCGCGTACTCGCCGACGAACTCGGCCTCTACCTGGAAGCCGGGGTGGGGAAGGTCAACCCGTACGCAACTCCCGAGACGCCGGAGATCCGGATCCTCGGGGACGGGGATTACCTGCGCGGCATGGAACGCATGATCCAGGCTGCGGCAGAGATCGGCATTCACGAACTCTGGACCGGAACCGCCAACTACAAGTTCGGGTTGCCCGGCTACTTCGTGTTCGACCGGTTCCGCACCGATGCCCCGTGGCCCGACCAGCTCACCGCGACCGTCAAGGTGCTCAGGAGCCTGGCCCCCGTGCTGAACGCGACAGGCTCGCATCTCAACCTCGAGACCCACGAGGAGATCACCAGTTTCGAGCTCGTGCGCATCGTCGAGGAGGTGGGCCCGGACACCGTCGGCATCACCTTCGACATCGGAAACGTGCTGGTCCGGGCAGAGGACCCCGTGAAGGCCGCCCAGCGCGTCGCGCCGTACGTGCGGATGACCCATGTCAAGGACGCCGGACTGTACTTCACCGACTTCGGGATCGGCCATCAACTCGTCCCCGTGGGCCAAGGCGTCATCGACTGGGAAGGCGTGTTCGGCGTTCTCCGGCTCGAAGCGCCACACGTCAACCTCTCCATCGAGAATCCCCAGCTGCGCTTCGAGATGCCGCTGCACGTCTATGACCCGACCTGGCGCGCGGCGCACCCCGACCTGACGACCGACGAGCTCGCGGCGATCGTTCAGATGACGGTCGTTCACGAGAGCAGGATCCGCGACGGGCTGGCGCCCACCCGAGAGCAGGTGTACGCCGCGCCGTGCGAGTCGGAAGACCAGCTCGCGTTCATCACCGAGAGTGCGGCGTTCATCCGCGAAACGCTGGCGAAGGTGGCTGGGAGAGGCGACTGCTGATGAGGGTCGGACTCTCCTGCGAGTACTTCCCGGGCAGCCGGGACCGCTCAGCTCGTGCCACCCTGCATCGCGCGGCCGAGGAAGGCCTGGACGGCGTCGCGTTCGCGACTCCCCTCCTGGTGAGCAGCCGGCTGGATCGTCATGAACTGGCGGAAATACGTGACTTGGCGGCCGATCTCGGCCTGTACCTCGAAGTCGGCATCGGTGCCATCGCGACACCGGACCGTGTGATCCCGGCGGTCGAGGCCGAGTCACTGCTCGATGCCTGTCTGGTCCTGGGCAGCACCGAGATCACGGCCTACACGAAGCTGGATCGCTTCGACCCCGGGCACTCGTTCGCGGCTCAGCTGGACGGCGTGGTCACGCTCCTCACGGGGCTCGCCGCGAAAGCACGGAACGCACATGCGCACCTCAACCTGGAGACGCACGAGGACCTCACGTCCACCGATGTGCTTCGGGTGGTGCAGGCCGTGGGCCCGGATGTGGTGGGCGTGACCTTCGACCTGGCCAACGCCGTCGTACGGGGCGAGCACCCGCTGCATGTGCTCGAACAGCTCGGGCCGTACGTGCGCCAGACGCAGCTCGAGGACGTGACCCTCAGCCTGACGAAAACCGGTCTGAGACGGCATCTGGCGCCATGCGGCGGTGGCATCACCGACTGGGCCGAGGTCATCGACGTACTCGGCGCGCTGGCGGAACCGCCGAACCTCACTGTCGAACAGCACAGGGGCCAGTTCGACATCGAAGTCTTCGACCCCATCTGGGTCGGCGCGCATCCCGATCTCGAGCCGGCCGGAGTGCTCGCGCTCGTGGCCGAGGCGGTGCGCGGTGCCCGTCAGGACAGGGGCGGGACGTGGTTGCAGCTCTCCCAGGAGCCACAAGCGCGAGGGGAGCGGGAGTTCTTGGAACACCTTCGGCTCAGCGCGGATCACCTCCGCCTTGTGCTCGCAGAAAGCAGCAGGACCGACCGCACGACAGCGGACGGGCGAGAGACCGGCCGCCCCCTTGGCGGCGGTGGCACCTATGAGGGAGTACAAGGATGATTCGTGGAACGCGCAAGCGTGCGGCGGGGGTGATGGTCACTCTCTGCCTCGCGCTGTCGGCCTGCACCATGAGCACGGATACCGCCTCGAGCAATCACGACGGGACCGGGCCGATCACCATCGGTTTCATCGGCGGCATGAGCGGTGTGTTCGCCCCGTACGAGAAGCCGGCCCTCGACGGCGCCAAACTGGCCGTCAAGGAGATCAATGCGGCTGGGGGAGTCAACGGCCGCCGGCTCAAGCTGGTCACCGAGGACAACAAGTCGGACATCAACGAGAGCGCGCGTGCCGGACAGGCGATCCTCGACGATGGAGCGGTCGCTTCCCTTGTTCCCGTGGACCTCAACTACGGCGGAGGAGCCGCGCAGGTCATCCAAGGTGCCGGCAAGATCGCGATGTCGGTCGGGGGTGGCAGCACCCAGTGGGCGAAGTTCGGTCCACTCGTCTACAACGTCGGCACTACGGCGACCTCGGACGGCGCGGCCATGGCACAGTTCGCCCACGACAAGGGGATCAAGGACGCCTACCTCATGGTCGACACCATCTCGGACTTCAGCCAGGAGCTCTGCGACGGCTTCAGGACACGGTTCAAAGAGCTCGGCGGCAGGATCCTCGGGAGCGACACGTTCAACAACAAGGACACCTCGCTCGGCGCCCAGATCACCCGGATGAAGTCGGCCGCCCGGCAGCCGGGCATCATCGCCAACTGCTCCTTTCCTCCTGGTGGCGCGTTGATGGTCAAGCAGCTCCGCGATGCGGGCATCGACTCGCCGTTGATCTCGAGCAACGGAATGGACGGAGACTTCTGGTTCAAGAACTCCATGCCGAACCTGTCCGGTGTCTACACGGTGGACTGGGCCTCGGTCTGGGGCGATGACCCGGCTCCTGGTGTCAACAAGCTCGTCAAGGATCTGGCGAAGGCGCAGGGCAGCCAACCGCAGAACCAGTTCGGTGTCACGGGCTACATCGCGGTGAAGGCCATCGCGGCGGCCATGCGGAAGGCCGGTTCCACCGACGGCGACAAGGTGGCCGCGGCGCTCAACTCGTTCAAGCACGAGGACGTGGGCATTCCCCTCACCTTCGACAAGGACTTCCACATGGACCGAACGCGGGAGTACCGCATCCTGCAGGTCGTGAACGGGCGTCCGAAGTTCGTGACCACAGTCAAAACCGCGGGCAACTAGAAACGCATTCGCGTGGGCCGGGCGCCAACTCGGCCCATGCGGAAGGACGGAGAAGTTGTGACCCAGATACTCCAGTACGTTGTGGACACATTGAGCCTCGGCAGCCTCTACGCCCTGTACTCGTTGGGTATCGCCGTTGTCTTCGGCATCGCCCGGCTCATCAATTTCGCGCACGGCGAACTCATCATGATCGCCGGCTTCACCCTGCTGCTGCTCGACGGCTGGCCTCTGCCTCTCCGGCTGGCCGCGGCCTGTGTGGCTGCGTTGATCGCGGCCGTCCTGATGGAGCGGCTGGCGTTCCGGCCCGTCCGAGGTGCCAAGGACGACACGTTGCTGATCACGTCGTTCGCGGTGAGCTTCTTCTTGCAGAACCTGTTCATCGTCATGTTCGGGGCGCTGCCCCAGGGCACTCTGCTACTCCCCGCTCTCGGTTCCTCGTTCAATGTCTTCGGGGTCTCCATCGGCAAGCTCGACGCCGCCACGATCATGGTCACCTTCCTCAGCCTCGCGGCTCTGACGCTGTTCCTGACCCGGTCGTCGCTGGGGATCCAGATGCGCGCGTCGGCCGAGAACTTTCGGATGGCCCGCTGCCTGGGTGTTCCCGCCAACCGGGTCATCGCCACTGCGTTCGCGATCAGTGGTCTGCTGGCCGCGTTCGGCGCGGTCATGATGGTCACCCGCACCGGTCTGACTTCGCCGGTCATGGGCGTGACACCCGTGTTCGCGGCCTTCGTCGCGAACATCATCGGTGGTCTCGGGCGGTTGAGCGGGGCCGTGCTCGGTTCGTACCTCCTGGCCGGCCTGACGGTCGCCTTCCAGGCCCTCCTGCCGGTGGGCCCCCGTTCCTACCGTGACGCATTCGTGTTCGGTGCCCTGCTTCTCGTGCTGGTCGCACGGCCGAACGGACTGTTGCGGGCAGTCGCGACGGAGCAGCGAGTCTAAGGAGCGCAGATGCCCAATCCGACCAGTATCAAGCGGCAGCCACTTGTCCCACTCACGACACTGGTGGCACTGTGCGCCATCGTGACCATCGCCGTCTACGGCTCGGTCGCCCTTGGCAACGACTCACTCAATCGAGCAGTCGCGCTCGGTATGGTGAGCCTGATCGCCGTTGTCGGTCTGCACGTCTTCATCGGGAATTCCGGCGTGGCCTCGTTCGGGCACGCCGCGTTCCTCGCCATCGGTGGGTATGTGACGGCGGCCGTCAGGGTTCCGGCGGCCACCAAACAGGCGATGCTTCCCGACCTGCCGGGCCCTCAGACGACACCGTTTCTGGCCGTCCTGCTGGGAGGACTCGCGGCGGCCGTCGTCGCGTTCACCGTGGGTCTGGTGCTGATGCGACTCAACGGCCTCGCAGCGGGTCTGTCCACCTTCGCCCTGCTCTCGATCGTGTACGTCATCGCGTCGAACACTCGCAAGGTCACCGGTGGCGTCAGCGGTGTCTTCGGCGTCCCACAGACAACCAACTCGCTCACCGTCCTGCCCTGGGTCCTGTTCTCCATCCTGGTGGCCTGGGCTTTCGCCCAGACCCGGTTGTGCCTGCGGTTGAGGGCTTCCAGAGAGGACGAGGTCGCCGCCAGGTCGATCGGCATCGACGTGCTCTGGGAAAGGCTGGGTGCCTTCACCCTGAGCGCCTTCCTCACCGGGATCTCCGGCTCGCTGATGGCCATGTACCTGGGGTCGTTCAACCCGGACGCGTTCTACCTCTCGATCACGCTGATCATGCTGGCCATGCTCGTCGTCGGTGGCGTGACATCCCTGTCGGGCGCAGTCCTCGGAGCGATCTTCGTCTCCGCGCTGCGCGAGTTGCTTCGCATGGTCGAACGAGGCGTCGAAGTCGGAGGGGTGGCGATCCCGCGGTTCGAGGGGCTGCAGCAACTCGGCACCGCCGTGGTCCTTCTCCTGGTGCTCCTGTTGAGGCCCCGAGGCCTGACCGAAGGACGGGAGATCCTGCACATGGGTACGAGTTCCCTGTGGCGTCCGGTCCGAGGCCTTGTCCGGCGCCGCGACGACGCAGCGAGCCGGCATGCCGACGAGACCAGGAGCAACAGCGACGCGGAGGCAAAGGCATGAACGCCACGGTTCGCACGGAAGCGGTCAGCGTGCACTTCGCCGGAGTCAAGGCGCTCCAGGACGTCGACCTCGAGCTCGCCCAGGGCGAAATCCTGGGTCTGATCGGGCCCAACGGGGCCGGGAAGACCACATTGGTCAACGTGCTCTCCGGCTACCAGAACCCCTCCACGGGGCGGGTCTGGCTCAACAGCACCGACCTCACACGCCGTCGGCCCGCACGCCGCGCCAGGGAAGGCCTGGTCCGGACCTTCCAGAACGTGCGGCTCTTTCCCGAACTGTCCGTTCTGGACAACATCCTGCTCGGGGCCCTCGGGACCGGACGGAGGACGGCCGACGGACTGCGCCTGGCCACCTCTCTCCTCGAGTCCGCTCACCTGACGAACTGGGCGCGCACGGAGGCCCGCGCCCTGCCGTACGGCGCGGCACGGCGGCTCGGCATCGCCCGGGCCCTTGCGACACGACCGCGGTTCGTCCTCCTCGACGAACCGGCCGCCGGCCTCAACGACAGTGAGAGTGCGGACCTCGTCGAGCTCCTCAGGATGATGCCCGCGCAATTCGGAGTCGGGCTCCTTCTGATCGAGCACGACATGCATGTCGTCATGTCCGTCAGTCAGCGAATCCACGTGCTCGACTTCGGCAGGACCCTTGCTGTGGGCACGCCCGAAGAGATCAAGCTCAACCCCGAGGTGCAGCGTGCGTACTTCGGACGTCCCGTGGAGGTGCCACATGCTCAGGGTGAATGACCTGACGGTCCGATACGGCGCGGTCACCGCCGTCGACCGCGTGTCGCTCGAGGTTCCCGAGGGCAAGGTCATCGCCCTCGTCGGAGTCAATGGCGCCGGCAAGTCATCGACATTGGCGGCGATTTCCGGTCTGGTGAAGGCGGAGAGCGGCAGCGTTGAACTCGACGGAGTACAGCTGTCGCGGCTGCCGCCCGAGACCGTCGTACGCAGAGGGATCGCACTGGTTCCCGAGGGCCGCGAGATCTTCGCGAGCCTCACGGTCGAGGAGAACCTCCATCTGGGCACATTGGGACGCGGCGACCGTGGCAGCGCCAGGGAAGCCACCGAGGAGGTGCTGGAGCAGTTCCCGGTGCTCCGGAAATACCTCAAGTCCTCGGCGGGGAAGCTCTCCGGAGGCGAGCAGCAGCAACTCGCCATCGCGCGGGCCCTGCTGTCCAACCCCCGCGTACTGCTCCTCGACGAGCCGTCGCTCGGTCTCGCTCCCCAAGTGGTCGACCTGGTCTTCGACGTCATCGACGGGCTTCGTGACCGAGGCGTGACCGTGCTGCTCGTGGAACAGAACGCGACGCGAGCCATCGAACTCGCCGACTTCACCTACGTGCTCAGGCTCGGCAGGATCGCCGACCAGGGCAGCCGTGACGCGATCCTGAGCCGGACCGACCTGATCTCGCTTTACCTGGGAGGCTGAATGAACTCCGTCGTGGTGAAGAACGCCCGTTTCGTCAACGAGCCGGGTCAGCACGACATCGAAATCGAGGCAGGCCGCATCCGTCGCATCACGCCGGCCGGGGAAGGGGGCAGTGCCACCGATGCACTCGACGCTCAGGGCGGTTTGGTGACGCCGTCCTTCGTCGACGCGCACTTCCATCCGGACAAGGCCCTGACGTTCCCCCGGGTGGGACCCATGGGACAGGGTTCCCCAGTTGACTCCCTGGCCGTCGGCGCACGTATCAAGGCAGCCTTCACGGTCGACGACGTCACCGATCGGGCCAGGCGGGGCATCGAGGCCGCCGTCACGAGCGGGGTCGGAGCGATTCGAGCACAGGTGGACGTCGACTCCGCCATCGGACTGGCGGGCCTCCAGGGCATCCTCAAGGTCAAGGCGGAACTCCACGACGTGGTCGACCTCCAGATCGTCGCCTTCCCCCAAGAAGGAGTCGTCCGCGACCCTGGTGCCCTTGACCTGCTGCGCGAGGCGCTCACCATGGGAGCGGACGTCCTGGGAGGCGGTCCCGACAACGAGGGCGACCCGGCCCTCCACCGTGCACACCTGGACCAGTTGTTCGAGCTCGCGGCGGAGTTCGACGTCGACCTCGACCTGCACGCCGACATGGACGAGGACCCCAGCAGGCGCGCGCTGGAACTGATCGCGGAGCGAACCCTCGCCCATGGCTGGCAGGGCCGAGTGAACGCCGTGCACTGCTGTGCGCTCGCGGCGTACCCGGACGACCTCGCCCACCGTGTCATCGAGCAGGTCGCCCGGGCGGGCATTCAGATCTGTATTTGCCCGATCGGCAACCTTCAGCTCGTCGGGGGAGACGTCACACCGCGCGGTCGAGGAAGCTCGCGTCCCAAGGAACTGCTGGCCGCCGGCGTGAATGTGGCCGCCGGAACCGACAACCTGCACGACATGTGGTTCCGCTTCGGGAACCTCGACCCCGTGGAGACGAGCCGGATCACGTGCCTGGCCGCTGGTCTGCGCACCGACCAAGAAGTGCTCGACGGCTTCGCCATGGTGACCGACCGAGCGGCGGCCTACCTCGGCCTCGGCGGCTACGGCATCGCTCCGGGCAATGACGCGGATCTCGTGATGTTCAGTGCGGACAACCTCAGCGACGTCATGCGAGGTGCCCCCGGTACGCGCACCACCCTCAAGAGGGGCCGAGTGGTCGCCCACCGGGAGACCACCGCCAGGATGGTCCGAAGCTGAGTCCAAGTGGCAAGCAACAGTTGGCTAGCCTGGCGCACACGTGAATTCAACGGACGTCTCACGCAGAGGAAAGGTTGACCATGCAGAGGGCTTCGCGGATGTCACTCGTCGACATTGTGGTCAACGAACTCCATGCGGAGATCAAGGCGGGTCGCTGGAAGGTCGGCGACCGGATCCCGCCGGAGTCGGAGCTGGTCAACCTGCTGGGCGTGAGCCGTGTGTCCGTTCGCGCAGGTGTGCAGTCACTGGTGCATGCCGGCCTCCTGGCCACCCGCCAAGGAGACGGGACCTTCGTCGTTGCCACGGACGTGACCGACGTGGCGCTGCGCCGGCGGTTGGAGAAGGCCAGGCAGGAGCATGTTCTGCAGGTTCGGTACGCGCTCGATGTCGCTGCCGCGCGGCTCGCGGCGCTCAACCGTACCGAGCGCGATCTGCGCGGTATGACGGCCGACCTCGAGGCGCGCGTGGAAGCCTTCGCCACGCGCGATGTCGAGGCGTTCGTCGCCGCTGATGTCGCCTTTCATCTGAAAGTGGCCGTGGCAACACACAACCCGGTCCTTTCGGACCTGTACGGCAGCCTGGTCGGCACGTTGGCCGAAGCCATGCGTCGAGGCTCATGCCTTGAGACTGAGGAAGCCGCGGGCGGCGAGGCGCTGCACAAGGAACTGTTCAGAGCGATCCGCGATCGAGAGGTCGACAAGGCCGTTGACACCGCGTTCGGCCTCGTCGATGCCAGCATTTGGGAGGTCGAGACCGGGAGCGAGCACGGGAGAGGGAATCAGGACAGCTGAACCCGGCACCACTGTTCCACCGGAGAGTTCATCGAGCTGTCGTCGACCAGGGCGATGAAGGCCGCGGCCGTCAGCGGGGCACACCGGCCCATGGGCTTCGGCGCGCGACCTGCTCGCGTTGACGCGTGGGGGCCCGGCGCCCGGACTCAGCCCTCCGACGCCGCGCGCACCAGCGCGGCCATCACCCGTACGTCCTCGCCCATCTCCGGGTGCCACTGCACGCCCAGCACGAAACGGTCGCCGGGCAGTTCCACCGCCTCCACCGTGCCGTCCGTCGCACGGGCCGAGGTACGCAGGCCCTCGCCCAGGCGGTCCACCGCCTGGTGGTGGTACGTCGGGACGCACGTCTTCTCCGGCACCACGGCCGCGTACCGCGTGCCCGCCACCGGGGTCACCGGGTGGGAGCCGAAGACGCCGACGTCCTCGGTGTGGCCGTCGATGTGCTGGACGAGGGTGCCGCCGAGCGCGACGTTCAGCAGCTGCATGCCGCGGCAGATGCCGAGCAGAGGCGTGCCCGAGTCCAACGCCGCCCGGATCAGGGCGAGTTCCCAGGCGTCACGCTCCCGCGCGGGCGGCCCGGTGCGCGGCTCGCGCTCGGCGCCGTAGTGCTCCGGCTCGACGTCCGGGCCGCCCGCGACGACCAGCCCGTCGAGGCGGGCGACCACCGACGCTGCGTGGGACGGATCGTCCGGCGGCAGCATGGCCGCCAGCCCGCCCGCGGCCTGCACCAGCCGCGGGTAGACGGCGGGCAGCAGAGCCGCGGGCAGCTCCCAGACCCCCCAGGACGCCCGGGACTCCAGATAGGTGCTGACGCCGATGAGCGGCTTGCCCACTGTGTGCTCCTTCATGGTCCTCAGTCGCGTTCCCACGCGGCTTGCGCCGCCGCGAGCGCCACAAAGCGCTCCATGGAACGGATTCATACCTTTGTGCCGACGGTGGCGGGAAATCAAGCCCCGTGCGTGACGTCGCCGTGAACCGTCCGCTCACGTCAGGAAGCCGCGCAGCAACGCGGCCGTGCCCGCGCAGTGCTCGCGCATCATCTCCCGGGCGCCGTCGACGTCCCCGTCCAGCACGGCCTCGACCAGGGCGATGTGCTGGCGCTGCGAGTGCTCCAGGTTCCGCACCAGCAGCGGTATGCAGTCCAGCAGGTCGTTCACGATCGCGCGTACGGCCGCGTACTGCGCGGTGAGCGTCGGCGATCCGGACAGCTCGGCGAGTGTGAGGTGCAGCAGCGTGTCGAGCCGGCGGTACTCGGTGAGCGGCGCGTCGTGCGTGCGGGCGAGCGCGTCCCGCAGCCGCTCCGCCTGCTCGTCGGTGAGCCCGTGCGCCGCGCACAGCCCGGCCGCGCCCACTTCCAGCACCTCCCGGAACCGCAGGACGTCCTCGACGTCGACCTCCTCGATGCGGCGGCGCAGCTCGTCCTCGCCGGGGGCGGCCGCCTTCGGCAGGACGAACGTTCCGCCGTAGCGGCCGCGCCGCGACTCCACCAGACCCTGGTCCTGGAGGACCTTCAGCACCTCGCGCAGCGTCACCCGGCTGATGCCGAGCCGGTCCGCCAGCTCCCGTTCCGACGGCAGCCGCTCGCCGCCGGGCACCAGGCCCAGCCGTACGACCTGGAGTATCTGCTCAAGAGCTTCCTCGAAACCGTTCCCCGCCCGCACCGGCCGCAGCACCGGAGTCAGCGGGTCGTCCGTGAAGGCACCCTCGCCCGCGTCCGTCTGCGACATCTGACCGCACCCCTTCCCAAGCAATGGTTCTCGGCAATACCTTATAGGTCTCGGCTGACCGAAGGAGGCTTTCCCGTGGCAGACCGCACACCCCCGCTCAGCGTCGAGGAGCTTCGCGCCCTCGTCGCGAGCGGCGAGATTGATACTGTTGTCCTCGCCTTCCCCGATATGCAAGGGCGGCTCCAGGGCAAGCGGTTCGCCGCACGCTTCTTCCTCGACGAAGTGCTCCGGCACGGCACGGAGTGCTGCAACTACCTCCTCGCCGTCGACGCGGAGATGAACACCGTCGAGGGCTACGAGATGTCCTCCTGGGACCGCGGCTACGGCGACTTCGCGATGCTCCCCGACCTCGCCACCCTGCGCCGGGTGCCCTGGAACCGAGCCACCGCGATGCTGATGGCCGACCTCGCCTGGGAGGACGGATCACCGGTCGTGGCCGCGCCCCGCCAGATCCTGCGCCGCCAGCTCGAACGGCTCGCCGACCTCGGCTACACGGCCAACGTCGGCACGGAGCTCGAGTTCATCGTCTTCAAGGACTCGTACGAACAGGCCTGGGACGCCGGTTACCAGGGCCTCACCCCGGTCAATCAGTACAACGTCGACTACTCGGTCCTCGGCACCGGCCGCATCGAGCCGCTGCTGCGCCGCATCTGCAACGAGATGAGCGCGGCGGGCCTGACCGTCGAATCCGCGAAGGGCGAGTGCAATCCCGGCCAGCACGAGATCGTGTTCCGCTACGACGATGCCCTGGTCACCTGCGACCAGCACGCCGTCTACAAGACCGGGGCCAAGGAGATCGCCGCACAGGAGGGCTACGCCCTCACCTTCATGGCGAAGTACAACGAGCGCGAGGGGAACTCCTGCCACATCCACCTGTCTCTCGCCGACGCGGACGGCAACAGCCTCATGGCCGGGGACGGACCCGGCGGAATGTCCCCCGTGATGCGGCACTTCCTCGCCGGGCAACTGGCCGCGCTGCGGGACTTCTCCCTCCTCTACGCCCCCAACATCAACTCCTACAAGCGCTTCCAGCCCGGCTCCTTCGCGCCGACCGCCGTCGCCTGGGGATACGACAACCGCACCTGCGCGCTGCGCGTCGTCGGCCATGGCCGGTCGCTGCGCTTCGAGAACCGGCTGCCCGGCGGAGACGTCAACCCGCATCTCGCGGTCGCCGGCCTGATCGCCGCAGGTCTCCACGGTATCGAGCAGCGGCTGGAGCTGCCCGACAAATGTCCGGGCAACGCCTACACCGCCCGCTACGAACACGTCCCCAGCACCCTGCGCGAGGCCGCCGAACTCTGGGAGAACAGCCCGATCGCCAAGGCCGCCTTCGGTGACGAAGTGGTCGCGCACTACCGCAACATGGCCCGCGTCGAACTCGACGCCTTCGACGCCGCGGTCACCGACTGGGAACTCCGCCGCTCCTTCGAACGCATGTGAGGCCCTTCTTGTCGTACGAGCACGAGGACCACGAGGACAGGGACACGTACGTGCACGAGCACCAGGTACTGAACCCGGCGACGGAAGAAGTCATCGCGACCGTCCCGGCCGCCACTCCCGAGGACGTCGACGCGGCCGTCGCCCGCGCGGCTGTGGCCCAGACCCGCTGGGCCGCCCTCGCGCCAGCCGACCGGGCCAGGCTGCTGCGCCGCTTCGCCGCCACCGTCGATGAACACCTCGAAGAACTCGCGCAGTTGGAGGTGCGCGAGGCCGGGCATGTCATCGGCAACGCGCGCTGGGAGGCGGGCAACGCCCGCGATCTGCTCGACTTCGCCGCCGGGGGAGTGGAACGCCTGTCCGGGCGCCAGATCCCCGTCCCCGGCGGACTCGACATCACGATCCTCGAACCCCTCGGGGTCGTCGGTGTCATCGCGCCGTGGAACTTCCCGATGCCGATCGCCGCGTGGGGGACCGCACCCGCACTCGCGGCCGGCAACGCCGTCCTCCTCAAACCCGCGGAGACGACCCCGCTGACCGCCCGCCGGCTCGCCGAACTCGCCCTGGAGGCAGGCCTTCCGGAACACCTCTTCCAGGTGCTGCCCGGCGCGGGCGACGTGGCGGGCAACGCACTCGTCGAGCACCCCGGCGTCGCCAAGATCGTGTTCACCGGATCCACCCGCGTGGGCAAGGCGATCATGGCCAAGTGCGCCGCTCGCGTGAAGCGTGTGACCCTCGAACTCGGCGGCAAGAGTCCCAACATCGTCTTCGCCGACGCCGATATCGAGGCCGCGGCCGCCGCCGCGCCCATGTCGTTCCTCGACAACGCGGGGCAGGACTGCTGTGCCCGCACCCGCATCCTCGTCCAGCGCTCGGTCTACGACCGCTTCCTGGACCTGCTCACGCCCGCCATCGAGTCCGTCGTTGTCGGCGACCCGAGCGACGAGCGCACCCAGATGGGCCCGCTGATCTCGAAGGTCCAGCTGGAGCGCGTACGGTCGTATGTCAGCGACGACCTGAAGGCGATCCGAGGCAGCGCGCCCGAAGGGCCCGGCTTCTGGTTCCCGCCGACCCTCGTCACCGACGTCGACCCGGCAGCGCCCATCGCCGCCGAAGAGGTCTTCGGCCCGGTCGCCGTCGTCCTGCCCTTCGAGGACGAGGCCGACGCGGTACGGCTCGCCAACGCGACCGAGTACGGCCTGTCCGGATCGATCTGGACACGGGACGTGGGCCGTGCGCTGCGCGTGTCCGGCGCCGTCGCGGCCGGGAACCTCTCCGTCAACTCCCACTCCAGCGTTCGCTACTGGACCCCGTTCGGCGGCTACAAGCAGTCGGGGCTGGGCCGCGAACTCGGCCCGGATGCACTCGCCGCTTTCACCGAGACCAAGAACGTCTTCATCAGCAGCGTTTCCACCAGCACGAACAGCACGGAGGGCTGAGCACTCATGACCGACACCAGCAACGTCTGCCGCCGCCTCGTCGGCCGTACCGCCGTCATCACCGGTGCGGGCAGCGGCATCGGCCTCGCCACCGCGCGCCGCCTCGCCTCCGAGGGCGCGAACGTCGTCTGCGGCGACATCGACGACACCGCGGGCAAGGCAGCCGCCGACGAGGTCGGGGGCACCTTCGTGAAGGTGGACGTGACCGACGCCGAGCAGGTCGAGGCGCTGTTCAAGACAGCGTTCGACACCTACGGCTCCGTCGACATCGCCTTCAACAACGCGGGCATCTCACCGCCGGACGACGACTCGATCCTGGAGACCGGCCTGGACGCCTGGAGGCGGGTCCAAGAGGTCAACCTGACCTCGGTGTACCTGTGCTGCAAGGCCGCCATCCCCTATATGCAGCGTCAGGGCCGCGGTTCCATCATCAACACCGCGTCGTTCGTGGCCGTCATGGGCGCCGCCACCTCGCAGATCTCCTACACCGCGTCCAAGGGCGGCGTGCTCGCCATGTCGCGCGAGCTGGGCGTGCAGTTCGCCCGCGAGGGGATCCGCGTGAACGCGCTCTGCCCGGGGCCCGTCAACACCCCGCTTCTCCAGGAGCTGTTCGCGAAGGACCCGGAGCGGGCGGCGCGACGCCTCGTGCACATCCCGGTCGGGCGGTTCGCGGAGGCCGACGAGATCGCGGCCGCGGTCGCGTTCCTCGCGAGCGACGACTCGTCCTTCGTCAACGCCACCGACTTCCTCGTGGACGGCGGGATCTCGGGCGCCTACGTCACGCCGCTGTAGTCCCCTTCACTGAACGTCATCTCGTAGAGAGTCCAGGCCGGAAAGTTCGGAGCCGTCCAGCATGCGGATCCCGCTGGAGCGGCTCACCTTCACGGGAGTGCGGCGTGCCCGGGGTGACGACGGCACCGTCCTGCGCAGCAGGCGAGGTCGGCGGGTGTCGTCCGATGAGGCAGCACTGACTGTCTCATCGGACGACCTGCCGACATCGCGAGGCGGGCACGCGTGTTCGCCTGTGGGTCTGTGAGACGGTCAGACGGTGAAGTGGTGCGTGCCGGAGCCGACCTGATAGACCGTGCAGCCGTCCTTCTGGCGCAGGAACGTACCGTGCGTGTGAGTGACCGCCTCCGGAGCGGACGCGGGGATCCACACTTCGGCGGTCGTGTTGGGCGGCACCGTGCAGGTCAGGGTGAAGCGGCCGGCCTGCTGCCGCCATCGTGTGGAGACGGGCCCGTAGACCGAGGTGAACGTGGCGCGGGAGGAGGTGACGGCTTCGCCCGGACGGGGGCGGATGACGATCTCGCGGTAGCCGGGCCGGCCCGCCGAGATGCCGGCGATGTTCGCGTACATCCACTCTCCCACCGAGCCGTAGGCGTAGTGGTTGAAGGAATTCATGCCCGGGTCCTGAAAACCGCCGTCGGGCCGTATGGAGTCCCAGCGTTCCCACATCGTCGTGGAGCCCCTGTCGATCTGGTAACCCCAACTGGGGAACGAGCGCTGCTGCAACAGGCGATACGCGACGTCGGTGTGCCCCGTGTCGGTCAGGACGGGCAGCAGCCGGGGCGTGCCGAGGAAACCTGTCGAGAGGTGCCAGTCCCTGGCCTCGATCAGGGCGACGAGCCGGTCGGCCGCGGCCTTCCGCAACCCGTCCGGCATCAGGTCCATCGACAGTGCGAGGACATAAGCCGTCTGTGTGTCGCCCTTGACCCTGCCGCCGGAGGTGACGTAGGCGTTCCGGAACGCCTCGCGTACTCGTCCGAAGAGATCGAGGTACGAGGCAGGGTCCTTGCCGAGCTCCGTGGCCATCCGAGCCGCGAGGTCGGCGCTGTGCGCGAAGTACGCCGTGGCGATGACGTCCTTGGAGGTCTCGTCGTCGACGTTCAGCCAGTCGCCGTATCCCTCAGCCGGGCGCAGGAGCCGGTCGCTGTGCTTCTCCAGGTACCTCAGCCAGGCCTGGACGGACGGCCAGGCGTCGGCCAGGACCTGGCGGTCGCCGTATGCCTGGTAGAGGGACCAGGGGACGGTGACGCCCGCGTCGCCCCAGCCGGCGGTGCCGCCGCCGAGTCCGCCGACATCCGGTGCCACGTTCGTGAACGCGCCCTCCGCGGTCTGGGCGTCCCGGAGGTCGACGAGCCACTTGGAGAGGAAGCGGGCCGACTCCATCGTGTAGGCGGCGGTGGGCGCGAAGACGTTGATGTCTCCCGTCCATCCCAGGCGCTCGTCCCGCGCGGGCGTGTCCGTCGGCACGGAGAGGAAGTTGCCGCGCAGCCCCCATGTGATGTTGTGGTGCAGTTGGTTGAGCATCGGTACGTCGGTCTCGAAGTCGAGTGTGAACGGTGCTGACGTATGCATGACACGCCCGGTGACGGCCCTCGGCGAGGGAGTGCCGGGGAATCCGGTCACCTCGACATAGCGAAAACCGTGGACGGTGAAGCGGGGCTCGTAGCTCTCCTCCCCGTGGCCCTTGAGGGTGTACGTGTCGGTCGCCGACGCACTCCGCAGGTTCGCCGTGTAGACGGTGCCATCGGGGTTGAGTACCTCGGCGTGCCTGAGCCGGACGGTGCTTCCCGCGGCGCCCGACACCCGCAGGCGTACCGAGCCGACCATGTTCTGGCCCAGGTCGAACACGAAGACACCGGGCTTGGGTTCGGTCACCTTCTTCGGTGTCAGTTCCTCGGCCACGCGTACCGGACCGGCCTCCTGCGCGGCGATCAGGCCGGGGCCGATGTCGCCGGCGTCGCGCACACTGAACCAGCTCCCGTCGTCGAAGCCGGGCGAGGTCCAACCGGGGGTCTCCTTGCGCGCGTCGTACGTCTCGCCACCATGGAGGTCGGCGGCGACGATCGCCCCGGAGGCGGCCCGCCAGTCGGGGCCCGATGTGATGCGCTCACTCGTCCCGTCCGCGTACTCCACCTCCAACTGCGACAGCAGCGAAGGGTGTTCGCCGTACTGGTGAGGACCGAACATGCCGACGTCGCCCGCGTACCATCCGGGTGCGAGATACACCCCGATGGCGTTGGCGCCGGGCCGCAGGAGCGTGGTGACGTCGTACGTCTGGTAGTGGAGGCGGGTGCGGTAGTCGGTCCAGCCGGGGGCGAGATGGTCACGGCCCACACGGCTGCCGTTGAGGTGAGCCTCGTAGAGGCCGAGCGCCGTGGCGTACAGCCGCGCGCGGGACACCTTCCGGCTCCGGAGCCGGAACTCGTGGCGTACCTGGGTGACGGCGTACGTCACCGGGACGACCCTTCCCCAGGGCCCACCGCCCCACGGGGCCGCCACCCTTGCCGCCGGCCAGTCGCCGTCGTCGAATCCGAGCCCGCGCCAGTCGGCTGGAGGCTCCTGGTCCGTGGCCTTCCAGGACGCGTCGGTGACCGTCCTCTGCTCGCCGGAAACGGTATGGACCGTGAGAACGGCGATGACTCCCGCCGGGCCCGGGGACGCGTTGGTGGCGGAGACGGCGATAACGTTGTCGCCGGTGCGCACCCGATCCAGTACGTCGATCACGGCCGGGCGGCGCCAGCCGTCGTTGTCGGTCTCCAGGTCGGTACGGGCCACCTCGACTCCGTTCACGGAGACGGCGTACACGTTGTCCGCGCTGATGACGAGCGTCGCCGCGGTGATCCCGTCGGGCAGCTCCGCGGTGCCGCGGAACCAACGGGTGACCGCCGGAACACTGCTCGCCGGATCACCCTCGGGGAACCAGATCCAGGAACTGCCCTCCAGGGACGGCACGTCCGTGAGGCTCGCCGGAGCCGAAATCCAGTCGGCCGTCCACTCCCCGGCATCCATGAGGCCGGTCTCCCACCACGAGGGCTCGCTCCAGCCGGAGGCCCGGCCCTCGGCGTCCCATACGCGTACGGACCAGAAGTAGCGTGTCCGGGGTTCGAGCCCAGGACCCCCGTACGGTACGAGGACGGACTCGCCGGACGCGACCTTCCCGCTGTCCCAGACGTCCGGACGGGGCAGGCCCGTTGCGCTGGTGGCGACCCGGATCTGATAGGCGCTCTGACGCATACCGGGCTTGTCGGCGGTCAACGGCCAGCTCAGCCGGGGGCGTTGCGCATCGAGACCGAGGGGGTGCTGGACGTACTCCACGGTCGGCGCCGTGACGCGCAGGCCGTCGTGCCCTGCGTGCGCATGCGCCTGGGCAGGTTCGGACACTGGCACGGCCGCCGCCGGTACCGAGTCCAAGGTCGCCGCCGCGACTGTGGCGGCCGCTCCCGCCAGAACACTCCTCCTACTGATCACTACGACTCCTCGTCCAGGAATGGATGAATCGATTCAATGGCGTTGAGCGTGGGTAACGTAAGGGCGGGCGAGGTGAAGGTCAATCGGTGTGCAGGTACTTTCGCAAGCGTCCTAAGTTCCGCTGCCACACCGAACGAGGCCGGCACGTGACGTGGACGCGAGGTGATTGAACGGTTTCAATCACGAGTTCACGCGCAGGGCGCGGCCGGCGATCAGCTCACGCCAGACCTCGAACTTTTGCTCGGCCGGGCAGGCAACCCTGGTCCGGATTACGCCGGAGCGGCCGGGCCCGTGCCGTCGGGCGTGAAACCGGGCGTGAACGTGACGGGCAGGCGTTCGGGGCCGCGCAGACCGCCTGAACTCCACCGCAGCTCGCCCGGCGGTACGGCCAAGGCGAGACCGGGGAGGCGGCGCAGGGCACTCCCGATGGCGACCTGACCCTCCAACCGGGCCAGCGGGGCGCCCAGGCAGTAGTGGATTCCGTGCCCGAACGCGAGGTGGGCGTTGTCCCGACGGGTGATGTCCAGACGATCGGGTTCCGGGAACCGCGCCGGATCCCGGTCGGCGATGGCGGAGGCCACCAGCACGGTGGCGCCGCGCGGGATCCTCACGCCCGCGATCTCGACGTCCTCCCGCGCGAAGCGGGCGATGCCGGGATTTACCGGTCCGTCATAGCGCAGGAACTCCTCGATCGCGTCCGGCAGCAGCGCCGGATCGTGCCGCAGCAGCTGAAGCTGGTCGGGATGGGCGAGCAGCGCGGCGATGCCGCCGCTGATCAGATTGACCGTGGTGATGTATCCGGCCACCAGCAGCAGGAACGCCATGGCGATCAGCTCGTCCTCGTCCAGCCGCTTCTCCTCGTCCCGAGCGATGATCAAAGCGCTGAGCAGGTCGTCTCCGGCGTTGGCTCGCTTGGCTTCCAGAAGCTTGATCAGGTACGCGCGCATGTGCTGCCAGGCGCCGTCGACCACGGCCGGGTCGGGCAGCTCGGGACCCCGGAGGATCATGTCGTCGGTCCACCGCTGGAAGTCGTACCGGTCCATCGTGGGCACCCCGAGCAGCTCGCTGATCACGGCGACCGGTAGCGGCAGCGCGAGGTCGGCGACGAGATCCGCGCAGCCGGCCCGCACGATCGCGTCGAGCAGCCCGTCGGTGATGGTCTGGACACGGGGCCGCAGCTCGGCCACCCGGCGCGCGGTGAACGCCTTCGAGACCAGGCGACGCAGGCGGGCGTGGTCGGGCGGGTCCGCCCGGAGCATGGTGCTCAGCATGGACTCACGCTCCGTCGCGGGCAGCTGTCGCAGAAGCCGGGGGTCCGAAGCGTCGCGGACGTCGCTGCTCAGGCGTGGGTCGCGCAGCGCGGCGAGGCCGTCCTCGTAGCGCGTGACCAGCCAGGCCTCCAGGCCGCCGACGATGACCGCGCGCCGCACCGGGCCCTCCTCGCACAGCTGTCGGTAGAACGGGAACGGGTTTGCCGCGAAGGCCGGATCGGCATAGGGAAGCAGGAGCGGCTGCTCGCTCATCGTCGTCTCCCGAAGTACGTCGAAGTGCTGCTTCACGGAACGTCTGGGTTCGCCGCGGACTGCGCGGCGGATTCAGCAGACCTTCAGTGCATATGTCCCAGTATGGCGACTCCGTGATGCGCGCTGAAAGGGCCTGATGGGGTGGACCACGTGCTGTGTGGTGGGCGGCGGGCCCGCCGGAATGGGTCTCGCCCCGCTAGTGGCCCGGGCCGGAATGGGGTCACTGTCCTGACCCTTAACCGCTGACTTGTACGACGGCAGTGGTGCGCGACTGGTTCACCGTCACCGCCGGCCAACCGCACCGGTGCCGTGGATCGGCTGGCCGACGCCGGGCCATGTGCCGGGATCACACCCATAGAAGGGAGCGCTACCGTGGGCCCATGCCCCACGCCTCCGCGCTCCTCGTCATCGACATGCAGAACGTCCTGGTGGCCATCGCGTACCGGGCCGCCGAGACCGTCGCCGCCATCGCCGGGCTCCGCGAACGCGCCAGAGCCGCGGGCGTACCGATCGTGACGGTCCAGCACCAAGGCCCCGAGATGGAGGCCGGGAGCGAGGGCTGGCGCATCGTGTCCGAACTCGCGCCCGCCGCCGACGAGGCGGTCGTCCACAAGACCAGTGCGGACGGCTTCCTGGACACCGATCTCGACAAGACGCTGAAAGCGTTGGGTGTGACCGAGGTCGTCGTCACCGGGTTCGCGACCGAGATCTGCGTGGACACCACGGCGCGGCAGGCGCTGAGTCACGGGTACGACCTGGTACTGGTCGCCGACGGGCACACCACGTCCGACCGGACCGGTGCGGGCGAGTACGTCTCGCCGAAGCAGTCGATCGCGCACCACAACGAGATCTACCGGCACATCGACTTTCCCGGGCGGAGTATTCGTGTACTGCCCATGTCCGAAGTGGACTTCGCTGCGGCAGGCGACGGCCGCCCGGACGTGGAAGCCGTCATACGCGCAGTCGTCCACCTCCAGCAGGCCCGCCCCGCGTAGTTCGGCGAGTAGGGTCTCGCGCGTGCGCGACCAGACCCCGGCTTCGGTCCGGTCTCGCAAGCGGTGCCGAGTGCGCGTGCGCGGCACGTCTCCGCGCGATCCGGGCACGGCGCGAGACGACGACCCGCAGCCCTTCGCCCCTCCGGACGGCATGCGCGACGGACACGCTGGACATACGGGCACGCTGGACATCCGGTGCAGGCCGTCGAGGCCAGCAGGAGTGGGTTCGCGTCCCAGGCGGCCGCGTGTGGAAACGCGGTCGACGGACGCCTCGTGTGTCCACTACCGTCCGTGGCTGTGAGCAGCAGACTCCGTGAGATCGCGGCGCGCAACGCCCGCATCGCCGAAGAAGGTTCCTACCGGCTGGAGGACGGTCGCAGGGTCGAGGTGCGTGAGACGCTCGCCGCGGCCCGTTCGGGGACCGTCAGCTACACCCCCGCCGCCTTGCGGCAGCTCGCCGCCGAGCGGTTTCCGCTGACGCACCGTACCGCCTTCACGGTCACAGCGGAGAGCAGCCTGCAGGCGGCACGCCGACTGCATCTGGCCGGGTCCGGACACATCGCGGTCCTCAACTTCGCCTCCGCCCGCAACCCCGGCGGCGGTTACCTCGGCGGCGCACGTGCGCAGGAGGAGGATCTGTGCCGCACCTCTCTGCTGTATCCGTGCCTGCTTGAGGCTCCCGACTACTACGAGGCACACCGCGCGTCCACGGACCTGCTCTACAGCCACCGCGTGATCTGGTCGCCCGCGGTCCCGGTGCACCGGGGCGATCGCGGTGAGTTGCTGACCGAGCCCTACCCCGTGTCGTTCTTGACCTGCCCGGCACCCAACGCCGGGCAGGTACTGCGGCGCGACCCGGGCGCGGGCGAGGGGATCGCCCGGGCGCTGAGCGAGCGCGCCGGGCTGGTACTCGCGGTCGCCGCCCACCACGGGGTGAGCGAGTTGGTGCTGGGTGCGTGGGGATGCGGCGTGTTCCGCAACGACCCGGAACAGGTCGCCGACGCCTTCCACGCGCACCTGGCGGCCGACACGGGCGCGTACCGGGACGTGTTCGCGAAGGTCGTCTTCGCGGTGTGGGACCGCACGCCGCAGTCGCCGAACCGGGCCGCCTTCGCCGCCCGGTTCGGCGGATAGCCGGCCGCCGCGGGCGCTGTGCCCGCGGCCGCACAGGCCGGTCCCGCGTCCGCTGCTACGAGTGCCGTGCCGGGCAGGCGCCGGCCGTGCTGCGGGGGAGGGCACGCCCGACGGCCGAACGCCATTGGGACACCGACCACATGCGACGACCCTGCCCTCACGACCCTGCCCTCTGGCACGCCCGGACTCCAGCGCATTACGCGCTCCCGTGAGCCGCCGTGAGCTGCCCCGGTCGGGGCATCTGCGGCCACACCAGCAACACGTCGCTCACACCGCCCTGTTGACGCGTGTCAATGATGATCATAGGCTCCCTCGCCGTCGGCTCCGGCGCGCACCCGGAATCCGGATTCCGTCCGTCTGCGCGCGGCCGCCCCTTGTCGACCCGTCGACGGCGGGTCCGGGGCCGCTGCTCGACAGCACCACCTGCACCGCCCCGTACCGACGACTCCGGGAGCAGCAAGTGAGAAGACGTCGTGCGGCCGCCTGGGCCGCCTCAGCAGCCATCACCACCCTCGCAATGACCGGCACACTCGCCGGACCCGCCACCGCGGCACCCGACACCACATCCGGGTCCTCCACCGCGGGGCAGGACCGGTCGGAGGTGGCGACCGCGACCGACCCCGTCACGCATGAGGAGAACGACCGCGTCCCGGAGGGCTCTCTCTGGACGCAGCACTACTTCCCTTCCTCGGACGGCAGCGGGGTCGAACTGCACGCCGACGTGCTGCGGCCGGCGGGCCTGCCGGCGGACGCGAAGACGCCGGTGATCCTGTCGGTGGGCCCGTACTTCTCCCACGCGGGGGAGAGTGCTCCCGCGGGGTGGGACCGGGTCGGGCCATCGGCGCGCTTTCAGGATTTCATCGACGGCGCGCGGCTCATGGAGCGTGGATACACCTTCGTGATGGTGGACCTGCGCGGCTTCGGTGGCAGCACCGGGTGTCTGGACTTTCTCGGCCCGGGGGAGCAGGCCGACATCAAGGCGGCCGTCGAGTGGGCAGCGAGCCGGCCGTGGTCGACCGGCAAGGTCGGCATGTACGGCAAGTCGTACGACGCCAACACCGGGTTGGCGGCCAATACCCTCAAGCTCAAGCCGCTGCGGGCGATCGTCTCCCAAGAACCGACGTGGAACAGGTACAACTACCTGTACAGCAACGGGGTGCCGCGGTCCAACGTGACCAGCACCCCGCGGAGTTACTACTCGATCGCGACGATGGCGCCGCTGGCCGACGACAGCGACCACTACAAGGCGAACGCGGGGTACGAGAAGAACCACCCCGAGTGCGAGACTGACAACCTCACCAACACCCAGAACCCCGACCCGAAGTCGCCGTTCTGGCGGGCCCGCGATTTCGCCTCCCGCGCCGCCGGATCCCAGACGCCGCTGTTCGTCACGTCGGGCTTCATCGAGGACAACACCAAGCCCGAGGAGATGCAGAAGTACCTGGCCAACCACCAGGGTCCGCAACGCGGTTGGCTCGGCCAATGGGAACACGTTCGCGGTAACGAGACCAATGCCAAGGGCCAGCTCAAGATGGGACGGGCGGGCTGGTTCGACGAGGTGATGCGGTTCTACGACCAGTACCTGCGCGGCATCGAACCGTCGGTGACCGACCCGGCGTTCTCCCTCGAGGACAGCCTCGGCCACTGGCGCGCCCAGCCGACCTGGCCGGTGACCAACGACTCGTACAAGGTGCGGCTGGCGCCCGGGCGGTACGTCGACGACGGCGGCAAGGCGCAGAAGGCCGCCCTGTCGATGACGGCGCCGGAGTCTCAGGGTGCGGACATCGAGGACGCGACTCAGGCCGGCTCGCTGACGACTGAGCAGACGAGTGCGCTCAGCGCCGACGCACCCGCCAACAGTTACTGGACCTGGTCCACGCCCGCCGCTGAGCAGGTGCGGATCACGGGCAGCCCGCAGATCACGCTGAAGACCAGGGGTCAGGGCAACGTCTGGGCCCGGCTGTGGGACGTCGCGCCGGACGGCACGGCGACGATGTTCAACGAGAACGTCGCACTGCTGGAAAGCAGCGGATCAACCTTTTTCGCCCTGAAGGCGACGGACTGGACCTTCGAGCAAGGACACCGGCTGGGGGTCCAGATCGGAACCATCACCTCAAACGGCTGGCGGAGCGTTCCCTCGGGTGAGACGATCACGGTCTCCGACGCGCGGCTCGCCCTTCAGGTGCAGGACCCGCGGTTCGACTCGCCGACCCAGGGTGACCGCTCGCCGTACCTGGACACGTATGTGAGGGCGAACACCACCACGCTGAACAACGTCGGCACCCCCACCTTCCCATTGGGCACCTCGAAGAACGGATGACCCAGCGGCTGCCCGGCACCCGACTGTGCGGGTGCCGGGCAGCGTGTCGACTCGGTCGGCCGGCGGCCCAGTCCTGGGGCGAACGCTTCGGAGGGAGCCCGCTCTCTCGCATGACAGCGGCTCGGCTGCGCGCCCTGGCCCGCGACTCCTTCGAGGCGCCCTTCCTTGACGACGACGAGGCGCGTCGTGCGCGTCGTCTCGCCGAGGTCGAGGCCACGTCTTCGAGACGGCCGGGGCGGAGTAGCGCTCCCGCTCCTCAGCGGGTGCCCGGGCCCGCCTCCACGGGGGCGAGTCCGCGAGGGCCCGCGGTGCCGAACGCCTGCCGGTCCGGCGCCGGTCCGGCGACCGGCACCTCGATCTCGACGACCGGCTGTTCCGGGGCACCCACCTGGGGCACCGTGCCGGACGCGGTGCCTGTCGTGGCCGCGACCACCGCGGCCGGGGCGCCGCCCCGGCGCCGGACCGCACCGGAGACGAGCGGCCGGCCGCCGGCGTGCAGGGCGACCGCCGTCAAGGGCAGCGCAAGCAGGAGCAGCCCGGCGCCCAGCACCAGGCCCATCGCCGGGTAGCCGGCGCTCGCGGACAGCAGGCTTCCGACGAGCGGGCCGCACGCGGTGCCCAGGGAGGACGCGGATCCGGCCAGCACCGCCCAGCGGCCGCGCGGGTCGAGTGAGGCCGCCAGTCCGATGAGGTAGGAGAGGACGATCGGGTAGACGGTGTTCCAGGCGATCTCGCCGGTCGCGAACGACGGCAGGTCGTCCGCCGAGGCACTGACCGCGATGCAGCAGGCGATCAGTGCGGTGCCCGCTCCGATCGGCAGTGCCCGCCCGAGCCGCGCGCCGAGCGCGCTCGCGCCGATGACGCCGAGCAGCCCGGCGCCCAGGGCCGTGGCGAAGACCGCGCCGACGGTGACCTCACTCAGCCCTGCCTGATCCAGGCCGATGCGGCCGCTCACACCCCACAGCGAGTTCTGCGCCATGGACCAGAACAGCATCGAGCCGGCGAGGACGAGTCCCGCGCGGCGGTAGGGGAGCGGGCCACGCGGCGCCGCCGTGTGACCGGGCGCCACGGCACCGGCGAGTCGGCCCGTCGCGGGCCACACCAGCAGCGCGGTCAGCGCGATCGCAGCGAACGGCAGTCCGTGTCCGGACCCGAGGTGGGGGATCGTCAGATACACGGTGCCGGCGAGCCCGGAGACGCTCAGCAGCCCGAAGGTCGAGGTGCGGTGTGGGTCGCGCTGGGCCGCGATGCCCGACGCGGCGACCGTCGTCGCCGTGCCCGAGCCGAAGCCGCCCGCAATTGCCCCGGCGACCACCACCGGCACACTGTCCGACAGGGCCGCACAGCCGTAGCCGAACGCCGCGAGCAGCAGCCCGGAGCGGGCCAGACGCCGTGGCCCGAACCGCTCGACGCGCGCCGCGAGCGTGAAGCCCGCCGTGGCCGAACTCAGCAGCAGCGCACTGCCGACGAGCCCTGCCTGCGCGGGCCCGAGGCCCAGCCGGTCACCGAGGCGGCCGACGACGGTGGGCAGCAAATAGGGCGCGAGGTATCCCGCCATGAAAAGGGCGACGAGGGGCCAGGAGGAACCGCGCGAGAGCGCGGGCGCGGGGGAGGACACGGGCGTTCCCAGGGCATGCGAAAGCGACAGGGGGAGGGTGGAGAAAGAAGGGGGGATGGGCGACCGTCGACGGACAGGAACGCGAGGCAATTTGTATCAAGCGCGGGGGTGCGCAAAAAAGGCAGGGTGATGTGATCTGTATCACGTTGTGTTTGGCAGTGAGAGCCCTGGGCAGAAGTGACGCCCCGTCTGGTCCGGTGGGGCGTGTTCGTGCAGGTCAGCTACGGTTCAGAGACGGAGTGGGCAAGGCACGGTGGTGGGGGACGGGCCCGGCGTCAGCCGTGATCGCAGGGGTCGTAACCTGCTCGGGTGGACGACTCCTCCTGCTTCTGCCTCCTGTGCGCCCCTCCTCCGGACGGCCCGGCCTGGGAGGAACGTGATGGCCGCATAGCCGCAAGCGTTTCCGAGTTCGGCTGGCACGTGATGGGTGTCGGCGCCGGGGGCGATGCGCCGGCGGACTGGGCCTACTCGATCGGCTTGTGGCACACCCTGCGCAGCCCTGAGGTCTGCATCTTCGGCCTGCGGGTCGAGACGATGATGCCCATCCTCAACGTTGCCGGCGGAGAGATCCGTAACGGTCACCCACTGGAAGCCGACCAGGTGCGTGACGACGTCCTGAACGGCTACGCGGTGACCGTCCGGCCGGTCCACCCGAGCTGGTACCAGGACTTCTTCGGTGCCGGGATCGACTACTACCAGGCTCCTCCGCTTCCGGTCATGCAACTGTTCTGGCCGGACAAGGAAGGCCGCTTCCCCTGGGACGACCAGGTGGAAGACTACTGCCGCGCGAGCCAGCCTCTTCTGTGGATCTCAAAGGAGGAAACCAGCGGACCGTGGGCCGATCTCGACTGAGGCCGACCCTCGGTCCTGGGCGACATGGCCTGGTGATGAGCCCCGCTTCAGGAGTTCGATCCGAGGCTGCCCCTGGCGGGGAGGCCTGGCATTACCGCGGCCAGACGGGAGTGCTCGTGTACACCCGTGTCCGGCGCCGTTGATGCCAGTCGTTGGTGTCAGGCTCCGTCGGCGGGCAAGTGGCGTGTCTCGGACTCAAGGTGGCCGAGCCCGAACGGAGGTTGAGAAGATCCTGGCATGCAGTTTGACGACCCTGTCGGCTTGAGCCGCGTATGCACAGAACGGCTCGGTGAGAAGGCTGGCCGGCAGTTTGCTGCCATGGCCCGCCGCGGCTTTCGGCTGGTCCGC
Organism: Streptomyces sp. NPDC091412; assembly: GCF_044756885.1. Lineage (NCBI taxonomy): Bacteria > Bacillati > Actinomycetota > Actinomycetes > Kitasatosporales > Streptomycetaceae > Streptomyces > Streptomyces sp. NPDC091412. Next base: position 164,489 of record NZ_JBIVTV010000011.1, on the reverse strand, counting down.
TCAACGGGAAGTACCCAGGCCACTGGTCAATGCCGACTCGGTGGGCCTGCTCTCCTCGAACCGGCGACCCGCTGGCCCGAACAGGGTGGGGTGCCGCTGTCCCTGCACGCCGTACTGGACACCGATGCCCTCGCTGCATGGCTCGGCAATGAACTGCCCATACGGCCTGGCCTGCTCAACTTCTTCTACCTCGATCCAGACCTGCCGTACGAAGAGTACTGCGAACTGGACATGTTCGAATCTGAGGTATGCCGCGTCATTCCCGCCGACCCGGCACGGGCAGTCGAGACGACGGCGCCCGAACCAGCGAGAAGCTACCCGGCGATGCCCGTCCACGCGGCTGAGGTGACCATGCTCCCGGACTGCTGGGACGTCGAGGACGAGGAGGTGGAGTTCGACAGGGACCAGCACTGGGGAGCGGCATCGCTCATTCTCGGCGAGATGGGAGATCTCGACGGGAACACCGCCGGCAGTCACTGCGCCTTTGGCTGGCCGGACACCTCGTACACCATCAAGGTGTCGTCCCGCGGCGCCGACGGCCCCGCAGTCCATCTGCTCCAGCTTGCCGAGGACACCGAACTTGGATGGGGGTGGGGGGACGCCGGAACGTTGTACTTCACGATCCCGATCGAGGCACTCGCGACCGGCGACTTCAGCAAGGCAGTGGCACAGGTCCTCTGCTGTTGATCCGCACAGCGGAAGATCGTTGCCGGAGCCGCATCACCGTCGTCCCAATGCCTCGTGTTCCCCTGGTTCTTCGCACGGTCCGGCACGGGGGCGGCTCTGCGGTCTGTGCAGCATGACGGCGGCTGGTCCGCTCCGGTAGCCCTGGACCGTGAGATACGCGCAGGGTGGCGGGTTGACCGACGCCGGGAGGGCCGCGAGGGAGCGGGTCCGGCTGCAGGCCGTGGAACGCTCCGAAGACGGGCAGAAGAACAGGGAGATCGCTGCCGCACTGCGGGTCAGCGTGCGGCCTCCCGCGCGCCACCACCCTGGGCCGTCTGCTGTCCCGCATCGACGGTGACGCCCTCGACGACGCCATCGGTGTCTGGCTCGCCCGCCACGCGGCCGACCCGGTCGAGGACTCCCGGCGTCGAAACCCCGCGAGGCGTGGGCGACGGTCGCGTCCGCCTTCACCGACTGCGAGTCCACGACCGCCGCACTCGCCTCCTCCTCACGGCCCTCGGCGCCACGGACGGCTCCGCGCAGCCGGTCGTGCAACTCGGCCACCAGCTTCTGCCGCGCTTCCAAAACCGCCCGCATCGACGGCATCTGCCACCCCTACGACATCTCGGCCAGTAACGGCCTGAGACTTCCTCGACAGCTGCGATCTCATGTCCGACCAGCAGAAGCCGCACACGAGGTTCGGATAGAGAACGGCCTCTGACAGTGCCGGTCAGCGAGGTGCTGCCACGCCGGGCGCTACCACCGGCGTCTTCATTGGATGGACCAGGGAGACGACGATTCTCGCGGGTGCTGGTTTTTCAGTGAAGTCAGCATGACCCCTTACAAATTCGTAGTCGTTTGTTCCACCCGTGACCGCCATCCGGAAACCCGAAGTGCCAGCCTTTTGGATGACCAGTGCCTCCAGCATGATCTGACCCTTTTTTGGCAGGTCCAGCGCGGCGTGACAGATGCTGGTGAGCGTGTTGGGAGCGGTACCGACAGCAGTGATTTTGCAGTAGTACGAGAATTTTCCGTCGCCTACTCTGGTGTTCCTCTCACTAACTTTCCCGCTGCCGCCGAATTCGTCCCCCGCCTTCTTTGATGTAAACGGATACCCGTACTGCGTGGTTCCACTGACCGTCAGGTATAGCTTCTCTGTACCGACATCCCTGGTAGCAGCTGTTCCTGGCGAGGCGGTGGCCGGCACGCCCATCAAAGCGAATGCCGCACTGGCGACCACGCTAATGGTTCTCGTTTTGTTCACTTTCTGATTCCCTAACCCTTCTTTGAGGGGCTTGCATTCGAGTTTCCCGATCAACTGAACGTGGGATGCTGCTTTCCTGTAATCCGAAAAGGGTGCAGATCCTCTGAGGTTTGATCAGAGACGCCTGACCAGCGATCTTGTGATTGCTGTGTGATCGGGAAGGATTCAGTTCAGGCAAGACCGCCGTTGCCGAACACTACTTGGCCGTTTACCCAGCGTCCCGGCCCTGCGAGAAAGGCCACGATCTCGGCCATGTCCTCGGGGCGTCCCAGACGCTCGAGCGGTGCGGCCTTGGCGAGGTTGCCGATGGTTGTCTCGTTCTTGTCACCGAAAAGCATCGAGGTGGCGGTGGGGCCGGGGGCGACAGCATTGACCGTGATGTCCTTGCCGCGCAGCTCGCGGGCGAGCACCAGGGTCATTGCCTCGACAGCCGCCTTGCTCGAGACGTATGCACCGTAGGCGGGGTATTGTGTGCGGGTCATGGAGGTGGAGAAGTTGATGATTGCTCCGCCGGCGCGTAGTTTCCGGGCCGCCTGCCGGTCGACGACGAACGTGCCGCGGATGTTGGTGCGGTGGATCTGGTCGAGCTCAGTCAGGTCCAGGGTCGCGATTGGTCCAGGCCGCATGACACCGGCGGTGTGCACGAGGACGTCGATTCCCCCGAATTCAACTTCGACTTCATCGAAGGCTGCGGCCATCGCGTCCTCATCAGCGACGTCTCCGCCGACTGCGATCGCCCGACCGCCACTCGACGTGATCTCCTCCACCAGGCTGTAGGCCGTTTCCTTGTTTTCTGCATAGTGAACGCCTAGACAGAACTTGTCTTCCGCCAGCCGTCTGACGATGGCGCGGCCGATCCCGCCGGACCCGCCAGTGACGAGGGCGACACGGGAGTAAGGACTCTGGAACATTCCCGTTCCTCCTTAACGCAATACGGGGCCTTGAAGAGACCCGCACTCGGCGATTCCGATTCCGGCTGCATGCATTTACTGGTTGGGTTATGCCACAGGGGCAGCGGCTACATTTCTATGAACTGTTGAGCTTGAGACATCCCACGCCTGGGACATCTCCTCAAGGGCGTCGATGCTTGATCCGCAGATAACCGGACGCAGAGAGTCGAATTTCTCGTCGCTCCACTTGTAGATGTCCAGTGCGAGGAGCCGGTCGATGACCTCCGGAGCGAAGCGCTTCCGGACTTCCCGTGCAGGACTGCCGGCCACAAGGGTGTAGGGCGGCACATCGCGGGTGACTACACTTTGAGCGGCGACTACGGCGCCTTCGCCTAGAGTTACGCCAGGCATGATCATGGCACGCATGCCAATCCAGGCACCGTCCTTGATCACAGTGTCTCCCTTTCCCTGGTAAGCGTCGGCGCGAACGTCACGGAAAGGATAGAGACTGAACCAGTCTGCGCGATGAAGATGGTTGCCGCCCATGAGGATTACGGCTTCGGCTCCAATGCACACGTAGTCGCCGATATATAGTTGGTCGATGGGCCAGGGTGGCGTCCAGTTCCGGTTCGCTCGACTGTAGGCATCTCCGTGGAGGTAACGCACCACGGACCCCTCGAAGTCGCCGGACCAGGCGTGGCTGTAGTAACTGCGGGTTCCTGTCACGTGGATGTTGGGGTTGGTTACGGCCTCATGGAGGTACTGCGGCCTCGACCAGTGATAACCATCAGGCATAGCGATGCTGCTCTCGGCTAGAAGTGGATAGGATCCCTGATTTCCGACGAAGCGGTAATTCACATAAGGGCAATAATACACAGGAGGGTTTCCCTGCCTGAGGTGGATTCCTTGAATATTAGCTGCTGGTAGACATGAGTACCCGGATCTCTTGCGCACCTCTCCATCTCCTCCTCTTTTCACCCTAAGGGAGCAATCAAGTTCTACGGGGGTGTTGATGTCCCGGGGCTGCCGCAAAGTCCTGCGCGTAGACGTTTCCGCTGATGAGAGGCACGTGCCTGGACAGAGCTGATGTGTTCTCAAGTTTCAAGATCGAGTGGTTGGAGTGCGTGGTCGGTCGGTGATCGGTAGTGGTCGGTGGCGGCGGCGATGTTCGTCACTCCAATAACACCGCGACATGGACGAACGGCACCTACACATTCATCGTGAGCACCACGGCCGAACTCCTGAAGATCGCCAAACGGCTCACCCCGTGAAACCCGAGGTCACCACCGCCAACTCTGCAGCCCGAAAATGAAGTTCCCCCGCTGACAGAGCGATTGCACAGTCGGGTTGATCTTTATAGACGTGCTGATCGCGGGCACGTGACGATGGCTGGTGGGTGCGTCACCAGGACTGATGGCTCCCGCTTGGCGAGATGGACTGATCAGGCGCGTGCGTACTGAGGCGGTCCGAGGTGTCCGGGCTGGAGGCGACGAACGCGACCCCCGATGATCAAGGTTGTCGAAGCCTTTGATCACGAAAAGGGGTCGCGCTTGCGTGTCATCCTCCCTGATCGGTGTCCTGCAACGCCACCGCGAGGACGTCGACTTGTCCTGCTCACCCGCCGAACTGTCCGACCTGACCTCGTTGTCGACGGTCCTGGACCGGCTTTCCGATCCGCGGCGCGTAAGAGGCCGCCGCTACCGGCTGGGTTATTTGCTTGCCCTGTGCTTGCTCGCGGTCCTCGGCGGGGCCACCACACTGGCCGGCATCGCACGGTTCGCCATCGACTCCACCCCTGAGGTGCGCAAACGGATCGGGCTGGACCGTCTTCCGCGTGCCACCACCCTGGGCCGCCTTCTCTCCCGCGTCGACGGCGACGCCCTTGATGATGCCGTGGGCGCCTGGCTTGCCCGGCACTCCCGTGACCCCGTCGAAACCGGTTCGCCCGAACTGGTGGGACTGGCCGTCGACGGCAAAGCCGTGCGCGGCAGCCGCGACGGCGGCAAGAGCGCCATCCACCTGCTCGCCGCCGTCCTGCATGAGAACCAGACGGTGATCTCACAGCGGCAGATTGCCGCGAAGAGCAACGAGATCCCCGCCTTCGCCCCGCTGCTGGAATGGCTCGACCTGCGGGACACGTCATCACCGCCGACGTGATGCTCACGCAGACCGATCACGCCGAGCAGATCAGCGCCCAGGGCGCCATAGCGGCGAAGGAGAACGCTGTTTTCCTCGGCCCGCCGGGCACCGGCAAGACACACCTCGCCACGGGGCTCGCTGTCCGCGCCTGCCTGATGGCGCACTCCCATTCGTTCCCATGCAAGGCCAAAAAGCCCCTCGGAGATCACTTCCGAGATGCCTTCCTGGTGCATCGCACCTGGTCAGGCATGGTGCCCCCGGCAGGATTCGAACCTGCGACACCCGCTTGAGGAGTTCGATCCCACCCCGGCGTGGCCGCGGTCCACCGCGCGCACGGGTACCGCATCTGGCTGCTGATTGTCACCGCTGTCCCTGGTTGTTGATGTCAACGTTGGACGTCAGAGCAACAACTCCGGCACCGGACAGGCCTCCAGAGGCGGTGGCCCACGAGCGGGTCAGTGTGCTGCGTCACGATGGCGTCCCGCTCCGCGGCCGACCAGGGTGAAGACGGCCAGGGCGACCGTCGCCGCGGCCCCCGTGGCCAGCGCGTCCGCAACGTACCGGCCCAGACCCGGGCGCAGGACGTCGACGAGAGCGAACAGCACGGCAGCCCCCGCGAGGCCCGCCGCGACCGAGGCCGGCCAAAAGCGGTGGCGCGCCCAGAACCACTGGACGAGCCCCATGCCGATGAGGGGCGCAACGGGCAGGTGCGGCTCGTCGAGGGCGGCGAGCACGCCGTATCCCAGACCGCTGACCGCCCAGCAGGCAACGGCCACGAGCGCTGCCTCACTCCAGGGGACGGCGCACTTCACGCCTGCCGCCCCTCGTTCGTAGCCCGGGCCCGACGGCGCTCCCACCGCCGGGACAGGAACGCCGCCAGGAGCGAGCCGACCACGAGCGGTCCGGCAACCCAGCGGGTCAGGTCCGCCGGCCGGCCCGGCTCCCCGCCGGCCATCAGGGTCACCGACTCGATGGTGAGGGAGATCCCCAGCAGTACATAGCCGAGCCCCCAGATGCGGACCACCCACACCGGGCCCTTTATCGGCTCTGGTGGCCGACGCGGCCGGAGCAGGGCCCACCATCCCAACCCCACGCAGCACAGCCCCAAGGCCACGGTGAGCACGTCCATGCCCCTGTCGAACACCTCTGTCACGGTCCCCATCCCCCTCGCGTTCCTCTCTTACCTTCGACAGACCCCACCACGCCAGGCCTCCGACTGATCATGATGACGGCCCGGTCGCGGCCCCTCACCTGCCGGGCACGGCAGACGACCTGCCCGACTGCTTTCCGACACCCGGCAATGTGGGCACCCTGACGTCACTTCTCATGAACATTCAAGGGTGTCAAGATCACCAACTGCTACCCAACCGCCTGACAAACGCTGCTGCTCGAAGTGAACGAGGCCAGCAGACGTCCGCTCTCGTCCCCCGTTCTCCGTCGGCGTTGTCACGCAGTCAGACACTCATTGAACAACTCAACTGTGCTGCGCCGGCCTACTTGTACATGGCCGCCGCGTGCAGGGCGCGTGCCCCTCTCTGTTGCTGATGTGATCGGGAGAAGTGGTCATGCGCGGCAGCCTACTTGGCGAGCCAACAGCCGCGGCAGAACGCGGCTACGACTGACGCGACTCACGTCGGTCGGTGGCTGTTTCCCCAGTGCCGAGCCGTTGTGGAGGGGGCCGCCCCATCTATGCCTGCCGAGCCATGAGGGTAAGGGACACCCGCTGTAGGAGTTCGATCTCATGGACGATCTCGCAGTGCGCGGCGGGCACCACGATGTCCCCCGTCTCCACGGGCCGTCCCCGGTCACTCGGCGATGAGGCCTCAGCCCCCGAGGGCGTGTGCCTCCTGGCGGACAAGCTGAAAGGGGCTCTGCGAGACGTACTCCGCGTAGCGATCAGCCGCGGTCACCTCCCGACGGCGAGCGAACCTCACCGCTCCTGAAGGGACGGTCGGCAACGACGGCTGTCGGCTCTGTGGGCCGTCTGCGGGAAAGCGGTCCTCGCCTGCGTGTGCCTGCGGTCCGGCTTCCTCACCGCGCTGAACAATCGCCTGGTCATGGCTTATTCACGCGTCTCGGCGGAGTGAGGGGAACGACCGATGGTCGCAGCGGAACACCCGAATCGCAGGGCTCTGCTCGCTGGTGGACTCGCAGTCTCCACGGCCGCGCTTGCGGGGTGCTCGTCGACGAGTGCCACCCCACTGGCGACCGGTGCTTCGCCGGAAGTGGGCCCGACAACACCCGCCGCAGCATTCGCGAGGCTGATGGACGGCAACAAGCGGTGGGTGAGCGGAGACCTTCAACACCCCGACCGGGATCCGAACCGGCGCCAGTTCGTGGCCCAGGGGCAGAAGCCGTTCGGGGCGATCCTCGCCTGTATCGACTCCCGGGTGCCGCCTGAACTTCTCTTCGACACCGGGCTGGGTGACCTGTACGTGATGCGCACCGGAGGAGAGGCGGTCGAGCCGGTGGTCACGGGTTCTGTGGAGTACGGGCCCATGACGAGTGGCACTCCGCTCATCGTGGTCCTCGGGCATCAGCGGTGCGGAGCCATCGAGGCGGCGTACAAGTCTCTCCATGGCGGCAAGCCGCTGCCGGGCAATCTCGATGCGATCGCCAAGGCTCTGCGTCCGGCGTACGACCAGGCAGTCAAGGAAGGCGGTGCCGATCCGGTCGAGACCATGGCCCGCGCGCAGGCCAAGCTGACCGCAGCCGACCTGCGCTCCAACCAGGACCTGGCCCCACTCGTGAGAAAGGGCAGTCTTGCCGTGGTCGGCGCGTACTACTCCCTCGACACCGGAAAGGTAGAAGTCCTGGCGGGTGCGCCGTCCTGACCGGTCGACTGAGCCACACGTGTATGTGCCAGGCCGTTGATGATCAGCCTGGTCGAGACGGTTGATCGCGCAGGCCTGCTTCTTCTTGCCCTGAGTCACGCCGGGGATCTTGGTGACCTGCGTAGAAACGGTGGCGGTGCCCGTGCCGATGGCTGTGGACTTCGCTCCCCGGTGGTCCTTCTGGTTCCCCGCACGATCCGGCACGGGTCTGGTACCTCTTGCGGCTGTACGGCGCGTGCGGCTGTACGGCGCACGTCACAGGTGACGGAGGCCCATCTCGGTCATGCCGCCTCCCGTGAGGTTGGGGGCCAGCAGGGGCACCCAGAAGACGGTGATCGCGAGCGCGAGCGAGGCGAGGCCGACGACGCGGGCGACAAGACGACCCCGCGGCAAGCGTTTCTCTGCGGTGACGAGGGCGGCCAGACCCGCCATGGCCCAAAGATTCATCACACCGAACGCCATGAGCAGCAGCATCAAGGACCAGCAGCATCCCAGGCAGAACGCGCCGTGGTGCGCTCCGGCACGTAGATGGCGGGAGGGGCCGCGGTACGACGCGTAGCGCAGCAACAGGCCGATCGGTGAGCGGCACTTGGTGAGGCAGAAATCCTTGAGGGCGGTGAGCTGATAGACACCGTTGACGGTGAAAACGGCGGCGGCTGCCGCCGTCCCTGTCGTGGGATGTGTGGTTGCGACGTGCGTCGCTACGACGGCTAAGGCGTATGCCGGCAGTCCTGCGGCGGCCCAGACCAGCACGTAGCCGGCGGTGAACGCGACCATGCGCGGCGCCCGGTGCGTGGGGACCGTCCGCGCGTACAACGAGGCGACGGGTGCCGTGGCCGGCAGCATCATCGCGGTCATCATGATCGTCCACATGCCCATGAAGGCGGGCAGATTCCCGGCCATGGTCCGCAAGCCCATGTCCCCCCAGCGCAGTACCGCCCATGTCCAGGCCGCGGCCGCCGTGAGCAGCACCAGCCCGGAGTAGCGCGCGCTGTGCGGGACTGTGATCGTTGGCCTGATCACGCCGACCATGAGAAGGGCGCCGAGTGTGCGTTGCGGCCGGTGAAGTCCCATGAACGGCCGTGTACGCCAGTGCCGATGGCCCGCGTCGATCGGGCGATCGTCAACGTGCTGTTCGCCGGGTGGAACATGCCGGTCAGCCCCATCACAGGACCGTCCTCGCCGAACTGTGGGGCCACCTGGTCCTCGATCTCGATGTCGATGGCGTCCGCCACCTGCACCGTGTGGCGGCGACCGTCGTCGTGGAAGTCGATGGAAACGCGTTCGACGCCGAGGACCTCGCCGATGAGGGGGACGAGCGCCGCCATTGGTCCGCCCACCTGCCCGGAGAAGACCTTGCCCAGCGCGTCCGCCTGGCTGTCGTCGGCCGAAGCGTCGACGTACAGCGCGACCTGCCAGCCGCCGTCGGCCATCACACGGGGCGCGTCGGCGAAGACAACGACGCTGTGGTCCGACACATCCACGCCGTCGATCTCACCCCGTGCGACGTGGAACGCGAGAGTCACCTGGCAGCGCTCGTTGTCGGCGGGCGCGGTCATACCTGAGGTGGTGCACGGGCACACGGTGTCGCAGTTGCAGCTCTCAAGGTATGTACCGTTCAGATTCCAAGCCATCTCTGTACTCCTGCCGGCGGCTGGGTCACGCGCCTGTCGGCGATGCGAAGTGGGGCTCGGCCGACAGAGTGAAAGAGCTGGTGAGGCGCCGACCTTGAGTGGCGCCTCGACCTCATGAGGAACACGGGGCCCTGGACGCGTGCCGCGCGCCCGCTTGGCCACAAAGATCGACACCAGGAAAGCTCCTTGGCTCGAACGGCCGCCCGAATACTTCCCAGGCTAGTCCCGCACTCGCACCAGCACACCACGACCGTCACGCCTGCCTCCACGGCTTCCGGAGACCGAGGGGTGGACAGGCCGTGCCGGATCTACGGCGCCAGGTGCCTTCGGTCGTGGTTGCGAGCGTGTCGAGACAGCCACCGTGGTCACCCTTGCTAACGTCCGCTTCGCATAAATAGTCCATAAAAGACCGATTCGCACCCGCTGATGGTCGAGAGGACACGGACCATGAACGACTTTTCCCGTCGCAGGCTGCTCAAGGCGACGGCCGTCGGCGGTGCCGGCGCGATCGTCGTACCCGGCGTCGCGGCCACCGAAGCCCCCGGTGCGAGTGCCGTGGCCGAGGCTTCCATGACCGAGGCTTCCATGGGCGATACGCACGGGGGGAAGTGCCCGCCGGCGAAGCTGACCGGCCGCATCGTCCGCCCCAACGACCCCGGGTACACGGACGCGCGCCTCGGCTGGGACCAGCTCTTCTCTCACCATCCGCTGGTGATCGTCTTCGCTCAGAACACTCAGGACGTAGTCAACGCCCTGACTTGGGCACGGCAGAACGACGTCGCGCTGAGGATCCGGAGCGGCCGCCACAGCCTTGAGGGCCGGTCGAACGTCGACAGCGGCCTCGTGATCGACATCAGCGAGCTGAAGTCGGTCCACATCGATGACGCCGCCCGTGTCGCGAGGGTCGGCTCCGGACTCAACCAGCTGGAAGCGGTGACCACGCTCGCGAAGCGGAACTTCGCGGTGACGACTGGGACCGAAGGCAGCGTGGGCCTCGCCGGCGCCACGCTCGGCGGCGGCTTCGGCTTCCTCACCCGCTGGCTCGGCATGGCCTGCGACAGCCTGGTCGGAGCCGAGGTCGTCGTCGCGGAAGGCGACGAGTGCGCCAAGGTGATCAAGGCCGATCTGAACCACAACTCGGACCTGCTCTGGGCGCTGCGCGGAGCGGGCAACGGCAACTTCGGGATCGTCACCTCACTCACCTACAAAGTGGCCCCGCTGAAGAGCGTCACGTATGTGCAGGCCACATGGGACGGAATCAGCGACGTGCGCAGGGTCTTCGACGCCTGGCAGCGCACTGCGCCGTACGCCGACAACCGCCTCGGCACCCAGCTCGAAGTTCACCGGAACCAGATCCTGCTGTTCGCGGTTCTCGCGGAAGGAACACCTGCGGAAGCGAAGAAGCTGCTGGCCCCCGTCCTGTCGATCGACAGCCCCAAGGTGTCGGTGCAGGTGGGAAACTGGGGCGAGGTGTATTCGGGATTCCAGACCCCGATCGAGGTCGAACCCGCGAACTGGAAGTTCTACTCGCAGTTCACCAGGAAGCCTTTCCCGAGCAAGGCGATCGACGTGATCTCCTCGTTCATGAAGGACGCGCCCACGGACGAGAGCAACTTCTTCACCCAGGCGTTCGGCGGGGCGGTCAGGAGGAGCCCCCGCGGCGGCACGGCGTTCCCGCACCGCGACGCGCTCTTCTACTCCGAGCCCGGCGTCGGCTGGGGAACCCGTTCCAACCAGCCGGGCATCGGTGACCCGCTCACCCCCCAGGCCCAGACTTGGATCGCCGAATTCAGCCAGGCACTGCGCCCCTACGTGGACGGCGCCTACGTCAACGTGCCGAACGTCGGCATGCAGGATTGGGAGACCGCCTACTGGGGATCCAACTTCGGTCGACTGCGAAAGATCAAGGCGAAGTACGACCCGCACAACGTCTTCCAGTACGACCAGAGCATCCCGCCCGCGTCCCGCTGATCGAGCACGGCCTGTTCCGTAATCAGCCGTCGGGTCCACCTCCTGGGAGAGATACGTGTTCCATACCAAGGCGTCTGGACCAGTGACGGTGACATGCGGCGGGTGCGCCGGGCGCCGCCCTCACGTCGGAACAGATCGCATTGAGGTTGGTTGGACCGGTCGCCGGCGGTCATGGGCATGGGGTGGGCGTGCGATCGGGTGCTCGTGGTGGAGGCTGAGGATCAAGGGCGGTTCAGACCCCACGTCTGCAGGGCGTAGGGCCGTCCTTTCTCCTCACCTCTGATCAGCGGCACGTCGAGCAGTCCGAAGCCCGCCTTGGTGGCCACGGCGACGCTCGCGGCGTTCTCGGCCTCCAGTTCCAGGATCACCTGCCCCGCGCTCAACTGCTCGAAGGCGTATGCGGCCATCACCCGCACCGCACGCGCCGCCAGCCCCTGGCCACGGTGCGCCGGGCCGACGGCGTAGCCGAGTTCCGTGCCCTCGGGCGCACGCCGCAGCATCACCTCGCCGAGCGGTGCGCCGCCGTCGACGGTGATGGCGAGCAGGATGGTCGTGCCCTCCGCCCGCAGCTGCCGGGCCCGGTCCAGGCGTGCGTGGGCGGCCGCTTCGTCGAAGGGGGACACGATCGGTGTCCAGTACGCGATGTCGGGGTGGTCGAACAGCTCCGGCATCGCGGGCAGGTCCGCCTCCGTCCAGTCGCGGAGGACGAGACCCTCCCTCGAGATCTCGATCCGCTCGGGAAACGACGACGTGGCGCTGCTCATGGTGGGGGACCTCCCTGGCCTGTTCAGGACAAGGCAGGATAACTGGGCACAGGCAGAGACTCACCGGTATTTTCCAGGGACCAGCTGCGTTCGACGGATGCCGTGGACCTCACGCACCAGCTCGAAGAACGCCGGCAAGAACTCGACGCGGCTCGCGCCGCCAACCGTGGGCTGATCACCCGCCTGAACACGACTCCACGCCCGCGCGAAGCGACCTGGTGCCATCTCGGGCAGCGTTCGCCCTCTTGTGGGAAGATCCGGCGCACGGCTACCCTCCGCCGGTGCCCTTCCTGGTCCCGTCCCTGCCGCCCGGCTATCGTTCGCGGCCCTCGACCACCGACGACGTCCCGGCGATTCACGCGCTGGTCACGGCCTGCGAACGGGAGGTGTACGGGCGGGGGCAGAGCGACGCCGGGGCCGTAGCCGCCGATCTCGCGCGGCCGGGCCTGGTGCCGGATGCGGACACCGTCCTCGTCCTCGACCCGGCTGGACGACTCGCCGCCCGCGCCTGGGTGGACCGGCGCTCCGAGGTGGACGTGCATCCGGAGCACCGAGGCCGGGGCCTGGGCGCCGCACTCCTCGGCTGGACGCTGGCGCGGGCACGGCAGGCCGGCGCCGCCCGCGTCGTGCAGACCGTGCCGGACGCGGACACGGGCGCCGTGACGCTACTGTGCGCGCACGGGTACGAGCCGCTGGTGACGGCCTGGCTGCTGGAGTTCGCCATGCCGGCCGAGCCCGCGGTGCCCGAGCCCCCGGCGGGCATCACCGTGCGGCCCTTCCACACCGGCGACGGGCCCGCCACGCACGTCCTCGTCCAGGACGCGTTCGACGAGTGGCAGGAGCGGCGGCAGTCGTACGAGGAGTGGGCCGCCCACACCGTGGAGCGGCCCACGTTCGCCCCTCAGCGGTCGGCCCTGGCCTTCGCCGGTGATCATCTGGTGGGCGCCGCCCTGGCGCTGGACGTGCCGGGCACGAACGAGGGCTACCTCGAACAGGTCGCCGTACGCCGTGACCACCGCGGCCGCGGCATAGCCCGACTCCTGCTGCGCCATACCTTCCGCGCCTTCCACCGCGCGGGCCGTTGCTCCTGCACCTTGTGGACCCACTCGGACACCGGCGCACTCGACCTCTATCTACGGGTCGGCATGACAGTTCGGCACAGCTCCACAGTTTTCCGCAAGGACCTCGGCGCATAGGACCGCTCCGCAGATTGCTGTGGGCTCGGTACTGCCGGAACGCCGCTCAGTTCTTCCTGGGCGCGGATGGCCGGTGCGTGGGCGATGGGGAAGTTCACCGAGCGGGCAATGAGCGCTGCGCCCGCGGTACCGCTGATGCGGACACTCCGGGCCGAATCTAGACTGAGCGAGGCATGGAATGTCCTGGATTAGGGAGAGGTGCACCATGGCCAAACGAGGGAACAAGCGACGCGGCCGTAAGAAGAAGAAGGCCAATCACGGCAAGCGTCCCAACGCCTGAGCCGACCTGCCCCTGTCAAACCGTTACCGCCTCGCTGTCCGGGAACGTGACCGTCACCCGCCCGTCGTCCTCGCGCGTGCACGTGATCGACTCGCGCAGGGCCCAGGGGTGGACCACGTCGCGGGTGAGCACCACCAAGGTGACGTGGACACTCTCCCCGCCCGGATGGCGCACGGCTCGCAGGTACGGGGTCGCCGAGTGCGGGCCGTAGGCGTTCGCCTCGACCTCGCGCGCGACGCCCGCCTCGTCCCATCCGTACAGCGCGGCCACGGCGCTGGTCAGCCCCGACTCCGTACGGGTCAGCGCCCAGCCGGGCCCCTGCTTCAAGTGCGGGCGCACCACGTCGGCGACCGCGTACCCGCCCTCGCGGACCGTCACGCCCTCAGGGGCCCGCACCCGGTGCACGCGCAGCTCCCACGGCCCGTGCAGTACGCTCGTCGACTCGATCGGGAACGCGTCCTCCATGCCCGGGAGTTGTACGTCGTGACGGGACGACGCGCGGCGCCCCTGGCAGATGAGGGGGTGGATGCGGCGGCGGCGCGACGGGGTGCCGTCGGCGGTGAGCAGCGCGATGTGGTTGTCGACCGCGCGGGCCCAGGCGTGCGGTGCGGACTCCGGGGCGGTGGCCGTGGAGTAGGCGAACTTGGCGTAGTGCGGGTCGTCGCTCGCCGGGCCGTCCGGCGGGTTGTGGTCGCTGCCGTGGTTGACCAGGCGGACGACACCGTCGTGCGGGGTGCCGTGCAGTAGCCAGCCGGGCGCGGGCAGCGCCGTGTACTGCGTGGACTGCTCGACGGGCAGCGGGAGTTCCCGGTCCGTCCACACCGGATGGTCGGCGGGAAGCAGCAGACCGAGGAACCCCTTGCTCGCCCAGTAAGGCGACGCGGGCCCCGAGTACGGCTGTGTCGCGGGCAGGAACGTGTCGTACCAGCCCAGCGGCAGCAGCCCCCGCTCGTCCGGCACCCCGCGCTCGGCGAAGTGCCGGGCCGCGCCGGAGGCGAGGCGCCGGGTCAGGCCCGGCGCGAGAGGGGTGCAGTCGGCGAGCGCGCCCAGCCACACCGGAGCCGTCGCCGCGATGCGGTACGTCAGCGACCGGCCCTGGTGCACCGGCGCGCCGTCCGCGCCGAAGAACTGCGGGTACGTGGTGAGGAACCGGGCCAGCCGCTCCCGGTAGACGGCGCCGCGCCCGCCGTCCCCGTCCGGCCCCGCCATGCGGGCCCACAGCAGCGGGTACAGGTGCATGGCCCAGCCGATGTAGTAGTCGAAGTTGCGGCCGTCGCCGTCCGTGTACCAGCCGTCGCCGACGTACCAGTCCTCGATCCGGTCGAGGCCCGCATCGATGTCGCCCTGGTTGTACGGAGCGCCGACCGAGGCGAGGAACTGCTCCGACACCACTTGGAACAGGCGCCAGTTGTTGTCCCAGGTCGTCGCGCCGACGAACCCGGAGAACCAGTCGACGACCCGCTCCTGGACCCGGGTGTCGAGCCGGTCCCAGATCCAGGGGCGGGTCTCGTGCAGGCCGAGCGCGATGGAGGCGGCCTCGACCATCTGCTGGGAGCAGTCGGTGAGTTCGGGCCAGGCCTCGGTGCTGTCACGGTCCGTGCCCGTTGTCAGACCCTGTGTGTACCTTTCGATCAGGTGGGAAACGGCTGCGGAATCCGTTCCGTCGCTGCCGCCCGCGCCCGCGATCCGGAAGGAGGCCAGCAGAAATGTCCGAGCGAACCCTTCGAGCCCGTCCGAGACGACCCCGGACCAGCTGGCCCGCCCCGGCAGCCGGTACTGCGCGAGACCCGGTGTGGCGTAGGGCAGCAGGGCCGACAGCTGCCGGTCGGCCAGGGCCTCCCAGTGTGCCCGGGTCCAGCCGGTCAGGGGGGAGCGGACGCGGTCGGTGGGCGGCAGGGGGAAGTGCGGGGCGGGCATGGCGGTTCGCTGGCTCCTTCGTCGGGCGGCGGGCGGTACGGGTGGGTCGGTGGCTACGGGCTCAGCGCAGCCGGGCGGTGTGCGTGTGCCCCCGTGAGCCGCCCACGCGCACGGTGAGCACGGGCTGTCGGCCCGGTGTGACGGACACCGTGTCGTCGGCGCTCACCACCCTGCTCACGGGGAAGGGGAGCCGGACGGTCAGGGTCGCCGTCGTACGGCCCGGATCCGCCACCGCCACCGATATGGCCTCGCCGTGGCGGCACACCAGGACGGTGCCGGGGCCGTCCGCGCTCAGCCCGTCGACCGAGCCCGCCGCCCAGAAGTGTGCCGCGAGCAGGCCGAGACGGGGTGAGGCGACCGCCTGGACGGTGGCGTTGTTGGCGAGTACGCGCGCCGGGAGGGAGCGGGACCAGGCCAGGGTCGCGGCAGCGGTCGCGCCCGGCAGCAGGACGTAGGCGTAGGAGGCGGACGTGGGGGAGGGGCCGTGGTCGAACCAGAGGGTGGCGTAGCGGCGGCTGACCGGGGTGGTGCTGCCGGCCGTGTCCGCGCCGGTGTTGAGGGCGCCCCACGTGCCGGTCCGCTCCTCGCGCAGGGCGCGCAGCGGTCCGCCGGAGGGGAAGACATAACCGCCCGTGCCCTCCAGGTGGGCCCAGCGTGCGTCGTCCAGTTCGGCCGACCACCCCTGCTCCGTGGGCTGCCGACGCCCGTCGACGGTGAGCAGCGGCGCCCCTTCGGCGTGCAGGTTCCGGTTCTCCACCACCGTCTCGATCGTCCTGCCGTCGCTCGCCGTGATCCCGGCGCCGAGCGCGAGGACCGCGTTGTCCAGGAAGAACCACGCCTTCCTGGCCCGCAGCGTCGACCCGTCCGCGATCAGCTCCATCGCGGCGGCACCGAACCGGGCGTCGAGCACGGCGCCGCCCGCGACCGCGTTCTTCGGGCGGACGGTGCCGGTCCCGCTGCCGGTCCCGAGATCGGCCCGCGCGCGGGTGTCCACCGTCGTGCCCGGCAGCCGGTACGGGTCGACGGTCGGCCAGAAGGAGTCACCGAAGGCGTCCGGGTCGTCGCCGCCGTACAGGTAGGTCATGCCGTCGCCGGTGTACCAGCCGTGCAGGTTCTCACCGTTGCCCATCTCGTAGGCGGCGATGCGCTTCGACGACAGCGACAGCGCGCATGCCCAGGACGGCCGCCGATGTACGACGCGGTCCATGTCTGCGAGGACGTAGTGCCCGGTGAGGCGGTCCGCGGGCCGCACCGCCGGTTCGTCGAGGAGGGCCTTCGCGCGGGCCAGGGCAGGGATTCCGACGAGTTCCTTGTACGGCGTCCTCGTGTTGCGCAGGATCCAGCCCTTGGCCGCCGCGAGCCAGCCGTCCGCGTACGCCTGTGGTGCGCCGTCGGCGAGTTGGAGGATGTGCGAGACCGCGGACGCGCCGTCGTCGTGGTCGCGGGCCAACTCGCGGGAGATGGCACGGCCACGCACCGCGTCCATCATCAGACCGTCGAACAGGAAGGGCTCGAAGCTCCGCTCGACAGCCTCGTACAGCACCTCGACCGAGGGGTCGGTGACGGCCCAGTCGGAGCCGGCGAGCAGCGCGATCAGCTGGGCGGCGCCGCCCAGCAGGACGCTGCCGTACGTGCCCGTGTACGCGACGTCGGAGTGCTGCACGAACGAGCCGTCCCGGTAGAACCCATCACCCGAAGTGACGTACTGGAACAGGCTGTTCTTCCCGTTGTCGCGGACGTCGGACAGGCCGTCGCGGGCCAGGACGAGCGCGGCGGGGTCGCGTGCGAGCAGTCCTCGCAGAGCGAGGATGACGGCCTTGTCGGAGCGGTTGGCGCCGGTCTCGGCGAGAGTCGGGGAGTTGGTGCGGCGATCCGCGTCGGGGACGAACCTGGCCACCGTCTTCACATAGGCATCGCGGTCCTCCGCGGGGAGATCGGCGCGCAGCAGCACGCAGATGTCCATCAGCGCGCGCGGCGCGCCGATCTCCCAGAACCACCAGTTGCCGGTCTCGGAACGGGAGGCGTTGTAGCCGACGGTGTGCAGGAAGCGCAGCGCGTCGAGGATCCCGTCGCGCACGGTCGCCTGCCCGGTGAGCGAGGTGCCGGGGGTGGCCCACGCGGTTGCGAGCGTGCGCAGTCGCGGATAGCTCTGGCCGAACATGCCGGGATCGGAGGCCGGGGACAGATCGGCCCACAGCGCCTTGCGGCCCGCGGAGGTGTCGATCTGCCGCCACCACGTGGAGGCCTGTGTGTCCAGGGCGGTGAGCGCGGCGGCGAAGTCCGGGTCCTTGGGGTCGAAGGCGCCGCCGGTCAACTGCTGTGCGGCGCGGGCGAGCAGGGGCTCGTACGGATCGTCGGCGTCGCCGGTGGCGGCGCTCGCGCCTCCCGGGCGGGCGATGAGGGTGGCGACCGCGCCCGCTCCGGCGAGCGCGAGGGTCCGGCGTCTGCTCAGGTCCATGGTGGGTCTCGTCCTCCAGGTCAGTCGGTCAGCGTGGCCGGGTCGGCCGTCGGCTTCGGCAGATGGAGCGCGGCCAGTTCGGCCCGTCCCTCGGCGTCGATGGGGAAGGCCCAGGTGGTGACGAAGAAATCGGTGAGGTCGCGCTCCGCGACACGGCTCGCGTACGTGGCCAGTGCCCGGTACCGCTTGGCCGTCTCGGTGTAGTCCGACTGAGGGTTCTCCTCGCGCACCAGCTTGTGCATCCTGGGCCAGAAGTCGGCGCCGAAGGCCAGCTCCAGCTGCCGCAGCGGCACGAGCTGCTCGTACGCGCTGAAGGACTTCTCGTACGTCAGCCCCGCTGTGCCGAACTTGGCCCGGGCGGACTGGAAGTAGTTGAGGCCCGTCTTCGGGTCGACGGTCAGCAGGTTGGAGGGCTGGCCGAGGGCGCGCTGCACGGCCAGCGAGTAGATGTTCACCGTGACCTCGGTCAGCCCCGACGGCTTGTACGCCATCTGCTGGTGGAGATGGCCGAGTTCGTGGTACAGCCCCCAGCCGCGGGTGCGCAGGCCCTCCACCGTGGTGGCCCGGTCGAGATAGGCGCGCGGGAATCCGTTGTAGCCGTGCGTCGCGTACGCGCCGACGCCGGACGGCACCACCGACACCTCGGTGAAGTGGTAGCCGCCGGCCTTGGGCCGGTGCACCGGCTTCGAGCCGTCCAGGCCGCTGATGTCGGACTCGGCCTCGATGATCTGCTCCAGCAGGCGCAGCAGCGCGGAGTGGTCCTCGTCCTGGTACAGCAGCGCGCCGTCCCGGGTGAGCGTCACGATGGAGCGCGGCCCGTGCAGCTCGACGACCGGGACATCGGTGTACGTGTCCAACTGGCCCTGGTAGTCGGCCTCGGTGGTGCGCCCGAGCGTGAAGACCGGCATGGGTACGGAGCCGCTCTTGAACCGGACCGCGGCGCGCTGCCCGAGGCCCTCCAGGGTGAAGTAGACGGGTCCGCCGTACGGATCGGTCACGGTGTTCGCGCCCGGTTTCAACTGATGGCTGCGCGGTTCGGTGACGGTGCCGTAGTAGTCCCACTGCCCGATCCAGAGGGTTGGCACCACGCCGTCGTAGGGCAGCACGTCGAAGCGGAGGGGGGTGGCCGGCGGGACGTAGCGGCCGGTCGTCTGGAACTCGGAGCCGCGCAGGGCCTGGCCGAGGCGGAGCCGTTCCGCCTCGGCGGAGGGGCGGGCGACGAGCGGCACGGTGAGGTCGCCGGCGGCCCGAGCGGTGCCGGCGCCGAGGCCGCCGACGGCGAGCGCGGCGCCCGTGGCCGCGGCGGTGGCGAGGACGGTACGGCGGGACGGGGATGCGGGGGTGCGCATGAGGCGTCGTCTCCTTTTGGCGGTCCGTACGGTGAGGGGGGGCTGCGGCCGAGCGAGCGGGGTCGGCCGAGGACGAGTGCTGTCGTGTGCGTGCGGCGGCGCGAGCCGCCGGTGCGGCCGGTGCCGGCGGGGCGCGGGCCTCGGCCGGCCGTCAACGTGCCGTGGGCGGCCGCCACCGCCCGGGGCAGCACGAGGGCCGGAGGCCCGACGGTGCGGCTCGCGCCGTCAGTCCATGAGCGTGCTCGGGTCCGTGTTCGGCTTCGGGAGGTTCAGGGCGGCGATCTCCGCGACGCCCCGCGCGTCGATCGGCATCGCCCACCTGTCGACGAAGAACTCCGTCAGATCGCGGCCCGCCGTGCGCGAGGCGTAGGTGCCGAGAGCGCGGTACTGGCGCGCTTCGACCTCCGGCGGGTGGTCGTAGTCCTCCACCGGGGCGTCGTGCTGGTGTTCCGCGCGGACCAGCCGGTGCAGGCGGGGCCAGAAGTCGTCACCGAAGGCGAGTTCCAGCTGCCTCAGGGGGACGAGCTGTTCGTAGGCGCCGAAGTCGTCGACGTAGGAGAGACCGGGGGTGCCGAGCTTGGCCCGGGCTGACTGGAACCAGTTGAGGCCCGTCCTCGCGTCGACCGTGAGGAGGTTCGAGGGGCGGCCCAGAGTGCGCTGTGCCGCCAGCGAGTAGATGTTCACCGTGACTTCGGTGAGGCTGCCGGCCTGGTAGGCGGCCTGCTGGTTGAGGTGGCCCAGTTCGTGGTACAGACCCCAGCCGCGGGTGGTGAGGCCGTCGACCGTGCACAGCCGGTCCATGTAGGCGCGGGGGAAGCCGTTGAAACCGTGCCACGCGTACGCGGTGACGCCCTTGGGGACGGTGCTGACCTCGATGAAGTGGTAGCGGCCCGCCTTGGGCCGGTCGAGGGGCCGGCCGCTGTCGAGGCCGCTGATCCGGTCGTGCGAGTCGATGACGCTGTCGAACAGCGCCATCAGGGCGGCGTGGTCCTCGCCGCGGTACAGCAGCGCACCCTCGCGGGTCAGCGTCAGGATGGCCCGGTCCGTGACGAGTTCGACCCAGGGGACGCCGGTGAGGGTGTCGAGCCGCCGCTGGAACTCGGCCTCGCTCGTCCGGCCGAGCTCGAACACCGCCATCCGCTCGGCGCCGGAGGCGAAGGTGACGGCGGCACGCTGACCGTGGCCGGCGAAACTCAGGTACATGGGGCCGCCGTAGAGGTCCGCGACCTTGTTCAGGCCCGGCCGGAGCCGGAACGTCCGCGGCGCCTTCAGGTCGGTGTTCGTCCGGTAGTCGTCGAAGGTGCCGATGTGCAGAACCGGGAGCACCCCGTGGGCCGACCGCACCCGGACGGTGACGGGCGTGCCCGGCGCAGCGTAGCGCCCGGTGGGGATGAAGTCGCTGGCCCGCAGCGACCGGTCGAGCCGCAGCCGCTCCGTCTCGGCGTCCGGGAACGCCTTGACGAACAGCGTGTCGCCGCTCGCGGCGCCGGGCGACGCGGCGGAGGCGGTCGCGGTTCCGGTGCCGAGGGCGACGGCCGCACCGGCACCTGCCAGTGCGGCGAGCACGGTGCGGCGGCCGGGGCCGGACGGCTCGGCGGGGACATGGAGAGGCTTGTGGGCAGGGCGCATCCAGGGACTCCCATGGAGACGAACGACGTCGGAGCGATGGGCGGGACGAGCGGTGGGGCTGCGCGCCAGCATGTAAGCGGTTGCTACCCGACCGCAAGAGGGTTCGGCGAGTTTCTGTTCGTTACTATGCGGATCGGGCCTCTTGCGAGCAGAATCAAGCACACCTCGTCCGGCGTCAGCTCCGGCGCGGCTTGCCGTTCCCCGAGGGGGTGTTCATCGGCGCCGCCACCGACTCCCGCACGACGATGTGCGTGCCGAGGCGCAGCGTGCCGGTCGTCGGGGCGCGCCAGTCGTCCTCGTCGCCGCCGTTGAGCGCGACCCGCACCGCCTGCCGGCCCATCTCCTCCAGCGGGATCCGCACGGTCGTCAGCCGGGGCCGCAGCTCCTGGGCCACCGGGATGTCGTCGTACCCGACCAGCGACACGTCCTGCGGGATGCGCACCCCGGCCTCTTCCAGAGCCTGCGCCGCACCCGCCGCCACGATGTCGTTCGCGGCGAAAACAGCGGTGAACTGGGGTCCGCCACGCAGCAGTTCGGCCATACGCCGATACCCGAAGGCACGGCTGAAGGCACCGGGCTGTTCCAGCTCCGGATCCCGCGCGATGCCGCGCAGCTCAAGTGCCCGCCGGTGCCCGGCGAGCCGGTCCCGCGCCGTGGAGAGGCCGGGCGGCCCGCCCAGGTAGAGGATCCGCTCATGGCCCTGCCTGATCAGGTGGTCGGTGAGCGCGAAGGCGCCGCCCTCGTTGTCGTACTCGACCCCGACCGTCGGTACGTCGTCGCCGAGCGAGGGCCGTCCGCACAGCACGAGCTTCGAACCGCCCGCGTCCAGCTCCCGGGCCCGGCGCGCCAGTTCGGCCTTGTAGGCGCGGTCCTCGACACTGCCGCCGACCAGCACCACGGCGTCCGCTCGCCGCTCGTGCATCAACTCAATGAAGGCGAGCTCGCGCTGCGGATCGCCCTGGGTGCAGCACACCAGGCAGAGCCGGTCGCCGTCGGTGGCCTCGCGTTCGACGCCGCGCGCGATGTACGCGTAGAACGGATCGATCAGCTCGCTGACGATGATGCCGACGGTGCGGCCGGAGGCGCCGGCCAGCGCTCGGGCATGGGCGTTGACCACATAACCGAGTTCACGCATGGCCGCCTCGACGCGCTCGCGTGTGGCGGCGGAGACCGGATAGTTGCGGTTCATCACGCGGGAGACGGTCGCCGTGGACACCCCGGCGCGCTTCGCGACGTCGACGACCGTCGCGCGGCGCTGCCCGCTCCGGTCGCCCTGTCGTTCGCCGTGCCCATCCGGCCCGGGTGCCGTGGAACTCTGCTGGGACATCCGGCCCACCCCCTGATGGTCGTGCTGGTCTGCCTGTGGTCGGTCCGCCCCAGAGCCTATGGCGTGCGGCGGTGCTTTGGTCACGCGATCCGCTCCAGGTCCTCCAGGAGTACGGCGTGGGCCAGCGGCACCCCGCGCGCGTACCGGGCCAGCTCGTCGACGGCGAGCGCGCCGAGCCTGCCCACCTCGTTGCCCTGGGCGCCCGCCATGTGCGGGGTGATGAAGACGTTGGGCAGGTCCCACAGCGGGTGTCCCGGGGGCAGCGGTTCCGGGTCCGTGACATCGAGCACGGCGTCGATACGGCCGCTGACCAGGTGTTCCGTGAGGGCTTCCGTGTCCACGAGTGGACCGCGGGCGGTGTTCACCAGGAGTGCGCCCGGGCGCATCAGGCCGAGTCGGCGGGCATCGAGCAGATGCTGGGTCTCCGCGGTGTCCGGCGCGTGCAGGGTCACCACATCGCTGGTCGCCACCAGGGTGTCCAGGTCGGTGCGGGTGGCGCCGAGCAGCTCCGCCTCGGCGTCGCCGACGTAGGGGTCGTACAGGAGCACCTCGGCGTCGAGGGTGCGCAGCAGTTCCGCGACGCGACGGCCGATGCGCGAGGCGCCGACCACACCGACGGTGATGCCGCGGGTGCCGAGCCAGTGGTGGCGCTCCAGATCGGCTTCGGTGCGGTGGGTGCGCCGGCTGCGGAAGAGATGGGCGAGCGGGAAGGCCCGCTTGGTACCCAGGATGATCGCGGCGAGTGTGAACTCGGCGACCGGCACGGCGTTGGCCGCGGCCGCCGAGGAGACCGCGATGCCGCGTTCGTAGGCCTCCCGGCTCAGGAACGTCTTCACGGTGCCGGCCGCGTGGATCACCGCGCGCAGCCGGGGCGCCCGGTCGAGCGCGGCCCTGTCGACGGGTGGGCAGCCCCAGCCGGTGAGCAGGACCTCGCACTCGGCGAGGGCCGCCTGCGCCTGCGGGCTGGTGAACTCCCGTACGACACGCGGAGGACGGATGTCCGCGATCTCCTCCAGGCGCGCCCGCACCGCGGGCGGGAAGACGTCGTCCACGACCGAGGAGTCCATCGCGAGGACCGTACGGGGCCGCCGCGGGGGCGGTGTGGCGTCGGTGGCCTTGGCCTCGACCGGCGCCTCGTCAGTGGTACGCACCCTGCCTCCGGACAGTAAACGTGTTCTATGGCGGTACCGAACGCTAGGGAGCACGTTGCTCGACCGTCAAGGTCACAGAGAACGTATGGCGGTCAAGTTGCCCTGGTACAGCCGGAAATGATGAGCTGAAGTGGCCGGTTCGCAGCCCTTCTTTGCTCGGTCAAATCTCCGGATCTATTGACGATGGGGTTAACCGCTTACTAACTTGCCGCCGCAGAACCTCAGTTCCTGCGCCAACCGGCCGAACAGGACCGTTCCATGACTGTCTCCGCACCACCGAACGCCGTCGACCGCGTTCCCCGCAAGACCCTTTGGCAGCGTCTCAAGCGCGACAGAGTGATGCTGCTGCTGTGCCTGCCCGGCCTCCTGTACTTCGTGGTGTTCCACTACGTGCCGCTGTTGGGCTACATGGTGGCCTTCCAGGACTACCAGCCCTACCTGGGCTACATGCACAGCGCCTGGACCGCCTTCACCAACTTCACGACGGCCTTCGCCGACCCCGACTTCTGGTCGGCGACCGGCAACACACTGGAGATCGCGCTCGTCCAGCTCGTCCTGTTCTTCCCCGTGCCGATCGCGCTCGCACTGCTGCTCAACAGCATCGTCAGCGACAAGCTGCGCCGCTTCGTACAGAGCGTGGTCTACCTGCCGCACTTCATCGGCTGGGTCATCATCGTCTCGATCTTCCAGCAGATCCTGGGCGGCGCCGGCGTCGTGCCCGACCTGCTCGCATCCCTCGGTCTGCCCCGCTACGACATGACGACCGACCCGAACGCCTTCCCCTGGCTGCTCGCGCTCCAGGTCATGTGGAAGGACGCCGGCTGGGGCACCATCATCATCCTCGCCGCACTGCTCTCCATCGACCGCGGCCTGTACGAGGCGGCGGCCATGGACGGCGCGGCCAGGTGGCGCCGCTTCTGGCACGTCACCCTGCCCGGTCTGTCACCGGTGCTCGTCCTGCTGCTGATCCTCAACCTCGGCAACATCCTCACCGTCGGCTTCGAGCAGATCCTGCTCCAGCGCGACGCCGTCGGCCCCGACGCCGGTGAAGTCCTCGACACATACGTCTACTTCCACGGCATCAAGGACAACCAGTGGGGCACGGCGGCCGCCGTGGGCCTGGTGAAGGCGGTGATCGGCACCGTCCTCGTCATCGGCGCCAACAAGTTCGCCCACCGGCTCGGACATGAAGGGGTGTACCGCGGTGCTGACCGTTGAGACGTCCGCTGTGAAGACGCGCCGCGGGAGCGCCACCCGCCCCGTGCCCGCGGCGGGAGAACTGCGCCCCTCCGGCGCCCGGCCCCCGTGGATGGAGAAACCCACCCTGCTCGGCCTCGTGCTCAAGGGGCTCGCCCTCGTGATCGTCGTGGGCCTGGTGGCGTACCCGCTGATCGGTGTGATCGGCACGAGCTTCGCCTCGCAGACCGACATCATCAAGTCCAACGGGCTCGTCCTGTGGCCCGACCACCCCAGCCTCGACGCCTATCGCACCGCGTTCACCGGCGGGCGCGTCACCCGCGCCCTGTTCGTGAGCATCGGCGTCACCGCCATCGGCACCGCCTGCAGCCTCCTCGCCACCATCGGCATGGCGTACGGGCTGTCGCGGCGCGGCATCGTCGGCGGCCGGTTCATCCTCATGACCTCCCTGTTCACGATGCTCTTCAACGCGGGCGTCATCCCCAACTTCCTCCTGGTGAAGGAGCTGGGCCTCTACAACACCTTCGCCGCGCTCGTCCTGCCCACCATGGTCAGCGCCTTCAACCTCGTCGTGATGCGGGCCTTCTTCATGAACCTGCCGGAGGAGCTGTACGACGCTGCGAAGGTGGACGGCGCGGGCGACTTCCGGACCCTGATCCGGGTCGTACTGCCGCTGTCCAAGGCGGTCATCGCCGTCGTCGGCCTCTTCTACGCCGTCGCGTACTGGAACGCCTACTTCAACGCCCTGCTCTACCTCGGCGACAACGACAAGTGGCCGCTGCCCATGGTCCTGCGCACTTTCATCCTCCAGGGCCAGAGCCTCGACACCGCGGCAGCCGGCGAGGTGGTCGCCCCGCAGCAGGCCGTGCAGATGGCCGTCCTCGTCATCGCCGTCGTGCCGATCCTGCTCGTCTACCCCTTCCTCCAGCGGTTCTTCACCAAGGGCGTCCTCACCGGCGCCGTCAAGGGCTGACGCGCGCTCCGATCTGCCGCACCCGCACCCCCCACCTCTCCCCGTTTCCCCTCGTATTGAGGAGTCCCCCATGTCCGGCACCACATCCGTCAACCGACGCACCCTGCTCCGCTGGGGTGCGGGCGCCGGTCTCGCCGTCGCCGCGGCGCCGCTGCTCGCCGCGTGCGGCGACGGCGGCACCGCCGCCAAGGCCGAGGCCAAGAACGCCAAGCTGCTGCCGACCACCACCGTGCGCAACATCGGCATCAAGGCCGACCTGCCCGGCACCGCGGCGGGCGTCCCGAACGCCTTCCTGAAGTACCCGCGCGTACTGGCCCGAGCCACCGAAGGCACCCCCCTCAAGGGCGCCAAGAGGATCACCGCGGTCACCGAGACGTTCGCGCCGCTGCCGCCCGGCCGGGGCAAGAACGCCGCCTGGCGGGAGATCGAGAAGCTGCTCGGCACCCAGGTCGACTTCACGGCCGTGCCCGCGGACGACTACCCGGCGAAGTTCTCGACGATGGTCGCCGGTGACCAGTTGCCCGACATCTTCATGTACCCGGAGACGGGAGGTGTCGACAACATGGGCTCGTTCCTCGCCGCCAAGTGCGCCGAGTTGGGCCCCCACCTCTCCGGTGACAAGGTCAAGGACTACCCCAACCTCGCGGCCATCCCCCAGTACGCCTGGCGTGACGCCATCAAGGGCGGCAAGCTCTACGGCGTCCCGATCGCCCGCTCGGGCAGCGCCGGCGCCGGCTTCTACCGGGCCGACCTGTTCCAGCAGGCGGGCGTCACCAGCCTCGACCAGATCGACAGCATCGAGCGGCTCGTCGAGCTCGCCAAGGACCTCACGGACGCCAGGAACAAGCAGTACTTCTTCTCCGGCGGCGGCACCACCCTGCTCGCCATGTCGGCCGGGGCTCAGCACTTCTGGAAGTTCGACCGCGAGTCCGGCAAGTGGACGTACCAGCTGGAGGACGACAAGTACCTGTACGCGGTCGAGACCGCCGCCAAGCTCTACAAGGCGGGCTGCTACTACCCGGGCACCGTGCAGATGTCCGGAGCCCAGAAGGCCCAGTACACGGACCTCTTCAAGAACGGCAAGGCCGCCTACGTCTTCGACGGCATGCCGGCGTACCTGACCACGGCCACCGGCTACGTCGACGCCATGGCGGCCATCGACAAGTCGTTCGACGTGCGGCCCATGGTCCCGGTCGGCAAGGACGCGGTGACCTGGACCGACAACGTCTCGTTGCAGAACTGCTACATCCGCAGGGCGAGCGAGCAGCGGGTCAAGGAACTGCTGCGGCTCGCCGACTTCGCCGCCTCGCCCTTCGGGTCGCTCGAATACACGCTCGTCAACTACGGCGTCGAGAACGTCGACTACCAGCGGGACGAGAACGGCACGCCCGTCCTCACCAAACAGGGCACCCAGGACGTGACCGTGCCGTGGGGCAAGCTCGCCTCCGCGACACCCGCGTTCTTCAGCGCCACGCACCCGGAGGCCGCCCGCTACGTGCACGAGGCGTACTCCGTACTGATCCCGAAGCTCATCGAGGACCCGACCCTCAGCTACTCCTCGCCGACCTGGGACTCCAAGGGGCTCGGCAGCCTCTACACCATCCACCTCGACGGTCTGAAGGACCTGGTCACCGGGCGCAAGCCGCTGTCCGCGTACGACTCGATCGTCAAGCAGTGGCGCAACGCCGGGGGCGACAAGTGCCGCGCCGAGTTCGAGCAGGCCTCGCAGAAGGGGAAGAAGTGACCACCAGCCGACGCGCGTTCCTCACGAAGGCGGCGGTCGCCGCCGCGATCACCGTACCGGTCCTGGGCTCGCCCGCCGGCGCCGCGGGGTTCGACCCGCGCCCCGGCTCCGACGGGGTCGGCGACCCGCTGTTCCCGACCCTCGGCAACGGCGGCTACCAGGTCGTCCACTACGACCTGACCTTCGACTTCACACCGGTGACGTACGACTTCACGGCTGTGGTGAAGCTGAACGCGCGGGCCACGCAGGACCTTTCGGCGTTCAACCTGGACACCGACGGCCACACCATCGACTCGATCACGGTCAACGGCCGCGCCGCGTCCTGCGCCCTGTCCCTGGGCCAGTCCGGCCAGGAGCTGACCGTCACCCCGGAGGCGCCGCTCCACAAGGGCGCCCCGTTCGACGTCACCGTCGCCTACCGCGGCAACGGCAAGGCGCCGCGGGCGGGACTGACCGGCTGGAGGTTCGGCTCGGACGGCGGCTTCGCCTCCGCCGTGCAGTCGTCACGGGCCGACACGTTCCTGCCGTGCAACGACACGCCGTCCGACAAGGCCACCTGGACCTTCCACATCTCCGCGCCCGAAGGCTATGTCGCCACTGCCAACGGCGAGTTGACCGGCAAGGACAAGCGAGCCGACGGCTCGACCGTCTGGCACTTCGCGCTGCGCGAGCGCATGCCGACGGAACTGCTCGGCATCGCCGTCGTCAACGGCACCTATCTGTACGGAACTTCGCACACCGGGCTGCCGCTGCGACACATCGTCCCGCGGGGCCAGGAGGACAAGTACGCCCCGATCGTCGCGCGAACTCCCGACCATCTCGCCTGGCTGGAAGCGAAGTTCGGCCGCTACCCGTTCTCCGTGTACGGCCTCCACATCTACGACGGGTACACCGACGCCCTCGAGAACACGACGCTCACCCTGATGGGCACCAACTGGTTCAAGCCCAGGGCCGACGGAAACCCGACGTACGAGAACACCATGGTGCACGAGCTGACCCACCAGTGGTTCGGCGACAGCGTCACGCCGAACGACTGGCAGCAGGCATGGCTCAACGAGGGCCCCGCCGTGTACTACTCCGCGCTCTACAGCGAGGAGCGCGGCTGGTCCGTCATGGCCGACAAGATGAAGGCGACGTACGCCGAGCTCGACGCGATCCGCGCGACCGACGGGCCGCCCGGGCTGCCCAAGGCCCTCGGCGGCACCAACATCTACGACGGCGGCGCGCTGGTGCTCTACGCGCTCCAACTCCACACGGGACAGCGCACGTTCGATCGGATCATGAGTCTGTGGCCGCGCCGCTTCAAGGACCGCACGGTCACCAGCGAGGACTTCATCGCCCACGCCGTCAGCGTGGCGGGCGACCGCTCACTGGACCCGTTCCTGCGGGACTGGCTGTTCGGCGCGAAGAACCCGCCGATGCCGGGCCACCCGGACTGGACTGCCACGGCTTGATCAGGGGCGGCCGGACCACGGTCGGCCGCACACATCAGCCCTTGAGCCGCACCCCCATTCCCCGGCCCGCCCCGAGCGGCGGGCCGTTCGAGCGGAAGGTCATCGCATGAGACCGCGCACCCGCACAACTCGCACCGCCGGATCCGCGTTCCTCGTCGGCGCGGCGCTGCTCCTCAGCCCGCTGCCCGCCGCCGAGGCGGCCTCGGCCCCCAAGGTCCTTTACGCCGCGCCGCACGGCTCCGGGTCCCACTGCACCCTCGGGCGTCCCTGCTCCCTGGAGGGCGCGCGGGACGCCGCCCGAGCCGTCACCGGACGCGACGTGCGCGTCGAACTCATCGACGGAACATACGAGTTGAGCACCCCATTGAAGCTCGGCGCGGAGGACTCCGGAGTCACCTGGGCCGCGGCCCGAGGCGCACGGCCCGTGCTCTCCGGCGGCCGGGCCCTGACCGGCTGGACCGTGAACGGCGACGGAACCTGGACCGCCAAGGTGCCCGAGGGCGTCACCCCGCGCCAGCTGTTCGTCGACGGACAACGGGCCGTGCGCGCCCGGGGCGGGCCCTGCGCCGCCGCCGTGTGCGACGCCACCAAGACCGGCATGACCGGCGCCGAGAAGACCGGCATCGCCGACTGGACCCGCCCCACCGACGCCGAGGCCGTCATCAGCGTCCGCTGGCGCAACTACCATTGCCGGATCGCCGCCGTCACCGGCGACGTCATGACCTTCGCCCAGCCTTGCTGGACCAACTCGGCCTCCGGGACCGACCGCACAGGGCCCGCCTGGGACACGACGACCGTCGACTCGTCCCGCTACTCCAAGGTCGCCTTCTTCGAAAATGCCCGCGAACTCCTCGACAAACCAGGCGAGTTCGTCTGGGAGTCGGCCGCACGCACCGTCACGTACCTGCCCCGCGAGGGCGAGAACCCGCGCCGTTCCAAGGCCGTCACCCCGGCCTCGGAAGGGCTGCTCGTGCTCGACGGCGCCCACGACGTCCGCGTCACCGGAATCGGCTTCGCCTACGCCGCCTACCAGCAGCCGAACACGGACGAGGGCTACGCGGGCACGCAGGCCGGCCTGACCCTGACCGGCGCCACCGGCCCCGTCGACCACGCGGGCCGCTACTACACCAAGCCTGCCGCCGCCCTCACCGTCCGCGGCGGCCGCCACGTGGTGGTCGACCACAGCACCTTCACCCACCTCGGCGGCGCGGGCGCGATCTTCGAACAGGGCACCCAGGACTCCACGCTCACCCGTTGCCGCTTCACCGACCTCTCCTCCGGCGCCGCGTACATCGGCGACACGGAACCCATGCCGGCCCCCGAACTCGTAGGAGCCCGCAATACGGTCTCGTACAACACCATCCGCCATACGGGTGTGGAATACACGGACGCCGTCGGCATCTGGGCGGGCTACGAGGCCGGAACCGTCATCGACCACAACACCCTCGACGACCTGCCGTACTCCGGCATCTCCGTCGGCTGGGGCTGGGACCAGCCCGAGGCCCGGCAGTCCGTGCTCCGCGACAACCGCATCACGAACAACCGGATCACCGACGTCATGCGGGTCGAGCACGAGCAGCACGACGGCGCCGCCATCTACACCCAGGGCGCCCAGCCCGGCACCGTGATCTCCGGCAACTACATCAACCGCAGCGCGTACGGGAACACCGAACGCGACGGCAACGGCATCTACCTCGACGAACAGTCCAGCCACATCGCCGTCACCCACAACGTCATCACGCGCATCGGCTACAAGTGGGTCTCCAACTGGGCCGACTACGGCATCGACAACCACGCCACCGGCAACTGGACCGACACCGATGCCCCGGCCCTCGCGGGCACCGGCTCGACCATGGCCGGCAACCACACGAAGCTGGACCGGCTCCCGGTCGAGGCCGTCGAGGTCGCCGCAGCCGCCGGCGCGAACGGCCGCGGCAGCGTCGAACAGCTCCGTCCCGACCTGGCCCGCACCGGCACCGTGAGCCAGTCCTCCACGGACGGCACGGCCACGGCGGCCAACGCCATCGACGGCGACACCTCCACCGACACCCGCACCCTCTCCGAGGCGGGCGCCTGGTGGCAGGTGGACCTCGGTGCCGCCCACCACGTCGGACAGGTCGAGGTCTGGAACGACACCTCCATGACGACCGCGGACTTCGACGTGCAGCTCGCCGCCTCGGCCGACTTCTCCGACGCCACCACCGCGCACGTCACCGGCAAGGCACTGCGCCCCACCCTCCTCGACACCGACACCGAGGCCCGCTACATCCGCATCCGGGTCACCGGCACCGGGCGGGTGGCCCTCGCCCACGTACTGGTGCACCCGTAGCCCGGAGCACCGGAGGGCGCGCCGCGGACCAGTCAGCGGGTCCGCGGCCGCCCCGTGCTTCGCCATGCCTCTGCGGGCCGCACCAACATCACGTAAGAGAAAGGCGGTTATGCCATGACCGACGCCCCCCGCGACCTGCGCCTCGGCGTCATCGGTTACGGACTGCGCGGCTCCCTCGCGCGCACCGCGCACCGGCCGGGAGCCGGCTCCCGGGTCACCGCCCTCGCGGACCACGACGCCGCCGCGCGGGAGGAGGCGGCCCTGGCGTTCCCCGGCGCGGTGATGTCCAACGACCACAAGAAGGTGATCGAGGACCCGGACGTCGACGCGATCCTCGTCCTCACCCCCGACCACACGCACGCCGACATCGCCCGAGAGGCGCTCGAGGCGGGCAAACCGGTCTTCGTCGAGAAGCCGCTCGACATCGCGATCGAGCGCTGCGACGAGCTCCTGCGCACCGCCTACGAGACCGGCGTCCGCCTCTACGTCGGCCACAACATGCGCCACATGCCCGTCGTCCGGCTGATGCGCGACATCATCGCGCGCGGCGAGATCGGCGAGGTCAAGACCGTGTGGGTGCGGCACTTCGTCGGCTACGGCGGCGACTGGTACTTCAAGGACTGGCACGCTGAACGGCAGTACACCACCGGTCTGTTGCTGCAGAAGGCCGCCCACGACATCGACGTGCTGCACTGGCTCGCGAGCGGCTACACCCGGCAGGTCCAGGCCCTCGGAGACCTCATGGTCTACGGCGACAATCCGCACCGGCGCGCACCCGGCGAGCCCAAGCACGAGGACTGGTACACGAAGGACGGTCACTGGCCGCCGCACACGCAACGGGCTCTCAACCCCGTCATCGACGTCGAGGACGTGTCGCTCGTGAACATGCGCTTCGACAACGGGGTGCTCGCGGCCTACCAGCAGTGCCACTTCACGCCGGACTACTGGCGCAACTACACCGTCATCGGGGACGCGGGCCGGCTGGAGAACTTCGGAGACGGGCCCGGGGGAGTGGTCAGGGTGTGGAACTCCCGCCGCTCCACCCACCGGGCCGAGGCCGATGCCGAGTACGCCGTCCCGGACGCCGTGGACAACGCCGGACACGGCGGCGCCGACCCGCTCCTGATCGACGAGTTCGTGCGGTTCGCGCGCGAGGGCGGCGTCACGGACACCTCGCCGGTCGCCGCGCGCATGGCCGTCGCGGCCGGCGTGCGGGCCACCGAGTCGCTGCGCGCCGGTGGAACGCCCCGCGAGATCCCGGAGCTCGCCCCCGAGCTGATCGCGTACTTCGAGCGCGGGCAGACCCGTCCGGCGCAGGCCTGAAGGAAAGGTGCGGCGACGCCAAGTGCGCGCCCTTGATCACGGTCTCCTGCCGCCGGGCGATGTCTACGTCGTGTACCTCGAACTGGTCGCCGTGCCCCTTCTCGCGGTGATCTTCCTGGGGTCCTGGGCCGTGGGCGAAGCCGGCCCGGTCGAGAAGTTCTTCAGCGCTTGATGGCCGGCACCCGGTCCAGGCCGGTCTCGCGCGTGATCCGCTCCACGGTCTCGCTGAGGGTGCTGCTGGAGTCGATGAGGGTCACGGTCCCGCTGCGCAGCAGGTCCCGCTCGCGGTACCCATCACGCAGGTGCTGGTCGGTGACCTGGACCAGGTATGCCGGGTCCGGCTTCGTTGCATGCCGAACAAGCGTCTCCTGGAGCGGCACGTCCAGGTAGTAGCAGCGAGAGGTGCCCCGGTGGTCGCGAACGAGGTCCTCAAGCATCGCGCCGCAACGGTCGGCATACAGGATTCCCTCGACGACCGTGTGGAATCCGGCGTCCAGCGCGTAGCGAGCTGTCATGCCGATCAGGCCGATGTTGGCCGCGCCGGGCCGGTCCCGTTCGCGCAGCACGACGCGGCGCAGGGTGCATGCCCACCGAGATCGGCAGGCCAGTGCGGTCACGTGGCTTGCTGCGGGCCGGATCCAGCAGGCAGAGAGCGGTGACCTTCTGGTGGAAACCCCTGAGCGTCAGCGCCCGGTCTCGTCGCGGCGGCAGTACAGGTAGAGGTGGGGCTCGGGCCCGGCGCCGGGGTGGTCCGGGGTGAAGACGATGCTGTGCCGGGACAGCACCGTCAGCCCCGCCGCCTCCACCATGCCGGTGACGTCCTCCTCCGCGAAACTCGTCGCGCGGACCGGCCGGCCCATGAAGACCACCTCGACGTCCTCCACGTCCGCCGGCACGGTGGCCAGCACCAGATGCCCGCCGGGCCTCAGGACCAGGGCCAGCCGCCGGATCAGGGCCGACTGTTCGGCGCGGGTCATCTGCAGCAGCGAGAAGAACACACACACGCCGTCGAACGAGTCCGCCTCGATCGGGAGATCACGGATGTCGCCGCACCGGAACTCGGCCTCGGGGACCTGACGGGCGGCGAGTTCGACCATGACGGGAGAGACATCGACGCCCAGCACCGAGTGCCCTGCCGCGATGAGCGCGGCCGCGGTGGGACGCCCGGTGCCGCTGCCCACGTCCAGTGTCCGCGCAGCGGACGGCAGCCGCTCGATCAGCCACTCCAGCGCGGACAGGTGCGCGGGGGCATGGGCGAACGCCTTCTCGTAGGCGGGGCCCAGCGCGTCGAACAGCACAGCGGCAGACGGCCGTTGGTCTTCGTGCCTCACGTCGGTGTCCCTTCGCTCGCCGGCCTGCATCGTCGCACCCGCCCAATGCGTGCCACAACAGCAGCCCAATGCGTGCCACAACAGCAGCCCAGTGCGAGACGCGGCTGGACCGGGCAGCGGAGCCGGGCCGTGATCAACGGCTTGGCGTTGACCGCGATACCGGTCTCGTGCTGGGCAAGGTCCCCCGGACGATTGCGACGCCGGTTGAAGGTAGTGCTCTGGCAGGCAGCAGTCGCTTCGGCAGACCGAGATCGGAGCGGACCTCGTCACGATCACGGCCGACTGGATCAAGAGCCGGTTACAAGGCTCCCGCGTCAGCAGCCAACGATCGTTATCCGCGCTGAAACGATCGTTTGTACGACGGGCATCGTCCGCATAGGCTGCACGCCACACCACAACTGATGAGAACCGGGAGAGCATCGGTGAAGCCCATGTCATCCCTCCCCGAGACGCTTCAGCGATTAGACGCGCTCATCGAAGATCAGCAGCTGAGCCGTGCGGCACTCCTCGACCCGCGCCGGCCGGCAGAGAAGACGGCTCTGCCGGAAAGCACCGTCCGCACGCTCCTCGCCGGCGGAACACCACCCCAAGAAGAGGTGGATGAACGGGTCTGCGCACGTGGGAGAACTCTCGCCGACGCCCACCTGGCCAGGACCGGGGGACGAAAGCCCGAGCTGGTCGCCGCCGTGCACCGGCGGTGCGGCATCTCCGGGGCCCGGGCCCGACAGATCATCGACGGCAAGAAGGTTCCCTCCGTCGAACTCCGCCACGGCCTGGTGAAGTTCTTCGACCTCAGGGACGCGAGAGAAGCGTTCTTCACCGACGAGGCCCCCGGCGCCCTCAACCGGGCACTCCTGCCGACCCTGGCCAAGTACGAACACCCCGAACACGACCCCGTCCAGGCCCTGCTGAAGAAGTACGGCGTCGTCGCCACAGACATGCGCCACCACGGAAGCCCGACCGCCGAGCAGCCCGAGACGCTCCTCGCCGGCGTCATCAAGTCCGTCATGCCCCCACAGGAGGACAACGGCCGATGAGTACCCGCGCCATGAAGTCTCTGCTCACCGCCCTCGGCAGGGAAGCCTCCAAGGCCATCCAGCGGCCGGACGAACCGAGGGCCGTCATGAACGCGTTCTGCCAGGCCATGAGCGCGCGCACGGGCCGCCCCATCCAACTGGCCTTCCGTGCGTTCCCCGCAGACCTGCCCGTCCCGGTCTCCGGCATGAGGATCGACTTCGGTGAGCGCTCCGTCATCGTGGTCGAGCAGAGCATGCACCCCGAGGCCCAGCTCGTCATCCTCGGGCACGAGCTGTGGCACGAGGAGAACGGCGACTGCGGCCACCACGTCGCCGGCATGAACGCGGCGGCCCGCGCCACCACCAGCGAGGCGCCCGAAGCCGTGCAGCGAGCGGTCGAGCAGATCCTCACCACGGAGGAAGTCCCACGGGATGCCCTCCTGACCGTCGCAGCCCGATCCGACTCGGTCGACAGCCACGAAGTGGACGCCGAGACCTTCGGCCTGCTCTTCGGCCGTGAGGTCCGCACGTGGGTGACCGGCCGGTACGCGGAGAGCCCGGTCAGCGCGACCACCGTGGAGGGCCGCCTGAACCTGTCGCTGCTGAACCGGGGTGGACGCCTTCTCTGATGAGCCCTCACTTCCACGTCCCGTACCTTCTCCCCACCGTTCTGCTCGCCATCGCGCTCGCCTTCAAGGCCCCGACCTTCTTCCGGGCCTGGCGCGACCCCGACGTCAGGGCAACCACCCTGCTCCTGACCTGGGCCACGGCCGTGCTCATCGTGATCACCCCGATCAACATTCACCGGCTCAACGTGCTGACCGGCGTCCCGAACATCGCGGCGCCATGGGCGTACTCGTTCCTCACCGCGTTCAACGCGACCGGCCTGACCATGATCATCCGGTGGCGCGAAGCACCCTCCGAAGGCCGGCGGCGGCGGATGATCCGCATCTACTGGATCTACGCGGCCGTCGGCGTCGGCCTCTGGGCGACGTTCCTCCTGGCCGACGCCCCCGAACCCCGTATCTACGACCTCGACACCTACTACGCCGGCACGCCATGGATGCGCGAGCACATCCTGCTGTACCTGCTCGCGCACATGGTGTCGTCCCTGGTCGCCACCTACATGCTGTGGCGATGGCTGCCCGAAGTCACCAACCGGTGGCTGAAGACCGGCGTGATCTTCCTACAGCTCGGGTTCGCCTCCGGGCTGCTCTTCGACGTCACCAAGCTGATCGCGGTGGGCGCCCGCTGGTTCGGCGTCGACCTCGACGTTCTCAGCACCAAGGCCGCGCCCCCCTTCGCGCTGATCGAGGCCATCCTGGTCGCCCTCGGGTTCATCGCCCCGCAGGCCGGGCCTGTCCTGCAACGGTGGAGCCGGGACCAGCGTGACTACTGGCGGCTTCGGTCCCTGTGGCGCGTGGTCCGCGTCGTCAAACCCGCCGCGGTCGCCGTCCGGCTCCGCTTCTGGGCCCCGCTCGATCTGCGGCTGATGCAGCGCCGGCAGCGCATCCATGACGCGCTGCGCCTGCTCGCCCCCTACCTCGACCAGGTCCTCTACCGGCAGGCGTACGAGGCGGCCGCGGCCGCCCACCGCGCCGACGAGGCCCACGGGATCGCCGGGGCCGTCGCCATCCAGGCCGCGACCGACGCGTACCGCAACGAGACCCCCACCAGCAGCGGCCAACCCCCGCAGGCCGCAACCGACATCGCCGACCACATCGACGCCGTCTCCCGGGCCCTGTACCGCCCCCGCCTCATCGGCAGCATCCGCCAGCGGGTGACCAGCACAGAGAGCGTGACCGCACATGCCTGACACAGCCACCGGCAGACCTACCGCCATCGTCATCGGCGCCAGCGCCGCGGGTCTTTTCGCCGCCGCGGCCCTCACCGAACACGCCGACGTCACCCTCCTCGAGCGGGACACCCTGCCCGAAGGCCCCGAGCCCCGCCGCGGCGTTCCTCAAGCCCGGCATGCTCACCTGGTGTGGAGCGGCGGCGTACGCGCTTTCAACGACCTCGTGCCCGGCGTCGTGGACAGCGTCGTCGCCGAGGGCGGCCGCCTGGTCCA
Source organism: Streptomyces sp. NPDC091412 (assembly GCF_044756885.1). Lineage (NCBI taxonomy): Bacteria > Bacillati > Actinomycetota > Actinomycetes > Kitasatosporales > Streptomycetaceae > Streptomyces > Streptomyces sp. NPDC091412. The sequence goes on along the minus strand of NZ_JBIVTV010000011.1, from coordinate 127,582 downwards.
CATCATGGGCGACATGGTCTCCCGAGCCCCCAACGAGGTGTGGTTCCGCCGTTTCACGTCGACGCACCACCGCAACCTCGTCAGCTCCCGCGACCTTCTCGACGCCGTGCTGCGCCGGCACGTCCTCGCCGACGAGCGGATCACCCTCCGTCAGGACACCACCGCGCTCGCCCTCGTGGGCGACGCCGACCGCGTCACCGGCGTCCAGGTCCGTACGGGCGACGACACGTCCGTCCTCACCGCCGACCTCGTCATCGACGCCTCCGGCCGCGGGTCCCGCGCCCCCCAGTGGCTCGAAGACCTCGGCCTGCCCCGCGTCACCGAGCGAGAAGTCAACGCCGGAGTCGCCTACGCCACCCGCATCTACCGCGCTCCGGGCACCACCGCCGACACGGACTTCCCCCTCGTCAACGTCCAGGCGAACCCGGCGAAGGCTCCCGGCCAGGGCGGAATCATCCTGCCCGTGGAGGGCGGCCGTTGGGTTGTCACGCTCTCCGGCACTCGCGGCGGCGAGCCCACCAGCGACCCGGATGCGTTCGTCGACTTCGCGCTCGGCCTGGGCGACCCTGTCATCGGGGAGCTGCTCAAGACCGCCGAGCCGCTTGGCGACGTCGCCACCACACGCAGCACCGCCAACCACCGCCGCTACTACGAGAAACTCGCTCACTGGCCCGACGGGTTCACCGTCCTCGGCGACGCCATCGCCGGATACAACCCCGTCTATGGCCACGGCCTCACCGTCGCCGCTCAGGGCGCCCTCTCCGTCCGCGACGTCCTGCGCACCACCCCGGTCACGGCTTCTGGGCTCGCGCGCCGCCTCCAGCGTGTCGCGGCCCGGCCCGTCGCCGCCGCCTGGGACCTGGCCGTCGGCCAAGACGCGTTCTACCCCGGCGCCAGCGCCACCCCGCCCACCGCCGTGGAGCGCTACCTCGCTGCGTTCGTCGACCGGGCAGTGGCCACCGGCGCCCGCAACCGACGCGCGCTCGGCGCCCTCCTGGACGTCATGAGCATGGAGAAACCGGCAACCCGCCTGTTCTCCCCGGACATGCTCGTCCCGATGCTGCTCGGACCGAAGCGGCCGCTCCTGTCCAAGCCGCCCCTCACCGACGACGAGCGGTCCGCCGCCAACCCCTGACCGAGATCAATTTCGCCCAATTGGGCGAGCCACTGGGCCCCGTACGAGTGACGTACGGGGCCCTCCCGTTCCTTCAGCCGGGCACGGTGACCCGCACCATCGTGATGTGCAACCAGAAGGGCGGCGTCGGCAAGAGGACGACGATCACGAACCTCGCCGGAACGCTCGCCGCGTACGGGCAGCCCATGCATGTACGCCGGCGCCGACTCCCGCGGCTCACTCCGTGCGAGCCGGTGAACTGACCTGCAGTGCAGCGCGGCGAGTCCGCTTGGCCACCGGCGGCCATGTTGCTTGCCTCCGCGATCGGGATGACGCAGACGGGTTTCGTGAGGGTGCGGGCCGTGCTGTTGTGGGTGGTGTGTGCAGGGGGTGCGGGGGCTTGGGTCACACTGCCCGGCTGAGGTCTCTGTCGAATTCGTGGTGGCTGGGTGAGCCGATGTTGTCGTTGGTGGTGGTCCATCTGTGGCTGAAGGCGACGGGGATGTCGAGGGCGAGGAAGTTCTTGCCGTCCGCTGTGTGGGCGCGTAGGTGGAGTCGGTGTCTGGCGACGGGCACGGTCTGGGGGATGTGGAGGTTCCAGGTCTGTTTCCACGGTCCGGCGGGTGGTTGGGCGTCCCCCGACAGGCTGGTGCCCATGCTTGTCAGCAGGTCGGGCAGCTTGTAGCTTTTGTCCAGTATTTTCATGGGGCCGATCTTCATGATGACCCGGCAGGTGACCTGGGTCAGGTCGACCGTCTCTTTGAGGTGGCACTCCATGTCCCAGCGGACTTGGTGTCCGAGGCGTGGCAGTGCCGGGGTGCATGTGATGTCGAGGATGTCCATGACGTAGCTGTCGTCGCTCGAGTCCTCCACCAGGCGGTTGTTCATAGGAGTCACCCCGTGGTGTCTTGGGTGCGGAATGTGCCCTGTGGTCGCGTTGCTTGCCGCTTTGCCCTGGCGTGATGTGCTTGGCTTTCGATCATGGGCCAGGTGGCGGGAGTCGTACTGGATGTGCGGGTTCCGTGCTTTCGTCACTCGTTCGGGCTCACCCGGCTGCCGCGGCGGGGGCCGGCGGCCGCTGCTGGGGAACGCCGCCGACTCGAGTGTGTTCCAGCGGGAATCCCCTTGGGGGTGAACCGGTGTGGGGGAGGACGTCGGAGTGGGCGGCCTCGCAGCGCTTTCTGGCGGGTTTTGGGGCGCGTGCAAGGTGCGTGGACCGTTGGGCAAAGGGCAGGTGGGCGCCGCGTACCGGGTGCCCTGGGGGTATGAGGCCAGAACCCCGGCCCGATTACGGCGGGCCGGGGTTCTATATGGTGCTCATGGTGCGGTTGGGTTTAGTAGTCGAAGTCTTCACCGTGGTGGCGCTTGACCACCCGGAAGCTGCCCACCACTCCGTCCTTGACGTGGATGCCCTCGGTGTGGTGCACCTTGACGCCGTTGGCTTCGCTGTGGGGGCCGACGGTGGCGACGGGGGCGCCGTTGTCGCAGGTCGCGCCGCGGAAGAACTCGACGGTCCGCTTGCTGTCGTTGCGGATGTTGAAGCTCTTGGAGCCCAGGCCGCTCACCACGGTGATGCAGCCGTCGGGGTGGGCGGAGAACGACCGCTCGTTGATGAAGATCCTGCCGATCTCGTGGTGGCGCTTGCCACCCTCGCCGCGCTCGCCGCGCTCGCCACCCTCGCCGCGCTCGCCGCCTTCGCCGCCGCGGCCGCCGCCCTCGTTGCCCTTGCCCTGTCCGGACTCGCCGCCCAACGGGGCGTAGGCCGGGGCGGGGGCCTGCTGGACGACGGCCGGAGCCGTCTCGGGAGCGGGGGCGGCCGTGGCGTAGGTGATGCCGGTCACGGCGAGTGCTGCCGCGGCGGCGACGGCCGCGGTAACGACCTTGGAACGGGTCATGATCATGGTGTCTTGCTCCTTCTGAGAGAGGCCGGCTTTGGAAGCCGGTGTGTGAATGAACGTACTGATCGCCGCCAGAGCTGTCATTTCGGGCATATCGGTACGGCTGGTGGGAGAGAGCCGAACGGGGTACCCAGAGCACCCGGAGGCCCGTTTCTTCCACTGCTGACGGCACGTCAATCCATCGCAAATCCTGGGCAGATTGATGAGGGATTAGGCCTTCAAGGTGATCTCTGATGCCTGATCACCCGTGCGGCAGCGGGTCGCCTGGAATTACCGGCCCGAAAGACTCACCGGATTTCGGGGAGGACAGGTCACAGGCCGGATCAAGTAGGTCCTGCCCCGTCAGAGCCTTGTGCTCGTGCCGTCCGCCGTCCGCCGTCCGCCGTCCGCCGTCCGCCGTCCGGTGGGGGCTGGGCCATCATGCTGTGGTCAAGGGGGTGAGGGTCCGAAGGACCCGAAGGCCGGGCCGATGACGACCCCTCACCCGGGGGGCGTCGGCGTCGGCGGTGCCGGTGAGCGCGGCAAGGTCGGCGCCCGTCGGTGAACGCGTCCGGCATGTCGATCTCATGACTGTGCGGCGGTCGGGCGGGCGTGAGCATGCCAATCAGGGGCCACGGGCCGTCAGGGTCCGCCAGTGCTTGGGCCGCACGGCGGCCGGCACCAGCACCAGGGTTCGGGTCGCGGGGCGGGCTTGGCAGGCCTGCCGCATCCCTCTTCGCGGGTGCGGGTGCGGGTCCGGGTCGAGGAGCGAGGGCGGCTTCGTTCAGCCACACCACGGTGTGCGGGGCGATGTCCGCGAGTGTCGGCCAGGGCCACGTCGGGGCGGCCGGGGCTGATGGGATGCCACATCTGCCAGGAGGTCAAAAGCTCCCGCATCGCCTCCCTGCAAGGGCGTGGAGCTTGTAGGTGGAGGAGCCGCAGAATGAGAACCGTGCTGCCGCTGTGCAAAGCCTGAACCTACAGATGGCGCACCCGCCCGGCCAGATCCTGCCCCTTTCAGGGGGCTGGCGGCCCCGGTGGGCCGGCGCGGTGGCCACGGACACAGCATCCGCCTGCCGGAGGCGGCGAGGACGGGTCGCTGATGCGGTGACGGACGGTGTCTGTCTCGGGCGCCTCCGGCCAACTCGTCATTACTGAACGGAGGGTCTGTTCCAGATGTTGATCAGAGTCGTGGAGTGATCTCAAGGTGGCTCGTGGGGATCTGACAGACGACCAGGAGGAGCGGCTGGAGCCGTTGCTGCCGCCGCCGACGAAGATGGCCTGGCGGCTCAGGGGCCGCCTCCCAGACAGCTCAGCGCCTGCATGGCCTCGTGCTCCATGCGTGAAAGTTCGCGGAGGATGATGCCTGCCCGTGCCAGGAACTGCGCATTGCCTGATTCGCCGGCTTTTGTCATCAGTGCTGCGACTTCCGTCCACAGGGTGGCTGCCTCGGCGTACAGCCCGTGGCCGGTGCGCAGGTGGCTGCTGTCGAACTGTTCGGTGCATTCGGCCAGGAAGTCGCGGTAGAGGTTACGGAACAGGGCGCCACCGGTGCCGGCCTTCTCCATCAGGAGGGCGGCCTGCGGTAGGTCCCGCTGCGGGTTGTCGGTCCGCTGGAGCCATGTACGTACCCGCTCGCCGGCCTTTTCGATGCCTCGGTGGCCGAGGTTGGCGATGGGCGGGTTGAGGAAGGCGTCGGCGCAGGCGGTGATGGCGGGAATGATCTGGCCCTGTGGGGAGGGCAGGTTCCCCGGAGCGGTGAGGGTGAATGACCGGTGCTTGGCGGTCATCGGGCCGCGTGCGGCCCTGGCCTGGGCGAGGCTGGTCAGGCTGGTGGATACCGTTCCGCCTTGCTGGTCGGTGTCCACCAGGTAGGCGTCGCGGTCGTCGTAGCCGTACATGGCGACAACATGGCCGCCGAAGTGCACCTTCGAGGTGAAGTAGTCCAGGTGGTAGCTGTCGAGCTGCAGTCCGACGGGGTGGCCGGCGTCGATGGGGGCCACCACGTTCTCCCAAGCCCTGCGAGGGGAGGTGGTCTCCTGGACCAGGAGCTCCAGCCCGAGTCTGGTGGCCAGGTTTCTGGTGAGGTCGAAAGGCCTGACCCGTCCCCCGAGGAAGGGGAAGCCCATGTTCTTGCTGTCCCAGTAGATGAAGGACAGACCGGAACCGAGGCCGAAGAGCATGGGCTCGGTCAGATCGAGCCCCTGGTGTCGCAGCAGTACCCCCAGAGCTGTCGTCTCACAGTGCTGCGTACCGCGGGCATCCATGTCTATCACCGTGGTCATGCCATGCTTTCCTGGATGGAGATGATCAGCCGGGCCATCAGTTCTTCTTGTGGTGCCTCTGCCGGCCCGACGAGATAGGCCTCAAGTACGGGCAGTTCGTCGTTCGTCTTGCACGCCATCATGGTGGACTCTCCCACGGTGGGAGAGTCCAACGCCGTATTCATTGCCCCCCAGGCCTCCTACGTCTCTTCGCCGTCGTCATCGCTTGGAGCGTCCGGATCGCGCGGCGGACGCATGCCCTGGCCGGGCCGCTGTCTGAAGCCCAGCCCGCCGGGCGGTCACTGCCGCGTGGTCCGTTCGATCATGACCGGCCCAGGCCGGCTCCCCGGTCGGCAGCGACATGCGGGGGTCGGGGGAGGGGTACAGGGTGTGCGGCTTTCGCCTTTCGTCACCCGTTCGGGCTCACCCGGGCGCCGCGGGGGAGAGCGGTGGAGCTATGGGAGAACACCGCCAACTGGGTGTGTCCCAGCGGGAGTCTGCTTGGAGGTGCACCGATGAGGCGGGAGGTGGCCGGCGCGGGCAGCCTCGCAGTGCCTTCGGGCCGGTTTTAGTATGGCGTGAAAGGCGCGTGGACCGTGAAGCAGCGGTCGGGTGTGGGCGCCACGTGCCGGTGCCCGGGGGACGGAGACCAGAATCCCGGCCCGATTGCGGCGGGCCGGGATTCTAGATGGTTCGCTTGATGCGGTTGGGTTTAGAACTCGTCGAAGCCGAAGTCGTCGAAGTCGAAGTCGCCCTTGTGGTGACCGACCACTCGGATGCTGGCCACGATTCCGTCCTTGACGTGGACGCCCTTGGTGTGGTGCACCTTGACGCCGTTGGCTTCGCTGCGGGGGCCGACGGTCGCGAGGGGCGCGCCGTTGTCGCAGGTCGCGCCGCGGAAGACCTCGACGGTCCGCTTGCTCTCGTTGCGGACGTTGAGGCTCTTGGAGCCCAGGCCGCTGACCACGGTGATGCAGCCGTCCGGGGCGGCGGAGTACGTCCGCTCGTTGATGAAGATCCTGCCGATCTCGTGGTGGCGACGCTTGCCGTGCTCGCCGCGCTCACCACCCTCGCCGTGCTCGCCGCGCTCGCCGCCTTCGCCGCCGCGGCCGCCGCCCTCGTTGCCCTTGCCCTGTCCGCCCTCGCCGCCCATCGGGGCGTAGTCCGGGGCGGGTGCCTGCTGGGCGACGGCCGGGACCGTCTGGGGAACCGATGCGGGGGTGGCGGCGGCGTAGGTGATGCCGGTCGCGGCGATTGCGGAAGCGGCGGAGATGGCCGCCGTGACGGCGGTGGAACGGGTCATGATCATGATGTCTTGCTCCTCTCTCTGAGGGGCCGGCTGTGAAAGCCGACGTGTGATTGAAGTTAATGACCACCCCCAAAGCTGTCATTTCGGGCGCATCGGAAGGGCTGGCGTGGGGGAGCCGAACGGGGTACTCGGAGAAGCCCCAGACCCGGCTCCCGGATTGCTGATGAGACGTCAGTTTTCTTTAAATATCAGGAAGATTGATGAGGCATTAGGCCTTCAAGGTGATCTCTGACGCCTGCTCACCCATGCGGCAGCGGGTCGCCTGGATATGCTGCCGCGGACGACATCAGATCTCGGGACAAGCGGGCCACGTACCGGATCACGGCAACCCCGCCTTGTCAGGGCCTTACGCCCAATCCGGCCGTCATCCGGTGTGGACCGGGCCACCGTCCCCAGAGGGTGAGAGCCCCAAAGCCCGGGCCCCCATGACGCCCCCTCACCCGGTCGGGGCGTGCTCGCGCGATCCGTCCAGCCCGCGGTATCGGCGCAGGTCGCATCGCCACCCAGCTGCCGATCCGGCGGCGGTGCGCGGTCGGCAGGGTGCCCCGCAGGCCCTGGCTCGGGAGGACGTCACGGCGTCCGTGGCCGCCTCCCACTCGCCGTCGTCGACGAACCTCGGGGCAACCACCGGCTGAGACCCCGGATACAGGGGGTCCCCGTGCCCCGGCTCAGGCAGCCTCCTCCAGGGCGTCCTCGTGCTGCGCGGGATGATCCGGTGCTGTCCGGCCAGGCAGCAGCAACAGACCGATGCCCAGGGCCAGGCCCAGCGAGGGCAGGAACGGGAACCGCCCGTCGTACGCGAAACCCCGCACGGCGAAGCGGGACAGGGCGGCGACGCTCGCGGCGAGGCCGAGCCATGGTATCCAGGAGCGGCGCCGGTCGGCGTCCGGACGCGTCCGTTCGTACAGTGCGGCCAGTTTCCGCTCCAGCGGTCGCAGCGCCGCCACCGAGCCGGCGAGAACGAGCCCGAGCACCAGCAGCCACGGCACCCGCAGCGCCCACCATCCAGCGGACCCGAAGACGGGCTCAGGTGCGAGGGCGGTCAGGTAGAACGCGGCGGCCACGACCAGCACCGGCAGCATGTGCCACAGATACAGCGTCATGCTCGCACCACCGACCGGCTGCACCAGACGCCACACCCACTCGCGGTCCAGAAGCCTCCGCACAGCCGGCGCGACGAGAAGACACACGCCGGTCTGGGCCACTACCCATGCCAGCATCGCCACCGACGGTGGGTCGGTATTGCTGGGCGCCTGCCCAGTCACAAAGATCAGACTGACCGGGAACGGCCCGAGAGCGATCAGCGCCGCGAAAGCCGCCCCACCGCCCACCGCCATCGCGGCCGGCAACAGCCGACGACGAGTCAGCAGGCCGTCCCTCCAGCAAAAGCCCAACTGATAGGCCACACCCCACACGAGCACGTAGTCAGCCAGCCCGACATACGGAGCGTGCACCGTCACCACCATCGCGTCAACGGCCGCGGCTACCGCGCCCATGACGACGGCAACGCGCAGACCCCATCGCCGGTGCGCCGCGTGCAGCAGCGGCGTCAGGGCGCTGAGCAACAGGTACACCGGAAGGAACCAGAACTGCATGGCCATCGCCCAGCCCACGAGTGCAAGCGTGCCCGGGTCCACACCGACCGCCGCACAGATGCCGACGGCGAGCAGCACAAGACCGCTGTAGGCGCCCGTCGGAAGCAACAGCCGCAAGGCACGCTGCCCCACCCAGCCAGTCGCGGAACCACCCGCCGCGCGGGCCCGCGACCAGGAGCCCCCCGCGGCGTGGCCGCCGGCCAGGAAAAACAGCGGCATGATCTGAAAGCCCAGAGTCAGCCACTGGGTCCAAGGAACTGTCGCCAACAGCTCAGGCGCGGTGATCCGTCCGTCGCTCTCCCTGATCAGGCCGGTGATCAGCCAGTGGCCGAGCACCACCAGGACGATCGCCCACGCGCGCAAGAAGTCGACGTAACGGTCTCTGCCCATGCTTCGTCATGCTGCCCGAAGCCCGACCTCCACGCCGCGAGAACTCCGCGCCGCAACCATTCCGTGCCCGATACGACACACTCCACCACCGAACGGCGGCTCGGCACACACCGTGGCCATCTCTCGAACCCCGGCCTCCCGTGGTGGCCGTCCGTCGAAGGTCGCCCCGGGGGAGCGAGGCTCGGCACGCGGTCGAGTGCGTCAACGAGTGGCTGTGTCCGGCCACTTCACGATGCCGCCGCATAACAGTGAATGGTCACCAGTTGAGACGGGCCCCATCGTTGCTCGACCGTGGCCATCAGTTCCCAGCCCAGTCGCTCGTACAGGGCTGCTGCGGCGGTATCGGATGCCACGACGTCGAGCACCGGATGGAGGCCACGACGTCGTGCCCCCTCCACGGCTTGGCCGACCAGCAGCGCACCGATGCCGTACCCCCTGGCCTGCGGGGCGACGAACAGCCGGCTGACCACTGCGGTCAGGGCCTTGTTCGTCCCGTTCCGCTCGCTCCACAAGCCGGGGGCCAGATCGCCTTCACTGCTGCGGGACAAGCTGACGTGGCCAACGAGACGGCCGCCAAGTTCAGCGACCCAGGCCTCCAGCAGGGAAGCCTGCGACAGCCACTCATCAGGCTGGTCGGGCCAGTTCACCGGGTAACCATCACCTTGATGGACTTCCTCGAGAACCCGCACACACATCTCGACAGCGCTGTCAGCCCTCGGCCGGATCCGGAGATCTGACCGTTCCACACCAGCCCCGGGGCTCTCGATGTTCACCAAAACCTCCGAAGGATGCCCCGGCCTTCAGGCCGGGGAGGAATTCGGTCGCCCGCGGAGCGGGACAGGGAAAGCCGTTTCTCCGACAGGCGAACCGGCATCGACTGTCGTACCGTGCCGATAGGTTGGCGCTTGTGACGACGCAGCAGCAGGTGACGGCAGACGCCGGGTGTGCCCGGTACGGCTACCGGCTGCGCGTGTCCGCCACCGCCGAGAAGCAGCTGACGGGCGAGTGGGGCCGCTGCCGCTGGATCTGGAACGAGTGTGTCGCCCGGTCCAAGAAGGCGTTCGCCGACGGCGAGATGTGCGGCCCGGCGCGGCTGGACAAGATGCTGACCGAGGCCCGCGCCGGCAACGCCTGGCTGCGCGAGGGCTCCTCGGTTCCGCAGCAGCAGATCATCCGGGACTTCGGCAGGTCCCGCGCCAAGGCGCTGAAGGACATCAAGGCGGGGCTGCCGATGCGCGGGCGAGCCGGAATGCCCGGACATAAGAAGCTCAAGGACTCCCGGCCGAGCCTGAACTACACGCGGCGCGGCTTCCGGCTCAAGGACGGGCGGCTGCACCTGGCGGGCGGCATCAGCCTGACGGTGGTGTGGTCGCGGCAGCTTCCGGCCGACCCTTCGTCGGTGCGCGTGTACCGCGACAGCCTCGGCCACTGGTACGCAAGCTTTGTCCTCCCGACCGAGGTGCAGCCGCTCCCGCTCAGCGGCGCGGTGATCGGCATCGACTGGGGTGTGAAGGAGCTCGCGACCACCACGTCCGATGCCCACGATCTTCCGCATCCGCAGCACGGGAGGAAGGCCGCGGGGAAGCTGGCCCGCTACCAGCGGATGATGTCCCGCCGGAAGCCGCACAGGGGACGGGCCGCCTCGAAGGGTTACCACAGGGCGCGGCGGCAGGCCGCGAAGCTGCACCAGAAGGTCGCCCGGCAGCGGCATCACACCGGCCGCAAGTGGGCCAAGGCAGTGGTCCGCGACCACGATGCCATCGCGGTGGAGGATTTCCGTCCGAAGTTCCTCGCCAAGTCCTCGATGGCTCGCAAGGCGGCTGACGCGGCGATCGGCGCCACGAAGAAGGCCCTGGTCGAGATGGGCCGCAAGCACGGTCGTGCCGTGTACCTGGTCAACCCCGCGCACACCACGAGGGACTGCGCACGGTGCGGTGCGAGAGCCAAGCACGCACTCCTCCTTTCGGAACGTACCTACACGTGCACCGGGTGCGGAGCCGTCTCGCCGAGAGACAAGAACTCCGCATCCGTGATGCTCGTCCGGGCTGGTCTGACCCCGGCTGGTGCTGAGGGCGTAAGACTGTCTGGAGCGCTGCTCCAGGGGGCTGCCTGAGCCAGGAATCCCGCGCCTTCAGGCGGGGGAGTAGTCAATTCGGTATGGAAGCACAGGTCGCAGAGCCACAACCAACCACTTTCGATACGCGCACGCTGCTTCGCAGGCGAGCCCTCGAGTCCTCCACGCCCCATGACCGATGTCAGCGGCGACTGGAATGCTGCCTCCGTCGGAGACACCGATGGCAGGAGCCGTGCGTGGGAACGCTGATGCAGTTGCCGCTGCCGACCTCGTCGCCAGTACCATGCCGGACGTGACCCGGACGCTCTGCGTCGCGCCGATCGAGCGTGATCACGCCGATCATCGCTCCGTCGAGATCGAATACGAAAAGACCAGGGCGCGGCGGGGGCACCTTCGCTCCACCAGTGATCGGCAAGACGTCCCCTAGCCTTCCCGCGCCCACGGCCGCAGCTTCTCCGGGTTGCGGACTGCCCAGATCCGGGTGACGCGCCCGTCGAAGACGTCGAACGAGGCTACGGTCAAGACGACGCCGGCACGCTGGGCCACCAGGCCCGGCGCGCCGTTGACCGACCGCTCCAGGAGTTCGAGTCCCGGAGCCTTCTCGGCAATGGCGACCATGTACTGGGCGATGCGCGCCCCGCCCTCGACCGGGCGCAGGACGGTGCCGGCCAAGCCGCCGCCGTCGGCGGTCATCACGGCGGCCGGGTTGAGGAGACCGACGAGGGCTGCGATGTCCTTGGTCTCCCATGCCTCTTTGACGTGCCTCACCACGTCGGCCTGGCCGGTCGTCGTCACCGGAGCGCGTGCGATGCTCACCCGTCGCCTGGCGGAGGCCGCCAACTGCTTGCAGGCCGCGGGGGTCCGGCCGAGAACGTCGGCGATTTCGGCGAACGGGTACCGGAAGACGTCGTGCAGGACGAACGCCACCCGCTCGGCGGGCGTCATCGACTCCAGGACGACGAGGAAGGCCATGGTCACCGACTCGTCCAGGACGATCTGGTCGGCGGGGTCTGCCGGGCCGGTGGGGTCGGCGCCGCCCGCGTGGTCCCACTCGGTGCGGTCGGGCAGCGGCTCGGGCAGCCACGCGCCGACGTAGCGTTCACGGCGGGCACGCGCCGAGCCGAGCACGTCCAAGCAGATGCGGCTGGTCACCGTCGTCAGCCAGGCGCCGGGGGACAGGATCTCCTCCTGCCGGCTTCGTGGCAGTCCGTACCAGCGTGCGTAGGCATCCTGTACTGCGTCCTCGGCCTCGGTCACCGAACCGAGCAACCGGTAAGCGACATTGATCAGTTGGCGTCGTTCACCGGCTATGTCATTTGTGCTGGTCCCGACAGTCCCCATGCTTTCGGCCGCCCCCTCGCCTTACCTTTCGCAGGCCCCTGTCGTCGGCCTGGTGAGACCTTATCGATCTACTGCCCGAGGGCGGAAAAGAGAACTGCGACATGGCCACTCAGGTGACGGCGAACGCACAGCGCAGCCCCTCGTTCCTGCAGATCGCGATCGCCCTGCAGACCCTGACCATCTTCCTTCAGGCGGTCTCCGCCGGACTGCTGCTGACCTCGTCCTACGGAGAGACGCTCCACAGTGTCGGAGCCCGTGTGATGTACGGGGCGTCGATGCTGTACGTGCTCGCGGCGGTGCTGGCCTGGAAGCCGGGCGGCGGCTCGCCCCGGCCGATCTGGCACGCGTCAGGTTTCCTCGTACTCGCCTCGGTCCAGGTCGTCCTCGGCATCGCGCACGTCCCGTCGGTCCATCTCCCCCTGGGTGTCTTGATGTTCGGTCTGAGCGTGCTGGCGCTGGCCCGGCGCCAACGGTGATGTGAACGAAATCGGGTGAGGCGTCACGACCGATGCCTGAGACTTCCGGTGCTCGCGCAGGATCCTGCGCTGGGGGCGGTGGTTATGCGTCGAGCTCCGGTGGCTACTCTCGTCTCTCCGTCGGTCCGGAGTGGAGGGAGCAGACTGTGCGCAACGCCGCCGTGACGCCCGAGGGGGACCGGATCCGCTGGGTCGAGCTGCCGGGGCAGGAACCGTCACGCGTCTACGTCCATGGCCTGGGTGCCACGGCGCCGGCCTACTTCACGGAGGTCGCGGTCCATGCTCTGCTGGCCGGCCGCCGTTCACTGCTGATCGACTTGCTCGGGCACGGCATCAGCGACCGGCCCACGGGCTTCGACTACACCCTGGAATCGCACGCCGATGCCCTCGCCGCGGCCCTGACCTCCGCCGGTGTTGCCGGCGCCGAGGTGATCGCGCACAGCATGGGCGGCTCGGTGGCCATCGTCCTGGCCACCCGGCACCCCCAGCTGGTCTCCCGCCTGGTCCTGGTCGACGCCAACCTCGACCCGATCCCGCCCAGCCCCACCTCCGCGGGCAGCAGCGGCATCGCCGCGTATTCCGAGCAGGAGTTCCTGGCGGGCGGCTGGGAAGACATCCGTGACCGGGCCGGTTCCCACTGGTGGTCCACGATGCGCCTGGCCGGCCGGGAGGCACTGCATCGCAGCGCGGTCCACCTCACCCGTGGCACCGTCCCCACCATGCGCGAGCTCCTGCTGGACCTGAAGATTCCCCGCACCTACCTGCTGCCCGAGGCCGACGGCCCGCTCCCGGGTACTGGCGCGCTCATCGAAGCCGGGGTGGCCGTGGTCCCGATCCCGGACTGCGGGCACAACATCATGCTGGACAATCCGGAAGGCTTCGCCCGCGCCACTGCGGCGGCGCTGGCGGACTGACACCAGCAATAGGCAGGCCGTCCGCGGGGGCAGAGCGTGACGTGAACAGGGCCGCACGGGCTCCCCGTGTGTGACGACGAATACGCGGCGCGGTCGCGGGTCCGGTACGGCCCGCCCTTCACGCTGTGCGCGGTCATCCGGCGCCGCTGCACTCGGGGCCCCGGGCTCGCGGCAGCGCCCGCTCGACGCTCTGGCGTCCTTCCCCGAGGGCGTCGCGGGCGGCCCCGGAAGGGCTCTCGCTGTAGGGCGGATCGCCCGCGCGGTAGCTCTCGGGTCCCTCTCCGGGAATGCTCGACACCAGGACGAGCATGCGCACCCCGAACGGTTGAGTTCGTGCCGTCGAGGTTCGTTCGTAGGATGAGGTGTTCTGACGGGTGCACACGGTAGGGAGGCTGTTGGTGCTGGCTGCCGTTGCCGGTTCGCCCGGACCGCTCGCCGAGGTCCTGACGCTGCGTGACGTGGACGGGCCTGCGGCTCCTGGCACGGGGGAGGTCGTGGTGCGCGTGGTCGCGTCGACCGTCAACCCCTCGGACGAGATCACTGTCTCGGGTGCCTACGGTTCGCGGACTTCGTTTCCCATGGTCCCGGGGTTCGAGGGCGTGGGTGTGATCGACGCTGCCGGTCCGGGGGTGCCCGCTGCGGCGGTGGGCCGGCGTGTCCTGCCGCTGGGGTCTGCTGGGGCCTGGCAGCAGTACAAGCGACTCGACCATTCCTGGTGTGTTCCTGTGCCGGACGATCTTCCCGATGAGGTCGCCTGCTTCGCCTACATCAACCCCCTGACCGCCGTCATGATGGTCGAGCGGTTCTGTCGGCCGGGCGTGCGGAATGTGGTGGTCACAGCGGCGACATCGGCCATCGGGCGACACCTGGCGGAACTCCTGACCGATCGCGGTGTCACACCGGTCGGGGTCGTGCGGGGAACGCCGGGGCGGACTGTGGCCGAGCCGTCCCGGTGGCGGGCCGTGATCCGGACGAACGAGCCCGGGTGGCGCGAACAGCTGCGGTCGGCGATCGGCCCCCACGGCGTCGATGTGGCCTTCGACTGCGTCGGTGGCGGCGTGGGCGAAGAGGTGTTCACGCTGACGGCCGGCGGTGGCGTGTTCGTCCACTACGGCCTGCTGTCGGGAACGCCGCTCTCGGTGGAGTGCCTCAACGGCCGCAGGGACGTACGCGTGGAACTCTTCCGTCTGCGCGACACCGTTCAGAAGGACGGCGGGCAGCACCTGTCCGGGCTCTTCGCGCCGGTCTTCGAGAACCTGCGCCGCGGACGCCTGCGCACGGCCGTCGGGAAACGCATCGGGCTCAGCGAACTCGCCGGCCACCTCAAAGACCCGGCAGCCGGACCCGCAGGGAAGATCCTTATCGAGCCGCAGAGGTGACAACCGGGGCATTCCCGGTCGGCGCCGTTCCTGGCGGAAGCACCCAGGCGTGCAACGCACGAGAGCCTGGGTGGACTTGACCTCCTCAGTGCGGGGATGGACGACATGGCCAAGACCGTCCCCGCAACGTCGCACGCCAGAGTACGTCTGCCCTGGGAGTCTCTCTTCACCTGACGGCCGTAGTCTCATCCGTGCTTGCGCAGGTACGCCTCCAGCTCGGCGGCCCCGGTCAGCATCGCCCGCCCGCGGGCGGACAGCCGGCCGTGCCAGTCGCTCAGTGCGGCCTCCAGTGGCTCCAGCCCGCCGGCCGCCCGCACCTGGGCGATCAGCGGGGCGATCTGCTCCAGCAGGTAGCCGCCGCGCCGGAGTTGGTGGGCCAGCCGGGCGTCCCGTACGTCGGCCTCGTCGTAGACGCGGTATCCGGTCCGCGGGTCGCGGCGTGGGCGCACCAGCCCGGCACGTTCCCAAGCGCGCAGCGTCGCGGGCCGGATGCCGAGCTTTTCCGCCAGCGGTCCGATGAACGTGCCGCCGGGCCCGGACACCGTGGCCTGCTCGGACGCCGTGGTGGGCTCCAGGTCGCGGAGGGCGTTCTCCACGGCTCGGAGGGTCCGCCGGTCGTCGAGGAGCTGTGCGTGGCTCTCGTCGATGAGACGGAACGCCTCGTCGGCCGCGCCCTCGTTCACCGCCCGCATGATCGACGTCGCCGTCCGGTGGCCGTGGCCGGGCACCAGGGCGACAAACGCGCGCAGGGCCCCCGCGTGCAGCGAGGTATAGGTGCGGTAGCCGTGGGGTGTGCGACCGGCGGCCGGGAGGATGCCGGCTTCCTCGTAGTTCCTGATCGCCTGCGTGGACAGACCGTGCCCGCGTGCCAGATCAACCGGCCTGAGCCGCTCGCCGTTTTGAGAGTTTCTCCCCATGGAGCCGACGATATCGAGGAAAAGTTTCAACCGAGAGTTCAACGATACCGTTGAAGGCATGGCTACCGACATCAAGGACACCGCCCATGCCGTCGAGGCGGCGGCCGTCATGAGGCTGCTCCCGGCCCGGCCGCGGCTGCTCGCCCTGGGCGAGCCCACCCACGGCGAGGACGCTCTGCTCACCCTGCGCAACGAGCTCTTCCAGGAACTCGTCGAGCAGGAGGGGTACCGGACGATCGCGATCGAGAGCGACTGCCTGAAGGGTCTGGTCGTTGACGGCCACGTCACCACGGGAACGGGCACCCTCGACGAGGCCATGGAACGCGGATTCAGCCACGGCTGGGGCACCTTTGAGGCCAACCGCGAGCTGGTGCGCTGGATGCGCGCCTACAACGACGGCCGGCCCGCGTCCGAACGGCTCCGCTTCGCCGGTTTCGACGGCCCGCTGGAAATCACCGGCGCCGCGAGCCCCCGGCAGGCCCTCACCGCACTCCACACCTACCTCTCGGTTCGGGTGGACGCGGACCTGCTCCCCTGCGCCGCGGAAACACTCGACCGCCTGCTCGGCGCCGACGACCGGTGGACCAATCCCGCCGCGATGATGGAACCGGCCCACTCCGTGGGGCAGTCGGCCGAGGCCAAGCAGCTACGGCTGCTCGCCGACGATCTTGTGGCGCTGTTCGACGCGCAGACACCCCACCTGCTCGCCGCGACCTCGCACGACGACTGGGACCGGGCACGCCTTTACGGGCGCACCGCCACCGGTCTGCTGCGCTACCACCACTGGATGGCCGACACCTCA
This sequence comes from Streptomyces sp. NPDC091412, assembly GCF_044756885.1. NCBI lineage: Bacteria > Bacillati > Actinomycetota > Actinomycetes > Kitasatosporales > Streptomycetaceae > Streptomyces > Streptomyces sp. NPDC091412. Next base: position 111,130 of record NZ_JBIVTV010000011.1, on the reverse strand, counting down.
CCGGCCCGCATGACGCGGCTGTGCGCGCTGCGGGATGTGATGATGGCCCACAACCTCCTTGCCGTAGCCGCTCGCGGCCCGGCACTCGTCCACGCCCACAACTCCCACCTCCAACGGGAGAAGAGCACGATGCGGATGTGGCAGGGGCCGGTGGAGTGGTGGAGCGCCGGTGCGCTGGTCAGCGCCCAACTCGGTGAGGAGTACGCCTTCGTGGCCACGGCTCTCGGCACCATCCGACACCAGGGCGTGGACGCCCCGTCCGCGGACACCGTCGAAGGGCTTCTGTACGCGCTCCCGGAGCACCGCTGCGTCATCGACGCCCCGCGGCTGGCCACCGTCCTCGGCGACACCCCGCCCGCGCCCCGCGTATCCCCCTGGTTCGGCTACTCCCCACTCGACCCGGCCCAACTGGCGGACAGCGACGCGATCGTGTTCGTCAGGGACGTCCCGTAGACAGAGCGCTACGGCTACGGATGGCACGGGCGCCGACGGGCCGGTCGTACGAGATCCGGCCGCCGACCACCCGCGGCTCGTCGCGGACCTGCTGCGGTGAGACGAGCATCCGTCCCTTCACGTGCGGCACCGCGCGATCACTCATGTACCGCACCTTGATTCGGTGCTACCCGCTCTCACCCGCCCGGCCCGCTTTCTCCTCCTCGACCTGTGCCTTCGCGGGGTCCAGGAGCCGGGACAGAAAGTGCCGGGTGCGTTCGTGAGCGGGGTTCCCGATGACCCGATCCGGTGTGCCGTCCTCGACGATCACCCCGCCGTCCATGAAGACGATCCGGTCGGCGACCTCCCGCGCGAAGCTCATCTCATGGGTGACGACCATCATCGTCATGCCCTCGTCGGCGAGCATGCGCATCACGGCGAGGACGTCGCCCACCAGCTCGGGGTCGAGCGCGGAGGTGGGCTCGTCGAAGAGCATCACCTCGGGGCCCATGGCGAGCGCGCGGGCGATGGCGACGCGCTGCTGCTGACCGCCGGAGAGGGAGGAGGGATAGGCGTCCGCCTTTTCTGACAGGCCCACGCGCTCCAGGTTCTCGGCGGCGATCTCCGCGGCCCGCGCCTTGCCCCGACCGAGGACCCGGCGCTGCGGCAGTGTGAGGTTCTCGGTCACCGTGAGGTGCGGGAAGAGGTTGAACTGCTGGAACACCATGCCGATACGGCGGCGTACGGCGTCGATGTCCACATCGGGGTCGGTCACCTCGGTGCCGCCGACGAAGACCTGGCCCTCGGTGGGTTCCTCCAGGAGGTTCACACAGCGCAGCAAAGTCGACTTGCCGGAGCCGGAGGGGCCGATGACACAGACCACCTCACCCTGGCCGATCTCCAGGTCGATGCCGCGCAGCACCTCGTTGTCCCCGAAGGACTTGTGCAGGCCGCGGACGAGTATCTCGGGGGCAATGCTCACTTGACGGCTCCCTGGGCCTTGGCCTCCATGCGGCGCACCACGAATCCGAGCGGGATCGTGACCAGCAGATAGCACAGGCCCGCGACCAGGATCGGTGTGGAGTTGGCGGTCTGGCTGGCCAGATCCCGGCCGAACTTGGACAGTTCGCGCTCCTCCAGCGTGACGCCGAGGAACAGCACCAGCGAGGAGTCCTTGAAGAGCAGGACCAGTTCGTTGGTGAGCGGCGGGAGGATGATCCGGAACGCCTGCGGAACGATGATGGAGATCATCGCCCGGGCCGGCGAGAAGCCCAGTGAACGGGCCGCCTCCATCTGTCCCTTGGGCACGGCCTGGATGCCCGCGCGGATCGTCTCCGCCATATAGGCGGCCGAGACCAGTCCGAGCGCGAGGGCCACCTTGCCGTACGTTCCCCCGATGATCTCCGTGCCGGGGAAGGCCAGTGGCACGGCCACACCGACGAAGATGAAGATCAGCAGGGCGGGCAGACCGCGGAAGATCTCGATGTAGACCCCGGCGACCCAGCGGTAGGGGCCCACGGACGACAGCCGCATCAGCGCGATGACCATGCCGAGGACCAGGCCGACGACGAAGCCGGTCAGGGTGAACAGCACGGTGTTCTTCAGCGCCAGGGTGATGACGTCCGGGAACATCCGCCGTGCGATGTCCGCCTGCGCGAACTGGTTTTGCAGTCGGCCCCAGTCGGCCGCGGCCGCGAAGGCGATCACGGCGGCGACGAAGACGGCGTACTGGACGCCGCGCGAGAGCGTGCGCCGTCGGCTCCGGGTCAGACGTCTTCTGCGGGGTCGGACCTCGGCGCCGGCGGTGCCGGCGGTGCCGGTGGTGTCGGCGGTGCCGGTGGTGTCGCTCATGAGGCGGACGGCGAGGCGGCGGACGGGGTGTACGGGCCGATCCACTGCTCGTACAGCTTCTTGTAGGTGCCGTCGGCCTTCGCGTCCTTGATCGCCTTGTTGACCGCGGCGAGGAGTTGGGAGTTGCCCTTCTTCACCGTGAAGCCGTACTGCTCACCGGTGTCGAGGTTGCCGACCACCTTGAAGGCGTCGGCGTTGGCCTTGTCCTTGAGCCAGCCCTGGACCACCGGGTAGTCGATGACGACCGCCTGGACCTGTCCGGTGCGCAGGCCGTTGAGGACGGCGTCGGAGGACTCGAAGGAGACAGGGTCGAAGCCCTGTCCCCGCACATAGTCCTCCCCGGTGGTCTGCGCCTGGGCACCGAGCTTCCTGCCCTTGGCCTTCACATCGGCCAGGGACGTGATGCCGCTCTTCTTGTCGACCAGGACGGCCTGGGTCGCGTCGAAGTACGGGTCGGAGAAGTCGACGTTCTTCTTGCGTTCGGCGGTGATGGTCATGCCCGCGGCGGCCAGATCGCACTCGCCGGAGTTGAGGAACGCGCCGGTCTTGAAGTTCTCGAAGGGCGTGTCGAGGATGTGCTGCTTCACCCCGAGGTCCTTGGCGACCAGGTCGATCAGGGAGACGTCGAAGCCCTGGACCTTGCCGTCGATCTCCGACTGGAAGGGCGGGTAGGGCAGATGCGTGCAGGTCGTGAGCCGGCCCGCCTTGACGAGGTCGACCCCGCCGTCGGCCGACTTGCCCGTGCCGCCGCTGCCGCTCGACGTGCAGCCTGCCACGAGCACCGCCCCGGCCGTCGCGGTGATGGCGGCCAGGATGCGGACCCGGCGTCCGAGGAGCGTGTTCACGGGGGACCTCTCTATGGGGGACATGCGCATGCAGATTATAAGGAGATCTTTGACCCTCTCAAAAAGAACCTGAGACATAGGTGATTCCGGGCGCGTATCGCCCTCCGGGACGTCAACGGCCGGATGAGGAAAGGGTCCTGCTGGTTACCCTCGACTCCGTCCGTGCTTCGCCGACTGGCGGCTGGCGACTGGCGACTGGCGGCGGGGCGGCGGGGCGGCGGGACTGCGGAACTGCGGTGCACGGCCTGGCGGTGCTGTTCCGCACGGCGGTCACGGCGGAGCGGGTGCGCGCCGCCCTCGCCGAACACCCGGAGACCGACTTCATGTCGCCGTGCACGCGGAGGCGGCGACCGACGCGCTGGGCGGTCTCCCGCGACAACAGGCCGCGCACGGACAGTTGGTGGGCGGTGGACCGCGGCTCCTCCCATGCGCTCGATCGGGTGACGCCGCGGTGGGCGGCGACCCGGACACGGCGTGGCAGCCGGGGAGTTACGGCCGCAGGGTGATCCCTGTCGGTACGGCTCCCCGTGGGCCGAGCGCCCCGTCCCGCCGGTCGACGGCCATTGACGGCTGTACCGCGTACGCCTACCGTGCCCTCACCCGCGCGGCGGTCATGTGTCGGTCGTGACGGGTCCCGAGGAGATGGGGGGCAGGGCGATGAAGGCAGTGCTCCAGGAGCGGTTCGGGCCGCCGGACATCCTGCGGCTGCAGGAGGTCGACCGGCCCCCGGCCGGGGCCGGCCAGGTGCTGGTTCGTGTGCACGCCGCCGCGCTCAACCCCTACGACTGGCACATGATGCGCGGCGACCCCTACGCGGCGCGGCTGATGGGAGGCATGGGACTGAGCCGTCCGAAGTACCGGGTGGCCGGCATCGACGCGGCCGGAGTGGTGGAGGCTGTCGGCGCCGGCGTAGGAGGGCTCCGGCCCGGCACTCCGGTACTGGGCTTCTGCGCGGGGGCGTTCGCCGAATACGCGTGCGCCACGGCGGAGTTGGTGGTGCCCAAGCCCGAGCGTCTGTCATTCGAGCAGGCTGCGGCCGTGCCGATGGGGGCGGTGACCGCACTGCGCGGCATCCGCACGGTGGGCCGGGTCCGGGCCGGGCACCGGGTGCTGGTCAACGGGGCGGGTGGCGGCGTGGGCACCTTCGCCGTTCAGATCGCGGCCGGCCTGGACGCGGAGGTCACCGGCGTGTGCAGCGCTGGCAGCACCGAACTGGTGCGCTCACTGGGCGCCGCGCACGTCATCGACTACGCCCGCGAGGACTTCACCGACGGACGCGCCCGCTACGACGTGATCCTGGACAACGTGGGCAACCTTCCGCCGGGCCGACTGCGTCGGGCGCTCACCCCGACCGGAGTCCTGGTGGCCAACGGCGGCGGCTCACCCGGCCGGGTGTTCGGGGCGATCGGCTCCATGCTGAAACTGGCCGCGGTCAACGCGGTCACCCGGCACAGCCTGCGCCCGATCATCCCGGCGACCCCGGGCGGTCCGGCCCACGAGGACCTGCTCGCGGTGACCGCGCTCATCGAGGCCGGTCAGGTCACTCCCGTGGTCGGCCGGACCTACTCCCTGGCCGATACGGCCGAGGCCATGCGCCATGTGGAGGAGGGCCACTCCCGCGGCAAGACCGTGATCACTGTGCGCTGACGCACGGGCTGCCGGTCCTGCACGGCTCCCCGCAGCCCTGCGACCGAGCGCAGGAGGTCCTCGCCCAGCGACAGCAGGCGCGCTGCCGACAATGCGGTGGTCCGTATACGGAATCGCTCACCCGTGCCCACAACGGTCGCGGCTTCCGCTGCCAGGACACCGAGGGGCTCCCGCTGAGGGGCCCGGAGCAGCTCGCCGGCCCGGTGGCTCAGGGCGGGATCACCCGGCCCGCCCCCCCGTGCAGCCGACCCTGTCCCCGCCCCGTCCCGTGGCAGCCGTACCGGCCGAGGGGGTGGCGGGTCTTGGGGGCGGTCGCGGGTGGGGGTGATTGCTACAGCGCCGCGGTCCAGCCGCCGTCGACCGTCAGGGTGTGGCCGGTGACGTAGGAGGACGCCTGGGAGGCCAGGAAGACGACTGCGCCGCTGAGGTCGCTCGGCTCGCCGACCCTGCCGAGTGGGATGTGGTCGCGAACGATCCGCTCTTCTGCTTCGGGAGTGGGGAGTAGGTCGGAGGTCATGTTGGTGCGCATGTAGCCGGGGGCGATGGAGTTGACGCGGATGCCGTGCGGGCCCCATTCGTATGCCATGTTCCTGGTGACGTGGACGACGGCTGCCTTGGAGGCGTCGTATACCGAGGAGCGCTCACCGTCCACCACCAGACCGCCGATGGAGGCGAGGTTGATGATGCGTCCGTGGCCACGGCGGCGCATGGCCCGGGCGGCGCGCTGCGCGGTGAAGTAGGTGCCGCGGAGGTTGATCGAGAGGGTGGTGTCGAACTCCTCCAGGGTGGCCTCCAGCGCGCTGTTGCGCAGTGAGACGCCCGCGTTGTTGACGAGGATGTCCGGGCTGTAGCCGTTGGCCTCCAGTGTGTCGAAGGCGGCGTCGATGCTCGCCTTGGAGGTGACGTCGAGTGCTAGGGGGATGCAGTCCACTGCGTGTTCTTGCAGGCGGTCGCAGGCGGTCTTGGCGGCCTCATGGCTGACGTCCGAGGTGATCAGCCTGGCTCCGGCCCGGCCGAGTGCCAATGCCTGGGCCAGGCCCAGGCCGCCGGCCGCCCCGGTGACCAGGGCGGTCTGGCCGGTGAGGGAGAAGAGGGAGTGCACGGTGGCGTCGCTGCCCCGCATGGGCGGGTCCTTCCTAGAGTCCGTAGTCGGTGAGGATGGTGACGACCTGCTGGGAGTCGTGCAGTACGTGCTCGCGGATGTGCGCGTCGGCGGTGGCGGCGTCGCCCTCGGCGATGGCCGCGGCGAGCGGGCGGTGGTCGACGCCGGTCCAGTCGGGGGTCTGCACCACCTTGGAGCAGAAGTACCACTGGCGCAGTGCGAGGTTGAAATGGATCTCGGCGGTGGTGATCAGGTAGTCGTTCCGCGTCATCCGGTAGACGCTGCGGTGGAACTCCGCGTCCAGGTCGATGCATTCCTGGAGATCGGTGGTGCCGAACTGCCGCTCGGCGAGGGCGACCAGGTCGTCCTTCTCGGCCTTGGAACCGCGGGTGCAGGCCAGGGTGGCGGCCAGGCCCTCGAGTTGCAGCCTCAGTTCCATCACGGAGCGGGAGTCCTTCAGCGCGATCTCGGTGGCGAACGTTCCGCTGCGCGGGAAGATCACGACAAGCTGCTCGAACTCCAGTCGCCGGATCGCCTCCCGTACCGGCGAGGCGCCGAGCTGGAGGCTGCTGCGCAGTTCCGCCTCGCTGAGCCGCTCGCCGGGCATGATCTCGCACCTGACCAGCCGTGAGCGCAGGGCCGCGTGGGCCGACTCACTGAGCAGGTTCGCTGATCCGGCCTCGGCTTTGGCCGCATGCTTGCCAGGGACGTACGCAGGACGCACTGTGTCCAACCCTCTCTGTGGGCGGCGCCGCGGGACAGGCCGTCGGCGCCACCAAATGGATGACGGGGAAAGGCTATTCGGCGACGGTGGAGGCCCGCTGCGGCCGCGCTTCCGGACCGTCCGCCAGCAGGTCGTCGATCACTGTCGAAATGCCGTTCTCCACGGTGCAGGCGTAGTCGCCGACGGAGTACTCGCCGCCGAGCACCTCGACGACCTTGAGTTGCACACCGTTGACGCTGAGCGCGGATCCCAGTTCGAGCTCCGCCGGACCGAAGCACTTGCTCCGCAGGACGAAGTCCTTGGAGGTGTCGCGGGAGACGATCTCGAAGGTCCTGAAGCCCGGGCCGTTGGCCTCCGGAAGGGCGTGCACCTGGAGGTGCGGGTAGAGCGCCATGTCGGCCCACGCCTTGTTCGAGTATCCGTCCTGGGGCACCATCGAGATGCCGAAGATCTGCTCGCCCGCGCGCTGTACGGTTCCGGCCACCCGGCTTGCGGAGTCGGTGAGTTGGATCTCCCCGTAATGCTTGGGGTAGCCCCACACCTCCCGGCCGAAGGCCACGCTCCAGGGCTGGTCCTCGTACTCGAAGTAGTAGTTCACCCCGACGTGGTCCCGGTAGCGGACCGGGATGACGACCCCGGAGTCGTAGAAGGAACCCGGAGTCGCGTTGGCGAAGTCCGCGATCTGCACCACGAACCGGTCGTCGGCCAGTTCGAAGGGGGTCGGCTCCAGCAGTTCCCGGAGGTTGTCGGCGTCGCCCTTGCAGTACACCGAGAGGCTGCGCAGGTTCTCCGACCAGTAGGGCTGATCGCCGCTGGGGTATCCGAGGTAGGTGAAGAAGTCCCGGACGTCGTAGTTCTGCTTCATCGTCAACTCCATTAGAAAAAAGGTCAGTCCCGGCCGGCTTCATGGATCCGGCGGAGGAACGTCTTCAACTCCGGGGTGGCGGGCTGGTCGAAGATCTGCTCCGGGCGTCCCTCCTCCAGGATCGATCCCTGGTGGAGGAAGCAGATCTTGGAGGAGATCTCCCGGGCGAAGGACATCTCGTGGGTGGTCATCATCATGGTGATGCCGTCACCGGCCAGTTCGCGGACCAGGTTCAGCACCTCGATCACCAGCTCCGGGTCGAGCGCGGAGGTGATCTCGTCCAGCAGCAGTACCTCGGGACGCATCAGCATGGCGCGGGCGATGGCCACCCGCTGCTGCTGGCCGCCCGAGAGCTGGTCGGGGTAGGCGTCGGCCTTCTCCCGGAGCCCGACCCGCTCCAGCATCACCCGGGCGTCGGCCTCCGCACGCTCCTTGGAGGCGATGCCGGCCCTGACGGGGGTGAGGGTGCAGTTGCGCAGGACCGTCATGTGCGGGAAGAGGTTGTAGCTCTGGAAGACGATGCCCACCCGGCGGCGCAGCCCGACCAGGTCCACACCCTCGCCCGAGATGACGTCCCCGGCGAGCGAGATGCGTCCGCCCTGGATCGGTTCGAGGCCGTTGACGCAGCGCAGCAGGGTGGACTTGCCGGAGCCCGAGGCCCCGATGAGGGTGACCACGTCGTGCCGGGCGACGGCGAGGTCCACCTCGTCGAGCACGGTGTGGTCACCGTATCTCTTGGTGACGCGGTCCAGCAGGACAAAGGGTTCTGTCATGGCTCAGACTCTCTTCAGCTTTGTGCCGGAGCGTGCCAGCAGGTAGTCGACGAAGCGGGTCTGCGGGATGGTGATGAGCACGAAGACGAAGCACACCGCGGTCACCGCGGAGAGGTTGAAGTCGTTCGCCGAGTAGATCTTGGCCTGGCTGAACGCGTCGATGATCCCGACGACGATCACCAGGGCGGTGTCCTTCTGCAGGCCGATGAACTGGCTCAGCATCGGCGCGGCGATGTTCCTGGCCATCTGCGGCAAGATCACGAACCGGTAGACGTCGGGCTGGGAGAGCCCCATGGACAGCGCCGCGGAGGTCTGCCCCTTGTTGATGGACTCGATGCCGGCCCGGTACAGCTCGGCGTTGTACGCGCTGTACGTCATGGCCAGCGCGACGATCGCGTAGACGATCGGGTCGCCCTTGCTGAGCACCGGCACATCGGTGAGCGGGAGGCCGAAGCAGACCAGGTAGATCAGCACGACCGAGGGGATACCGCGGAAGACGTCGATATAGGCGATGCACAGCGCGCGGACCGGCCAGAACCCCTTTCCGGGAAGCAGCCGTCCGACGGCCAGCAGCAGTCCGAAGAGCATGGCGAGCAGCTGGGCGCCGACCGCGATCTCGATGTTGACGACCAGCGCCCCGAAGATGTCGCCGAGGCTCTTGGTCATGTAGGAGACGTTGAAGAAGGTCTTCTGCACGGCGCCGTCGTTGGTGAAGACCAGAAGCCCCACCAGGGCGGCGACGGCGACGAACCCGGTCAGTCCCAGCGAGGAGACCGACGCGTCCCGCGACCGGGAGGCGGCGACCCGCGCCTCGGCGTACCGTCCCTCCTCCCACTCCCGCTCCGACTGCTTGCTGCGGCTGTAGGAGAGGAGGAAGGGCCCGCCCAGCACCAGCACCGGGAGTACGACGCCGAGCAACAGGTGCAGCGGCTGGGAGCGGGTGACCGCGGTGCCCGTGAACTGGTAGCACAGCACGGTCGCCAGCAGGGCGAGGACCCCGGCGGCGCCCAGATAACCGGAGGTGGCCAGCGGGGCGGCGGGCGTGGGCTCCGCGGCGGCGGTCTGCGATCTCATGGCCCCGGCTTTTGCGCCGGGTGCTCTGGTGGCCATGATCACGCGCTCCAGTCCGGCAGCCCGTGGGGGTCGCCGCCGAGGATCGGGTTGAGCCACTTCTTCATGATCGCGTCGAGGGTGCCGTCCTTCTTCATGTCGGCGAGGATCTGGTCCACGACCTTCACATTGGGCGAGCCCTTGGAGAAGAGCGCCGCCACATTGCCGCCGACCGGGTACTTGCCGATCACTTCGAGCTTGCCGCCCGAGTTCGCGGCCCTCGGCATGACGGTGGCGGTGTCGTTCAGCGCCGCGTCGACCTGGCCCGCCAGCACGGCGTTGAAGAGGTCGTCGTTGGAGTTGAACACCCGCACCTGCTTGGGCTTGAGGGTGCTGTTCACGTAGTTCAGCTGCACCGACCCGGCGAGCACCCCGACCGTCGCGTTCTTGATCGAGGACTGGGTGAGAGCGGAGCCCTTCTTGACCAGGACGCCCGTCTCATAGGTGTTGTACGGGGTGGAGAAATCCACCGCCCGGCGCCGCTCGGGGGTGTCGTAGATGTCCCAGAGGGCGAAATCGAAGTTGGACGTCTTGGCAGTCACCAGCGCTTCGAAGGAGGCGTTGACGAGCTTGATCTTCTTGAGTCCGGCCCGGTTGGCGATCTCCGCGTCCAGGCAGTACATGTAGCCGCCGTTGACGGAGTCGAGCGTGTTCCCGCGGTAGCCGGCCGGGTAGGGGAGCGAGGCGGCCACGGTCAGCGCACCGCTTTCACGGGTCTCCATCCTGTGCACCGTCGGATTCTTCGTGACCGCGCAGTCCCCGAAGGGACGTCCCCCCTGCGCGCTCCCCGAACCCTGTGTGCTCGAGCAGCCGGTGAGGGCGAACAGCCCCGCGGCCACCGCGACGGCGCTGCCGCGCCAAAGCGACTTCTTCACTAGAACCTCGTCTCGTGGGGCCGTTTCCGGCGACATCGGAGCAACCGACGCCAAGCCCCCGACGTCAGTGGAATTTCACTGACATGTCAGTGATGTGGGCGTGACGCTACCGAACATCACGCCAGCCTGACCAGACCCGAAGGGAGACTTTTTGCCTGGAGCGGGTACTTCGATCACACCGGTGGTGGCTCCGACGTGCTTCGTCTCTTTCACGCGGTGGCGGCGCGTGCTGCTCTCGTCGCGCCGGGCGGAGTGCTTGACTCCAGGGCAGCGCGGGGCGTTTGGTGACTACTCGTATCGAGGTGCGTCAATACGCAGGCGAGCAGGGCAGGATCCCCGTACCCCTGGTCCGACGAGCTCGAGGCCGTCGTCCGTGAGAGCGTCGGACCGCTCGCCGCCGACGTGGACCGGGCCGACCGCAGCGTGATGTGGACGGGCCTGCGGCTCCTGGCGCGACGGTGACTTCCCCTGGTCGCGCACGTCATCCTCGGCGGGGTGCCGCTGCACGAAGGCGACAACTACATTCGGCTGCTACGTCACTCTGCGGAGCAGGTCAGCGAGGTCGCGGCAGCCTCGGAACCACGTGACGGGCGGTGCCTGCGCGACTGCTTCGCCACGCTCACGTTCGACGCTGACCACGGCACCGGCCACGCGCAGGACATCGCCTACACCCGGACATTCCTGCCTGGACTGAAGAACTTCCACCGCACGGCAGCGCAGAACGACCGGGCGGCGATCTTCACGGTCGATCATTGACATCCTCGTCCCTGAACGGGGGCGATTCCCGCCTGCTGCGCCCATGTTCAGCGGCCCCGGTCAGCGTCGTCCGCCCGCGAGCGGCCAGTCGGCTGCGCCACACGCCCCCGGCACCCGGGGGTATGAAGGCGCGCTGGCCGGCCGACACCGCGTACGTCTACAGCGCCTCGCGGCTTCCATGGTGAGTTCCGGCGGCGAGCCGTTCTGGGCGACACGACGCATGGGGCCAGGCGCTGCCGGCCGACGAGCCGGCCGAGTTCGCCTTCGCCTGGAGGGCCCGCCGGGTGGCCTCGCTGACCGGACGGGCTGAAGCGCCTCCAGGCTGCGTACCCCTGCCCGTGAGCGTGTCCTCGATCAGCTCGACGGCCGGTCCCTGCCTGTTCTGGCCAGTTCGAAGCTGTGGTGAGAAAGCTCGGCCGGGTCAGGCGACGGAGGGGCGCGTCTCCGTCCAGTCGACCAGCAGTCTGCGTTCGGCGAACAGCCACTCGTCGTCCTGCTTGACGAGTTCGTCGAGATAGCGGATGGAGGCGATCATCAGCGTACGCTGCCCGTCCCCATCCACCGACAAGTGATAAGCCAGGCAATAGCTTTCAGCCGTTGCCCGGTCTCCGTCCAGCGAAATCGTGCTCTGCCCGTTGAAGTGAGTGGTGGTTTCGTACGTGTTCAGATTGTCGAAGACCGGGGCCAGAGAGTCGCGGCCGTGCAGCTCCTGAGTCGGCTCAGCAGCCGTGGCGTCCATGAAAGCGAGGAACCGGGTGTCGTCTGTGAAGAGCGCCAGCTGCCCCTTCGCGTCGCGGCGGTCCGCACAGTGGGCATAGGCGTCGATCAGTTCACGGATGGCCAGCCGGTCGGCGGCCTCCTGGGGTGATAGAGCGGAATGGGAAGCCATGTCGTTCTCCCTCGGGTAAATACTTGACGAATGGGTAACAAAAGTCGCGTCGGTGCGATGTTCTGGGCATCGGGAAGGGTGTGTCCGCGCGGCCACACCCTTCCCGTGGATCACGTGAACACCCCTGGCGCCGTGAGCCGTTGATCGCGGAACTCGCGGCGTCCCAGCCGTCTTGCGGGGCAGCGTCAGCGGCTCCGTGGACGTGAGGATCGGCGTCCGGAGGCCGGCGCGTTCGGCGGGCAGGATCCGCCGGATCATGGGTTTGCGGCACCAGTGAAGTGGCGGTCGATCACCCCGTCTTCGTCGCTGTGGCTGCGCTCTCGCCGCCCAATCGGTTGATCTCCGGGCTGTACAGGATCCGCTGCTCGACTGCTCCGGGCCGGGTGACGGCGAGCATGGCGCGGCCGATGTGTTCGGTGGTTGTGGTGTGCCCGGGAGAGAGGCGGCGCAGCAGCGGGTAGAGCCAGGAGGTGAGGGCGTAGAGGACTCGGTACGCCGGCGTCTTGGAGACTGCCCCGTGGAGGGGGCTGATATAGCCGGGGCGGAACATGTACGTGTCCATCGGCATGGCCAGTAGGGCGTTCTCGGTGCGGCCCTTGACGCGGGCCCACATGGTCCGGCCGCGTTCGCTGCTGTCGGTGCCCTCTCCTGAGACGTAGGTGAAGGTCAGTCCGGGGTTGGACGCGGAGACGGCACGTGCGGCGGCGAGGGTGCAGTCGTAGGTGATGCGGGTGTACTCGGCCTCGCTGCGGCCGGCGGAGGAGATGCCGAGACAGTAGAAGCAGGCGTCGTGACCGGCCAGTTGTCCGGAGATGGCGGACAGATCGGTGAAGTCCTGGTGGATGACTTCCCGCAGTTTGGGATGGCTGATGCCCAGCGGGCTGCGGACCACCACCAGCACACGTGTGACGGCGGGGTCGAGGAGACAGGCGCGCAGTACGCCCTGTCCGATCATGCCGGACGCGCCGAAGATGACGACTTTCACGGGCAGACTCCAGGTAGAGGGTGAGGGTTCAGGTCCGCGATACCGCGGTGGCGGTCGACGACGGTGGCGCGCCGGTGCTCACGGTCGAATCCGGCGCCCATGGCGGGCGTGAGCGGGGTGCTGCTCAGGGCAAGCACGGGCAGGAGGTCACGCAGTTCCCCAGCGGGCAGCGCATCGGAGGCGAGGTCGTCTCGATCCGCCCGCCCGCCAGGAAGCCACGGCGCGTCGTTCAGTTCAGCGGGGCGCTGGTCGGGTCTCAGCCGTTGAGCGTGCCCATGAACTCGGGCGCGTAGCGGTCGCCGATGACCACGCCGTGCGGGGCCACCGTCTCGATCGCGGAGAGGTCCTCGGCGGAGAGGGTCACATCGGTCGCGGCGATGTTCTCCTCCAGATAGCGGCGGCGCTTGGTGCCCGGGATGGCGACCGCGCCCTGATGCTGGACCCAGGCGAGGGCCAGTTGGGAGGGCGTGACGTCCTTGGCGGAGGCGATGCGGCGCACCTCGCGGACGACGTCGAGGTTGCGCTCGAAGTTCTCGCCCTGGAAGCGGGGGTCCGTCCGGCGCCAGTCGTTCTCGGCGAAGTCGTCGGGGCTGGTGATGGCGCCGGAGAGGAAGCCACGCCCCAGCGGGGAGTAGGCGACCAGCCCGATCTCCAGTTCGCGCAGGGTGTCGAGCACGCCGTTGTGTTCGATGTCGCGTTCGAAGAGCGAGTACTCGGTCTGGACAGCGGTGAGCGGGTGCACGGCGTGGGCACGCCGGATCGTCTGGGCGGACGCCTCGCACACGCCGATGTGGCGGACCTTGCCCTCGGCAACCAGCTCGGCCAGCGTGCCGACGGTCTCCTCGATGGGCACCTTGGGGTCGATGCGGTGCAGGTAGTACAGGTCGACGTGGTCCATGCCCAGGTGCCGCAGCGAACGATCGAGTGCCCGGCGCACGTACTCGGGCCGGCCGTTCAGGTCGAGCACGTTGCCTTCATCGGTGATCTCCACGCCGGTCTTGGTGGCGAGGACGGCCGCATCCCGGCGCCCGGCCAGCGCCTTGCCGAGGAGCCGCTCGTTGGCGAAGGGGCCGTAGCTCTCGGCGGTGTCCAGCAGGGTGACGCCCAGCTCCAGCGCGCGGTCGATCGTGGCCAGCGCCTCGGTCTCGTCGATGGCGCCGTAGAACACGCTCATCCCCATACAGCCGAGGCCCTGCATGCCGACGGTCAGTCCCAGGCGGCCCAGTGCGCGGTGTTCCATAAGAGTTCCTCCCCAGGTATCTAACTGGATAGATACATACCGTAGAGCGACTGCCCGCGGGTGTCAATAACTAGATAGTTACTTGCTAGGGTGGCGAACATGCCACGGAACTCCAGTGCCACCAAGGCCCGGCTGCTCGACGCCGCCTTCACCGAATTCGCCGCCTACGGCATCGCCGGCGCCCGAGTGGACCGGATCGCCGAGGCGGCGGGTGCGAACAAGCGGCTGATCTACGTCTACTTCGGCAACAAGGAACAGTTGTTCGACGAGGTGCTGCAACGGGCGATGACAGAGGGCGCCGAGTCGGTCCCGTTCGACGTCGAGGACCTGCCCGGATACGCCGGCGCGATCTTCGACCACCTCGTCGCCCGGCCGGACCTGATGCGCCTGCGACTGTGGAGGCTACTGGAACGCCCCTCCGTCGCCGGACTCGAACCGCATGCTTTCCGACGCAAAACCGCGGAAGTGGCCGACGCGCAGCAGCGTGGCGATCTCGCCCCGGAGATACAGCCGGACGATCTCCTGACCATGGTCCTCGCCATGGCCCAGGCATGGTTCTGGGCCGCCGAGGACGTCGACCCCGGACAGGTCAGCCGGTCCTGGTCGCCGGAGCGACTGGCCCTGCACCGCTCGGCAGTCGTCGAGGCCGCCCGCCGGATCAGTCAGAGAACTGCTGAGGGCTCGTAACACGATCCGGTCGTTCGCCGGCAACGTCACCCAGTGCTCCAGCCGGGAAGGTTCGCCGGGTTGCTGTCCCGGCTGTCCGGGGCGGACGCCGGGTCCGTGACGCAGCAGCCGTCGGCCGAGCAGCGCCGCGCGGGCCTCGACGGTCAGCCGCACGCATGCGGCCCGCGAGCGCGCCGAGGGGGCGTCGTCGGACAGCGACACAGACCTCGACGTCGTCCTCATGGGCGGCGGCGCCACGATCGGCTCGGCGCTCGGCGCCGGCCTGGTCGACGTGCTGACGCTGCACCTCATGCCCGTCCTGCTGGGCGCAGGGACGCCACTGTTCCCCGGCGGAGCGCCGCGCACACTGGTGCGGCGAAGCGTGACCTCGACATCGACCGCGACGCACCTGACCTACGACGTCCTCTGACGACGGCGTTGCCCATCTGTACATCGAGTAGTCAACTGCGCCCCGGTGGGGCACCCTTCGTCGTGTGTTTCAGCACTCACTCCTGACCATGTGCGACTCCGTTCACGCGGTGCCGGATGGATCGCCGGCTGATCCGCACCGACCCGCTCAACGTGTCATGCCGGGATCGGAGATGGTCTCCGAGTCGGGTGCCTGGTCGCCTTCTCTGGCGGGCCGAGCAGGTGGGCGGTCGGCTTCCTCGGTGGACACGGGCCGACGGCTGCGCTGGACGGCGACCATGGCCGCGTCGTCGGCCAGGTGTCCACCGGCGTGGGCGAGCAAGTCGGTGCGCAGGTGATGGACCAGCGCGGAGGGGCTGTGGTGGCCCCAGGAGCCGGCGCGCTCGGCCAGCGGGTAGAAGACGCCCTGGGCATCTCGTGCCTCGATCACCCCGTCGGTGTGCAGCAGCAGCGTGTCTCCGGGTTCGAGCGCGAAGGTGTCGACGCGGTAGCGGTGACCGGTCAGCGCGCCCAGTCCCAGCGGTGGCGCGGGGCAGGTGGCGTGCAGTGTGGAGACGTTCCGGCCGTGCAGCAGTACGGGGGGCGGATGCCCGCAGGTGACCATGTGCACCTGGGGCAGCGCGTCGGGGATGTCGAGGATGGCGGCGGTGATGAACGACTCCCCGGCCGCCCCCGCCTCGGTGGAGTCGGTCAGGTTCCAGTACACGCTGTGGTCCAGGTAGGACGCGAGGTCGGGGAGGCTGGCCTGACGGTGTGCGCCTTCCCGGAAGGCTCCCAGCAGCAAAGCGGCGTCGCTGATCGCGGTCAGGCCCTTGCCCATCACATCGCCGATGATCAGCCGGGTACCCGTGGGAGTGCGGGCGGCCGCGTACAGGTCGCCGCCGATCAGGGACTCCTGCTGCGCCGCCATGTACACCGATCCCACCCGCAGTGGACCGATCCGCCGCGGCAGCGGCCGCAGCACCACCCGCTGGGTGGCCTCCGACACCATCCGCACCAGCGCCAGCTCACGGGCGTGCCGCTCGCGCAGATATCGGAAGACGGTCACGATCACCGACACCACCAGCAGGGCGATGAACTGCGAGCCGAAGGACATCGTGCCACCCAGCAGGTGGCCGCTCTGAAGACCGATGACGAGCATGCCCACCACAGTCAGAGCGGCAATCGCCCCGGTGACGAGGGTGGAGGCGAAGGACGCAGCGAGCGCGGGCGCCACGATCAGTAGCGACGGGCCCAGCGGCAAACCATGTGGGGCCAGTACGTCGACCAGCACGATCGCCACGATCAAGCCCAGCGGAAGCGCCAGCAGAGCGTCACCGGCCTGCCGTGAGCGAGGGCGGTGTGAAAGCCGCTGCCGCAGGCGCATATTTTCTACTTACACCCTCCCGGGCGGCTCCGCAGGTGCATGCAGCACCCACGGACCCGGGTGACCGCTCCCGGACGGCCGGTTGCACCCTGCTCGGCGGCCGCGTCGCCGATCTGCTGGGCAGGCGGCGGATGCTCCTCACCCGGCTGGGCTTCTTGTCGCGGCAGCGATGGAGAGAACCTGCCGCGGCCGCCGTCTGCGCCCTCGCGTGGAGACGGTCGCGACCAGGCCCTGGGGCGGGCATCGTGCCCGTCTCACTGCACGGGTGCCGCGTCGGCCTGGAGGCGGCCGGCGCCGTCCGGCGCGCCGGGGAGGGCCTGTTCGGTCCAGATGATCTTGCCGCGGGGGGTGTAGCGGGTTCCCCAGCGCTGGGCGAATTGGGCCACGAGGAACAGGCCGCGTCCGCCCTCGTCGGTGGCGGTGGCCCTGCGCAGGTGGGGAGAGGTGCTGCTGCCGTCGGCAACCTCGCAGATCAGGGTGCGGTCGCGCAGCAGGCGCAGGCGGATGGGCTCGGTTCCGTAGCGGATCGCGTTGGTGATCAGTTCGCTGATGATCAGCTCGGTGGTGAAGGCGATCTCCTCCAGGCCCCACACCTCGAGCCGGCGGCCGGCACCGTCGCGGACACGGCGGACGGCCGCGGGGTCCCGTGGCACGTCCCAGGCCGCGACCTGGGTGGGGTGGAGCAGGCGGGTGCGGGCTACCAGCAGGGCGATGTCGTCGCGGGGGTGGTCCGGTCGCAGGGCGTCGAAGACTGCCTGGCAGGTGTGCTCCGGATCGCGGGCCGGGGTGTGCGGGGGTTCGGTGAGGGCCTGCCGCAGCAGGGCGAGGCCGGTGTCGATGTCCCGTTCACGTGTCTCGATCAGGCCGTTGGTGAACAGCACCAGGCTGGACCCTTCCGGCAGCCGCAGTTCGACGGTTTCAACGGGCAGGCTGCCGCCCAGGCCCAGGGGCGGGGAGCCCGGTATGTCGGGGAGGACGACCGTGCCGTCCGGAAGGACCAGGGCGGGTCCCGGATGGCCGGCCCTGGCCAGGGCGACCTGTTGGTCCACCGGGTCGTAGATGGCGTAGAGGCACGTGGCCCCGGTGACGTCCTGCTCACCCTCTGGCCCGTCCTGGTCGATCCGGGTGACCAGCTCGTCGAGACTGCCGAGCAGCTCGTCGGGGGGCAGGTCGAGGGCCGAGAAGTTGTGCACCGCGGTGCGCAGGCGCCCCATGGTGGCGGCGGCGTGCAGGCCGTGGCCGACGACGTCACCGACCACCAGGGCCACGCGGGCTCCGGACAGGGGGATGACGTCGAACCAGTCGCCGCCCACCCCGGCCTGGGCGGGCAGGTAGCGGTGGGCGACCTCCAGCGCGTTCTGCTCGGGCAGAACGCGGGGGAGCAGGCTGCGCTGCAAGGCGACGGCCACGGTGTGTTCGCGCGTGTAGCGGCGGGCGTTGTCGATGCACACCGCGGCGCGAGCGGCCAGCTCCTCGGTGACCGGGAGATCTTCTTCCTCGAACAGGCCGCTGTGCTCCGAACGCCAGAAGGTGACCAGGCCCAGCACCACGCCGCGGGCCTTGAGCGGCACGCTGATCAGCGAACGGAGCCCCAGATCGGGCACCGGACGGGCAAGCTCCGGTACCCGCGCGACCCAACTGGGGGAGACGGTCAGATCCCGCTCCAGCACCGCGTGCCCGCCGGCCAGGGCCATCGCCATCGGGGTGGCCGCGTCCCGGACGACGCGCTCGCCGGCCGCGGGCAACGGAGGCCCCTGCCTCACGCCGCGGCACGCGATGCGGAGCAAACCCGCCGTGTCCCCGGGCTCGGCGCCGTGCAGCACGGGCTCCAGCAGCTCGACGGTGGCGTAGTCGGCGAAGCGGGAAGTCGCGACCTCGGCGACCTCCTCCGCGGTGCGCTTGACGTCCAGGGTGGTGCCTATCCGCATGCCCGCCTCGTACAGCAGTCGCAGCCGCTGCTGGGCCCGCTCGGCCCTGCCCACGAGCGCCCGCAGCTCGGTGGCGTCCCGCAGCGTCACCGCACAGCCCGCCTGTCCGCCGTAGGGAGCGGTGGGCCTCACGTTCACGGCCAGCAGCCGTTCCCCCGCGAAGTGCATCTGGTCGGTGACCGGACGGTCCGCCGTCAGCAGGTCGACCATGCCCGGATCCAGCCCCAGGGCGGCGATGGGGCGCCGCTCCACGTCCGGGGGCAGATCCAGCAGCCGCCGGGCCTCGTCGTTGGCCAGCATCAGCCGCCCGTCTCCGGCGGTGATCAGCACGCCTTCCCGGACGGCGTGCAGCACGGCGTCGTGGTGCTCGTACATGCGGGTCACCTCCGCCGGGCCGAGGCCGTGAGTCTGCCGGCGCAGCCGTCGGCTCACCAGCGCCGATCCGCCCGTACCCAGGGCGAGCGCGACGGCGGCCGCCCCCAGTACCACCGGCACCTGCCGCTTCACGACCGCGTTCACGCGCTGGACGGTGATCGCGACGGACACCGCACCGACGATCTTCCCGTCCGCCCGGATGACGGGCACGCCCGAGTCCACGGCCGGGCCGCGGGAGGTGGTGAAGGTTCTCGTGACGGTGAGGCCCTGGACCGTTTGCTGCTGATACGGGCCGATGACGCGCTTCCCGATCAAGGAGGGATCGGGGTGGGTGATACGGATTCCGTCGCGGTCGAAGACGACGACGAAGGCGACGCCGGTCTGCTTACGTACCTGCTCGGCACGCGGCTGCAGGATCGCGGTGGGATTGCGACCGGTCAGCGCCCGCGCCGTCCCCGGTGCGCTCGCGAACGTGTGGGCGACCGCCAGTGTGCGAGCACGGGCGTCCTGCAGGCTGTCGCGCTGGGCCTGGAGCACCAAGGCCGCGACCACGGCAATGACCAGGGCGGCCACGACCGCCGCCTGCAGCAGGAACACCTGCCCGGCGACGCTGCGCCCAAGCCCCCGTACACGCGACCACCAGGACGGGGCGCGGCGGGGAGATTCCCGGGGGCACTCGTGATGGGCGAGCTCAGGGCCGGGGATTGAGGAACACGTGTGCCGTCGGCGCAGTGACCATGACCATGAGACCGGCAATAGCCTCGAAAGTCCCACCACCCTTCTTTTCTAGCATCGCGTGGCTCCGGAGCCCGGATTCCGGCCCGAGAGGCGAACTGTGCTCCGGGAGCACAGGAGAAAAGGGCTCGACAGCGATGGAGCGCAGGCTGTGAGGGGCCTCGATGGCACCGCCATAACGGCCTCCCGCATCCACTAGGAACGGGTACAGCGGCCGGTCGGCCGGTCGGCGGGTGGGCGGCACTGGAGGGGGAAGTCGGCCGCGCTCGTGCTCAGGTAGCGGCCGATGCACGCGTTGGCCGTGGTTCTGCCGCGCGCGGCGCAGAAGGCCAGTGCGGAGCGTCCGTCGGTGAAGGGGCCCGGAACGTAGATCACCCAGTAGCCCGGGCGCAATGACGCATAGTCGTCGCTGCGGAGCACCTCCGCTTCGGGCACCGACCGCCGAATCGTGGCGAGCCGTTTGTCACGGTCGGCGATGCCCGCGCTGACGGGATCGGAGTAGAGCTGGGCGATCCAGCGGCCGTCAGGCAGGGGAGGCTGTTCGGCCGGGGCGGCCGAATGCGTCGCTTCTGCGGTTGGCTGTCCCGTGGGATCCGTCGTCGCGCCCGATGTCGCGTCCTTCGTCGGGGCCGGCGATGCCCCGGCAGTCCGCTCGGGCGGGGAACTCGCCGCAGTGGTCGCCGGCCGTGTGGACGCCGTGCTCGGCGAGGTGCCCACCGCACTGTTCGCCCCGTCGTTCCCCGGACCGCGAAGTGTCAGCACCAGCGCGGTCGTCACGGCCGCCGCGGACGCCAGCACCGCCGCGGCCACCGCGATGACGGCCGGCTTCCGGTTCCGCGGAAGGCCGGGCGCGAGGGCGGATCTCGGGGTGTCCACCTGGGTGGGCGGATACCCGGGAGGAAGCGCCGGGGCCGGCGGCACCGACGCGGTGAGCGTCGGCTGCTCCCAGTGAGGGGCCGAGCCGGACTCCACCCGCGCGAGCATCGCGTCCAGCTGCTCGGCGTCCGGGCGGGCCGCCGGGTCGCGTACCAGCAGAGCCTGGAGCACGGGGGCAAGGGCGCCGGAGCGCACCGGCGGCGGCACGGGTTCCTCGAGCACCGCGGCGAGGGTGGCGAGTGTCGTGGCACGCCGCAGTGGGCTGACGCCCTCGACGCTCACATACAGCAGCAGGCCGAGCGACCACAGGTCGGACGCGGGGTCGTCGTCGCGGCCGCGGATGCGCTCAGGAGCGATGTACTCGGGCGATCCGACGAGTTCGTCCGTCGCCGTCAGCGAGGTCGAGCCCCGCATCCCCGCGATGCCGAAGTCGGTGAGCACGGCCGTTCCGTCGGCGCGCAGCAGAACGTTGCCGGGTTTGACGTCCCGGTGGTGGATGCCGACCGCATGGGCGGCCCGCAACGCGGACAGCACCTGACGTGCCAGGCCGGCCGCCTCCACGGGCGTCAGCGGGCCGGCCGAGAGCCGTTCCTGGAGGGAGGGCCCGGGCACCAGCTCCATCACGAGCCACGGGTGGGGATCCGTATCGACGATGTGATGGATGGTCACGACGTTCGGGTGATGGAGCCGGGCCAGCGCCCGCGCTTCGCGCAGCACGCGCTCACGTGAGACGTCCGACACCTCCGCGTCCGACCGCACGGCCTTGAGCGCGACCTCCCGCTGCAGCACCGAGTCCCTCGCCCGCCACACCGTCCCCATTCCGCCGCTGCCCAGCTGTTCGATCAGCTGGAAGCGTCCGTCCACCAGGTCTCCCCCTGCACCCATGCGCATCAGGTTAGGGACTGTGCGAGATTACGGAAGGCGGTTGTACCCGGTATCACGCCGAGGTCCGGCAGTAGGCATCGTCCGGGTCGTTCGCGGTGTGGGAGCTCTGCTCCCGCACGCACCTGACTGATGAGAGCGGATGTGACCGAACGGACCGGCCTCCGGCACGTCCCTTCAAGGACGTGCCGGAGGCCGGTCGGATCGCCGTCGCTCCTGTCGGTGGGCGTCGGCGGTGGTTGCGGGGTCAGCGGCGGCAGTCCCGGTGGGCGGGCTGCCAGACGCGGGTCCAGTAGCCGGCGTGCCTGGCGTGGTGGTGCCGGTCCTGGTATCCCGGGTGCCACAGCCGTGCCCAGTGGCCCGGCGCCTCCACGCAGTGGCGCGATGGCGCCGGCGGCCGGTGGTGTTGCGGCGCGGCCGACGCGGTGCCGACCGTGCCGGCAACCGCGCCCGCGGCCAGGGCCACCGCCGCTGCACCCAGGGCCGCAGCCCTCTTCAACCCGTTGATCATGTTCAGGCCTCTCTGTACGAGTCGGGGCTGACGCCCCGTCACTTCCCGGACCGCTTCGGCCGGGAACGCATCGATCCTCCACTTCGCGACACCCCCGAAATGCCGAAAAACACTGCCTATTACGAAATGCAAATGGATTTCTCATGTGGCTCAAATGTTCATATATGTGTGTCAGGTGTAGCGCGTCATGAGCCGACTTCAGGGCGATCAGCGTGCGCCCGTATGCCCGAGGGAGCCCTCGCGTGCGCGTCATGGAGGCCAGGGCGCGACCTTTCTCGGGCCGGGGGCTTGATCAGGTCGAGCGTGTGATCGGGACGTGAGCGAGAGCGCCGTGGCGGCCCGTCAGGTGCGGCTCGGTGCCGGTTCCGGCTTGGCGAGAGGCGCCGCCGCGCGGCGGGGGAGCAGCAGCGGGGTGGCCAGCAGGAGCACGCCGGCCAGGCCGATGGCTGTGCGCGGGCCGAGGAGGCCGCCCAGCACACCCCATGCGGCTGTCAGGAGCGCGGTTGTGGCCTTGGTCGTTACCGTCCAGGCGGTCAGTGTGCGGGTGACCCGGTCGGTCGTGGTGCGTTCGAGGCGGTAGGTGGCGGAGACCGGGTTGAAGACTCCGCAGCAGAAGATGAGCCCGAGTTCGATGCCCATCACCAGCAGCAGCCCTGCGGTGCCCGGCCCCAGGAAGGCCAGGCCGAGGGGCCAGAGTGCGCGCAGCGTCCCGGTCACGACCAGGACTTGGCGTTGTCCGTACCGGGTGACGAGTGGTCGGGCCAGCCGTGAACCGAGCAGTCCACCGATCGAGGGTGCGGCGAAGGCGAGGCCGTACTGCCACGGTGCGAACCCGAGTCGGCCGAGCATCAGGACGGCCAGCAGCGGCTGGGCGGCCATCACCAGGGCGTTGAACAAGGCGGTGTTGAAGAACAGCGGGCGCAGCGTGGCGTCGGCGAGGATGTACCGCCAGCCGTCGAGCAGGTCCCCGGCCCGCATGCGCGCGGTCTCCCGGCGATCGGGCCGCGGCTCGTGCCCGCCCATCGCGCGGATGCCCAGGGCCGAGAGCAGGTAGCTGACCGCGTCGGCCACCACCGTCGCCACCGGGCCGAGGAGCCCGATCGCGGCGCCGCCCAGCGGCGGTCCGATGATCGTGGTCGTCCAGGACGTGGACTCGAATCGGGCGTTGGCGATGAGCAGGTCCTCGGCCGGCAGCAGCGTCTTCAGGTACGCGCCGGAGGCGGCGCGGAAGGTGATGTCGGCCGCCGCGACGACGACCGAGACCAGCAGGAGCTGAAGGAAGGTGAGCACGTCGAACACGAACGCGGTGGGGATCGTCAGCAGCGCCGCGAACCGGACCAGGTCCGTCGCGATCAGCACCGGCCGCTTGCGGCGGAACTCCACCCACGGGCCGAGCGGCACCGCCACGGCCGCGCCCACCGCGGCCCCCACGGAGGAAAGCGCGGCGACTTCTGCCGGTCCGGCGTGCAGCACCCGGATGGCGATCAGCGGGAACGCGCCGAAGGCGAGCCACGTGCCGAGCGCGCTGGTCCCGTACGCTCCCCAGAGCCACCCGAACCGTCGGCCCAACCGGTGCCCGTTCCTCATGCCCGACGCCCCTCGTCACTCACCCGCACAATCGATCCGCGATCGGAAGTATCAAAGCGAGCACCATGCCCGGGGATCAAACAACCACAGGACGACCCAGCCACAACCAGCGGTTGTGACCATGGGGTGTCGCCATGGTCCTCGGCACCGTCCGGACCTTCGTCGTAGCCGCCGACGCGGGCCCGCGGCTCGTGGGGCAGGCTGAACGCCGTCGATCATCGATGTTCACCTGAATGCTCGACATTCACGTCACCCACAAGACGCCCGCCAGCAAGCAGTGGCCGGGTCGGTCGGGAACAGGTGCGGCCACCGCGTGATCATCGGGGCTGTGCGGACTCTTGAAGATCGTGCGGTCGCGGGTGCGGCCCGCGGACGGTGTGAGGCCACCGTGGTCACACAGCGCGCAGGGCCGGCGTGCCGTCCGTCCGGCCGCCCGCGGTCGGCGCCGGCAGCAGCGCCGCCAGCCTCGCGTACGTCCCATTACGGGCCAGGAGTTCCGTGTGCGTGCCCGCTTCCACCAGGCGCCCGGACTCCACCACCAGGATGCGGTCCGCGTCCGCCGCCAGACTCAGATCGTGCGTGATCATGATCGTCGTACGGCCTGCCATCAGACGGCGCAGTGGCTGGACGACCCGGCGTGCGGCCAGGCCGTCCAGACCGGCCGTGGGTTCGTCCAGGATCAGGACCGGGGCGGAGCGCAGCATCGCGCGGGCGATCGCGATGCGCTGGAGCTGCCCGCCGGACAGGGCTGCCGTGCCCGGCGCGATGTGCGTGTCGTAGCTGTCGGGGAGCGCGGCGATGAAGTCGTGCGCCGCCGCGTCGCCGGCCGCGCGTTCGATCTCCTCGCGGCTCGCACCGGGGCGCCCGGCCTCGATGTTCTCGCGGATCGTGCCGCTGAGGACCAGGGTCTGCTGGGGCAGCAGGGTCACGTTCTCGCGCAGGAACTCCAGCGGCAGGTCCGTCAGCGGGACGCCGTCCAGGCGGATCACGCCCGCCGTGGGGTCGTAGAAGCGGGTGAGGAGTGTGGAGAGCGTGGACTTGCCCGCGCCGCTCGGGCCCGTGACCAGGACCAGTTCGCCGGGGCTCGCGGCGAACGTGATGTCCCGCAGGGACGCGTGCTCCGCACCCGGGTAGCGGAAGGTCACCTCGTGGGAGGTGACCCGGCCGCGCACCGGCCAGGGGGCGAAGGGCCGGGCCGGGTCGGTCACCGCCGGCTCGGCGTCGAGGATCTCGTTCAGGCGTTCCGCACCCGCGGTGGCGGCGGTCAGGGTCAGACCCAGCTGGCCGAGACTGCGGAGCGGCGGGTAGAGGTAGCCGAGGAAGGCGGCGAAGGCCAGCAACTGGCCCAACGTCATGCGGCTCTGGGAAATCTCCCACGCCCCGAGCCCGATCACCGCGAGTACGCACAGCGTCTCGACGACCTCGACGAACTGTGCGTACATCTCGCTCGCCCGCGCGCCTCGGACGGATGCCCGCATCCACGCGCGCGCCTCGTGTTCGAGTCGCTCCTCCTCCGCCCGCCTGCGGTTGTACGCCTGGGTGAGGACGACATTGCCGAGGGACTCCTCGACGACCGAGGTGATCGCGCCGTCGGCGGCCCGCTCGTCCTGGGACGCCTCCTTGATGCGGCCGGAGAAGCGGCGCGCCGTGAGGAGGAACAGCGGCGCCAGGAGGAACGTGGCGAGGGCCAGGTCCCAGCGCAGCCAGAACGCCGCCGTCGCGTAGAAGACCGCGGAGAAACCGGCGGAGACCGTGCCGACGAGCCCCGACACGACCATCTGTTCGATGGCCTCGACGTCGCCGGTCAGGCGTGCCAGCAGGTCGCCCTGGCGGTGTCGCTGGAAGAAGTGCGGCGGCAGGTCCTGGACGTGGCGGAAGACTTTCGCCCGCAGGCGCAGGACGAATCTCTCCGCCGTCCGGACGGCGAGCGAGTTGCCCAGGTAGCCGACGAGCGCGCCCAGCGCGGCAGCACCCAGCCAAGCCGCGGCCGGCCCCCAGAAGGCGGCGAGCGAACCCGCCTTCAGGGCGTGGTCGGTGAGCTGGGCGAAGAGCAGGATCGACGCGGTCTCGGCCAGCGCGGACACGATCACGCACACGATGATCAGCGCCAGCCATCTGCGGTCGCCGCGGGTCAGCGGCCAGAACCGGACGAACGCGTCCTTGACGTCGCGCATGTCGGCATCAGCTCCTCTTCGGCTCTTGGGGTTCTCGTCATTCGGTCGCCGGTGACATGGCCGAGGCGGGGCCCCGGAGGTGTTCCGGTGACCCCGCCTCGTGGCGAGTCGTCAGCGCTGGTGGCCGATCGGTCGGCACCACTCGTGCTTCTTCCGGGTGTCCTTCTTGGGGGCGTGCTTCTTCGGGGCCGGCTTCTCGGTCCTCTTGATGGGGGCGATCTTGTGGAAGCTCATGGGATTCTCCCTCTTCGGTGAATGGTCGGACAGTGTCCGGGAGTGAATTTCTCGCCGACCGCTCACCAGGTGTGAACTGAATTCATGACACCGGCGCCGGTCGGTTTTCCCGGTCAGGTTCGACCCGGCGGGCCGGGCGCCCTGCGCAGGTGGCTCAGCGCTGGTGCTCGCGGCCGATGGGGCACTTCCGCGCATGCTTCTTCGGGGCCGGCTTCCTGGGCTCCGGGACGGGCTTGCGGTGCTTCCTGACCGGGACGATCTTGTGGAAGCTCATGGGCTTCTCCTCACTTGCCTGCGGGTGGATTCCCTCTGCCGTAAGCGGTGTTCGCTTTCGACATGGAAGACATTACGGGACCCCCGGGCCGGGAAAGGGCAATTCGTATGAGACCTCGATGAAATGCACCTGAATCAATTTTCAGGAGATTCGTGGAACCGGGGCGCTGCTCACACAGAATTTATTATGGGCCTCACCTGGAACTTACCGAGGGAATTTTTTGATCCGAGAAGATTTATGTCGGTCGGAGCCGCGGAGGACTGGTGGGCGAAATGGCCGGCCGGCGGACGGGGCGCACTGCTGTCCCGGTCCCTGTTCTGTCACGCGCCCCAGAGCGTGACGTACACCGGGGGCCGGAACCGGGAGGGCGGGACGCCCACGCCGGGCGCGCGCATGATGCGGGTCGCCGCGGGCGTGTGCAGGAAGTGCAGGAACGCGTCGGTGGCCGGGGAACGACGCTCGGCCCGCAGGGCGGTGGCGTGCCAGGTGGCGTCCGACGGCGTGGCCGGGGTCTCCAGCACGCGCAGCTCGTCACGCCGGATGCGGGGCGACACCAGATGGGCCAACGCCGGTGCCACCCCCGCGCCCTCGGCGGCAGCCGCCCAGGTCGCGGCCTGGTTGGGGAACACCCACACGTGCCCTTCGGCCACTCCGAGCCGACGCAGCAGCCGCCCGGAGTCCGCGTCCGGATCGGTCCCGGAGGAATCGACCAGCCACGACCACCGCGGTGGCGGACCGGGCGGCCGCGGCGACCTGGCGCCGATCACCACGACCAGCTGGGTGCGGAACAGCGGCTCGCTGACCAGTTCGCCCCCATGGCCGGCGCCGAGATACGGCCCGAGCGCGACGTCGACCAGCCGGTTCTCGACCAGCACACGTATCTCGTTGCCGGCGGCCACCCCGAAGGAGGTCTCCGTCCTGTGCCCTGAGCGGCCGGCGAAAGCCTCCACGAGCGAGGGGAGCACGAACTCGGCCAGCGTGCTCGTGGCGACGACCCGCAGCTCGTCGGGCGCACCCCGTGCCGCCCGTACCGCAGCCTCGGCGTCCGCGTTCAGCGCGACCATCTGCGACGCGACCGGCAGCAGCCGCGCACCCGCGGGCGTCAGACGCATCCCACCGCCGCCGGTGCGCCGGATGAGCGGATCGCTGTAGTGGGTGCGCAGCGCGGTGAGCGCCTGCGATACGGCGGACTCGCTCACGCCCAGGGCTCGCGCCGCGGCGCCGACCGAACCGAGCCGGGCGACCAGCACGAAGGTGCTGAGCTGTGTGACGGTCACTACCCGATTTTCCTGCGTTCGGACGGATAAGTGAATGCTTATCGACCCATTGCCCGGCCGGTGCGGAAGAGCGCAGCCTGAAGGGCACAGCGTTTCAGGAGGGCCCGATGCAGGTTCCAGCTGCCTTCCAGTACGAGACGGCAACCAGCGTTGAGCACGCGATCGAGCTGCTCACACGCTACGGCCCCGAGGCCCGGGTGGTGGCGGGCGGACACAGCCTGCTGCCGATGATGAAGCTGCGGCTGGCTCAGCCCGAAGCCCTGATCGACATCAACGGCCTCGGCGAGCTGGCGCTGATCCGGGTGGACGGGCACGACCTGGCCGTCGGAGCGATGGTCCGCCACGCGGAGCTGCTCGCCTCGCCGGTCGTCGGCGAGCACTTCCCCGTCCTGCGGGACGCGGAACGGGTCATCGCCGATCCGCTCGTACGCAACCGCGGCACCGTGGGCGGCTCGCTGTGCCAGGCGGATCCGTCGGAGGACCTGTCCGCGGCGTTCTCGGCACTGCGGGCGGCTCTTGTCGTTCAGGGCCCCGGCGGCCGGCGCACCATCGGGATCAGGGAGTTCTTCCTCGGTCCGTACGAGACCGCGCTGACCGAAGCGGAGCTGCTGGTGGAGATCCGAGTGCCCATCCGTTCGCACGCCAGCGCCTACCGCAAGGTCGAGCGCCGGGTCGGCGACTGGGCGGTCGTCGCCGCGGGAGCGGTGCTGGAGATCACCGACGGGGTCGTCACCGAGGCCGGGATCGGGCTGACCGCGGTGGGTGCCCCCCGGTTCGTGTCCGAGCAGGCCGAGGACTTCCTGCGCGGCGGACGGCCGGACGACGAGAGCTTCGCGCAGGCGGGCCGGATCGCCGCGCAGGAGTGCAGGCCGACGGCGGACCAGCGCGGCCCGGTCGACTACAAGCGGCATCTGGCCGGGGAGCTCACCACGCGGGCGCTGCGTGTCGCCGCCGCACGTGCCCGGGGGCAGGAGGCGTGACATGCGGATCACCGTGACCGTGAACGGCGAGCAGCACACGAGGGACGTGGAGCCCAGGCTGCTGCTCGTGCACTTCCTGCGCGACGAACTCGGACTCACCGGCACCCACTGGGGCTGTGACACCTCCAACTGCGGAGTGTGCGCCGTCTGGCTGGACGGGACGCCGGTCAAGTCCTGCACGGTGCTCGCGGTGATGGCCGACGGCCATGAGGTGCGGACCGTCGAGGGACTGGCGCACGGGACCGAACTCGACCCGGTGCAACAGGGATTCATCGCCTGCCACGGGCTGCAGTGCGGCTTCTGCACGCCGGGGATGATGATGACCGCCCGCTGGCTGCTCGACCACAACGCGGACCCGTCCGAGGAGGACATCCGGGAGGCCATCTCCGGACAGATGTGCCGCTGCACCGGTTACGAGAACATCGTGCGTTCCATCCGCTGGGCTGCCGAGCACGGAGGCGGGGCGCGGACCGCGGACACGGCCACCGAGGCGGCGCCCGGCCGCGAGGAGGTGCGGGCATGACGACCACCGAGGAACGGCCGGTCGGTTTCGGGCGGATGCCCCGCAAGGAGGATGCGCGGTTCGTCCGCGGCCACGGGACCTACGTCGACGACGTACGGCTGCCCGGGATGCTGCACGGCGCGATCCTGCGCAGCCCGCTGGCGCACGCCCGAATCGTGTCCGTCGACACCAGCGCCGCCGAAGCGCATCCGAAGGTCAAGGCCGTGATCACGGGGGAGACCCTGGCCGGTCTCGGGCTGGCCTGGATGCCCACGCTCTCGTACGACACGCAGGCGGTGCTCGCCACCGACAAGGTGCGCTTCCAGGGCCAGGAGGTCGCCTTCGTCGTCGCCGAGGACCGCTACGCCGCCCGGGACGCCCTCGAGCTGATCGACGTGGAGTACGAACCGCTCCCCGTGGTCGTCGACGCCCGCCGGGCGCTCGACCCGGACGCGCCGGTGATCCGCGACGACAAGGACCAGCAGACGGACAACCACATCTTCGACTGGTCGGCGGGCGACAAGAAGCGAACTGACGAGGTCTTCGCGGCGGCCGGCGTCGTGGTGGAGGAGGACATGCTCTACCCGCGGGTGCACCCGGCGCCGCTGGAGACCTGCGGCACCGTGGCGGACATGGACGCCATCACCGGGAAGCTGACGGTGTGGTCCACCACCCAGGCCCCACATGCCCACCGCACGATCTACGCGATGGTGGCGGGCATCCCTGAGCACAAGATCCGGATCATCTCCCCGGACATCGGGGGCGGCTTCGGCAACAAGGTCGGCATCTACCCCGGTTACGTGTGCGCGGTCGTCGGCTCGATCGTCACCGGCAAGCCGGTGAAGTGGGTGGAGGACCGCTCGGAGAACCTGATGAGCACCTCCTTCGCCCGTGACTACCACATGCACGGCGAGATCGCGGCGACGAAGGACGGGAAGATCCTGGGCCTGCGCGTCCATGTCATCGCCGATCACGGCGCGTTCAACGCCACCGCACAGCCGACGCAGTTCCCGGCCGGCTTCTTCGGCGTCTTCACGGGCTCGTACGACCTGGCCGCCGCGCACTGCGCCGTGACCGGCGTCTACACCAACAAGGCCCCCGGCGGCGTCGCCTACGCCTGCTCGTTCCGCGTCACCGAAGCCGTGTACCTGGTCGAGCGGATGGTCGACGTGCTCGCGGACCGGCTCGGCACGGACCCGGCCGAGCTGCGGATGCGCAACCTGCTGCGGCCCGGGCAGTTCCCCTACCGGACGCAGACGGGATGGGAGTACGACTCCGGCGACTACCCGCGCGCCCTGCGGCTGGCCATGGACATCGCGCACTACGAGGACCTGCGCCGGGAGCAGGCCGAAAAACGCCGACGCGGCGAGCTGATGGGCATCGGGGTCAGCTTCTTCACCGAGGCTGTCGGCGCGGGCCCGCGCAAGCACATGGACATCCTGGGACTGGGCATGGCCGACGGCGCCGAGCTGCGGGTCCACCCGACCGGCAAGGCCGTCCTGCGCATCTCCGTGCAGACCCAGGGGCAGGGCCACGAGACGACGTTCGCGCAGATCGTCGCCGAGGAACTGGGCATCCCGCCCGAGGACGTCGAGGTGGTGCACGGCGACACCGACCAGACCCCGTTCGGGCTCGGCACCTACGGATCCCGCTCGACCCCGGTGTCCGGAGCCGCGGCCGCGTTGGTCGCCCGCAAAGTACGCGAACGCGCGAAGATCGTCGCCTCCGCGATGCTCGAAGTGAACCCGGACGACCTGGAATGGGAGAAGGGCCGCTGGTACGTCACGGGCGACCCCGACCAAGGACGGACCATGGCCGAGATCGCGCTCGCCGCACACTCCACCCTGGAACTTCCGGAGGGTGTCGAGGGCCACCTGGACGCGACCTGCGTCTACAACCCGCCGAACCTGACCTTCCCGTTCGGCGCATACATATGCGTCGTCGACGTGGACGCGGACACCGGCCAGGTGAAGGTCCGCCGGTTCATCGCCGTGGACGACTGCGGCAACCGGATCAACCCCATGATCGTCGAAGGTCAGGTGCACGGCGGACTCGCCGACGGCCTCGGCATGGCGCTCATGCAGGTGATCGCCTTCGACGAGGACGGCAACTGCCTCGGCGGGTCGTTCATGGACTACCTCCTGCCCACCTCGGTCGAATGCCCCTCGTGGGAGCTCGGCGAGACCGTCACCCCCTCCCCGCACCACCCCGTCGGGGCAAAGGGCGTCGGCGAGTCCGCCACGGTGGGCTCGCCCGCCGCGGTGGTCAACGCCGTGGTCGACGCCCTGAAGCCGCTTGGCGTGCGCCACGTCGACATGCCGCTGACGCCCGCCGCGGTGTGGCGGGCCGCCCAGGGCCGGCCGCTGCGCACCGACATGGCCATCACCTGAGGCCCCGTGATGACGAACACCGAACTGCTGACCCGCGCGGACGAACTCCGGCACGGCCGGACCCCATTCGTCCTGGCCACCGTCGTCCACGTGGAACGCCCCACGAGCGCCAAACCCGGGGACAGCGCACTCGTGCTGCCCGACGGCACCGTCGAGGGCTTCGTGGGCGGCAGCTGCGCCGAGACGACGGTGCAACTGCAGGGCCTGCGCGTACTGCGGACCGGCGAGTCGCTGCTGCTGAGAATCACGCCCGGCGCGGACACCGGCACCGAAGGTCCGCAGGAGCCCGCCGAAGGCCTGGTCACGGTGGCCAATCCCTGCCTGTCGGGCGGGACGCTCGACATCTTCCTGGAGGCCAACCTCCCTCCAGCGCTGGCGTACGTCTACGGGCACGCCCCCATCGCCCGCGCTCTGCTCGACCTCGGCCGTGTGCTCGACCTCGACGCCCGGCCGGCCTCGCCCGGAAAGCCGCTGCCGCCCGATCTGGACGTCGTCGTCATCGCCACGCACGGCCGCGACGAGGAGACCGTACTGATCGAGGCCGCACGCGCCAGGGTCCCGTACATCGGGCTCGTGGCCAGCCCGAAGCGCGGCGCGGCGGTACTCACCGCGCTGGACCTCACCGAGGAACAACGCGCGCGCGTTCACACCCCGGCCGGGCTCGACATCGGCGCGCGGACCGCGGCGGAGATCGCGCTGTCGGTGTACGCCGAGATCATCGCACTGCGGCCCCCGGCGGCCCCAGCCGCGCGCCGCCGAGCCGAATCCGCCGCGCCGCAGCCCCTGGCCGAGGACGTGGATCCCGTGTGCGGCATGACCGTAGCGATCACACCGGACACCCTCGCGCTGGACCGGGCCGGCACCAGGGTGTACTTCTGCGGGCCGGGGTGCCGGCACGCCTTCGCCGACGACCCCTCCCGTTACGCGCATGCCTGACCTCGACCCCCTCGTACCCGATGTCCCCGCCCTGCGCTCGCAGCTCGACACAGTCGGCTACCTGGCCGACGACGATCTGGCCACGGCGCTGCTGCTGGCCGTGCGCATGCGGCAGCCGATCCTGCTGGAGGGCGAGCCCGGCGTCGGCAAGACCGAGGCGGCCCGCGCGCTCGCCGCCGTGCTCCACACCCCGCTGATCCGGCTGCAGTGCTACGAGGGACTGTCCTCCGCCGAGGCCCTCTACGAGTGGAACTACCCACGGCAACTACTGGCCATCCGGCTGGCCGAGTCCCGCGGAGAGCCCCTGCGGGACGCCGACCTGTTCACCGAGGACTACCTGCTGCCACGGCCGCTGCTCGCCGCGATCTGCCACCCGGGACCGCGGCCGGCGGTGCTGCTCATCGACGAGGTGGACCGCGCCGACAACGAGTTCGAGGCGTTCCTGCTGGAACTGCTCGCGGACGCCGCGGTCACCATCCCCGAACTCGGCACCCGGACGGCTGTGGTGCCGCCGGTGGCGGTACTGACCTCCAACCGCACCCGGGATCTGCACGACGCGCTCAAACGCCGCTGCCTCTACCACTGGATCGCCTACCCGGACACCGCACGAGTCGCCGCGATCATCCGCAGACAGGTACCGGAGTCGGCCGAGTGGCTGGCGGAACGCGTGGCGCGCGGGGTGGCGCGCCTGCGTGCCCGCCAGGAACTCACCAAGCCGCCCGGCATCGCCGAGGCGATCGACTGGGCGGGCGCGCTGCACACGCTGGGCTTCTCCGTTCTCGACGCCGACGCCGCCGACCGCACCCTGGGGGCGGTCCTCAAGTACGCCGAGGACCTGGAGGCCGTGCGCCGGACCGGACTGGCGGAGCTGGTCGACGCGGAGGCCCGCTCCGATGCCTGACCTGCCTGACCTGGTCGCCTCGTTCACCGCCGCCCTGCACGACGCGGGGATCGCGGTGGGCCCCGACCGCACCCGGAGCTTCGCACGGGCGCTCACCCTGCTGGCACCGTCGACGACGTGCGAACTGCGGCACTGCGCGCTCGCCACCCTGGTGTCAGACCCCGAGCAGATCGAGCTGTTCGACAGGGTCTTCCACGAGGTCTTCGCCGACCCGGCCGACCGCGAGGCACAGCGCGGGCAACCCGGCGACCCGCCCCGATCGCTCCCGAACACCGTTCCCGGCCGCGTCCCCGGCACCCGGAAGGACACCGCGGACGGACGAGGCCGGGATGCCGACACACAGCCGCGGACGGCTCCCGTGCCCCTCGCCGCCAGTCCGCTCGACCGTCTCGCGGGCCGCGACTTCGCGGACCTGTCCGCCGAGGAACTGGCGCGGCTCTCCGAGGTGATGCGCACCCTCGTCCTGCGCACTCCGACCCGGCCGTCCCGCCGACGCCGCACAGCGCACCACGGTGCGCGCATCGACGTGCGCCGCACCCTCTCCGCCAGCCGGCGCACCGGCGGATACCCGCTGCGGCTGCACCGCTTCGCGCCCCGCGACCGCCCCCGCGACCTCATCGTGCTCTGCGACATCTCCGGATCGATGGAGCCCTATGCCCGCGCGATGCTCCAACTGCTCTACTGCGCCGCCCGTGCGACCCGCGCCGAGGTCTTCACCTTCGCCACCCGGCTCACACGGCTCACGCCCGTCCTGCGGCGGGGCGGGCCGGACGACGCCCTGGCACGGGCCGGACAGGCGGCTCCGGACTGGTCCGGGGGCACCCGGATCGCGGACTGCCTGGCGGAGTTCAACGAGCGGTTCGGCCGGCGCGGCATGGCGCACGGCGCCGTGGTCACCCTCATCTCCGACGGCTGGGACACCGGCGCGCCCGCCGACCTCGCCACCCAGATGGCGCGGCTGTCCCGGGTCGCCTACCGCGTCGTATGGGTCAACCCGCGCACGGCAAGCCCGCGCTACCGTCCGCTCGTGGCCGGCATGGCTGCGGCACTGCCCTACTGCGACGCCGTCGTCAGCGCCCACAACCTCGCGGCCCTGGACGACTTCACCGCCGCGCTCTACGCCCGGCGCCGCCGATGATCCCGCATGCTGCCCGTCCCGTGCCGTTGTCCGGCCTGGATCGTCACGAGGATGAGCCGTTCTGTCTCCGGCGACCGGCAGGGACCTCGGTCTGCTGAAGAGCTCAGGACCGCCGCCGGGCCGGTCGGGCGCACGGGCCCGCTGTCGGTGGCCGCTGCCACAATCGGCCCGTGATCGAGAACCGCTTTGACTGGCAGCAGTTCCTCCGCCGTTGGCAGGAGGAATGGATCCCGGACGAGGACGATGCGGAGGACCTGGCGGAGGGCGGCCTCACCCTCGCCGACCTCGCGCTCTCCGCCTCGCCGGCGGCCGAGGCGGAGATAACCGCCGCCGAGGACCGCCTGGGCACCCGGTTCCCTCCGTCCTACCGGCAGTTCCTCGGGGCCAGCAACGGCTGGCGATTCGACAAGGGGTCCATCTACCGGCTGGGCGCGGCTCACGAGATCGCCTGGTTCGGCGATCCGCTCGACCTGACCGCGATCTACCAGGAGGCGTTGACCGAGCACTCGACCGAGCAGGACGTGCTGCTGGCCGGGATGTGGCAGCGGGCACTGCAGCTGGAGACCGATTCGGACATCTCCTATGCCCTGCTCGACCCAGGCGACACCGATGAGGACGGCGAGTGGGCTCTGTACGTCTACAAGGGATGGAGCGGCGAACTACCGGATCGGTATCCGTCGTTCCGCG
Source organism: Streptomyces sp. NPDC091412 (assembly GCF_044756885.1). Classification (NCBI taxonomy): domain Bacteria; kingdom Bacillati; phylum Actinomycetota; class Actinomycetes; order Kitasatosporales; family Streptomycetaceae; genus Streptomyces; species Streptomyces sp. NPDC091412. The sequence continues at coordinate 76,188 of NZ_JBIVTV010000011.1, read as the reverse complement.
CCTACATGCAGCGGATGTACCAGGACTTCCACTCCGCCCGTGCGGCCGGTCCCGGCTTCGTGAACGACACCACCCGCGCCCTGGACGCCGACGTGGAGCGTGCGCGGAGTGAAGCCCTGAGCGGGAGGTGGGAGACCGCCCGGGAGCTGCTCACCGAGGCGGAGCGCTACGGACGGCCCAGCGCTCGGGGCATGCTGCGGCAGCTGGAGGTGCTGGCGCACGGCGGCGGATACTACGGCTTCGGTGAGCTTGTGGCCGATCCGCGCTACACGGGCGAGTTGGTGCCCGTGATGGCTGCCGCGCACCTGCGGGACAACCGTTCCGGCGCCCTGCCCCACCGGTTCGTGCTCGGCACTGAGACCGACGACGGCGTCTCGACGGCCGCGGACGCGATCCTCGCCCAGGTGCGCGACGGTTCCTACCGCTATGCGCCGGACGGTGCCTTCGGACGGGCGGCGGCCGAGGCGCGGGAGTCGGCGAGGTGGGGGGACACGGACGCGGCGTGGCGGGTGATCCGTGCCGCGCTGCCGTCGTGGTCGCCGCCGGGGCCGGACCTGCTGGCGCCGCTCGGTCTGCTGGCGGACCCCGTACTGGGGCCGGTGGTGACGCGGGAGCGGGGCCTGGAGCTGCTGGCCACGCCTCGGGCCGGCCGGCCGGGTCCTGTGCCCTATCCGGTGCCGGACCTGGATCCGCCGGGACTGCGCTGGCTGACGGACACTCCGCGGTGGAACGCCCCGCACGACTCCTACCGGTGTCTGTGGGTGGAGGGTGCGGAGCCGGAGGCGCTGCCCGACCTGGTCGGCGAGGGCGGGTGCGCGGGCCTGACCGCTCCGTCCGGCCGCCGCGCCGCGTGGTTCCACCACGGCCATGGGCAGTGGGACGAATCGGCGCCGTGGGAGGACCGGGCCGTTGTGTCGGTGGGCCGGACGGGCTCCGGGTGGGCGTTCGCCTGTGACGCGGCCCCACGGACGTCGGCGGCCGGGCACTTCTTCGTCTCCCCGGCCGCCTACGCCTCGCGCGGAGGACGCGCGGTGGTGCTGTGGGCGCACAGCGCTCGCGACGGTGGTCTGGCGGTGTTCCACCTCTCGGTCGCTGAGCGGGGCGAGGAGCTGTACGCGTACACGCTGCGCGGCACAGACGTCGAACGCTCGGGGCCGGTGCCCGGCACCCTCGATCCGGAACGGGTCCTGCACGGCGTCGGCGAGGCGGACCGCGAGCGGTGCCTGCTGGCCGCCGTGCAGGACGAGTTCGGTCTGTCCCTCCCTCGGCACGCCCTGGTCGAGGGCATACTGCCGCGACTGACCACACGGTCCTGGAACCGCGCGCCGCGGGAGGGCGAGGCCTACGCGTACACCACGATCCGCTTCGGGCGGTGAAGAGACGCGTCGCCCGGCGCGGGCCGGCCACTCCGGGACGGCGGGAACCGCCGGGAACAGTGCGGGGTGAGGGAGCACGGTCAATGTGGCCGTCGCCACGGCAACGAGCCAGAGCTGGCAGGACGACGAGCTCCAGCGGCTCGCCGCGAGCTGAGTGCATTCAGCCGCACATCTCCAGCGCGGGTCCGAGAAGTGCGGCGGGGGGCGACGCCGGTGTCAGCGGGGCCGAGACCCGCAGGCAGAAGAGGTCCGCCCCGGTTGGCCTCAGCCCATCGCCTTCTTGACGAGCGTGATGATGCGCTGTTCGTCGGCTGCGGTCAGCTCCTTCAGGGCGTAGGCGGTCGGCCACACGGCGCCGTCGTCGAGAGCCGCCTGGTCGCTGAATCCGAGCGTGGCATACCTCGACTTGAACTTCTGCGCGCTCTGGAAGTGGCAGATGACCTTGCCGTCCCTGGCGTAGGCGGGCATCCCGTACCAGAGCCTGGGCGTGAGGTCCGGAGCGGCGTCCTTGACGACAGCGTGGATCCGCTCGGCGAGGACCCGGTCCGCCTCCGGCATCTCGGCGATCTTCGCAAGCACATCCCGCTCCGCAGCGGCCTCCTTCTCCGCCCGCGAACCGCGCCGCGCCACCGCCTGCTTCTGCTCCTGCGCGTGCTCCTTCATCGCGGCCCGCTCTTCGGCAGTGAACCCGTTGCACTCCTCGGCGTCCGTGCCGGAGTTCTCGGCAGACGACGTCGTGTGCTGCAGGGCAGACTTCCTCTCGTTCAGGGATGAGACAGGGCGGGGCGGGAGTTCAGGTCCGTGAGTCAGGACGGTGCGGACGCCGTGGACGGCGCGGGGGTGAGCGACGTGGCGGCTTCCCAGGCGAATCCGTCAGGGTCGGTGAAGGGGCCGGCGGTGCTGCCGAGCACGATGCGGTGCGAGCCGGTGCCGTCGGCGGGGACTCCGAGATCCTTGGCCAGGCCGCGGCGCTTGTACAGCGCCAGCTTGACGGGGCTGGACTCGTCGGAGGCGAACTCGGCGTACTTGCCGCCGAAGCTCCTGGCCACGGTCAGGCCCCGGCCGACGTAGAACTGCTTGCTGGCCTTCACGTCCTCGACGCCGAGCAGGAGGACGATCTCGTCGATCTCGCGGGTGGCCGGGCCGGTGTCCTTCTTCGCCGAGGTCGCGACCTTCCAGATCGTCCCGTCCGGGGCCTGGACGACGCCGCCGTAGCCCCACAGCGACTTCGCGGCGGGCTTCAGCACCGTGGCGCCCGCGTCCACGGCGGCGCCGAGGAAGCTGTCGACGGTGGCGGGCCCGGACACCGTGAGCGCCAGGGTGAAGCCGCGGAATCCGGCGGAGTGCGGCTCGGACGCCCGGAGGCGTACGTGCGTGTCCACTCCGAAGGCGGTGTAGAAGCGGTGGGCGGCCTCGGGGTCGGCCACCTCGAGGGTGACGGATGCGACGGACGTGCGGGATGCGGTGGACGCGGTGGTTGCCATGGCCATCACGCTAGGGGCTGCTCGGCGGCCGGGGCTTCTCGATTCCTGACCGGTCTCGTCACCTGCTTCGCCACACACGCCGGCATCCCCTCCACCCTGACCGCGGGTCTCGCGTCACCGGCCGTACTCGCGGCATCGGCACGGTCCGCCGCCACGCCCGCCGCATCCGCCGCGCGGCGCCGGAAAGCCCCGGGCGACATGCCGACCAGTTCGGTGAAGCGGGTGGTGAACGTGCCCAGCGACGCGCAGCCGACCGCGAAGCAGACCTCGGTGACGCTGAGGTCGCCCCGCCGCAGCAGCGCCGTCGCGCGCTCGATGCGACGCGTCATCAGGTACGCGTACGGCGACTCACCGTAGGCGGCCCGGAACTGCCGGCTGAGGTGCCCGGCGGACATGTTCACACCGCGGGCCAGCGCCTCCACGTTCAGCGGCTGCGCGTACTCCCTGTCGATCCGGTCGCGGACGCGCCGCAGCCGCGCGAGATCGGTCAAACGCTGCGCCTCGACGCGTGCGCGCCGCCACTCGGGATGACACATGGGACAAATCCCCTTTCTTTCCTCTTCCACCGACGCCTACCGGCGCCGGGAATGCCTGCTGGGACAGGCACCCCAGGCGCTCGGTGATGCGGGCCGGCCCACTGGGGCCGGCCAAGGCTGCGGACGCGGCTCAGCGAAGCTCCTGGATGCGAACCAGGTTGCCCGCCGGGTCGCGGAAGGCGCAGTCACGAATGCCGTACGGCTGCTCGGTCGGCTCCTGGACGACCTCGGTGTCACCGGCCTGTACCTTCTCGAACGTGGCGTCGAGGTCCGGGGTGGCCAGCAGGATCCAGCCGTAGGTGCCTTTCGCCATCATCTCGGTGATGGTGCGGCGCTCGTCCTCGGTGACTCCCGGGTCGGCGGCCGGCGGCGCCAGGAGGAGGGACGTGTCGGGCTGACCGGCCGGGCCGACCGTGATCCAGCGCATCCTGCCCTGCCCGACGTCGCTGCGGACCTCGAAGCCGAGAACGTCGCGGTAGAAGGCGAGCGACGCGTCCGGGTCGTCGTGCGGCAGATAACTCGTATGAATGGTGAAGTCCATGGCGAGCAGGCTAGAACCCGCTCCGTGCCTCGCGCTTCTCGATTCCTGATATCCGGCGGTGGATCCGACTCCCGCACCCGAGGCGATCCCCAGGGACCGTCACCGCGCCGCAGCTCCGCCCGTGCGAGCTGCGCCGGTCGGCGGTCCTTGTTACGGTCCTGTAGGGGGTGCCATCCACGGTGCTGGATGCTTCTCCACAGCAAGGAGTGCCACCCCATGTGCGGAATCTCCGGTTGGGTGTCCTACCAGCGCGACCTGCGACCCGAACGCCCCACCATCGAAGCCATGAACGCCACGATGGCCTGCCGCGGACCGGACGCGCAGGGCCTCTGGCTCGACACGCACGCGGCTCTGGGCCACCGTCGGCTCGCCATCATCGACCTGCCCGGCGGCGTCCAGCCGATGAGTGAGCACACACCGGACGGCGATGTCGTGCTGGTGTACTCGGGAGAGGCGTACAACTACACCGAGTTGCGTGACGAGCTACGCCGCCGCGGCCATTCCTTCCACACCGACAGCGACACCGAGGTCGTTCTGCGTGGCTACCTGGAGTGGGGGGCCGACCTCCCCGAGCACCTCAACGGCATGTTCGCCTTCGCCATCTGGGACGGACGGACCGACCAGCTGCTGCTGATCCGCGACCGCATGGGTATCAAGCCCCTGTACTACTTCGCCACCGAGGACGGCGTACTGTTCGGCTCCGAACCCAAAGCCATCCTGGCCAACCCCCTCGCACCCCGCACCGTCGGCCTCGACGGGCTGCGTGAACTGTTCTCCATGGCCAAGACCCCCGGCCACGCCATCTGGGCGGGAATGCGGGAAGTGGAGCCCGGCACCGTGGTGACCGTTGAGCGCGCCGGCCTGCGCACGCGTCCGTACTGGCAGCTCAGCGCCGCCGAGCACACCGATACCCGGCAGGACACCATCGCGCGGGTGCGCGAGTTGCTGGAGGACACCGTGCGCCGCCAGCTGGTCTCGGACGTGCCGCGGTGCGTCCTGCTCTCGGGCGGCCTGGACTCCAGTGCCATCACCGCACTGGCGGCGCAGCAACTCCGCGGCAAGGAAACCGTCCGCAGCTTCGCCGTCGACTTCGTCGGCCAGAGCGAGAACTTCATCCCCGACGACCTGCGCGCGACGCCGGACACGCCGTACGTCCACGACGTCGTTCGGCACGTGGGCACCGACCATCAGGACATCGTCCTCGATCCCGAGAACCTCGCGGATCCGAACGTCCGCGCCGCCGCCGTTCGCGCCCGGGACCTGCCCCTGGGCCTGGGCGACATGGACCAGTCACTTCTGCTGCTGTTTCGGGCGATCCGCAAGCACTCCACGGTGGCTTTGTCCGGGGAGTCCGCCGACGAGGTCTTCGGCGGCTACGCGTGGTTCCACGACCCCGCCGCTCGGGACGCCGGCACCTTCCCCTGGCTGGCGGCACTGGAACGCCAGCATGGCCGGGGCGGCGGTTCGCTGCTCGATCCGGAGCTGCGGGAACGACTGGACCTGCCTGGCTACCTCGCCCAGCGGTACCAGGAGGCCTTGGTCCAGGTACCGCGCCTGGACAGCGAGAAGGACCCCCTCGAACGCCGGATGCGGGAGGTGTGCTACCTGCACCTCACCCGCTTCGTCCGCATGCTCCTGGACCGCAAGGACCGCCTCAGCATGGCCACCGGTCTGGAGGTCCGCGTTCCGTTCTGCGACCACCGCCTGGTCGAGTACGTCTTCAACACCCCGTGGTCGATGAAGACCTTCGACGGCCGCGAGAAGAGCCTCCTGAGGGCAGCCACCTCGGAACTCCTGCCGCTGTCCGTCGTGGAGCGGGTCAAAAGCCCCTATCCCTCCACTCAGGACCCCGCCTACGTGACCGAACTGCAGGTCCAGGTCCGCGAACTGCTGTCGTCGGGCAACAGCCCCGCCCTCGACCTCCTCGACCGGACCCGGCTGCAGCAGATCACCACCACCAAGCCCGTGGACATCACCACCAGCGAGCGCAACGGCCTCGAACGCACCCTCGACCTCGCCGTCTGGGCCGACCTCGAAGGTCCCACCCTCACCCTCTGAGACCGGCGGACGGCATCCACCGGGACTGTGAGCGGTTCGGTTCCGTCACACCTCCGGCGGTGCCGTCGCAGCGGTCAGAAGCCGGGGGCGGAGCCGACGAAGAACCACACGGCGGCTGTCTACCACATCACCGCTATGGCGGTGACCAGGGCGCCGCCGGCGGCCGGAAGCGCCCAACCGGGCAGTCGGCGGCTGTGTACCACCAGCACCTTGGCGACGAACGCGCCGTACAGGACGCAGCCCGTGATGGAGTGCACCGCCACTCGGCTGCTCGTGAACTCAACTCCGTAGGCGGTGATGCAGTGGTAGGCGATGGGCAGCGAGAGCAGAAAGGCAAGGAGGCCGATGAGCCGGTGTGCGGGGTGCACCCGGTGCGGTGCGGCCCTCGCTCCCGGTAGGCGTCGGTATATCCACAGTCCGAGCAGCAGTTGGACGACCGCGAGTGTCATCAGCGCGCTGCCCAGACGCGCCTTGAGATCGTTGGCGCCGACGCCGTGCCGCCCGAACAGGCCGCTGGTGTAGTCGGGGGTGTGCGTGCGGCCGAACGCATACACCCCCACCGCGACCGCGACCGGCAACAAAGCAGCCAGAACGCCCGCCACCGTTCGTGCGGGACGCCGCATCCGCGCGCCCGTGTGCCCGGTCATCAGTCCCCAATCAATTGGAATTGCGCGTAAGTCGGCTCTCGTCCGGCTCCACGGACGGCGGGGGTCCCGCGGTTCGGCAGATACGCACTTTTGTGAGACCTCTTGGTGTCGCCGCGGATCAGCCGGCCTTCCGGGCGTCGCGCACGCTTGGCCCTGGCGGTGCCGCAAGGCCCGGCAGGCGCGCCACGCCCACGACGCTCACAGAGCGACACCTGCACCCTTTCGTGCGTTACGGGGCAAAGTCGCACATGTGCGCGTTGATCGGCCCATGCCCGTGAGTTCCCGAAAACGTGACCCGCGGACCGATCCGGATCGCTCCGCGGACCGTGTCTCCGGTAAAGGGACCCTTTCGACCGCAGATGAGGAACTGCCGCGCACTCTGTACGCGGAGCACGCAGGAGCCCTGTTCCCCTACGTACTGCGACTGACCTCGGGAGATGGGCAATGGGCGGAGGACGTGGTGCAGGAGACACTGCTCCGGGCGTGGCGGCATCCCGCCGCATGCGATCCCGCGCGAGGCCCGGCCCGGGCATGGCTGTGCACGGTCGCACGGCACCTGGTCATCGATGCCCACCGGGCCCGGCAGGCCAGGCCGGCCGAGGCAGGCGACGAGGCGCTGGAGCGTGCCGCCGAGCAGAAGCCGGGCGAGGACGAGATCGAGCAGGCACTGCAGAGCCGGGCGGTCGCCGACGCCCTCCGGACGCTGTCCCCGGACCACCGCGCCGTCCTGCTGGAGACCTACTACCGGGGCCGGACCATGACGGAGGCAGCGCGGGTGCTGGGCATCCCGCTGGGCACCGTGAAGTCGCGGACGTACTACGCCCTGCACGCCCTGCGGTTGGCGCTCCAGGAACGGGGGATCGAGCCATGACCGTGGCGTGCGGGAGGTGGCGACCATGAGCGCGCAGCACGACGACCTCCGGCTGGCGCTGGGAGCACACGTCCTGGGCACCCTGCCCTTGGCGGAAGCGGAGCGGGTGCGCGCCCACCTCGCGGAATGCGGCGAGTGCCAGGCTGAACACGCCCAGCTGACGGGACTGCCCGCGCTGCTGACGACGGTGACCGCGGCGGAAGCCGCAGGCCGGACCGTGCTGGCGGCCGACGGGAACCTGGCCGACCGGCTGGTGGCACGAGCAGCCGAAACCGCGCAGGGCTCCTCGCCCGAACGGCACGCCGTGCCCGCCGGGCCCGCGGTGTCGCGGGCGCCGGAGGGAGGTGTGCTGGAGAAGCTGCTCCAGCGGGCCGCGACCCGGCGCCGCAGGACCTGGCGTCTGCAACTGGCCGGCGCAGCCGCCTCACTCACGTTCGTCGCGGCGGCGGCCAGTGGCACATGGCTGGCGGCCACCGGCACAGTGGGCAGCGTGGCGACGCCGCCCGGGCCGACCGCGCCCACGGCCTGGCGCACCGTCTCCGGAAGCGATCCCACCACCGGCGTCTCCGCCTCGGTGAAGGTCTCACCCTCTGCCTGGGGCAGTGTCCTGCAGGTCTCCGCCAAGGGGGCACCCGCCGGAATCACCTGCCGGCTGCAGGCGGTCGGGCCCGGCGGAGCCCGGGCGGACGGCGCCACCTGGCGGGCAGGCGAGTACCCTCCCGGCACCACGATCCCCGGGGCGGTCGCCATGGCCCCCGGGGCCATCGAGCACTTCGAGATCCTCGCGGGCAACGGCCGGAAGCTGGTCACAATCCGGGCGTGAGGCGAGGCCAGGGTCGTCATGTCACTGGGGGGACGTTCGTCCGGCTCTGCGGTGCGACGTTCCCGCAGGGTCGTCCGGACGACCACGGGCGAAGGAGCGAGCTGCCGGGACCCGGTCCACCCGAGTACGGCGTCGAGCTCCGGCAGAGGCGAGTGAGCCCAGGCAGGCCGCTGGCATGGACGTGACCCGCAAGAAGTCGAGCAAAAAGGGGTGAATACCTCGAACCGCTCGGCATGTGTCGCCCGTGGAACCAAATGAGCGCGCCGATGCAGGATCCCGCTGACCGACACCCGGAAGTCGCTGGTGGTCTCCCCCTTCCGGTCTCCGCACACCCACAGAAGAGCCAGAAGACCATGTTTGTGACCGACTCCCTCAGCCCGAGTTCACTGCTCGGCCGGCCCTGCCGCCACGAGGCGCTGCTCACCCTGCCCGCGCAGGAGGCACACGTCTCCGCCGCCCGTCACTTCGCGGCTGATCTGCTGGAGGCCTGGAGCGTGCCCGCAAGCGAACGGGACTCCGCCGTTCTCATCGTCGACGAACTCGCCGCCAACGCCGCCCAGTACGGCCGCGAGCGCATGACCCTGCGGCTCGTCCTCGACGACGGCACTCTGCACATCGTGGTCACTGACTCCGGCATGGCAGTGGAGCGCCGTCGCCCCGACATCGCCTCCGACGAACACGGCCGCGGCACCGGCATCGTCCAGTACCTCGCCCAGTCGATCGAGGTCCACCAGACACGCGGCGGCCGCGAAGTCCGTGCCTGCCTGAGGTGCTCGCCATGACCGGGCCGGGCGTACCGCACGGATTGCGGCCCCTTGCCAGGGCCGGCACCGCAGCCCGGCGACGGATCACCGATCAGGCTTGCTCGCCCCCGGCAGCCGCTTTTACGTCCGCCAGGAGTACGCCGCCTGGACGGCTGCCTGGCGCCCCGGAATCCGAATCGACCCCGCCCCGACAAGAAGAAGGACACATGACCCGCAAGGACAGCGACACCCGGCGCGCCCCCGAGGCGGTCGGCCGACTCCACTCGCCTCGCCTCCCACGCCCGACAGCCATGCGTGAACATCCCGCCGGCCGGCGACAGGAACGGTCGCGCCAGGGAAGGCCGATGAACGCACCGTGGCCGAACGCGAGGACCCATCGGCTGTTCCAGGTGCCCGAATGCGGTTGCTCCCAGGGGCAGCGCCTGGGCGTCCATCCGTGGCGCGGGCGGCGGACACCGGCGAATCCGTCGTGCCAAGTGCACCGGGAAGCCTCCTCCCAGGCGCCCGCGCACGAGACCGCGGGCACGGACTCCGGCCTGCCCGCCCACCTCCTGCGGATCTCCTTCCGCGACGACGAGTGCCGGCCACCGGTGCATGCCTGGAGCGGCAAGACACGATGCGCCGCGGGTGCTCCCGCTCCCACCGCTGCCGCGCAGGAGCAAGCGGCACGGATCGCCGAGGCGGATATGAGGGCCGACGCGTTCGAAAGGGTGGTGTGACGATGTTCCGCAATGCGCTGGAGCCCTGGCACCTGCTGATCCTGGTCGCGGTGGTGGTTTTGATCTTCGGCTCGAAGAAACTACCCGAGACGGCCCGGGCGCTGGGCAAGTCCCTGCGGATCCTCAAGAGCGAGACCAGGGCCCTGAAGGACGACGGCGTCTCCCACGAGCCACGCCCCGAGCCTGAGCCCGCACCGGGACCGCGGACGATCTCGGGCACTCTCGGAGACACCGCCACCGCCCGCACTGCGCCCACGGACAGCAGGACCAGCCACAGAGACTGAGCCCGGTCCTGCGCGCCCCTGGCTCTTCCCCGCACGAGACGTTGCCCGAAGCCTCTCCGGCCGGCTCACCTCATGCGCTGTCGGGCCGCCCGCGTCGTTGTCTGCGATACCGGTCGGCGTCTTGGCCGGAGCAGCGCTGAGCTCGCGCCCCACCGGGTGATGGAGACGATCAAGTACTGACGCAGGGCCGGTGGTCTCCGGTCTGCCGCACGAGATGAGGACCTGGCGTGCCCCAGTCGGCCCGCAACAAGGAGAAGGATCCCGAGGGGCGGATGCCGCTCGCGGATCACCTTCGTGAGCTCCGCAACCGGCTCGCCAGGGCCGTCCTTGCCATCCTGGTCGTCACGATCGCCGCGGCCTTCTCCTACAAGGGCATCATCAACTTCTTCACCAGGCCGGTGCTGGACTCGGTCGGATGCCCGACGTCCTTCGCCGATCTGGCCAAGCAGACCGCCGGCACCACCTGCGCGCGGATCACGATCAACGGTCTGCTCGCGCCCTTCACCCTGGCGCTGAAGGTGTCCCTGATGGCCGGTGTCGTGCTGGCCTCGCCGGTATGGCTGTACCAGCTGTGGGCGTTCGTTGCCCCCGGCCTGCACAAGCACGAGCGGAAATACGCCTACGCGTTCGTCGGCGCGGGCGTCCCGCTGTTCTTCGGCGGTGCCTTCTTCGCCTACAGGGTGCTGCCCACGACCGCGAAGGTGTTGATCGGCTTCACCCCGCGCGGGGTGGACAACCTGTTGCCGCTGGACGATCTGCTCGACCTCGTCACCCGCATGGTGGTCGTCTTCGGTCTCTCCTTCGAGATGCCGCTGCTGCTGGTGATGCTGAACCTCACCGGAGTGCTGTCCGGCCGGCGGATGCTCGGCCGGTGGCGCGGCATGATCGTGGGGATCACGGTCTTTTCTGCTGTGGCGACGCCGAGCACGGACCCGCTGACCATGCTGGCGCTGGCCGCCCCGATCGCGATTCTCTATTTCGCCGCCGTTGCCTCTTCCCTTCTCAACGACCGGCGCAAGGCCCGACGAGAGGCAGAGGGACCCGGCGACGACGAGAGCTCCGACCTCGACCTCACGCCGCAGGACATCGGCGAAGTGGAATCGGTGTCCGCCGGCCAGGCCCTGCCCGTGCAGCCGGCCGCCGACGACGACCGCGCCGACGGGTAGGACGACGTGACCTGGGGGCCAGAGCGAGGGCACGAGCCACGGTCGTCGGGGCCCTGTCGGGAGCTCCGAGGCGCGACCCGCAGCTTCGACGACGTGCTGTCGCAGACCGGCTCCACCATGCTGCCCGACGGCTCCTGGAAGCTCTCGACGGTCTACGCCGGGCAGGGCGACGCGTCCGACTGCGCCGGTCTGAACGTCCAGGGCAAGGTCGCGGTCGTCCGCCATCGATCGCTCAAGTCGCGGTGCTGTCGGTGAACGTGAACATCGAGGTAGCGAGCGGCTGCGATGGGCCCTGGCGGCGGCACACCGGGGACGGCAACACCGAGGGCCGGAATCCCTGATCGGATTCCGGCCCTCGGCCTTCAGTAGCGGGGACAGGATTTGAACCTGCGACCTCTGGGTTATGAGCCCAGCGAGCTACCGAGCTGCTCCACCCCGCGTCGGTGAACAGAACACTACGTGATCGACAGGGAAGAAAGCGAATCGCTTGCGCGGAGCCTCACGCCGACAGCTCCTCCCGCAACGCGTCCCTGAGCCGCGCCGCCCACTCGGCGACCTCTCCCGGCCCCAGCGCCACCTCGCGGTCGGCCCACTGTCGGCGCTTCAGACCAAGGTGCCCTCGAAGGCCTCCGCCAGCACGTTCAGCGATGCACGGCAAGCCGAACGCCGGTCGGCGAGCGGACGGAGCAGATGCCGGCCAGCCGGCCGAGGTGCCCTCGGCCGGCTGGGGCTGCGGTGCCCCGCGATCCTGCCCCCTCGCACACGCCGTGACCGCGGCCACGGCGTGTGCGTTGCACAAAAGAGGCGGGTTGCCTGGTCAGGCAACCCGCCTCCCATCATCGTGAGCAGTCAGCCCCGGACAATGTTCTGTGCCTGCGGGCCCTTCTGACCCTGGCCGATGTCAAAGGTGACGTGCTCGCCCTCGGTCAGCTCACGGTAGCCGCCCCCGCCCTGGATTTCGGAGTAGTGGGCGAAGACGTCCGGGCCTCCGTCGTCCTGGGCGATGAAGCCATAACCCTTTTCGGAGTTGAACCACTTCACGGTGCCGCTGGCCATGCTGCTATTCCTTCGTTCATGCCTGGGAACAGCCCTTGATCATGGGCATGTTCCGGCTCCCGTAACAAAGGAGCCACCAGCCGTTCTACCCCGTGCTGCCTGGTCTACCCGGCCGGGACACACGTGCACGAGCGGCTCGAGCGCCGGGAGCACGCCTGGGCAGGTCAAACCGCACAAAAGTGCTGACCGCCGTGGGCCGCGGCTCACCTGAGAGCCGGATGGTGGCGCAAGCATGGGGTATGGCGTCAGGGGAGGCCGCCGTAGCTGGTCGAACATGACCTCGGGGGAGGATCGCCTGACAGGTTGAGGGGGCCGATTCGGTGTCGGCTCAGGGCTGGGCCGGGCTGAGATGCTCGATGGTGTCCAGGACCCCGGGGCGGCCCGCGTGTGCGCGTTCGTAGCCCTCGATCATCGTCAGCTCCGTCCGGGACAGGTCGCGCAGGCGTTGCTGGATCTCCGTGACGCCGAGCTGACTGAGGCCGGGGATGGGCAGGGCCTCCTCGCGGGTCATCGCGCCCTGCACCTTCTCCGCCACACGGGTGACGGCGGGCATCTCCCACCAGGCTTCCTCGGCCGCGCCCCTCACGCGTCTGGTGATCCTCAGGAGGAGTGCCCGCAGCCCGGCAGTGGCCGCCTGCGTCTTGCGCTTGATCGCCTGCAGCAGGATGCCGCCTTCGGCGGCTGCTTCCCGCGGCGTACGGGCTCCTTCCGCCACAGCCCTGGTTCGTCGGGCGAGGTTCTCCTCGCTGGTCTCCAGCAGTACCTCGTTCTGCCGGCTGAGCATGGCGAACAGTTCGGCGGTCTCCTGGTCGTCGAGCCGTTCGGCGATGTCCTTGCCCGCCTGACAGGTCGCCAGGGCCCGGGCTGCGGCCGTGTACTGGTCCTCTGCGGCCCTCAGCAGCCGACGCTCATCAGCCGGCCTCCTGCCGCGCACGATCTCCGTCACGGCCGACATGCCCACCTCCAGCGGAAGCACGCTGGCCCGCACGGCGCCGCGGGTCACCATGCCCATCAGCTGCCCGGAGGCCGACAGCAGCCCACGAGGCGGGCGCAGCTCGCGCACCCGGGCCTCGATCCGCCCGAGGTGGTATTCCGCCTCGATCACTTGGCTTTCGATTCGCTGCCGGTCGGCGCCCGGCGGGGTGATGGCCGCATCCGTCCGGAATCGGCCGATGACCGCGGTGTGGGCGTCACGGGCGTCCTCCAGTGCCGATATCAGCACATCCGTCTTCGCTGTCATGTGGGGCTCCTGAGCTCGGGGCGGCATGGCTGCCGCGCAGAAGAGCGCCCGCCGTCCCTCGCTTCGGCCGGGCAACCGGAACCCATCCTGCGGAAGGATGCCGAAGATCGCCTGGCGAGCCAGTCACCCGTGGCTCGTGACCGCCGCGATCTCGGTGCAGACCCCGTGACGGTACTGGCCCGCCTTCCTCCTCGCCTCGGTCCCCGGCTCCCTCCCGAACACCGCCACCTACGCCGTCGCAGGCGCCCGCACCTCCGCACCGACCTGCCCGGCCTTCCTCCATGCGATGGCCTGCACGACGGTCCCGGCCCTGCTGGTCACGGCGGTCGCCCGGCGCAGGCGCCACCACTGCGGCGTGGCTGACGACAGCCACTGCGCGCGAGCCGGTTCGGGCTTCCCCTGCACGCGTCCGGATGCCCGCACCCACCGTGTCGTCAGGAGCGCGTGGCGATCTGTGAAGGCGTTGTTCGCGGTCCCGTCACTTGCGGGCGTTACCGTGCCCCCGCGGCGCACTCGATCACCAGGCACGGTGGACCGGTGTGTCCATCGCCCTTTCCGGATCGGCTCCTTGGACTCCGTACCTTCATGTCTTGGTTTGAATCCCTCATCCTCGGACTCGTCCAGGGGCTGACCGAGTTCCTTCCCGTCTCCTCCAGTGCGCATCTGCGGTTGACGGCGGCCTTCTCCGGGTGGCAGGACCCCGGCGCCGCCTTCACGGCGATCACCCAGATCGGCACGGAGGCGGCGGTGCTGATCTACTTCCGCAAGGACATCGGCCGGATCCTGTCGGCCTGGTGCCGTTCGCTGGGGAGCAGGGCGATGCGCCGTGATCCGGACGCCCGCATGGGCTGGCTGGTGATCGTCGGATCGATACCGATCGGGGTGCTCGGGCTGACTCTCAAGGACCAGATCGAGGGGCCGTTCCGTGATCTGCGGGTGACCGCGACCATGCTGGTCGTCGTGGGTGTGGTCATCGGTGTCGCCGACCGGCTGGCGGCGCGTGACGAGAGGGGCGGCCGGCACCGGGCGCCCCAGCAGGGCAAGGTGCTGCGGGACCTGGGCGTCAAGGACGGCCTCATCTACGGCTGTTGCCAGGCCATGGCCCTGATCCCGGGTGTCTCCCGCTCGGGCGCCACCATCAGCGGTGGGCTGTTCATGGGCTACCGGCGTGAGGCGGCGGCCCGTTACTCCTTCCTGCTGGCCATTCCCGCCGTACTGGCCTCCGGTGTCTTCGAGTTGAAGGACGCGATGGAGAGCGACCACGTGGCGTGGGGGCCGACGCTGTTCGCCACGGGGGTCGCCTTCGTCTCCGGGTACGCCGTCATCGCCTGGTTCATGAAGTACATCTCCACGAAGAGCTTCATGCCGTTCGTCTGGTACCGGATCGTCCTCGGCATCGTCATCATCGGGCTGGTCATGGCCGGTGTCCTCAGCCCGCACGCGGCCGAATCGGCGGGCTGACCGCAGGACGGCGCCGGTCTCCGCCGAGTGACCGACAGCCCGGTGCGGCGGCGGGAACGGCTGCCGGTGACCGAGCCCTTGTGCCGGCTGCAGCCGTCGTGGTCGCCCTCAAGATCACTGAGGATCCCGCACGGAGCACCGCCACTACCGCGTGAGTCTGACCGCACCGCGCGGGTACGACCCGTGCCAGGTCTGATCTTCATCAGCGCGGCCTTTGACCTCGACCGAACCCTGGGCTGACCCGGCACCCTCCCACGGTGCCGGCCCGCCGTCCCCGGCGTGGCCGTGCGAGCCTCCCGCTCTCACTCCATCCTGGAAAGGCGGGGGTGAAACAACGGAGGAAGTGGTGAGGATGCGAACCGTTGTCGACCTCACACGCTGCCAGGGCTACGCACAGTGCGTGTTCCTCGCACCGAAGATGTTCGAGCTGCACGGGGAGGAGGGACTGCTGTACACCACGGCCGTGCCCGACGATCAGGTGGAGCGCGTGCGTCAGGCCGCGGCGGCGTGCCCGGTCCAGGCCATCCTCGTCGGTGAGGAGGTGGGCGGCGGTGCCCGATGATCTCATGGACGGCCGTATCGTCATCGTGGGCGCGTCGCTGGCCGGGCTGCGGGCCGCGGAGGCGCTGCGTGAGGGGGGCTTCACCGGCTCACTGACCGTGGTCGGGGACGAGCCCCACGCTCCGTACGACCGGCCGCCGCTGTCCAAGCAGGTGCTGCTCGGCAAGGCGACGGCGGACACCACCGAGCTGCCGATGCGCCGGGATCCGGATGCCGACTGGCGGCTGGGAGTACGCGCCACCGGCCTGGACCCTCTCGCGAAACGAGTGGTGCTCGAGGACGGCGAGTCGCTGCCGTACGACCGGCTGCTGATCGCCACCGGGACACGCGCGCGGCCCTGGCCCAACCCGGAGGAGGCCGCCCTGGACGGGGTGTTCACCCTGCGCACGCGTGAGGACGCCGCGGGGCTGGCCGAGCGGCTGGCCGCCGGGCCACGGCGGGTGCTGGTGATCGGCGGCGGCTTCACCGGCTCGGAGATCGCCTCGGCCTGCCGGGAAATGGGGCTGGACGTCACGGTCACCGAACGCGGGCCCGCACCTCTGGTGGGCGCCCTCGGCGGCACCCTGTCGAAGCTCGCGGCCGTCATGCAGCGCAACCATGGCGTGGACCTGCGCACCGGGGTGACGGTCACCGCCCTGCGCGGGAACGGCACTTTCACCGGCGCGGACCTGTCCGACGGCAGCCGCGTCGACGCCGACGTGTGCGTCGCGGCATTGGGGGCGATCCGCAACGTCGAATGGCTTGCGGACACCGGACTGGCGGCGGGCCCGCGCGGAATCGCCTGCGACGCCGGATGCCGCGCGTTCAACATGTACGGAATCGTCACCGACGACATCTTCGTGGCCGGCGACGTCTCCCGCTTCCCCCACCCGCTGTTCGGCTACCAGATGCTCTCCCTGGAGCACTGGGGAAACGCGGTCGAGCAGGCCGAAGTAGCGGCCCACAACATGATCAATCCGGGACCCCTGCGACGCCCGCACCTGGCCATCCCCACGTTCTGGTCGACCCAGTTCGGCCTCAACATCAAGTCCGTGGGCGTGCCCACGTTCTCCGACTACGTGGTCATCGCCCAGGGCTCTCTGGAGGCGCGCCGTTTGGCGATGGTCTACGGCTTCCAGGGCCGGGTGACCGCCGCGGTCACCGTCGACATGGCCAAGTCGCTCGACTACTACCGGCACCTGATCGAGACGGCGGCTCCGTTCCCGCCCCCACCCGGTGCACAGGACCGTGCGATCGCGGCCGACGTCCCGATTCCATCCGACGTGCCGGATCCGAAGGGGCTCTCCCACGGCCCCACTGTGGCACTCACCGGATACCTCCCCGACCGCCGGCTGACCGTGGTGCCGCCCACCGGCTGACCCACATCACGCCCACCGCGAGGAGCCGCCATGGACCCCGAGACCCTGCTGACACGGATCACCGACTATGCCAACCGCCCCAACCCCTACCCCCTGTACGCGGAACTCCGCGAGGCCGGACCCGTGGTGCGGCAGGCAGACGGCAGCTACCTGGTCGGCACCTACCACGGGATCGCCGCCCTGCTCCACGACCCGCGGATGAGTGCCGATCCCCGTACCCGTGGCGCGGTGACCCACAAGCCGCCGTTCCTGAGGCTCGACGACCCGGAGCACCACAGGCTGCGCACCCTGGCCATGCGGCCGTTCGGACCGCCGCACAGCCCGGGCCGGGTCGACGCCATGCGCGGCGAGATCGACCGGGTCACCAAGGAACTGCTGGGATCCTTCGAGGCGGGCCGGCAGATCGACGTCGTCGACGATTTCGCCTACCCGCTGCCCGTCACGGTGATCTGCCGCCTGCTCGGCGTGCCACGCGAGGACGAGCCACTGTTCCGGGCCTGGTCCGACACGATCGTCGCATCCGCCGACGTCAGGCCCGAGGGCGACTCCGCCGAGACGGACAAGGCCGGCGACCAGGCGCGGACCGAGATGGGCCTGTACCTGGTGAACCTCGCCGAACAGCGCCTCGGCCGCCCGGGCGACGACTTGCTCACCGCCTTCGCCAACGAGCCGGACCCGGCCCTGCGGCTCACGCGGGAGGAACTCGCGGAAACCGCCGTCCTGCTGCTCATCGCGGGACACGAGACCACGGTCAACCTGATCACCAACGGGGTGCTCACCCTACTGCGCCACCCGGAGCACCTGGACCACCTGCGCCGCGAACCCGACCTGCTGCCGCGAGCGGTCGAGGAACTCCTGCGCTACGAACCCCCGGTCCACATGCGCGAGCGCATTCCGCGCGACGACATCGACGTCGCCGGCACCAAGATCCCCCGAGGCGCATCCGTCATTCTGGTGCTGGCCTCGGGCAACCGTGACCCCTTGCGGTTCCACGACCCCGACCGGTTCGACCCCACCCGTCCGGACAACCAGCATCTCGGCTTCGGCAGCGGCATCCACCTGTGCTACGGCGCACCACTGGCCCGCATCGAGGCCCAAGCCGCCCTCGGCGCACTGCTCCCTCACCTCGGCGCGGCACGCCTGGTCCAGGACCCGCCCCCCTACCGACAGAACGCCATGCTCCGCGGACCCCGCCACCTGCCCCTCCACCTGTGAGGCCGCCTGGCCGCGCGGGAACATGCACCTGCCCCGGCCCCGGCCGTGCCGGACTGCCGTCCGCATGTCCCGCCCGCAACGAAGCCCCCTCCAGACGTTCTTGAAGCGCATGCATCGGTCACCCGCTACGGTCTCCGGGTGACCGAACTCCCGACCTTGCATGCCACCCGTGAGGCCTACGACGCCATCGCACCCACCTACGCGCAGCTGTTCCACGACTCCCTGCGGGACCGTCCCCTGGAGCGCGCCCTCCTGAGCGCTTTCGCCGAGCTGGTACGGGCAAACGGCGACGGTGAGGTCGCAGACCTCGGCTGTGGACCGGGGTACGTCACAGCTCACTTGCACGGGTTGGGCCTGGATGCCTTTGGTGTTGACGCCTCCCCCGTGATGGTCGAGCTCGCTCGCGAGGCGCACCCCGGACTTCGGTTCGAGGTCGGCTCGATGGCCGCACTGGACATCGAGGACGGCACGCTGGGCGGGGTGCTCTCGCGGTGGTCCGTCATCCACACCCCGCCGCAGGACGTGCCCGCCGTCCTGGCCGAGATCGCCCGGGTCCTGGCACCCGGCGGGCACCTGTTGATCGACTTCCCCGCCACTGACGGCCTCCACCACGAGACGCAGGCCTACGACCATGCGGTGGCAACGGCCTACCGCTGGTTCCCCGACCGTCTCGCCGCGCTCCTGCGCGACCACGGGTTGACTGAGACAGCCCGCACGGTGATCGAGCCGAAGCCCACCGACCAGCGGCAGTTCCAAGAGGTCCAGCTCCTCGCCTGCAAGGCGTAGACGTCGATCACGTGACGGCAACGGCTCGGACCGATGGACCGGGGATCGAACGAGATCGGCTGGGCGAGGAGCAGCCACGGCTTGGGCGTTGACCATCGCGGCATACCGGCCCGGGCGGCCATCAGCTCCTCGCGGGTGAACGGGGACTTCGAACTTGAGGATGTCTCAGTTGGACGTTGGCTGGACGCGGGGTCGTAGGCGTTCGCCCTGTGGCCCGAACATGATCAGGTATTCGACTGGTCCGTCGAGTCCGGCGTTGGCGACTCCGTGAGGGGTGCGGGTGTCGAACTCGGCGACTTCCCCGGAGGTGAGGACGAGGTCGTGTTCTCCGAGTGCCAGCCACAGCCGTCCGGACAGCACACACAGCCATTCGTACCCTTCGTGCGACGCCTGGCGCGGCCGTGGCGGCTGGTCGACG
This sequence comes from Streptomyces sp. NPDC091412, assembly GCF_044756885.1. Lineage (NCBI taxonomy): Bacteria > Bacillati > Actinomycetota > Actinomycetes > Kitasatosporales > Streptomycetaceae > Streptomyces > Streptomyces sp. NPDC091412. The sequence goes on along the minus strand of NZ_JBIVTV010000011.1, from coordinate 56,824 downwards.
TTGGCGGGCAGGACGTGCTTGTGGGCGTGCAGGCCCCCGACGTACCGGGTCAGCGGCAGCACCGCCTTGTCGTCCACCGGACGCTGCGGGGGAGGGGTGTGCGGTTTCTCGACCGTGGCGGGCGCGGTGCCGGTCAGCTCGTCCAGGGAGACGCCGTACGCCTTCGCCAGGTGCAGCAGGAGTTCCAGGTTCGGCTTGCGCCGGCCGTTCTCGATCCGCGACAGCGTGCTGAGGGCGATGCCGGTCGTGCGGCTCACGTCGGTGAGCGTGGCTCCGTGCCGCTCGCGCACGGCCCGCAGCCGCGGCCCCATGGCGGCCAGGACCTCAGCGACGTCGTCGTCCGTCATCTCGCCCATTCTTTCTCCAACCGGTCCGTGCACCGCCCCTGTCCTGCAAGTTTGCCAAAGTGTCAAGGAAGGTCGCGTCCCCGGGCCACCGCACCGCATGATCGATGGGTAGCCGCGGCCACCTGAATCCGAGGAGAAGCCATGCACCAGCCCGTGCCGTCCGCAGACCTGCGCCACCGCCTCATCGACGCACCCGCCGGACGGCTGCACCTGGTCGAGCAGGGCACCGGGCCGCTGGTCCTGCTCGTCCACGGCTTCCCCGAGTCCTGGTACTCCTGGCGCCACCAGCTCCCGGCTCTCGCGGCGGCGGGATACCGGGCGGCCGCACTCGACGTGCGCGGCTACGGTCGCTCCTCCAAGCCGGCCGCGACGCACGAGTATCGGATGCGCGCCCTCGTGGAGGACAACCTCGCTCTCGTGCACGCCCTGGGCGAGGAGACCGCGGTGATCATCGGGCACGACTGGGGTTCGAACATCGCGGCCACCTCCGCCCTGCTCCACCCCGAGGTCTTCCGCGCGGTGGGTCTGCTGAGCGTTCCCTACGCCCCGCCCGGCGGCCCCCGCCCCAGCGACATCTTCGCGCAGATGGGCGGGGACCAGGAGTTCTACGTCTCCTACTTCCAGCAGCCGGGCCGGGCCGAAGCCGAGATCGAGCCCGACGTGCGGGGCTGGCTTGCGGGCTTCTACGCGGCCCTGTCCGCCGACACCATGCCGGCGCAAGGGGAGCCCGATCCGCACTTCGTCGGCAGCGGCGGAACCCTGCGTGACCGGTTCCCCAAGGACCGGCTGCCCTCCTGGCTCACCGAAGCCGATCTCGACCACTGCGCTGGGGAGTTCGAGCGCACCGGCATGACCGGAGCACTCAACCGCTACCGGAACATGGACCGCGACTGGGAGGACCTCACCGAATTCCATGGCTCCCCCCTCGCCCAGCCGTCCCTGTTCATCGGCGGCACCCTGGACGCCTCCACGACCTGGATGGCGGATGCGATCGACGCCTACCCGGCCACGCTTCCCGGCCTGGTCTCCTCTCACCTCCTGGACGGCTGCGGCCACTGGCTCCAGCAGGAGCGCCCCGAGGAGATCAACGGGCTGCTGACCTCCTGGCTCACATCGGTGTCTCAGTCGATGCCTCTGTGATGGCGGATGAGGGTGTCGGTCATGTCGATGAAGGCGAGGAAGTGTCCGGCCTTGCGCTCGTAGCGGCGGTGCAGGCGGCGGCAGCCCATCAGCCAGGACGAGGCGCGCTCGACCAGCCAGGGCGCTGGACGAGAAGGTCGGGGGCGAGACTCTGCATCAGGCCCACGACGGCGAACTCCGTCCCCCAGCGTGCCGACGACCGTCGAGGACTTCCTCGGCGGCGCCGGGAAGGTACCGGCGGGACGCGGTCCCGGCGCCTCTGTGCCGACCGACCGAGGCCAGGATCCACAGCTGCTCGACGTTGTCCGCCCCCAGGTCGGCGCTCAGTCGCGGGAGCGCGAGGAGCAGCGCCGTCGTGTCCAGCGCGACGAGGAAGGTCGGCAGCATGAGGAGAATCAGCCCCAGCCACGTCCGGTTGACGCGCATCCGAACCTCTCTGTTCTCTTGACATTTCGCCCGTCGGTCGGAGTGGTGGAGAGGTTCTTGACACCGGACTCGTGCGAGATCTTCCGGCGGACGACGTCAAGACGGCAGCGGCGGCTCCGACCACCAGGCGAAGAGGCCCCTGCCGGGGCTCGCGAACCACGAGGAGTACGCCATGAAGTTCCTGATCAGCCTGCACATCAACCCGGCCGTGCTGGACGCGCTGACCGACGAGGAGAAGGCGGCGATCGGCGACGGTCACAGCAAGCTCATCGAGGCGCTGAAGGAGTCCGGCGAGCTGATCAACACGCTGGCGCTGGTCGATCCGTCACAGGCCGCCGTGGTGTCCGTGGGCAACGGCCAGCCCGTGGTGACCGACGGGCCCTTCCTGGAGTCCAAGGAGTTCCTGGGCGGCTTCTACCTGATCGACTGCGAGAACAAGGAACGAGCGGTCGAGCTGGCCGCGCGGATCCCGGACGCCGCGATCGAAGGGCTGGGCGTCGAGGTGCGGCAGGTGATGTTCGCTGACGGACAATTGGAGGCATGACGGCACCGGACATCGAGGACCTGCTGCGTGAGCTCACGCCGCAGGTCCTCGGCGCGCTGGTACGACGGCACGGCCGGTTCGAAGGGTGCGAGGACGCTGTGCAGGAAGCCGTCCTCGCCGCCACCGTGCAGTGGCCGGCCGAGGGAGTACCGAACAACCCACGCGGCTGGCTGGCGACGGTCGCCTCCCGCCGGCTCATCGACCAGATGCGCAGTGACCACGCCCGCCGCGAACGGGAGGCCGCGACCGCCACGGAGGCCGCGCCCGCCGAGGTGCCGGACACCGACGACACCCTCGTCCTGCTGTTCCTGTGCTGCCATCCGACGCTGACCGCGGCCTCCCAGACCGCTCTGACACTGCGGGCGGTCGGCGGCCTGACCACCGCTGAGATCGCCCGCGCGTTCCTGGTGCCGGAGGCCACGATGGCGGCCAGGATCAGCCGGGCCAAGCAGCGCATCAAGGCCGCCGGCAGCACCTTCACCCTGCCGGGCGGCGCGGAGCTCGAGGGCCGGCTACGGGTCGTCCTGCACGTGCTCTACCTGATCTTCAACGAGGGCTACACCGCCTCCTCGGGCAGCCGGCTGCACCGCGCCGACCTCGCGCACGAGGCGATCCGGCTGACCAGGACGGTGCACGCGCGGCTGCCCGAGGACGGAGAGGTGACCGGGCTCCTGGCGCTGATGCTGCTGACCCACGCCCGCCGCACGGCACGTACGACAGCGTCCGGCGACCTGGTGCCGCTGGACGAGCAGGACCGCACCAAGTGGGACCGCGCTCTGATCGAGGAGGGCATCGAGCTGGTCAAGGCGGCGCTGGCCGGCCCGGCTCTGGGGCCTTACCAGCTGCAGGCCGCCATCGCCGCCACACACGCTGACGCGGCCACGGCCGAGGAGACCAACTGGCCACAGGTGCACGCCCTTTACCTGATCCTCGAACGGATCGCGCCCAATCCGATGGTCACCCTCAACCGCGCCATCGCGCTCGCCGAGACCGAGGGCCCTCAGGCCGGGCTCGCCCTGCTGTCCACTGTGGACGGCGACGACCGCATGGCCGGGCATCACCGGCTGCTGTCCGTACGGGCGCATCTGCTGGAGAAGACCGGCGAGGCGGCGGGGGCGTACGAGCACTATCGGCGCGCCGCGAAGGCCACCGCCAGCATCGCCGAGCGACGCTACCTGGAGTCCCGGGCCGGCCGGGTGCGCCCATAGTTCTGGAGGCGCCCACGGCGCGGTCGCGGACCGGCATCAGGGCCGTCCACGATCCACCGCCGCTCGACCGCTCGGCCGGCGGCGGCCACCGTGGACGACCCCTCCCGCAGTCCTCGCCACGTGCGGACTCAGTGCAGGCTGAACGCCGACAGACGCAGTCCCTTGCTCAGCACCAGGTAGACGTCCGTACGGCCCTTCGAGCCGGCCGTCAGCGGGGCCGTCACCGCCCCGTACGCGTACGGGGACGACGTGCCGTCGAAGCGTGCCGTACCGACGAGCCTGCCGTTGGGGGAGCCGAGGCGCACCTCCAGCGTGCCGGACGCCCCAGCCAGCTGGGCGGTCAACCGCGCAGCTCCAGAGCCCAGTTCGGTGTCCGCGAACTTCAGCCACGCCCCGTCGGCCGTCGCGGCAACCGCCGTTCCCCTCTCCTTCGACTCGTCCACCAGGCTGATCGCGCGGTAGTCGTCGAAGTTCTCGGCCCGTGTCGACTTTCCGAGGTCCCGGGGCGGGATCGTCTCACCCTGGACCTTCAGTGACGTACGCGCCCGGATGTCCGCCGACGACGCGCCGGCCATCACGTCGTACGTCCCCGTCTCCACCACCCACTTCGAGCGCGTGACGTCCCAGTGTGCGAGATCCGACGTCCCCAGCTTCAGCCGTACCGTCTTCGTCTCGCCCGGCTTCAGGGACACCCGCGTGTACGCCTTCAGCTGCCTCAGCGGCTGCTTGTCGCGGGATGTCCGCTGGTGGACGTACATCTGGACCACCTCATCGCCGGCCCGCCGGCCCGTGTTCGTCACCGCCACCTCGTAGCCGTCCGAGACCCTCTTCAGACCGCCGTAGCGGAACGTCGTGTACGACAGGCCGTAGCCGAAGGGGTACAGCGGCTGACCCTTGAAGTACTGGTAGGTGCGGTCGGACTTGATGATGTCGTAGTCGAGGATGGAGGGGAGGTCGGACGTGGACCGGTACCAGGTCTGGGTGAGGCGGCCCGCCGGATTCGCGTCGCCGTACAGGAGGTCGGCGAGGGCGTTGCCCGTCTCCTGGCCCGCGTGCGTGGTCCACAGCAGGGCCGGGACCTCCTTCTGCAGGGCCCCGAGGGTGGTGGGGTAGCTGTTCTCGACGACCACCACGGCCCGGGGGTTGGCCCGGTGGACTGCTTTGACCAGGGCTTCCTGGGAAGGGGCCAGGCCCATGTCGGTGCGGTCGTGTGCCTCGCGACCGTTGATCGCGGGCATCGAGCCGACCACCACCACGGCCGTGTCCTTGCCCTTGACCGCGGCGACCGCCTCGTCGACGCCGCTGCGGACCACGTCCTTCGCGTAGTGCGCGGCCCGGTCCTTCGCTACGAGGCCGAGCGTGCCGTCCGCGCCGGCCGGGCCGAGGTAGACCGGGCCCGACCACCAGGACTCGCCGGTTTCGTACCCGGCGTACCGCAGCAGGTACGTCCCGTCGGCCTGCCGCTCCAGCGCGAACTGCTGCTGCACGAACCAGCCGTTGGGCTGTATCTGGTCGTTGACGAAATCCGACCAGTTGTAGCCGACGTACCTGCCGTTGGCCGCCGAGCGCAGGGTGATGACGCCCGAACCCCAGTCGAACACGTCGAACTGCGTACGCGCACCGGCGTCCGCGGTCTCCTTCAGGGCCGCGCCCGCCTCGCCCGTCCCCGCCGTCACGTACTTCCCGGTCGCCGTGTCCTTCAGCGTGATCCGGTCCACGCCCTCGCTGCTCGCCACCGGCGTGCCGAGCTTGGCCGCGATGCCGTCCTTCGGGGTGACCGCGTAAGGGAGGGTGCCGGAGTACCAGTCGGTGTAGAGGGTGTCGGCGAGCGGCCCGACCACGGCGGCACTGGAGGATCTCTTCAGCGGCAGCGCACTGTCGTTCTTCAGGAGTACCGCCGCCTCGGTCGCCGCCGTGCGTGCCAGCTTCCGGTGCGCGGGGCTGTCGATGACGGACGCGTCGATCGATCCGTACCTGCCGCCGCCCGGATCGAACTCGCCGAGCCGGACGCGGATGCTCAGGATGTGACGGACGGCGGTGTCGATGTCCGAGGACTTCAGCAGACCGCTGGACAGCGCCGACTTGACGGCCGTCGTGGTCGGGCCGGGATCGGTGTCGTTGTCGGTGAAGCTGTCGATGCCGGCCTTCAGTGCCGCCGCGTCCGCCTCCGCCTGCGTGCCGTAGTACTTCTGGCTGCCCGTCAGGTTCCCGGGCGCGAAGGCGTCCGTCACGTTCACCAGATCCCGGGAGGTCCAGGTGCGCACGGTGTCGTTCAGGGCCGGGTCCACCGTGTCGGGGCGGCCGTTGACGAGGTTGTAGGAGGACATCACCCCGGTTGCCGCGTCCGCCTCGATCGCGGGCTTGAAGGCCTGCTCGTCGTACTCCTTCAGCACGCGCGGGCGCAGTTCGGAGGATGTGGTGTCGCGCTGGTACTCGTTGTTGTTGGCGAGGAAGTGCTTGAGCGTGGGAGCCGTCTTGAGGTGGTCCGGGTCGCCGCCGGTCAGACCGCTGCCGTACGCGGTGGAGATCGAGCCGGTGAGGTGGGGGTCCTCGGAGTAGCCCTCCTCGTTGCGACCCCAGCGCGGATCGCGCAGCAGGTTCACCACGGGCGCCCACAGGTTGAGGCCCCAGCCGGCCGGGCGTTCCCGCTGGAAGCCGCGCGCCTCGTCGCCGACCGCCGAGCCGACCTGCCGGACCAGCTCCGGGTCCCAGGTGGAGGCGAGCCCGATCGCCTGCGGGAATACGGTCGTCTCGCCGAGCCAGGCCACGCCGTGCAGGGCCTCGGTGCCGGTGCGGAACTCCTTCATGCCAAGGCGGGGGATCGCGGGCTCGTACTGGTGGAGGAGGGAGATCTTCTCGTCGGGCGTCAGTCGGGAGAGCAGGTCGTCGACGCGCCGGTCGACGGGCAGGCGCGGGTCGCGGAAGGGGTACACGGGGTCGTCGGCGTGTGCGGGAACGGTGGCGCAGAGGCCCGCGATCAGGGCGAGCGCCACGGCGAGGGTGGTTCTGCGTCTTCCTCTCGTGCCTTTCATGTCACGGCTCCTTCGGCCAGTGCCTTGCGGGTGAGGAACTTCAGGGGACATCGCGCGGCACCGTGCTCGCGCGTTCCGTCAACCGGGGCGGCAGGAGCGTCGCCTCGGGTACGGCCGTGCCGTCCAGCTTCTTCATCAGCAGCTCCACGGCCCGTGCGCCCAGCTCGGCGGACGGCAGGGCGACCGAGGTGACGGGGACGCGGAGGGATGCGGCGAGTTCGTCGGGGCAGATCGCGGTGACGGACAGGTCGCCGGGGACGCGCAGTCCGAGCTGCTCGAAGGCGTCGATCAGTGGCTCCAGGACCGCCTCGTTGTGCACGACCACCCCGGTCAGCGCGGGCTGCTCGCGCAGCAGCTGCTCGGCGATGTGGCGGGCGGCGGCGGGCGTGGCCTCGCACGGGTGGACGGAGGACGAGAGCCCGTTGCGGTCGGCGGCGGCCGTGAACCCCTGTACCACCCGCTGGGCGAACGCCGTCTCCCGCACGTACACCTCGGGCGGCGATCCGACCAGTGCGACGACCCGGTGCCCCAGCCCCGCCAGCCGCTCCACGCACAGCTCGCCCGCCGCCCTGAAGTCCAGGTCGACGCAGGTGAGTCCCCCGGGCTCCAGGGGGAACCCGATCATGACGGAGGGCCGGTCGAGCGACCGCAGCAACGGCAGCCGCGCGTCGCGCAGCTGTAGGTCCATGACGATCAGCGCGTCCACGAGAGCCGTGTCCGCGACCCTGCGCAGTCCCTCGTCGCCCTCCTCCTGGGTGAGCAGCAGCACGTCGTGGTCGTGCCTGCGCGCGGTGGTCACCACCGACACCGCGAACTGCATGACCACCGGGACGTGGATACCGGAGCGCAGCGGGACCACCAGCGCCAGGACGTTCGACCTGCTGCTGGCCAGAGCGCGGGCCCCGGCGTGCGGGCGGTAGCCCAACTCGCGGATGGACGCCTCGACGCGCTGCCGGGTCTCCTCGGAGATGGGGCGCTTGCCGCTGAGGGCGTACGAGACGGTGCTCGGGGAGACCCCCGCGTGCCGTGCCACGTCCGTGATCTTCACCATGGTCAGTCCAGCTCCAGTGGGGGAGGAACCATCAGGCCGACTTCAGCTCCAGCGAGAGGAATCCGGTGCCCGCGGGCGCCCGCGCGATCCGCTCCCCGCAGGCCAGCGCCCAGGGTGCGGACGGGTCGCTGCTGGAGGCCCGCAGCGTGTCGCCCTCCCGGACGACGGTGAAGGTCACGTCCCCCACGGGCACGCTCACCCGCGCCCCGCGCTCCAGCCCGTAGGTGCGCAGGGTGACCCCGTCGGCGTACGGATAGTCGGGGCGGGCGTCCACCGCGCCGACCGGGATCACCGTACCCGGCCTGACCAGCAGCGGAACGCTGGAGAATCCGTGCCGCTCGCGCACCCAGCGCGGGCCGGTCACGGTGTGCCCGCTGAGGAAGTGGGTCCAGGTGCCCTCGGGCACGTAGTACGAGACGTCCCCCTCGTCGTTGAAGGCCGGAGCGACGAGCAGATCGGGCCCGAGCATGTACTGCCGCTCCAGATGCGCGCACCCGGGGTCGTCCGGGAACTCCAGCACCATCGCCCGCATCATCGGCACCCCCTCCGCGCGGGCGGTGCGGGCGGCCTCGTACAGGTACGGCATGAGGCGCATCTTCAGCCGGGTGAACAGCCTGAGGACGTCCACGGCCTCCTCGTCGAACAGCCAGGGCACGCGGTACGACGAGGAGCCGTGCAGCCGGCTGTGCGAGGACAGCAACCCGAAGGCGATCCACCGTTTGAACAGGGCCGGGGTCGGGGTGCCCTCGAAGCCGCCGATGTCGTGGCTCCAGAACCCGAACCCCGACAGGCCGAGGCTGAGCCCGCCGCGCAGCGACTCGGCCATCGACTCGTAGGTGGCCTCGCAGTCGCCGCCCCAGTGCACGGGGAAGCGCTGGCTTCCGGCGGTCGCCGAGCGTGCGAAGACGACGGCTTCGTCCTCGCCCCGGTGCTTGCGCAGCACTTCGAATACGGTGCGGTTGTACAGGTACGTGTAGTAGTTGTGCATCCGTTCCGGGTCCGAGCCGTCCGCGTAGGCCACGTCGACCGGGATCCGTTCGCCGAAGTCGGTCTTGAAGCAGTCGACGCCCTGTGCGAGCAGCGCCTCCAGTTTGGACGCGTACCAGTCGCGGGCGGCCGGGCTGGTGAAGTCGACGAGCGCCATGCCCGGCTGCCACAGGTCCCACTGCCACACGCTGCCGTCGCGCTTCCTGAGCAGATGGCCCAGGGCCTTTCCCTCGGCGAAGAGGGGCGAGCGCTGCGCGATGTACGGGTTGATCCAGACGCAGATGTGGAGGCCCTTGGCCTTGAGCCGGGCCAGCATGCCCTCCGGGTCGGGGAACACCCGCGGATCCCACTGGAAGTCGCACCAGTTGAACTCGCGCATCCAGAAGCAGTCGAAGTGGAAGACGGACACCGGCAGTTCGCGTTCCCTCATGCCGTCGATGAAGGAGGTGACGGTGGCCTCGTCGTACGAGGTGGTGAAGGAGGTGGACAGCCACAGGCCGAAGGACCAGGTGGGCGGGAGCGCTGGGCGGCCGGTGAGGGCCGTGTAGGTGCGCAGGATGTCCTTCGGGGTGGGCCCGTGGATGACGTAGTACGTCAGCTGCTGGCTCTCCACGCTGAACTGGACCCGGGACACCGCCTCCGAGCCGACTTCGAAGGACACCTTGCCCGGATGGTCGACGAAGACGCCGTATCCCGCGTTCGTCAGGTAGAACGGGGCGTTCTTGTAGGCCTGTTCGGTCGCCGTGCCGCCGTCGGCGTTCCACATGTCGACGACCTGGCCGTTCTTGACGAGCGGCCCGAAGCGTTCGCCGAGCCCGTACACCGAGGTGCCGATCCCCAGGCCCAACTGCTCGCGCAGGTAGTGGGCGCCGTCGGCGTCGCGCATGATGCCCATGCCCTTGGGGCCGCTGCTGGTGAGGACACGGCCGTGGGCGAGGAAGTCGACGTGCCAGGGGCCGGTGCGGGCGACGCGCACCGACAGGGTTCCGGAGGTGAGGGTGGCGTACTCGTCGTCGTACTCGACCTGCGCCGTGCCGCCTTCCGGGGGACGTCCCTCGGGCCCCGGAAGGTCGTCCCGCCGCACCTCGAACCGCGGCACCCGGGGCTGCTCGCCCTGGAAGTGGGTGATGGTGAGGCCGATGACGTTCGGCATCGGCGCGTGCGCGCTGATCGTCACGACCGGTCCTTTCAGCAGGTCGCCGCGGTGGCGGATCGGCTGGGTCGGCGCGTGGATCTCCAGGGCTCCCGGGGAGGCGGTCACGTCCAGGACCTCGACCGGGTGGGCCGCGGTGACGCCTTCGCGCAGCAGCCAGTAGCCGTCGGTGAACTTCAAACGTGTACTCCCTACTTGACGGCACCCACGGCGATGCCGCGGGTGAGAGTCCGCTGGAAGACGAGGAAGAAGACGAGGGCGGGCAGGACGCCCAGCAGGGCCGCCGCGTTGGTCATCGTGGCGTCCATCAGGCGCTGACCCTGGAGGACGCCGAGCGCCACCGACACCGTCTGGTTGTCGTTGGAGATCAGCATGACCAGGGGGAGCAGGAACTCGTTCCACGTCCAGATGAAGAAGAAGACGAGCAGCACGCCGATGGTGGGGCGGCTGACGGGGACCACGATCCGCCACAGCACCTGCCACTTGTTCGCCCCGTCGATCAGGGCGGCCTCGATGATCTCGCGCGGGAACCGGCCGAGGACGGAGGAGAGCAGATAGGTGCCGAAGGCGGCCTGGATCACCGTGAAGACGATGATCACGCTCAGCCGGGTGTCGTAGAGGCCGGCCTGCTTGCTCAGGTAGTACAGCGGGTAGACCAGCGCCTCCTGCGGCAGCATGTTGGCGAGGACGAAGAAGGCCAGAACCCAGGTGCGGCCCTTGACGCGGCCGATGCCGATCGCGTACGCGTTGAGGATCGACAGGGCCGCGGCCAGGACCGCCACACAGCCGCTGATCAGGACCGAGTTGACGAGCTTCTGGCCGTAGTCGACGCGCTGCCAGAAGTCCTTGAGCCCGTCCAGGTACAGGCCCCTCGGCAGACTCAGCGGTCCGTGCTGGGAGTACTCGGCCGGTGACTTGACCGCGTTGACGGCGACGATGACGAACGGCAGCACCATGAACAGGGCCGCGATGCAGAGGGCCACGAGAACGGGATAGCGGCGCAGGGCACTCGTCGTCATGTGCGGACCCCTTCCTCGGCGTCCTCGGCGCGGGTCTGGAGTTTCAGGCCGATCAGCGAGAGCAGCATGATGATCACGGTGAGCACGGTGGAGATCGCGGCGCCGTAACCGACCTGGGTCTTCTCGAAGAACGTGGTGAAGGAGAAGTACGACGGGACGTCGGTCGCGCCGCCCGGACCGCCCTTGGTGAGCACGTACACCGCGCCGAAGACCTTGAGCGCGGCGATGCTGCACCAGGTGAGCACGACGGAGATCTCGGGTCTGATCTGCGGCAGCGTGACGTGCCAGAAGCGGCGCCACCAGCCGGCGCCGTCCAGTTCGGCCGCCTCGTACAACTGCGGGTCGACGCGCTGGAGCCCCGCCATGAAGACGACGAGCGGGAAGCCGATCTGCACCCACACCATCACCCCCATGACGCTGTACAGGGCGATGTCCGGGTCACCGAGCCAGTCCTGCTGCCAGGAGCCGAGGCCGACTGCCTTCAACAGCGTGTTCAGGGTGCCGTTGTCCGGCGCGAGGATCCAGCTCCAGACGATGCCGGCGACCGCGATGGGAAGCACCTGGGGGAGGTAGAAGCAGGCGCGCAGGACGGTGGCCGTCCTGCTGCCGAAGTGCTTGCCGACGTAGTCGAACAGCGCCGCGGCGAGGACCAGCCCGACCATCGTCGGCAGGACGGCCATGGCCACGACCATGAACAGGCTGTGCCGGAACGACGCCCAGAACTCCGAGTCGTCCATCAGTTCGCGGTAGTTGGCGAGTCCGGACCACCGGGGGCTGCCGACCCCCTGCCACTCCGTGAAGCTCACGCCGGTGTTCATCAGGAAAGGGACGACGATGACGGCGAGGAAGGCGAGGACACCGGGGACGAGGAAGAGGGCGTAGGACTGGTGTGGGCGGGGGCGGCGCGGGCCGGCGTGCTGGTGCGTGCCGACGGCCCGCGACCCCCGTTCGACGGTGACCGTCATTGTTTCGGCGCACCCTTGTCGTACGCCTTCTGCAGTGCACCGAGATAGGCGTCCGGTGTCGCGCTGCCCGTGATCAGCTTCTGTGTCTCGGAGACGAGGACGTCGTAGAAGCCGGGGACGGGCCAGTCGGGGTAGAAGGCCAGGCCGTCGCGGCCGGAGAGGGTGTTGAAGTCGGCGATGAGGGTCTTGGCCCGCGGGTCGGTGATGGCGGACGGGTCTGCCGCCACGGGCACGCCGCCCTTGTTGCCCAGCAGGTTCTGGATCTTCTGCGACATGGTGATGTCGATGAAGTCGTATGCGAGGTCCTTGTTCTTGGCGCCCTGGGGGACGACCCAGAGGTTGCCGCCGGAGCCGAGGGTGAGGCCGGACCCGGGCCACAGCACGCTGCCCCAGTCGAACTTGTTCTCCGTCGTGAAGCGGCCGTACCACCAGCTGCCGCTGAACAGGATCGGGTTCTTGCCCTGGATGAAGGCGACGCCCGCGTCCTCGGCCTTGGTGCCGCTGGACGTCTTGCTGATGTACCCCTTCTTCACCCAGTCGGCGAAGGTGGTCGCGCCGTATGTCCAGGCGGCGTCGTGGAAGTCGGTCTTGCCCCGGTAGAGCTCGTAGGAGTCGACCCAGGAGCGGTCGGCCTTCGACAGTGCCAATTGGTACAGGTACTGCTGGGCCATGTACTCGGCGCCGGCGTTGGCGAGCGGGGTGACGCCCTTGGCGACGAACTTGTCCATGGCGGCGGTGAGGTCGTCGAAGGTCTTCGGCTCGGCGATTTTGTACTTCTTGAAGAGGTCCTTGTTGTAGAAGACCATGGTGTATTCGGCGTAGTTGGGTATCCCGTACCACTTGCCGGAACCCATGACGCCGTTGGTGTCGTACTGGCTGGTGGTCTTCACTCCCGCGCTGAGCTCCTTGTCCCAGCCGCGTTTGGTGACCTCGGGGGTCAGATCGGTGAGGAGCCCCTGCTGGGAGAGCAGACCCGCGGTCGCGTTGCCCTTGTTGTACTCCATGATGTCGGGCGCGTCCGAGGAGTTGAGGACCATGGGCGCGGTCTTCTGGATCTGTTCGAAGCCCTTCTCCTCGAACTTCACCTTCACGCCCGGGTGTTTCGCCTCGAACTCCTTGATGGCCTCGTTCCAGGCGGCGCCCATCGCGCTGTCCGGGCCCTCGTAGTGCCACAGCCGGAGCGTCTTGCCGTCCGAGGAACCGCCGTCCGAGCCACCACAGGAGGCCAGGAGCAGGGATCCGGCGAGGACCGCCGCTGTCGTCACCACACACCTTCGTGCCGTCAACATCCAGTGCCTCCAAGGGAGTCGGAGGGGGATCAGGGGTCGTCACGCAGCGCTTGTCGAATCGTTTCGATGCGTGCCGTCGAAGCGCTTCGACGGAGGAAGGTAGGGGGAGGTGGTGGGCGCGTCAATGGGGTGGGCGTGAATCGGCGGGGATTCGTCTCGCCGGGGATGGGCGTCGAGGGAGCGGCGAGCAGTCCGGCCAAGGGCCGTGGGCGGACGAATGTCCAGGTGAATGAGGGTGGTGAGGGGAAGTTCGGGGCGGAGGGGGCCGGGCTGCGGCCGCTGAGCCGATCGGGACGCTGTCTGGCGCCGGTGCGTGGCGGTCGTCCATTGGAGCGGTTCGACGGTGCCCGCGTCACGGCTGACGCGCGGCGCGTTCGCGGCGCCGGCCGGTGATCCGTGGCAGACCGCGATCCAAGGCTCCCCGGGGCGGCTTCTCGTCGTGGCGTGCGGGGACCTTCCGCCACAGCCCTGGTCCGTCGGGCGAGGTTCTCCTCGCTGGTCTCCAGCAGTACCTCGTTCCGCCGGCTGAGCATGGCGAGCAGCTCGGCGGGCTCCTGGTCGTTGAGCCATGGCATGGGTGAGGCCGCGCCCCGGCGCCTCGGCGGGCCGGCCCGGGTGTCAGGCCGCGAGGGTCTTGTGCAGGGCGTCGAGGCCGTCGCGGTAGATCCCGGTGAACAGGTCGACGACCTCGTCCTCGGTGGCGCCGTCGGGGTTGAAGCGGCCGGACCACTGGACCTCGGCGGCGTTCTCCCGGCCAGGGACCGCGTGGACCCGGATGGTGGAGACATAACCGTTGACGGGGAAGGGGGCCTGGAGGATGGCGTAGCTGTAGTGGCGCTCGGTCTCGTTGAAGTCGACGAGACGCTCGATGATGACGTCACCCTCGGGGTTCTTCAGCCGGCGCACCCGGCCGCCTTCGAGTGCTGTGCTCTCGGCGATGTAGGGGAGCCAGTCGGGCAGGGCGTCGAAGCCGCCGACGAGGCTCCAGACCTTGTCGGGCGAGGCGGGGACGACGCGGCTGACGGACGTCGAGGCCATGATCTTTCTCCTGGTTTCTGGTGCTGGCGTGAGGGCCTTGAGGTGGGGATGGTGGCGGTCAGGCGCCGTTGGGCAGCGGGGCGGCCGGGCTGACCAGGCTGGCGGCGCGCAGGTCGTGCCAGAACGCGGCCGGGACGGTCTCGTTCAGGGCGGCGATGTCCTCGGCGATGCGGCTGGGGCGGGTGGCGCCGGGGACGACGGCAGCGGCCACCGGGTGGGCGAGGGAGAACTGGAGGGCGGCGGCCTTGATGCTGATGCCGTGCTTCTCGGCGAGGGCCTTAAGCTTTCCGACGCGCTCGATGACGGCCGGCGGCGCCTGCTGGTATTCGAAGTGGGCGCCGCCGGCGAGGACGCCGGAGCTGTAGGGTCCGCCGACGACCATGTCGACGTTCTGCTCCTGGGCCATGGGAAGCAGCCGCTGCAGGGCGTGCTCGTGGTCGAGGAGGGTGTAGCGGCCGGCGAGCAGGAACCCGTCGGGCTTCGGCTCGTCCAGCGCCAGGGTCATCTCGATCGGCTCGGTGCGGTTGACGCCCAGGCCCCAGGCCTTGATGACGCCCTCGTCCCGCAGCCGCGACAGCACCCGGAAGGCGCCGGTGCGGGCCTCCTCGAACTTCTGGATCCACACATCCCCGTGGAAGTCCTGAGCGATGTCGTGGACCCAGACGATGTCGAAGCGGTCGACGCCCATGCGCTTCAGGCTGCCCTCGATGGAGCGCTCGGTGGCCTCGGCGGTCCACTCATGGAGCATCTTGTTGGGATTGCCGTGCTCGAACAGTCCGCCCTTCTCACCGAACTCGGGGACATCGGTCTCCGGCTCGTCGAGGATGACCCGGCCGGCCTTGGTGGACAGCACATAGGAGTCGCGGGGCTTGGTGGAGAGCACCTTGCCCAGGCGCTGCTCGGCGAGGCCGGCACCGTAGAAGGGGGCGGTGTCGTAGTAGCGGATGCCCTGGTCCCAGGCCGCCTCGACGGTGGCGAGGGCGTCCTCGTCGGGGATTGCGCGGAACATGTTGCCCAGGGGGGCGGTGCCGAAGCCGAGCTTGCCGGGAAGGATTTTCTGGAGGGACATGACAGTGCCTTTCGATGGGTGCCTTGGTGCCGGGGCGTGACGGCATCCCGGCACGGGGGTGAGGCATGAGTGGACGGACTGCCTCTGCGGCTCGGGCTCTGCCGGCGGGGCCGTGGCAGTGGATGGACGGCGGTACCCCGTCAGAGCCGGATGTACGGTGCAGATACATGCATAAGCAACATACTGGTGGAAACAATAATTGCAGACGCGGGGTAAGGCAAATGGAAGCACGTTGCTCGACGCGCCGAGGAGCGAACAGGGCGCAGAGGACGGGCACCGTGGATCACTCTCGCGGACGCGACGGGTGCAAGCCGTCCGACACGCGCATCGGCGCCATGCCGAGCGCCCGTCAGGGGAGGATCGTGGGGACGAGGCCGCCGTCGACGCCGAGCGCCCTGCCCGTGGTCGCCGAGACCTGCTCCGACGCCACGTAAGCGATCATGCCGACCACCTCGTGGGGGCGGATCGGGCGCATCGCATCCGACCGGTGCCGTGGCGGGGGCTCCGGTGTCGGTGACGCCGACCACCCAGTACAGGACCGACCGGGTTTCCGAAGCAGTGCCTCCGCGTGGCCGAACCGCCGGACGCCGAGCGCCGGCAGTAGTTCACCGAGCCCCCGGGCGACCTTGGGTTCATGCCGCGCTCCGGCGGCGCGGACCTCAACTGCCGTGTCATGCAGTGCTACTTGGGGGATGATGGAGTCACAGCTGTGGCAGGACGGGGGCGGCGGCGTGGCGCGTGTCGTGGTGGTGCACGGAGTGGGGCAGGAGTACGTCGGACGGCGGTCCCTGCGAGCCCCCATTGCCGCCGCGCTTGCTGATGGCGTCGAGCTTGCCGCTGCTGCGGGGAATGCCACCGGCCGCACCCTTGCACCGGACGACATCGACGTCGCGTTCTACGGAGATGTCTTCCGTGCGCCCGGCAGCAAGGGGGAGCCACCGGCGCCGCGTTCCGTCACCGACCTGACCGATCCCTATGAGCAGGCGCTGCTCGAGGTCATGGCGGGCGCCGCCGCACGGGATGAGGGCCGTTCCTCCTCCGCCGTGACCAAAGCTCCCACCCCGCGCAGCCTCCAGCGCGCGATGAACATCCTGCTGCGTTCCTCCTTCCTGCCCGGGCCAGTGGCCGAGCGGTTCTTGCTGGGGGTGCTGCGCCAGGTGCGCCGCTACTTCACCGACGACACTGTGCGGGCCCGTGCAACTGCGGCCGTCGGTGCCCGGATCGGCTCCGACACCACTGTGCTCGTCGGCCACTCGCTGGGCTCCGTCGTCGCGTACGAGAGCCTGTGCGCTCATCCCGATTGGCCCGTGCGCACGTTGGTGACCCTCGGCTCCCCGCTGGGCATGCCCACCCTCGTCTTCGACCGTCTGCGCCCTGCCCCCGTCGCCGGACGCGGGCAATGGCCGGTCGGCCTGGAGCGCTGGTCCAACCTCGCGGACCGGCACGACGTGGTCGCGTCGGTGAAGGAGCTGACCGGATTGTTCGGGCCCCATCAGCCCCATCCTGTGCCGACCGGCGTGAAACCCGGCGCCGCACTCCGCGACATCGCCGTGGACAACGGCTGGAAGGTGCACGATGTGCTGCGCCACCTGACCGCCCGCGAGACCGGCGCGGCGATCGGCGAGGGGCTTGTGGCGTCCTGATGAGCGAGGCGACGCCGCGACGCTATGTGCTGGCCTTCGGTGTTGCGCGCTATACGCATGACGAGCTGCCCGCACTGCCCGGCGTCGGCAAGGATCTGCCGGCCGTCCTCGACACCCTCGTCGCACTCGGATACGAACCGGTGCCCGCCTTCCCCAGCGGCAGGCTGGACCCACGGACTCCTGACGATGTACTGCGGCCCCTGCTGCGCTGGCTCACCGACGGCTTCGAGGACCACGACACCCTCCTCGTCTACTACAGCGGTCACGGTCGGGAAGAGGGCGGCGCCCACTACCTCATGTGCGCTGACTCCGACCCGGACTCCGCCGAGGTCCGGCTCAGTGCGCTCCCGGCCCACCACCTCGTGGAACTGCCCACCCTGAAGGGCGTCCGTCGGCTCTTGCTCGTTTTGGACGCCTGCTATGCCGGCCAAGGCGCGGTGGATGCCGTGAAACATGCCGTACAGGCCAAGCTCGCCCTCGCCCATGCACCGGGCGCCAACCATCGATTCCTGAAGTCCTTCGGAGTACTCAGCGCTGCTCGAATCACCGACGAGGCACAGGACGGCGCCTTCAGCGCCGCGCTCGCCCACGTCCTCACCGATGAGGCGCGCTTGGGTCACCGCGCCAGTCACATCAGCCTGCCCGAACTCGCCGGCATGCTGAACGCGGAGTTCCGGCGGCGCGGCGTCGACCAGAGGGCCGACTGGGCCCAGCTGTGCGACGACACCGTGGACGGCGATCCGACCTCCGGGTTCTTCCCGAACCCGCACTACGTACCGGAACTGCGCACGGACGGACGCGATTTCGACGTCGCGGAACAGCGCCACTTCGTCCGCCGCCTTGGCCGCGCCGCCCCTTTCGAACTCGCCGAACAACGCCGTCGGCAAGCGGATCTCGCCGAGCACTTCGCTCCGCGGGGCACCGGGCGACAGACGGTCAGGGATATCGGCCACTACTTCACCGGCCGCATCCGCGCCCTGCGACGGCTCGCCGGCTGGCTGAGTGGGGAGAGTGACCGTGAGGTCCGCGTCTTCGTCGTGACCGGCCCGCCCGGCGTGGGCAAGTCCGCAGTCCTCGGCCGGCTGGTCGCCTTGTCCGACCCTGGTGTACGCGACAGCATCCCGGCCGACACCGTGGCGCCCGGTACAGAACCGCGGCCTGGGGTCATCACCGTCGCCGTGCACGCCCGCGCTCTGACACTGCCCCAGGTCATCGCCGCCCTCGCCGCCGCTGTGGAAGCGACCGAGCCGACCGAGTCCGGACTGCGGGACCGCCTCGCCCGCCTGGACTCCGTCGCCACCGTCGTCGTCGACGCGCTCGACGAGTCGGGTGTCGCGCACGACGAGGAGCGGCGCATCGCCCGCTTCCTTGCCCATCTGGCCGCCAAGTCGCCCAAACTCCGCCTGATAGTCGGGACTCGGCCGCACATCGTCGGCGCCATCACCGGTGCCGAGCTTCCCGTCCACGTCATGAACCTCGCCGATCCGGCATGGACGGACGTCGATGACCTCGTCGCCTACTCCGAGCGGCTGCTGCGTGCCCCTCACGGCCCCGGCAGCGACACGAACCTTCCTGACGTCTTCATCGTCCACGCCGCCGCCGAGATCGCACACGCCGCCCATCCCCTCTATCTGGTGGCGCGACTCATTGCCCGCGCAACGGCCACCGCCGCGCCCCCATGTGCCGCCCAGCCCGTAGCGTTGCCTCCACCCGATACCGCGGGCGGTCCTGCGGCGGCAATCGGCCGGGCCTTCCGCTGGGCCCTCGCCCAGCAATTCCCGCCCCGCGAGGTGGTCCGTGTGAGGGACTTGCTGCTGCCGCTGGCGTACGCCGAGGGCCAGGGCATGCCGCTGCCTCACTGGGCCGTACTCGCGACACCCTTTCAGCACCGGATCGGCCAAACCACCGAGCGCCTGCTCGAGCTGCTGCGCAGCGACGCCGTCGGCCCGTACCTGGTCGAAAGCCTCGACGAGGACGGGCGCTGCGTCTACCGGCTCTATCACCAGGCGCTCGCCGATGACCTCCGCCGGGACGCGCCCCAGGACGCCGAGGACCGCTGGTACCGGCGGCTGCTGGGCGCCGTCCCGCGCGACGGTGACGGCATGCGGCTGTGGCCCGAGGCGGACCCGTATGTCCTGCGCCGTCTGCCCGCCAAGGCGGCCGCAGCCGGACGCCTCGAAGAGCTGGTCAATGATGCCGGATTCCTGGTCCACGCCCACCCCTCGGGGTTGGCCCCGCTGCTGCACGGACTGCGTTCCGACACGGCACGCTTGGCCGCGGCCGTCTACCGTGACCATCTCGACCTGCACAGATCAATGGGTCCGGAGGAACGCCGCCACATCCTCGCCTGTGATGCCGCCCGGCACCGGCACACCGTTCTGCTGGACCGGCTGAACGCGGGGTTCCGGCCCGGCCGCTTGAGGCCGGTCTGGGCGGCAGCGGGCAGTTCCCAGGCAGCTCTGTCCGTACAGCCCTTGGCTGACGGTTCCGGCAGGCCCATCACCGCGGTCGGCCGTACGGCGCTCGCCGGACGGGACGTCGCCGTCGCCACCGACGGCGAGGAGCTCCGCGCCTGGTACCTGGCGACGGGCCGACCGCTCGACCTGCCCGTTCCCGGCACCCCGGAGCCCCTCACAGCACTGACCGCCGCGACACTCGGCAGCCATGCCCTGCTGGTGACCGGCACCGCGGCGGGTGCTGTGTACGTCAACGACCTCATGACCGGCGGCACGAACGGTGCAGGCCGTTCGTCGGGCGACGACGAAAGGGCGGCGATAACCAGCCTCGTCACCCTCGATCTTCGGGGCCGCCGCGTCGTGGTGAGCGCTTCCGAGGACGGCGTCCTGCAAGCCTGGGACCTCGCCACCGCGACACCACTCGCGCATCGGCTGCTTCTGCCGGACGGCTGCCCCGGGAATCTGGCGACGGTAACCGTCGACGCGAACCCCACGGCAGCCACCGCTGCCTCGCGACTGGGCCGAAAGGCGATCGTCGTCGGTGACCACAAGGGCATCCTGCATGTCTGGGATCCGGCACAGGAAGTGAGCGTGGCCTCCGCCGCCGATCCGGGCCGTCCGCCGCTGGACGCGGTCGGCTGCATCCTCGTACACGGCCTGCCCGTTGCCGTCACCGCCGACCGGCAGGCGGTGCGCATCTGGTCCCTGCGCCGCCTGGCCCCGCCACGGGACGTGGGTGCCCTGGTACTGCCGTCGCCCGCGACCGCCGTTTCCTGCACGCAGTTGGGTGGCCGCCCCACCGCCATCCTGGCCTGCAAAGATGCCTCGCTGCACGTGCTCGACCTGGAAACCCGCCGACTGGTCGCCTCATCAGTGCCTCGGCGACCGATCGGCGGCGGGGCACCGAACAGCCCCACGGCGACGGGACCGTTTACCACCTTGCACACCGACACCCCCGGCCGGGGCGCCACCACCGCCCTCGTGGGCGCGGCCGACGGCTCTCTCCACCTCTGTGACCTGACCCCGCCGCCCGGCGCCTCCAACGAGGGCCACACCCAGGCCATCACCGCCGTCACCTCCCTGAGGCATGGTGAGCGGCCGGTGGTGGTAACGACGGGCCGTGACACCACGATACGTAGCTGGCGGACGGACACCGGGGCTCCCGCCCTGCGCCACATCAGCGACAACCTCTCCACGTTCACGGGCATCGCGTCCGCCACCGTCAACGACCGCGCGTTCGTGCTGACGCGGGCCGTCAACCGGCCGGCAGAGGTGTGGGACCTGGCAAGCGGTAACACGATGGAGCGGCATGTGCCCCGCTGGGCCACGGCTGCCGCCGTCGGCCACCACGAGACCCGTCCCGTCGCGGTCACGGCGGATCACACCCACTGCCTACGGGTGTGGGACATGGTCACCGGCACCGTACTGCGCGACCTGTCCGGACACACCGCCCGGGTGACAGCACTGGCGTGCGCGCCGCAGGACGGGCCGCTCGCCGTCGTCTCCGCCCAGTCGGACGGAACCGTACGGCTGTGGCGCCCCTTCAGCGCTGCCGACGACGTCCGGGAACTTCGCAGCCCGTCGGCGGCGAGAGCGCTGGCCTGCGTCCGCTCCCACGGCCGCCCCCTGGCCGTCATCGCGGGTGACGACGGCACTGTACGGATCTGGGACGGCGCAGCTGGTCACGGCACCGTCGTCGCGGAACACCCGACTGCGGTGACCACCCTCGCGGCGCGGACGCTGGGCGGGCGCCTGTTTGTGGCAACGGGCGACGACACGGGCCGGGTGACCGTCTCGGAGACGGACTGCGACCGATGGCCGCCCGGTGTCGCCGATCGCCCCGTCGACACCTTCACCTTGCCCGGCCCGGTCGAGATCAACGCGTTGGACTACGCCCCCGACGGGCGACTGGTGGTGTGCGCGCACAAGGACGTCTACGCGTTCGATACCGGCGAGGACATGAGCGAGGAGTGGTGACGCTGTGCTTGGCGAGGTCGCCAAGCAGGCCTGCGTCCCCGAGACTGTCAAGGGCCGGGGGTGGCATGCCCGGTCGGGGTCTCCGGATCACGCCGTGGCGCGAACGCGCCGTAAAAACGGGCCGATTGAATGTTTGACAGCACAAGTCTGATCGTGTGACGAGTCCTTGACAGCAGATATTGCACCACTTGAGTATCGGTGTGCCTTCGCTGACCGGTGAGGGCTCAGGTTTTGAGCGACACAAGGGGGTTTTCGTATGTCCGCGATCGTTTCCACGCTCAAGCACACGAAGTACGTCATGGGTTCCCTGGCTGCGGTGCTGTTCACGAACTGCCCCAGCTGACGCGGGAACGGGGTGGACGGTCACGGCCGCCCACCCCGGCATGGTGAGGGTCGGGACGGGCGGGGGAGGACCATGTTCGACGCGGGGATACGGCAGTTCCGGATGGCGCTGGCCATGGTGCTCGGCCGTCCGATCAATGTGCGCTCTGCCGAAAGACTCGTCGATGACGCGCTGGCGACACTTGCCGAATTCGGCTCCCCCGGCGAGGACGTCGAACAGTTGCTGCGCGGCGCCGCCGCAGACCCGCAGATGCGTACCGACCTCACGAACAAGGCCCTGCGCCGTACCGCGAAACGCCTCGAGGCCAAGTCGCCCTTCTATGCCGACCACTTCGCGGCAGCCGGAGTCGACCCGGCCGCACTGACCCTCGAGAACATCACCGCCGTGCCCGTCACCACCAAGGCCGACCTGGTCGAGCGGGCCCGCGACTTCCTGTGCAGCGAGCCCTTCCTCGCCTCCCGGACCACCGGGACGACAGGCCGGCCCACCGAGGTCTGGTACTCCCGCTACGAGGAACGCCTGTGGCCCGCGCTCGTCGCCCTCTCCCAGGTGCTGCGCGGCACCGTCCGCACCACCGACCTGGTCCAGTTCAACATCAGCTCCCGGGCGACCGGCACGGCGTACGCGGAGATGCAGGTCGCCCGCCTGGCAGGGGCGGCGATCCGCATGGTGGGCCTGGTCCCACCGGCCGAGACGCTGGACCTCATGGCGGGAACCGGCACATCGGCGCCGACCCTGATGGTCACCTACCCGAGCTATCTGGGACAGCTGACCCGCCTGGCCCGCGAACGGGGACTCGGTCCCGCGGACTTCCGGCTGCGCCGCATCAATGTCGGTAGCGAGGTGCTCTCGTCCGCCCTTGCGGAGGCCGCCGAAAAGACCTTCGGCGCCCCCGTCAGCGACGGCTACGGCATGACCGAGGTGACACCGGTGGCCGGCGCCATCTGCCGACAGCGGCACCTTCACATCGACGCCGGCATCGGCCTCGTGGAGGTGTGCGACCTCGACACCGGGGCACCGGCCGCGCCCGGAGCGCTCGGCACGATCGTCGCCACTCCCTTCTTCCCGTACCGGGAGTGCATGCCGCTCTTCCGCTACGACACCCGAGACCTGGTGCGGCAGTTGCCCGACGCACCGCGCACCTGCGAGATGGCGAACGTGCCGGCGACCTCGCACATCCTCGGAAAGGCGGACCATGTGCTGCGCACCCAGGACGGTCCGGTGACCCCGCGCGAGATCATCGAGGTCCTCGACGCGCTGCCCGGCGCATGCTGGCCCGTGCGTCACCGCGCCGACGTGGTGGACGGACGGCTGCATGTGGACGTGGCCGCCTCATCGGTGCCGGAGACGAGCGACATCGCGCGTCATTTCGCCAAGGCCGGCCTCGACGCCACCGTCGAGGTCGTCCCGGGAGAAGGACGTGAGCTGCGGCGCTACCGCTGCGATCTGGTCGAGAACAGCTTCGCCTCCGCCGGGCGCGCAGCATGACCGCCGCACAGAGCGCGTTCTTCGTCCTCGTGACCCTCGCCGTCGCCCTGGGCGTCTCGCTCGCCTCGGTCGCCTACTTCCGCCGGGTCACCCTGCCCCGGCCGGCCGTCGGTGTGTTCAACGGCAACGACATGGTCATCATGATGGGCTTCGTCGTCGTACTGCCGTTCCTGTATCTCTCCCTCCCGGGCTGGCTGCTGCCTCCCCTGCTGGGGCTGACCCTGGCCGGTGGTCTCGCGGTCGGCTACGGGCCGGCCGTCCGGCGGGGACCGGTGCGCTGGTCGCTCATCGCCGGTCTGCTGGTCGCCGACTGGCTCACCGCGCGCGGCGCCGAGGACGATCCCACCCATGCCACCCCGTACTGGTTGGTCAACAGCCTGGTCATCATGCTGATGGCGATTGGCGCCGCCAACCTCAACGCGCAGGGCGGCCTGAAGCTGCGGCACGTCTCCCGGTTCGCGCTGGCGCTCGCCGTGTACGACCTGTTCTTCGCCACCGTCGTCCCCCTCACCCAGAAGCTGTTCGACGCGGTGCAGGGCTACGCCTTCGCACCGTCGGCGGGGCTGCGCGTCGGCGAGTTCGGCGCCGTCGTGGGCATGGGCGACCTCCTGGTGTACGCCCTCTTCACCACCGTGGCCTACAAGGCGTACGGACGAGCGGGGCTGACCTGGGCTCTTGGGCTGGTCGCCGTGTTCGGCGCGCTCGTCCCGACGCTGACACCCGTCACGGTCGAGGCGCTCACCGGACACCTTCCGCAGATCGTGCCCGCGCAGATCTTCTTCGGCCCGGCCGCGTTCTGCGGGTACCTCGTGCTGCGGCGGCGCGGCCCGGAGCGGCGCATGGCCGACGTCCGGCCGCCCGCGCGGTTCGTGACAGTCCACGGACAGCAGGGGCCCATGAGCCCGGCCACCGCCGACGAGCCCTGGGAGCGTTCCCCAGGAGAACGCTCCCAGGTCGGTGGCTGACCAGGCCAGGTGGGCTTGCGGTGTCGGGATCGGTGGCGGAGCAGGCGGGAAGCCCCCTGGGTCGCGCTTCTCCGCTGGTCGCGGGCGGGTTTCCATGGCCGGATGCTCAGCAAAGCTCAGGTCGGTCCGCGAGGTTGACCGTACTTCTTCCGCAGCGTGATGGTCAGTGACGGCCACCGCCCGACGGGCAAGCCGCTGCGCGCCGCGCAGGATGAGACCGGTGTCCCACCCGGGTTCTGGACAGGCCGAGGCTTGGCCGCGGTCGGTCTGGCGGCGGGGGACGTGGTGACCGAGCAGGAGCAGACCGAACTGCTCCTGGGAGAAGGCCGGCACCTCCACTGTCGGTGGTCCGCAGATCGCCGCCGACGCCATCGGAGGCAGTCGGAACGGGCGGTTCCGTGGTATTCACAGTGCAGTTGAGGGAATTGGCGGGCAGGGGGGCGCTGTGCTGGGTAGGGGTGCGGTCGCGGCGGCGGCGGTGGTGGTCTTCACGGCCGGTCTGCTGGGCCTGCTCGGCTGCTCGTTCGAGGGCGGCGGGGCTGCGGAGCCGCCGACAGCCGCATCGACCGGTGGCGTGACCACCTCCGCCGCCTCGCCGCTACCCAACTCAACCACTGGCTCCGCGTCCCCCTCGGCTCCCGGCAGCCCGAGCCCGGTCCCCGTCACCGGGCCCGATCAGAAGCTGGTGTCCATGACCGTCACCGGCGGCTTCGCGGGCGTCCACCAGTTGGTCATCCTCCGGGGCGATGGCACCGTCTACGCCAGCGAGAAAGGCCAGCCGGCCGTCCGCCACACCAGCGCGGCCCAGTTCACGGAGTTGCGTACGCTGCTCGGAGATCCGGCTCTGGCCGACGTTCCCGACTTCACCATGGACATGGGGGCGGCCGACATGCTCCAGTACACGCTGCAGTTCAACGGTCGTACAGTCATGACGGACCGCTCCGGCGACGAGCCCGCGCTCGACCGGCTCATCGATGCCCTCAGCCCCTGGCTGTCGAAGAAGTGACCTCAAACCCCGTGAGCCGTCACGGACGACGAGGCCGAGCTGCTGGCGTTCTTCGGCTTCCCCGCCGAGCGCTGGATCCACCCGTGCGGCTCAGGCCAGGCCCGTGGAGGACCACACCACCCCAAGCCGCCCGAACTCCACCGCACGCTGTCCGTACACGGTGGACGACGCGAACCGCAGTGCCCGGCGGGCCCGCATCCACGACGTGGGCCGACCTCGATCAGGATGCGGGCCCCGGTCCTGACACCGACTCCTGGCATCGAGGTCAGGGCCGGATCCGGTGCCTCCCCCGGATCACCGACAACAGGAGAGGGAAGTCATGCGGGGCCCGAAGGCCGGAGGCCCCAGTGCGGAGCCACGACAACCGGTAACGGGGGGCTCGTCGCGCACATCGGTCCATACGCCTCCGGTCCCACTCCGCGCCCCTCTCATGTCCGGCAGCTGTCACCCGCAGTCGGGAGCCTCCTCCAGGGCCGCCGCGTCAAGCGCCATGGTCAGCCGGTCGAGGCGGGCGCGCAGCTCGCGGATCTCGTCGAGGGTGAAGCCGGTCGCCGCGCCGATCCGGTGCGGCACCCGGAGCGCGCGCTCGCGCAGCGCCGCGCCCTCCTCGGTGAGCCGCACCTCGACCGACCGCTCGTCACGCGCGCTGCGCTCCCGATGCACCAGACCGGCCGCCTCCAGCCGCTTGAGCAGCGGGGACAGGGTGCCGGAGTCCAGCCGCAGATGTTCCCCGAGCCGCTTCACGGGCGTGTCGCCCTGCTCCCAGAGCACCAGCATCACCAGATATTGCGGGTAGGTAAGCCCGAGCTCCTTGAGGACCACGCGGTAGACGCCGTTGAAGGCACGCGAGGCGGCATGCAGCGAGAAGCAGATCTGGCGGTCCAGACGCAGCCACGCCTCGTCCGGTGGGGCGCTGGGCGGAACCTCGGTAGTCATACGGCCAGGATAACCGGACACCGGCCATTCGATTGTGCACAACTCAATTGTGTGCTCTACTTGTGTGTGCAGCGCAACCGGTACTCGTCTCGCTTCGAGAGGTCTTGATCCCCCATGGACACGCTCTACACCGCCGTCGCCACCGCCACTCACGGCCGGGACGGCCGCGCCGTCAGCTCCGACGGCAAGCTCGACCTGCAGCTGGCCGTCCCGGTGGAGATGGGCGGCAACGGGCAGGGCACCAACCCCGAGCAACTGTTCGCCGCGGGGTACGCCGCCTGCTTCGCAAGCGCCCTCGGGGTGGTCGGCCGGCAGGCGAAGGTGGATGTCAGTGATGCCGCGGTCACCGGTGAGGTCGGCATCGGCAAGCAGGGCGAGGGTTTCGCGCTCGCCGTCACCCTCCGCATCGAACTGCCCGACAGCATCGACAAGGCCACCGGCCGCAAGCTGGTCGAGCAGGCCCACCAGGTCTGCCCGTACTCCAACGCCACCCGCGGCAACATCCCGGTGGACCTCGTCGTCGAATAAGCGGTCCCGACAAGGGCGTTGGACGTGTCGGTGGGTGATCAGGCAGGCGGCGGGGCCGAGGAAAGCCTCGTGGATGCCGTCGCGTCCTTCCCGGCGGATGCGTAAGCGGCGGAAGCCGTGGAGCCAGGAGACGGCGCGTTCGACGACCCAGCGGAAGATGCCCAGGGCGGAAGCGTGGGACTGACCCCGTTCGGCGATCACCGGGCGAATGTCGCGCTGCTGGAGCAGGCGCTGTGTGATCGCCATCGCGGGAGCGCGAGGAGACCGCACCGCCGGCCGTGGCCGAGGGGGGGCAGCTGCTTCGAGCACGGGACATCCGGCAGTATGACCCCGTGCCCTCACCGCCCGGAAGCCAGGACCGCGCCGCAGGCGCCGCCGCCGCGGTACGGATCCGCCTGGCGGCGGCCGCGGCCGCGGTGATGACCGTCGCCGCGGGGCTGGGACTCAGGGCCGTGACGGCGGGGAGCGCGGGCAAATATGGCGGAGACGCGCTGTACACGGTCCTGCTTGTGACCCTCGTCGTTCTGGTGGCGCCCCGGGTGACGCCCCTGACGGCCGCCGCGAGTGCGTTGGCCGTCAGTTGGGGGATCGAGTTCCTGCAGCTCAGCGAGGTGCCGGCGGAGCTCTCCCGGCGCAGTGCCGTCGCCCGCCTCGTACTCGGTTCCACCTTCAACGCGCCCGACCTGCTCTGGTACGCGGTCGGCGCGGCAGCGGGCTGGCTCGTCCTCACCGCGGTGAGGAGGGAGGCGTAGGGCGTGCTGGTGGCCTACCGGAGGCTCCGCCGATCGGCTTCGGCCGGGAGGCGAGCAGACCGCCCCCGTGACCGTGAACGCGGACGGCCAAGCGTCCATGCTGCCGCACTTTGGCTGGGTCCGTCGTGCTGGACCATCCGGCGAACTGGGAGACTCGGGCCGTGATCACTCCCCGCCGCCCCTTGGGCACCGGTCCCCGACCCGCCGCCGAGCCGGAGCTGTCGCCTATGGGCGACAGCCGCGAGCGAGGCCGTACGGCTGCGGAACGGGCTGCCGCCGATTCTCCTGCCTCCGGGAGTGAGGGGCAGGTGGTGACGCGGTCGCCAGGCCGCCGCCGTCTGGGCACGGGGGCCGACCTGCTCTAGTGTCGGGCTCTCATCGGAGGCCGGATTCTTGACACTTCCCAGCGAGAGCGAGTGCGAGGGTCAGGCACCTTCAGCACGCCCGGCCCACGCCCTGGCTCTCGCTGGTGTGACGCCGAAGCCGGCGACTGCCTCAGGTTGATCCCCGCTCAGCCCTGTCGAACGTTTCTCGCTCAATGGCCCTGCCCGGGTGGGGGACTGGCGTCCTCGTAACCGCCACGCCACTGAGCAGGGCCACCCTGATGATCAGGGGCCGCCGGAGCGGAACCCACGTGAACAAGCCTCCGGGTGTGTGAGCACGCTCGATCGAGCCGTACGGACCATGAGCTTTCTCAGGCCCCGGGAAGGCGGGCGGATCAGCGCAGGCCGGCGAAGAGGTCGTTCTCGGGCACGGCCGCGCCGGTGGTGTCCTGGACACGTACGAAGGTCTCGACGCCCATCAATTCGGTGAACCTCTTCTGGCCCATTTTGAGGAAGAAGATGTTCTCGCCCTGGCTGGCGTGCGCGGCCAGCGCATCGAACTTCTGACCGCCGAACGCGGTGGTGTCCACCCAGGTGGTGATCTCCTCGTCGGGGAGTCCGATCTCGGCCATCGCGGCGGCCTCGGCGGGATCCGGCTCCTGCCAGTCCGCACCGAACTCGCGCATGGCCTCCCCGAACCGCTGCATCATCGAGCGGGGCGCCGTCGTCCAGTACACCTTCGCTGTCGCCATGGTCATCGCCAGCGCCTTCATCGTGATGCGGTGTGCCTGGATGTGGTCGGGGTGGCCGTAGAAGCCGTTCTCGTCGTAGGTGACGACCACATCGGGTTGGTAGCGGCGCAAGAGTTCCGCGAGTCGGGCAGCGCCCTCCTCCACTGGTGTCTGCCAGAAGGATCCGGGGGCATCGTTGGCCGGCCAGCCCATCATCCCGGAGTCGGCGTAGTCCAGTGTCTCCAGATGACTGACCTTCAGGATGTTGCAGCTCGCCTCAAGCTCTTGACGCCGCATCAAGGCAACGGCTGCCGGATCGTGCCCGGGGTCGTCCGGCTTGACACCCCCCGGTCCGTCACCGCAACTGCCGTCAGTGCATGTCACGAGGACCGTGCGGATGCCCTCCGCCGCGTAGCGTGCGAGGACACCTCCCGTGCCAGTGGCCTCATCGTCGGGGTGGGCGTGCACCGCCATGAGCGTCAAGGGCCGGTCATTCATGAAACAGTCCTCCTGCGTGAAAAGGCCGCGGTCCGAGTCTGCGGCAGGCGTATAAGGGGTCGCCCCGATATCGAGTGACCGGGCGTACCGCGGCCCGGGAGCCCCCGGATCACGTCGGCCGGACGATCTTTTGGCCTCTCTGCTGCCCGTCCGCGCGGCGCCAGTCCCTCGGCTGGTGCAACAGCGCTGGCGGGATCGGTTGTTCCCACCGCGCAAGGGAACGCTCCTGCGCCTTGGCGCTGGCGCCCGTGCACTGCCGTGCGTCGTCGACGGCAGCAAGCTCGACCTGGGCTTCGCCTACGCCCATGCCGAAGGAATCGAACTCCGCCTGGACACCGCCGAGGTCCAGGTCCGTCGGCCGCAGGCCGGGATGCCCATAGGGGAGTTAGGTGTCGGAGGCGGGGCGGGCGTGGAGTCCGCGGTCGCTCCGTTGGCAGGGGGGTCCCCGGTGGGCAGGTCGTCGGCGTCGATGGTTGGAGCTCATCGTCTGGATTCCCGTCAAGCAGGCGACCTGGAGTCCTTCGGCCTCACCGAGCCAGCCGGGTCCCGCGCCGGGCCGGCGGGCATCCGCGGACGCGTCCGGATCACTCGTGCGGCGACAAGGGGTACAGCTCACGCCAGAACCGGCAGTACCTGCGGCGGCGGCAGATCCGGCACACGATTCCCGAGCGCCGGGACCAGCGGGCCAACCGTCGACGGCTCGGTGGCCGAGGCGGGCGCCCCGCTGGTTTCGACCGGGCACGCTATGCCCGCAGGAACGAAGTCGAGCGGACCATCAACGCACTCAAGGACTTCCGGGCCGTAGCGACCTGGTACGACAAGAGAGCGTATGCCTTCCACGGACCGGTCACCGGCGCCGCGATCCGGCTGTGGCTCCTTTGGCAACCGCCGCCAGCCCTTGACCGCGCCGCCGGTCAGCCCATGCTTTTGGCGCCGTCCAGGGACTCGCGGATGATGTCGGCGTGGCCGGCGTGCTGAGCGGTCTCGGCGATGATGTGCATCAGCACCCGGCGGGCCGACCACTGCGCGCCGGGCTCGAACCACGGGGCTTTCGGCAGCGGCCGCGTGGCCTCCAGGTCGGGCAGAGTGGCGACCAGGCCGTCGGTCCGGCGGGCCACCTCGGCGTAGTCGGCCAATACACCAGTCAGCGTCTCACCGGGCAGCAGCCGGAACTCGTCGGCCCGCCGGGCCCAGTCGGCCTCGGTCATGGCCGTGAAGTCTCCCATCGCCGAGGGGCCGTTCAGGATGAAGTCCACCCAGTTCCGCTCGACCGCGGTGACGTGCTTGATCAGGCCGCCCAGGCAAAGCTCGCTGGCGGTGGTCCGCAGCCCGGCCTGTTCGTCGGTGAGGTCACGTGTGGTGAAGCGCAGGAAGTGCCGGTGCTTGGCCAGCATCTCCAGCAAGTCGGCGCGCTCACCGGTGACGGCCGGGGCCCCGGCCAGGTCGCGGGTGGTCAGCTTGTTGACGGTCATGGTCTTCGCCTTTCGGTATTCCTGTTCCGTCGGTCAAGGACCACGCTATGAGCCATAGCGGTCAGATTCTGTCCTAAAGCGGCGATGGACGAGGGGCAGATTGCAGCCAACTCTCGGCTGTTGGGGCCGTCCGGGTGCGTGGGCACCCTCCATGACCGCCGTCACACGGGACCGCCACGAGGTGTCCTGCCGATATCTCGCTTCGGAGCGTTCGTCGATGAAGACGCAGAGCCGGCGCATCAGGCTCAGGTAGGCGGCGGAGCCAGCGATGCGCTGCATGGGTGACGCAGCCCGGAGCCGTTGTTGCCACAAGCCACCCGAGCCCAGGAAACGCGCGGCTTGGTCGTCTCGGAGATTCAGTCCCAAGCTCGTCGCCGCAGCCCTCGGCATGGATTCCGAAGGGGGTCATCATCTACCTCGCCGACCACGTCGACGCTGGTCGGCTCCCATAGCCCAGGGGTAATCTCCTGGTCGGGCGCCGCTGACCGGCACAATGTCCCGATGGCCCTCTTCACCTGCACGAACTGCCGACAGCCACTCACTGGGGATCTCAAGAAAGCACGGCCTTCGCGGGACATCGAAAAGCGACCCGGACATCGGGTCGCCCCTCCGCGGATGGCCCGGGGCACCTATGCGATCAGCCACGACGCCAGTCTCTTCATCCTGCATCCCGACGACGTGCCGGGAACGGCTCCGCACCCCGACCGCGGGCGTCGCAACGGCTGCTGCGGACTCGACGGTCAGGACGGCCCCAATCTCGTCTGCGCGGCTTGCGGCGCCGATGTCGCCACCAAGCAGTCAGACTGCTGGACCCAGAACCTGGTGGCACTGACCGCCGCCGCAGTCGTCGGCGGAGCGGAACCTCCAGCCTGAACTCGTTGACTTTCGGCGCCGCCTCGCACACGTTCGCCGGATCATGTGCGCTTTGCCGAACGACTCGTTGGAGGCGATGGCGACGCTGTTCTTCTCCTCGCGCTCGGTACCGATGTATCGGTGACGTGGGGATCGCCGTGCGGTAACGGCGGCTTGGACGGTGCGGGCGAGGGCGTGCCAGGCGCGCCACACGGGCTCGTACGTTGAGGTCAGCTGCTCGCTCCACGGCCGGCGGGTGGTCGGCCACCCTGCTGTGAGGGCGCCGCCGGGTGCCGTAGCACGGATGCGATGCGTGCCGGTCACCGACAGGCTGGGGGAGACACATCTGATTCCCTTCGGGGACGAAGTGCCCTGTCGGTTACGGCCTCGTCTGCGGGTGATGGTGGCCCGCAACGGGTTTGGCTGTATGGGGTTGATCTGGCATGCGCAATGACCCGGTGGAGCGAGACGAGTTCGTACCCGGCCCCGCCGAGCCGGTGGCCGCCTGGTGCCTGCATGGCGGCCGAGGCGGGAACTACGCGGGAGCGGACTGTCCCTGGTGCCGATCATTGCAACGGGCCGAAGAGGCGGCTGCCGTCGGTCGGCGAATCGATCTGCCCGCCGCGCCAGAAGGTCAAGGCCCGTAGAGAAGGAAGCCGCAGGACACTCGGCCCGCGGGGACGGCGGGGCCGTGAAAAGGAAGCGCACACAGAACGGAGCAAGATCATGCAGACTTTCACCGCGTCAGCCGATCGAGTGTGGGACCGTGCCGCGGAGCAGGACTTCCTGCTGGCCCCGCCCGTTTCTGCAGCCCGCATTGCTTCCCGTGTCGATCCTCGTGACCTGCGGCGGCTGGACCTGCTTGCGGCGCTGACCGCGGCGGGGATCGCCCCCTGGCCAGGAGACCGGGAGGCGATCGAGGAGCTCAGTGCACTGCCCGACAGCGTGCACGAAGCCCTGCACCGCTGGTTCAGCTCCGGCAGGTGACGCTGGACGCTCCCGTGGAAGCGCTCGGAACGTGGGTCTTTCCCCACGAGAACTCGGGGAAGGCAAGTCCGCGTCCGCCCCGAGCAGCAGACGCCTGAGTGGCAGGCCCGTTATGCGGTCCGTTCCGGAGCGGAGGTCTCGGAGACGGTCGAACTCTGGCCCACTGACGGCGAACTCACGCGGCCAAAGTGGGTCACGGTTCACCCGACGCCGACAGGAGGGCACGGCCGGCGAGTTCGCTCACGGACACGGCGTGCGCCGCCGCCGCACACGCCCTGCCGTGGGGGAAGCGGCAGGCTCGCGCCCGGATCCTGCGGGAGCATGTGACGACCGAAGACCGGTTCACCTCGGCCAAGCTGCTTGCTCAATAGACGGAGTGCACAACGGGCCCCTGCTCATCGTGACCGGAGCACCGCACGGTACCCGGGCGTTCCACAGGTGTGCACCGTGACGTCAAACGCCTGCCTGGCGGCGGGGGGGGGGGCGTGCACCCGGCACAGGCCCGGATCCGCACCCCCCCCCCCCCCCGCCCCCGACGCCGACACCCACGCGGAGACATAAAGGCA
>NZ_JBIVTV010000011.1:0-24023 GCF_044756885.1 Streptomyces sp. NPDC091412 | reverse complement strand
CGAGCCGAGTCGCGGGGGGGGCGCGCCGCGCGGCCGCCCCCCCCCCCCCCCGGGGGGGCCCCCCCCCCCCCCGGGGGCGGGGGGGGGGGGGGGGGGGGGGGCGCCCCGCGCCCGCCCCCCCCGCGCCCCCCCCCCCCCCCCCGCCACCGGTCACCGGATCGGAGTCCCCCTCCTCGTTACTGAAGTCATGGGGCCGTTCCCGGGAATCGAGCACGTCCGGAAGGGCCGGGCCCCGGTGATCAATGGTTCCTGGTAGCGGTTGAGCAGGACGAGCGGGGGTTCTACGGAGCTCTTGCCGAAGTCGCGGTATGCGTACTTCGCAAGTCGCCCCTCGACTTCTTGGGTTTCCACCTGGTCGGCGAGGTATGGCATGGCGGCTTCCCTTGGTTCAGCCAGTTGATCAGCTTGTGGGTTGCGTTCAGTTCGTTGTGGCGGTGGTGTGGTGCGGTCGGTTGTGTATCAGAAGGGCTGAGGCGAGGGCCGCGCACAGGAACACGCCGGCGATGACGGTCATGCCGGCGTGGACGCCGGAGGCGAAGGCATCGCCGACCGCGGCCGTCACGTTCGGGGATGCCGCTCGGTGGCCGCTGCTGCCGGTGGAGACGGCGTGCTCGACGGCGGGCCAGGCTGCTCGGGGGACGTGGTAGGCGTCCAGCCGGTCCGGCAGTTGGGACTGAAGGCGGCTGGCGAGGAGTGCGCCGAGGAGGGAGGAACCGGTGACGGATCCGATCTGGCGGAAGGCGTTGACGGCTCCGGAGGCCATGCCGGCGTGTTCATGGGAGACGCTGACCAGGGCGGCGGCGGTGCTCGGCGCGGCCACCATCCCGCTTGCGGCCCCGAAGAGCGCGAACAGCCACCACACCCGGGCATAAGGGGTGGTCGGATCCAGCGTGGTGAGTCCGGCCGTGGCGGCGGCTCCGATGAGGAAGCCCAGGGTCAGCGGGAGCTTGAAGCCGGTGCGGCGGATCACGCGTCCGGTCGCGTAGCTGACGATGACGTAGACGCCGAAGCAGGCCAGCAACCGCCATCCCACGTCCAGTGCGGACAGGTGCTGGACGCGCTCGTAGAAGAGCACCGACAGGATGGCCAGGCCGGTGAAGCCGAACAGGGAGACGGCCGCGACGAACATGACGGCGCTGAAGGACGCCGACCGGAACAGGGTGATGTCCAGCATGGGTGTGCGGCCCGCGCGCTCGACGAGGACGAAACCGGTCAGGGCCGCGGCCGAGATGACCCAGGCGACGAGGATCCGCGGGCTGGTGTAGCCGTCGTGTCCGCCTTCGATGAGGGCGTAGACGAGGGCGGCGACGCCCAGGACGGCCAGGACCTGGCCGGGGATGTCGAGCTTGCCCTCGGGGCCGCGCGATTCGGCGACGAAGACGGCGGCGGCCATGGTGACCACGGCGAGGACGGCGGTCGACAGGAAGACCGTGTTCCAGTGGAAGTGGTCCAGGAGTGTGCCCGCGATCAGAGGGCCGACGGCGAGTCCGATGCCGGAGGAAGCCGCCCATTTGGTGACGACTTCTGCGCGCCGGTGGGGGTCGGGGAAGGTGGCTCCCAGGACGGCCAGACTGTTGGGCAGGATGAGAGCGCCGCCGAGGCCGGAGATGAGCTGGCCCGCGATGACGCCTCCGGTTGAACCCGCGGCGTAGACGGTGAGCGACCCGATGATCATGATCGCGGCGCCGATGAGGAAAGTGCGCTTGCGGCCGAAGAGGTTGCCGATGGTGCCCGCGGACATCACCAGACTGGCCACGGCCAGGGTGTACGCGGAGGGTATCCAGACCAGGCCGGTCGGGGAGACGTGCAGGTCGTCCTGGATGGCCGACAGCGCCGACACCGATGCGGTGATCAGCAGAAAGGTCGTCATGGCGCCCAGGCACATCGCGATGAGCGTGACGGTGGCGGCGCGCCGGGAGGGCTGGTTCGGGGAGGGCCGGACACCGGTTAGCCGGTCGGCCGGCCTGAGCCGGCCCGGGGCGGGGGAAGGAGCGGAAGTCACGGTGTTCTCGTCTCACCCGCGCTGCGGGTACAGGGCGGCGACGCCACCGGCGAGGTCGGCCTGTACCTGGCGGCTGAGGTCGTCGACGACGACCTCAGCCGCCCCGGAGGCAATGCCGTCGACGGCCGCGCGGGCGACGTCCGCCGGGGCGGTCTTGGGCCCCTTGACATGGCGGGCCATGTCGGTGTCCATGTAGCCGACGTGGAGTCCGGACACAGTGATGCCCCGGGGCGCGAGCTGCTGGCGAACCGCGTTGGTCAGGCTCCACTCCGCGGACTTGGCGGCGGCGTAGGCGCCGACGGTGGGAAAGCTGATCCACGACAGCACGGACAGGATGTTGAGGATGGCGCCTCCGCCCTGGGACTCGATCACGGGGGCGAAGGCCCGGATCATGCCGAGGGTGCCCAGGTAGTGGGTCTCGATCTCCAGACGGACGGCGTCCCAGCTGCCGGTCAGCAGATCGGCGCCCGTGGAACTGCCCGCGTTGTTGATCAGCACCGTGATGTCACCGGCCTCCTCGACAGCCGCGGCGACGGAGGCGGGGTCGGTGACGTCGAGCCGTATCGCTTTCACGCCGGGCAGATCGATCTGGTCCGGTCGGCGGGCCGCCCCGTACACCGTGGCACCACGCGCGACCAGTTCCTGGGCGAGTGCCCTGCCGAGCCCGCGGTTGGCCCCGGTGACCAGGACGGTTGCTGTGCTGATGTCCATGATTTCTCCCTCGGGATGCGCACATCCCAGCTGACTTACGACTACAGAAGCCAGCCCTGACGCTATAGGCTAACTTTGCGCGAGGCAAGTCAGGTGGAGGGTGGAGAGATGAAGGACCTGCTGAAGGAACGGGACGCCTGGTCCATGGCCAACTGCTCAATCGCCAGGACTCTGGAGATCGCCGGCAACAGGACAGCGCTGCTGATCATGCGCGAGGCGTTCTTCGGCACACGCCGGTTCGACGACTTCGCCAAGCGCGTGGGCATCGGCGAACCCGCCGCCTCGGCGCGCCTGAAGGAACTGACCGCCGCCGGCCTCCTGGAACGCGTCCCCTACCAGGAACCCGGCCAGCGGACCCGGTACGCCTATCAACTCACCGAGAAGGGGCGGGACTTCCTGCCCGTCCTCGTGGCGCTGCGGCAGTGGGGCGACACCTGGGCCGCGGACGAACAAGGGCCCCCCGTGGTCGTACGCCACGAGAATTGCGGCGCCCCGGTGCACGCGGTGCTCCGCTGCGACGACGGCCACGACGTGCCGATCGGGGGCTCGTTCGTCGACGCCGGCCCGGGTCTCATCCGCGTCAGCCCGGACAGCTCCTGAACCCAGCGGCGGCCGAAAAACAGGCAGGGCGATCCCGCCGAGCGATCGCCGGCCGGCACGCCACACCGACCCAGACGCCCCCGAGGAGCTGCCGTCATGTCCGAAACATCGGAGAAGTGCCTGATCACCGGCGCGACCGACACAACAGGAGCGGGAATGCACAGGTCACGTACGTTCGGCTGGGAAGACCCTGCCATTGCCGCCGACGCCGTCCCTCACCACAGCGGCCTCGACTTCCTCCGCGAGATCCTGGCCGGGCGCCTGCCCGCCCCGCCGATCGCCGCCACCCTGGGCTTCACTCTGGAGGAGGCCGAGCACGGCCGGGCGGTCTTCGTCCTGGTGCCGGGCGAGGAGCACTACAACCCGATCGGCAGCGTCCACGGCGGCGTCTACGCCACGCTCCTCGACTCGGCGGCCGGCTGCGCGGTGCAGTCCGTGCTGCCCCAGGGCATGGGATACACCTCGATCGACCTGACCTTGAAATTCCTGCGCCCGATCACCGTCGACACCGGAAAGATCCGCGCCATCGGCACCGTCCTCAACAGCGGCCGCCGTACCGCCCTCGCCCAGGCGGAGCTCCGCGACTCCGACGACCGGCTCCTGGCCCACGCCACCAGCAGCTGCATGCTCTTCCCGGTCGCGGGCCGCTGACCACCATGCGCGGCGCGAGGGAGAGGACCTGCAAAACTGGCTGACACGTCCCGGCCGCATCGGCCAGGTGTTCTCCCCTTGCTGCCGGCGCCCTTTGGCCGAGCCTTCGCCGAGGACGGGTTGAGGCTCGACCTGGTCACCCCCCACGTCCACGAGTACACGGCCGCGCACCGCGACGGCTCGTTGACCTGCACAGGACTCGATGAAGTGCACCGTGACAGTCGCCGTCGCGCTGACCGAGGACCTGCCCCCGATGGGCTGGGCCCCAGACCTGCTTACCAGGGCCGTGGGACGCGGCAGGCGCCCGTGTCTTCTCGGAGGCGGGGTTTCCGGCGGTGGCGGTGCCCAGCGCGGGTGTCGCCGCCTCGCTCGGCTACGAGGACGGGCAGATGTCCGCGGTCTCCCGGATCGTGCGAAGCCGGGACACGCCCAGGAGAGCGGCTACCGCCAGCCGTCGGACACGCGGCCGTCCTCGGCCGAGGTCAGGCTGCCTGAGGTGCCGTGGTCGGCGACTGGGAGCCGAGGACGTCATCGCCGCACAGGTCCTGCACCCAGGTGGTCTGGTAGACGGTCTCCAGGTACCGCTCACCCAGATCCGGGGCGATGGCCACAGCGGTCAGCTCCCGTCCCTCCTGTCGAGCCAGCCAGGCCATCGCTCCGCTGACCACCGTCCCGGTGGAACCCCCGAACAGAAACCCGCGCCTGGCCAGCCGGTGACAGGCCCGGATGGTGTCGGCCTCTTCGACGCGCACCACATCGTCGACATAGGACTCGTCCAGCAGCGGGGGACGCATGCTGGTGCCCAACCCGGGAATCATCCGGCGACCGGGGACGCCTCCGAAGGTCACCGAGCCGATGGGGTCGATGGCCACGACGCGTACCGGCCGGTGCCACGTGCGGAAGTAGCGCGCGCACCCCATCAGGGTCCCGGTGGTGCCGGCCCCGACGAACAGCACGTCCAGGTCCGGGAATTGCCGGGCGATGGCCGGGGCGGTCCGTTGGTAGTGGGCCATGCTGTTGCTGGGGTTGGCGTACTGGTTGAGCCACACATAGCGCTTGTCGCAGGCGCACAGCGCCTGGACGTGATCGATGCGCGCGCCGAGGAGCCCGCCGACGGGGTCGGGCTCGGTGATGACGTGGACCTGGCTGCCCAGGGCCTCCATCATCATCCTGGTCGCCAGGTTGCAGCGGGAGTCGGTCACGCACAGAAACCGGTATCCCTTGTTGGCCGCGATCACGCTCAGGGCCACGCCCAGGTTGCCCGAGGATGACTCGACCAGAACCGAGTCCGGCGTCAGCAGTCCGTCGCGTTCGGCGGTCTCGACCATTTCGATGGCGGCCTTGAGCTTGATCGAGCCGGTGAAATTGAATCCCTCGCACTTGAGGAACAACGGGTACTCGAAGATTCCCTCAAGGTCGATGTAGAGATCGTCCTCGTTGAAGGCCTGCGGGGTGGATATGACAGGCATGTCGTCTCCTCGCGATTACAGGAGGGCTCCCTGCAGCCGATCCGTCTCTGTGCCGTACAGGGAGAAATTCGGTGGCGAGCGGTGACTCGCCGGAATGCCTCCAGTGCGCCCAAATCGGAGCAGTCCTGTCATGCCACCGAAATTCGGGACTTGACACGCGCCCTGTGCGCGCATACGCGGCGCGACGGGGTCCGGTTGTTGTGGCACCGGGATCAATGGCCGCCTTCCAAGCCCGATCGCCATCGGTTGGCGCGCTGTGTCCTGCCCCGCAGTCCCTACCTGTAAAGCGCCGTACGGGACGGTGGCGTGCGATGCAATTGCCGGGCGATTCACCCGTGGATTGGCCGGGTGCCGTGCAGCGCGGTCGCGAGCAGCGCGACGTGCGCAGAGACCAAGGGGCCACAGTGCGGCGAGCATAAAGTGGCTCACTATCAATACCGGACTTCGATGTCAAGTCCCGAAATTCAGGGGCAGGACAGGAACTCTCCGGACGGGCCTACTGAAGAGGCGGGCGTCACGAATCCGTACACACTGAGGAAACGCCCTCGAGGAGTTCTCGTGCTAGACAAAATGACGGACGCGATTGCGGCTGATCCGGCTGACACCTCGACCTTCCAGGACGACGGGGCGGCCGGTTCGGCGACGGGCATCGAGAGGCGTCTGGCTGAGGTGCTGGCCGGCGTCGTACGTCTGGAGCAGGTGCCGCCCCACAGTCACTTCTTCAACGACCTGGGCGCAGATTCCCTGGTGATGGCGCAGTTCTGTGCGCGGGTGAGGAAGCGGGAGGACCTGCCGGCGGTGTCGATGAAGGACATCTACCGGTATCCCACCATCCGGAGTCTGGCCGTCGCGCTCTCCGACGCCGTGCCTGCTCCCGTCCCGTCCCCGCATTCGCTCGTGGAGGCGTCGGCACCGGCGCAGACACCGGCCACGCAGACACCGGCCACGTGGACACCAGCCGGTGCAAGGGCTCCGGCCGCCACAGTGCGATACATCTCCTGCGGAATGCTGCAGGCCCTGTTCTTCCTGGGCTATTCCCTGCTTACCGCCTTCGCCGCCGCCGCAAGCTACGCGTGGATCTCCGCAGGCTCGGGTCTGTTCGACCTCTACCTGCGGTCGGCTCTGTGCGCCGGCGTGGGTTTCCTGGGGCTGTGCGCCTTCCCGATCGTGGCGAAATGGATACTCATCGGCCGCTGGCGAGCAGGCGAGTTCCCCCTGTGGGGCATGGCGTATCTGCGCTTCTGGGTCGTCAAGACCCTGATCCGCACAAGTCCCCTGCGGCTGTTCATCGGCTCACCGCTTTACGTGCTCTACCTCAGGGCGCTCGGCGCGCGGATCGGCACAGGCGTCACGATCCTCACCCGCACGAGCCCAGTCTGCGCCGACCTGCTCACCGTCGGTGACGGTACGGTCATCCGCAAGGACGTGCTGCTGTCCTGCTACCGCGCCCACGGCGGGCTGATCCAGACCGGTCGGGTCACGCTCGGCAGCAATGTGCTCATCGGCGAGCACACGGTCCTCGACATCGGAACCGAGATGGGCGACGGCGCCCAGCTGGGCCACGCCTCCTCCCTGCACGGCGGCCAGGTGGTGCCCGCCGGCGAACGCTGGCACGGCTCGCCGGCGCAGCCGGCCGACGTGGACTACGGGCGGGTCGGGCCAGCCGACTGCCCCACCCGCAAGAGGGCCGCGTACGGTGTGCTGCAACTGCTGAGTCTGCTGGTGATATGGCTGCCGCTGACGATGGGCGCTGCGAGCGCCCTGCTGGTCGGCGTCCCGCTGCTTCACCCGCTTCTGAACCCCCGGTCGGTGGCCAGCCCGGCGTTCTTCGTCGATGCCCTGATCATCTCCTCGACGGTGCTCTGCGGCTCGACACTCGCCGGCCTCCTGGTCCTGGGCACCGTGCCGCGTGTCCTCAACAGGGCCATCGAGCCCGGCAAGGTCTATCCGTTGTACGGCTTCCACTACGGCATCCAGCGGGTGATCGCGCTGATGACCAACAGGAAGTTCTTCACCACGCTCTTCGGCGACAGCTCCGGCATCGTCCACTACCTGCGTTACCTCGGATACGACCTGTCCCGCATCGAGCAGACCGGGTCGAACTTCGGCACCGAGGTACAGCACGACAACCCGTACCTGAGCTCTGTCGGCACCGGCACCATGATCGCCGACGGTCTGTCCCTCATGAACGCTGACTTCTCCAGCACGTCCTTTTGCGTGTCCCGTGCGTCGATCGGGCCCCGGAACTTCCTCGGGAACCGCGTCGCCTACCCCTCGCAGGGCAAGACAGGCGACAACTGCCTGCTCGCCACGAAAGTCATGGTCCCCACCGATGGTCCGGTGCGTGAAGGCGTGGGCCTGCTGGGCTCACCCAGCTTCGAGATACCGCGCACAGTGCTGCGGGACAACAGGTTCAACCACCTGCGGACCGGCGATGAGCTGCGCCGCCGCCTGGCCGCCAAGAACAGGCACAATGCCGCAACCGCCGGCCTGTATCTGTTGGCGAGGTGGAGCCACCTCTTCGTGATCACCCTGGTCACCATGGGCGCGGCCAACCTCTATCCCTCGCTCGGTGCACCGGCGATCGCCCTGGCCACCGTCCTCACCTTCACGTACACCGTCGTCCACTTCGCGCTGATCGAACGGGCCTCCACCGGCTTCAAAGCGCAGCAGCCGCTGTACTGCTCGATCCATGAGCCCGGCTTCTGGCACCACGAACGCTTTTGGAAGTTGGCGTCGGTCGACTACATCCAGGTCTTCAACGGCACCCCCTTCAAGAACGTCGTCTGGCGGCTTTTGGGGGCCCGGATCGGCAAACGGGTCTTCGACGACGGCTGCTTCCTCCCGGAGCGCACCCTCGTCACCATCGGCGACGACAGCACGCTCAACGCCGGGACCGTGATCCAGTGCCACTCACAGGAGGACGGCGCCTTCAAGTCCGACCGCAGCGCCATCGGCAGCGGTTGCACCCTCGGGGTCGGCGCCTTCGTCCACTACGGCGTGACGATCGGCGACGGCGCCGTGCTTGCCGCTGACTCCTTCCTCATGAAGGGCGAGGAAATCCCCCCGCACGCCCAGTGGGCGGGCAACCCGGCCCAGGACATGCCGGGCAGCGAAATCCCCCTCGAGGACCACCCGGAAGCCGACGCCACCCACGCCGCCCGACCCCATGGCAACTGACACCGCGACACCAGGCACAAGGACAGGAAACGAACCGATGGCAACGCACCCGAACCCCACCCGAAACGGTCTGGAGTATTGGCGCGACGTACTGACGACCGGCGGATTCACCCCCGTCCCACGCTGGACCCTCCACCCGGTGCCCGGCGTGAGCCAGTACGAGACACACGTCCCCGAAGGCATCGTCACCGGGCTGTGCCGGCTGGCCAACGAACTGGCGATACCGCTTGACTCGGTTCTGCTGGCGACGCACGCCAAGGTGCTCGCGGCGCTGTCCGCCGAGCAGCAGATCACCACCGGCTACGTCACCCACGCCGGCAACCTGCTGCCCTGCCGGCTCACCACCGCACCCGCCTCATGGAGGGAACTGCTGCACACCACCCACCAGGCGACCGCTGAACTGCTGACGCACCAGGATGTTCCGGCCTCGGACATCGACCATCTCAAGCGCGAACTGGGCCTGATCGGGCCGTTGTTCGAGACCGTTCTCGATCCCACCACGATCGACGGGGACCTCACCGGGGACACTGCGCTGCGGGTGGGCATGCGGCCCCACAACGGCCGACTCGTGCTGCGACTGCGTTACCGCACCGACACACTCGACGCCGACAGCGCCGCCCGCATCGCGGGCTATCACGTGACCGCGCTTGC
Organism: Streptomyces sp. NPDC091412; assembly: GCF_044756885.1. NCBI lineage: Bacteria > Bacillati > Actinomycetota > Actinomycetes > Kitasatosporales > Streptomycetaceae > Streptomyces > Streptomyces sp. NPDC091412. The sequence continues at coordinate 14,759 of NZ_JBIVTV010000011.1, read as the reverse complement.
GCTGATCACCGCCGACCCCGATGCGGAACACGCGCGTCAGAGTCTGCTGTCCGATGAGGAACTGCGCTTCCAGCTCGACCGACTGGCCGGACCGAAAAGGGAGTTGCCGAGCGCGAGTGTTCATGAACTGTTCGAGGACCGGGTGCGGTTGCACCCGGATGCCGTCGCCGCCGTTCACGCCGACGGGGAGTGGACCTATGCGGAGCTCAACGCCCGGGCAAACCGGCTGGCCCGCGCCCTCGCAGGCCGCGGACTCGCCCCCGAGGATGCCGTCGCGGTGGTGACCGGACGTAACCTGGACTGGCTCGCCGCCGTCCTCGCGGTCTTCAAATCCGGAGGCGCCTACCTCCCCATCGAGCCGCACTTCCCGGCCGAACGCATCGCTGCCATCCTCTCCCGCGCCGACTGCACCCTGGTGCTGACCGAACCCGGCAGCACCACCACCCTCGACCAGGCACTCGAGTCCCGGCCCGGCACCGAGAGGCTCTTCGTCGAGGCGGCCTACGAAGAAACCCACGCAGACGACGATCTCGGCATCCACGTCACGCCCGACCAACTGGCGTACATCTACTTCACCTCCGGCTCGACCGGTGAGCCGAAAGGCGCGATGTGCGAACACGCCGGCCTGCTCAACCACCTCTACGCCAAGATCGACGACCTCCGGATCGGCGAGGGGCAGGTGGTCGCCCAGACCGCGCCTCAGTGCTTCGACATCTCTCTGTGGCAGTTGCTGAGCGCCCTGCTGACCGGTGGGCGAACCCTGCTGGTCGAACAGGACGCCATCCTCGACGTCCCCCGATTCCTCGACACCGTCACCGACGGCAGGGCCACCGTCCTGCAGCTCGTGCCCTCCTACCTCGAAGCCGTCCTGGCCGAGCTCGAACAGCGCCCCCGGGCGCTGCCCGACCTGCGATACCTGTCGGTCACCGGGGAGGCACTGAAGAAGGAGATCGCCGAGCGCTGGTTCACCGCTCAGCCCCGAATCGCGCTGGTCAACGCCTACGGGCTCACCGAGACCTCGGACGACACCAATCACGACGTCATGCACCGAGCGCCGGAACGCATCCTGCTCGGCCGCCCGGTCAACAACGTGCACATCTACGTCGTTGACGAACACCTCGCACCAGTGCCACTGGGCGCCCCGGGCGTGATCGCGTTCTCCGGGGTCTGTGTCGGCCGTGGATACATCAACGATCCCGAACGCACGCGAGCGGCCTACCTGGCCGATCCGCAACGCGCCGGCGCACGGCTCTATCTCGGCGGCGACTACGGGCGCTGGCATCCTTCGGGGAAACTGGAGTTCCTCGGCCGCCGCGACGCCCAGGTCAAGATCCGCGGGTTCCGGATCGAGATCGGCGAGATCGAGAACGCGCTACTCCGCCTTCCTGGTATTCGCGACGGCGCGGTGGTGGTGGCCGAACGCGCCGATCAGAGCAAGCATCTGGTCGCCTTCTACTCCGCCGTGAAGCCCGTCGACCCCGGGACCCTCAACGACCTGCTGGGTGCGTCTCTGCCCACCTACATGGTCCCGGCGGCCTTCCACTGGCGCGCGAGCCTGCCGCTGACCGCCAACAGCAAGATCGACAAGAAGGCACTGACGGCGCTCGCCACACAACTCGCCACCGGCGAGGACGATCACGAGGCGCCGGCCACACCGACCGAGCAGCGGTTGGCGGCCGCCTGGGGGCACGTCCTCGGCGTGCCCCAGGACCACATCGGACGCCGCGACCACTTCTTCGACCGCGGCGGCACCTCCCTCTCGGCGGTGAAACTCGCCGTGGCCCTGGACCGCGCCGTGACCCTCAAAGACGTCATCGCACACCCGGTCCTCACTGACCTCGCTGCCCTGGTCGACAACCGACGCGAGCGCCGCACGACCGGACCAATGACCTCTCTTTGAACCACATCGAAAGGAACAGCACCATGTCATACCCGACACCGGTATCCCTCCACAACGTGGAGCTGCATCCCGGCAAACCCCCGATCCTGCACGTGGACACCGCCGATGACGCACCCGCCTGGGCAGCGGAACACCACCGCGCACTGCGCACCCTGGTCACCGAACACGGCGCGGTCCTCATCCGCGGCCTGCATCTGCGCGACGCGGAGCGGGCCGGCGACGCCCTCCACCGCCTGGCCCCGGCCCTGATGGCCGACAAGGAATCCTTCGCCCCCCGCCGGACCTACACACCGGGCGTGTACTCCTCCTCCGCATGGCCGCCGAACCAGCCGATGTGCATGCACCACGAACTCAGCTACACACTCCGGCCCCCTGGCCTCATGCTGTTCGCGTGTCTGACCGCACCCACGACCGGCGGAGCCACCGCCATCGCCGACGCCGCCACCGTCCTGGAAGCACTGCCCAGCGATCTGGTCCACCGCTTCGAACAAGAAGGCTGGCTGCTCTCCCGCACCTACAACGACGAGATCGGCGTCCCCTACGGCGAGGCCTTCGGCACCGATGACCGCAGGGCCATCGAGGACCACTGCCGCACAGCCGGTATCGAATTCGACTGGCAACCCGACGGCAGCCTGCGCACCCGCCAGCGCCGCCCCGCCGTGACGGCCCACCCGGTCACCGGCCGCCGCTGCTGGTTCAACCAGATCGCCTTCCTCAACGAATGGACGATCGATCCCGAGATCCGCGATTACCTCATCGACGTCCACGGCGCCGAGTCGCTGCCGTTCAACACCCGCTTCGGGGGCGGCGACACCATCGGCCCGGACATCATCCAGCTCCTCAACGACACCTACGCCGCTCACACCGCCCGCGAACCGTGGCGGGCAGGCGACCTCATGCTCGTCGACAATGTGCGCACCGCACACAGCAGGGAGGCTTTCCAAGGACCACGTGAGGTGCTTGTCGCCATGGCTGAGCCGCTGAGCCCGGTCCCGGTCCCGTGCCCGCCGACCGGCGAGATGAGCGCCGGATGACCACCGTCCGTTCCACGGCAATGGAGCCCGTCATGTCCCAGCCGCACACCGTGCCCCCGTTCGCAGTGATCTCCGGCGCCCAGGTCCAGCACGTCCTGCACGACAGGGAAGCGCAGATCGTGGACCTCATCGAGGCCACCTACCGGCTGCACGCAGCAGGGGAGTCGGTCAATCCTCCCTCCTACTTCCTACGCTTTCCCGACCGACCCACCTCCCGGATCATCGCGCTGCCCGCCTCGATCGGCGGACAGGCGCAGGTGGACGGCCTCAAATGGATCTCCAGCTTCCCCGACAACGTCCAGGCCGGCATCCCCAGGGCGTCCGCCGTCCTGATCCTCAACGATCACGACACCGGCTACCCCTTCGCCTGTCTGGAAAGCTCCATCATCAGCGCCACCAGAACTGCCGCATCCGCAGCGCTGGCCGCCGACCGCCTCACCCGCAACCGGCAACGCCCCACCCGCATCGGGTTCTTCGGTACGGGCCTGATCGCCCGCTACATCCACACGTTCCTGACTGCCGTGGGCTGGTCCTTCGACGAGATCGGTGTCCACGACCTGTCCCACCGCAGCGCAGCGGGATTCCGCGACTACCTCCAACAGACCGGCGGCGCCGCACGGATCGCCGCACATGGCAGCCCCGAGGACCTCGTCCGTTCCAGCGACCTCGTCGTGTTCGCCACCGTTGCGGCCGAGCCACACGTCAGCGACCCGGCCTGGTTCCACCACAACCCACTGGTTCTGCACGTGTCCCTGCGCGACCTGGCGCCGGAGATCATCCTCGCCTCGACCAACATCGTCGACGACGTCGAACACTGCCTCAAAGCCGGCACCTCCCCGCACCTGGCCGAACAGCTCACCGGCAACCGCGACTTCCTGCACGGCACACTCGCCGACGTCATGAGCGGACGAGTAACGCCCCCCACCGGCCGGCCTGTGGTCTTCTCGCCGTTCGGCCTCGGAGTACTCGACCTCGCTGTCGGCAAATACGTCTACGACGAGACGGCCCGCTCCGGAGAGCTCAACGTGATCGAGGGCTTCTTCCACGACCTGCGCCAGCACGGTTGACCGGCCCACAGCACCCCGTGGGTCCGCCGGGACGAATGGCCCTGTCCGGCTCGAGTACGTGGATCAGGCAAGGCAGCAGGAGGGCCTGTTCTGAGTCCGGATCACCATGTGGGTGTGGGAAGCTGTTGTCTTTCCGGAGGTTAGGACTCCGTTTTTGCTGGTGGGGCATAGGGAGCGATCTGGTGGGAGCGACGGCTTGTCATGTCGTCGCTGCCTGTGGGGGTCGTGGATGCCGTCGGTGGTCGGTGGCGCAAACCGGTTCTCCAATTGGTCATCAGCCCGTATGGCCAGGTAGGCGTCCCGGGTGCCGACGCCGACCAGCGGGATGCGCAACTCGTTGCCCAGGAACCGCAGCAGGTTCAAGAACTCCCGGCTTCTGCCGGAGCGGCGTCTCGGTGCGGCCCTGCCGGTCCCGTCGGGCCTTACGGGTGGCCACCGCGGCGGCATCGGTGATCTGGCGCATCTGCGCGGCCATGGCGAACAGCGCGTCCTCGTCCACCTCGGCGCGGCCGAGCTCACGCAGCCGTGTGACGGCCGCCTTCTGCTCCCACGTGCTGATCGGGGGCCGCGACAGCGTCCGGTAGGGCACCTCCAGATAGTCGGTGCCGTCCGGATCCAGGGCCCAGATCCGGCTGATATCCCGCGGATCACGACGCAGGACGAACCGGTCGAGCTCTTCGCGGCGGCCGATCCACGGCTTCAGCACGTCGCTGTAGTACTGCACGTAGTCGATCACGAACCCCGACCGGGACAAGGCCCGGCGGACCACCGGCAGGAAGTCCACCAGTAAGGCGGTCTCATTGGTCACGGTCACCAACGCGGCCCCGGTGACCTTCTCCGCCCAGACCCCGGCCGGCGTGCGACCCAGGGTCTCGTGCGCCTGGCCGTGGTAGCAGGCCACCGCCAGCGCCGGCCACCGCCGAAGCTCCCGCACGGTCAGCACGGCCGCCCTGTCGCTGTCGTAGGCGCCGCGCTCCGCGGTGCTGGAGAGCGTGGTGCCCGACAGCTCGTGCACCAACTCCGTCATCGTGCCGATCAGCCGCTCGATAATCCCGCCGAAGTGCGGCAGGCCCGGCGGCCGGTACGGCAATCCGATACCGTGCTGCTCGCAACCCCGGCGCAGGGCCTCGCACTTGAACTCGGCGGCGTTGTCCACGTACAGCTCACCCGGCTTGCCGCTCATCGGCAGACTGCCTCCGCCCCCAACCGCTCCAGCCACGGCCGCTTGTCGCAGGCTGCGTGCGCCAGGCACAGCCCGACCGAGGTTGCCGACGGCGCCTCCAGCGTCACCACCAGGCCCACCACGCACCGGCTCGCCACATCGATCGCCACCGTCAAATACCGTCGGCCGATCGGCATCCGGTGCTGCTCGTCAACCACGATCACATCCACCGGCGTGTGGTCGACCTGGACCTGCTCCAGCAGATCGGTGACCGCGGGCGGCACGCCATCGGCCGACCGCAGGCCGCCTCGCTTCCCTCTCGCGCGGCAGTGGAGGAGACCGGCTCCAGCTGGGCGATCCGCCGCACCACCGTCCCCCGCGAGGGAGCCCGCAGGCCCCGAGCCCGGCACTGGCTCGTGAACTCCCGGCGAATGGCCGCCACACTTCGGCGCTGCCGGGTCAGGTACCGCCTGCGCAGCACCTCCGTAACGATCGCCTCGGCCTCGTCCGGCAGCCGCCCGCCCCCGCAGCCGCCGCTGGAACGGCCCGGCAGTAGATCCGACTCCAGCCCCTCACCCACGTGCCAACGCTCAAGTAGCACATACACCTGACGCCGGGATATCCCCAGCATCGCGGCGGCCTCGTCCGCGTCCGCCAGCCCCACCCTGGCCTTCGCGGTCAGAGGCCCGATCACCTCGGCCTGCCGTACCGCGGTATCCCACACCTCGTCCTGCGCGGTCAGCACCCCGCGCTCGACCACCAGTCCCTCCGCCACGTGGGCCCCTGCGCAACGCGCACACGACTACGGACCAACTCGACCGTAGTGCAGGCGACTTCGTGACATGGGAGAGTGCACAGTTCCCTGCGCTCCGCGATGAAACCCCAGATCATCCGTGCACGCGACCATAGACATTCACAGCGTGTCGACGTCCAAGCACCGTTGTTCAAGAACCGAGAAGGTTGTTGAACAGGCGAGCCTTGGCGCCCCGGGCTGTCGTGTGGGGCGAGCCCTGTCCGACGACCTGGCGCCCTGGTTCACTGCGGCGGCCGGCGGCTCAGAGCTCGGTGAACTGGCGCTGTGAAAGACCGTACTGCTGCGCTATGGGGTTCCACAGGGCGGCAGCCTTCTTCTTGGCGAGGGTTGCCTGCTCGCTGGCCGCGTTGCCCTGGTCGGGGGTGTTCGCCGCGTGGCCGTTATGGCAGCCATTGGTGCCGGCCGTCTGGTCGGCCCAGGCGGCGTAGTGGTTGTCGGCGGCGGCGGACGCCTTCCAGGCCGTGGTGAGCTGGGACACCAGGTCGCCGTGGTTGGGTAGTTTGTCGAAGGTGAGCCGCGAGAGCTTGGTGACCAGGTCGTCGCGCTGGCTCGCGGCGGTGCGCAGGGCGGTCGCCGCATCAGCGAGGTTGCTGCACTGCTTGATGGAGGCGACCGCGTCGATCACCGTTGTGCGGCTGTTGTTGCTCGACTGCAGCAGCGCGTCGAGCGACTTCGCTTGGGCCTGCGCGGTGTCCGTCCCGGACTGGCCGTTGCCCGAGGTGGCGGAGGCGTCGGCGGCCGGCTGCTGGTCGTTGCCGTTGTCGCCGCCGACGCTGAGCGCGGTGGTCACGACGATGCCGATCAGAGCGAGGCCGGCCACGCCGATGCCGAGGAGCGCGCCCAGCGACAGGCGCCGGCCTCCGGCGGGGGCCGGATCGGCGTACCCGGCGTCGAAGCCGGCGCTGCCCGGGCGGCCGCCGTCGTCGCTGTAGCTGGACTTTTGCGGGGGCTGCTGCAGCGTCGGCAGGGCGGTGGTCGGTGCGCTGTCCGTGGAGCCGTCGTACCCGTATCCGACGGCGCCGAGCGCGGCCGTTGCGGCGACCGGCCGGCCGTCGAGGTACGCCTCGATGTCCGCGCGCATCTCGTCGGCGGACTGGTAGCGGTGGCCAGGGTCCTTGGCCAGCGCCTTCAGGACGATCGCGTCCACCTCGGGAGGGATCTCAGGGCGGAAGACGCTCGGCGGTTGCGGAGCCTCGCGTACGTGCTGGTAGGCGACGGCGACCGGGGAGTCGCCGATGAAGGGAGGCCGAACGGTGAAGAGTTCGTAGAGCAGGCAGCCGGTGGAGTACAGGTCGGAGCGGGCGTCAACGGTCTCGCCCTTCGCTTGTTCCGGCGAGAGGTACTGCGCGGTGCCGATCACCGCGGCCGTCTGCGTCATCGTCATGCCGGAGTCCCCCATCGCGCGCGCGATGCCGAAGTCCATCACCTTCACCTGGCCGGTGCGGGTGAGCATCACGTTGGCGGGCTTGATGTCCCGGTGGACGATGCCGTTGCGGTGCGAGTACTCCAGTGCCTGGAGGATGCCGACGGTCATCTCCATGGCGCGCTCGGGCAGCAGGTTGCGACCGCTGTGCAGCAGATCGCGCAGGGTCGAGCCGTCCACGTATTCCATGACGATGTACGGGATCAAGACGCCGTCGACGAAGTCCTCGCCGGTGTCGTGGACCCCGCAGATCGCGGGATGATTGAGCGAGGCGGCTGACTGGGCCTCCCTGCGAAACCGGGCTTGGAACGACGGATCGCGGGCGAGGTCCGCCCGCAGCGTCTTCACCGCGACGGAGCGGTCCAGGCGGATGTCATGGGCGAAATGGACCTCGGCCATGCCACCACGGCCGAGTATCGTGCCCAGCTCGTACCGCCCGCCTTGGCGACGCGGTTCTTCCATGGTGAGTCCCCCTGCCTCTCCCCTTTTCGGAGCCTCCCGGAGCCCGAACTGTCGGCACTGGGTTCGGGGAGGCGATGAAGCCCTCGCCAGCCGCTCGACGTGCGGTGACCGCAATGGCGATTGCGTGATCTTACAGGTCGTTTCAAAGTGAGATTCACCAGGCTTTGCGCCCAGGCGTTGAGCTGGCCGCGGGAGGCGCTGGCTATCCGGGAGGGCCCTATGCTCGCGTAGACAACGACCTGATGTGGCCGGACCCACCACCTCGACCTCGGCAGCAGGTCGGCCGCCGACATCCTCACAGCTGTCTTCCACGCCATCCCCGACGGCGTAGAGCGGATCCATATCACGGCCGGCGACCTCTGGCACCGCAACGCAGACCGATACCCCTACCTGCGCGACGCGGTCGCCGCCTGGCTGAACGCCCCCACACCGGGCTGGCACACCGACACCGGCCGCGGCCGCGACCGGATGACCGGACACTTCGTCCACGCCCGCAACCCCGTCGGCCGCTACCAGCGCGAGAACGGCGACAGCCACGTGGAGATTCGCTCGGTGGGGGAGTGGTTCGACACCGACGAAGACACCCCCGCCACCATCCGCGACCCCTTCGTCCTGCTCTGGCAGGCCCTGCGCCACCACTGGCTCGAAGCCGTCCTGATGGGATCTCCCTCCCAGACCTGCCGTGACCTGTGGACCCGCACCATCCCCACCCGCGGCCAGTACGCCGACGGCTTCCCTGTCCTGTCGCAGGAGCTGCGCGGCCTGCTGCACGCCACCGCAGGGCAAGGCCGCAACGAACTCATCATCCCGCCCCGAGTCCCAGAGCAACTGCCCCAACTTGTCGAGTACGACCGCACCTTCGCCTACGCCAAACACACCTGGAAGTCCCCGGTCGGCACCCCCCCGCATCACCGCCGCCACGTTCGCCGCCTGGTCGGACAAGGAACAGATCCGCGCCCCGTACGGGTGCGGGCACTGGCAGGTGCGCGTGACGGTCCCCGACACCTGGAACCACGTCGGCCTCCTCCCAGCACCCGCCCCCGGAGACCGCGCCTGGCACTACCCGGCCACACCCGGAGCCACCTTCACCACCTGGGCCGGCGGCCCCGAAATCCACACCGCCCTGCCCAACCCGATCCAGCCATGGAAGATCGAAATCCTCGACGGCATCCTGTGGGACGACGGCAAACCCCTTGACGACTGGGCCAAGAAACTCAAAGAAACCTGGACCAACCTCTCCGCTCAGGCCCACTTCCAGGGCAACCCCCAGCAGGCGAGGGCCGCCCACCTCGCCTCCCGCGCCGTCCGCTCCATCCTCCTGTACAGCGTGATTGGAGGTATGCCGGTCGAGCCTGGCCAGTGGATCGTCCAGGTCGGAGGCGGTGAACTTCCAATCGAACGGCTGTGCCGTGGCGTTGTAGCGGTCTTCGAAGGCTCGGAGCCGATCCCCGGCCCGGGCACGGTCGGTGAAGTCGTTGGGTGAGACAAGACACCATCCTGCCCACGGGCACCTTCGTCGGCAGCCCCGAGGACGCCCTGGATGGTGCCTGCGGCCTTTACCTCGTCGCCTTCGGCATCCGACACAGCGACAGACAGCCTGCCGGCTCCGGGGTCAACCCCCGAATGACTGCCAAAGCCAACGACTTGGTTAGTGGCGGCTGAGATAGGTGAGGACTGCGAGGACGCGGCGGTGGCCGCTGTCGGCCGGCGAGAGGCCGAGCTTGGCGAAGATGTTGCCGATGTGTTTGTGGACGGCGTTCTCGGTGATGACGAGCCGGGCCGCGATCGTGGCGTTGTCCTTTCCTTCGGCCATCAGGGCGAGAACTTCGCGTTCGCGTGGCGTGAGGGCGGCAATCGGGTCGTGGGCGTGACGGGTGAGGAGCTGCCTGATCACCTCGGGGTCCATGACGGTACCGCCGGCGGCGACCCTCCGCAGCGCGTCGATGAACTCGCTCACCCGGCTCACCCGGTCCTTGAGAAGGTAGCCGATGCCGCCGCGTCCATCGGAGATCAGCTCGCCGGCGTACTGCTGCTCGACGTATTGGGAGAGGACGAGCACGGGCAGGCCGGGGTGCTGGCGGCGGGCGTGGATGGCGGCGTGGATGCCCTCGTCGCGGAAGGTTGGCGGCAGCCGTACGTCGACGATGGTGACGTCCGGTCGGTGTTCGGTGACGGCAGCGACGAAGCCGGGGGCGTCCTGGGTGATCGCGGCGACGTGAAAGCCCTTGGCGGTCAGCAGGAGTTCCAGCCCATTGGACAGCAGGACGTTGTCCTCGGCGATCACGACCCGCATGCCAGCCTCACAGTGATCGTGGTCGGGCCGCCGCTGGGGCTGTGGATGTGGACGGTGCCGTCGAGCGCCAGGACACGGTGGCGGATTCCGGCGATGCCGGTACCCAGCGTCTCGTCGGCGCCGCCGGCTCCGTCGTCGGTGACCTCGATCGACAGCCGGTCACCGTCGCGTGCGACGCGGACGGCGGTCCGGGTGGCCCGGCTGTGCTTGGCCGCATTGGTGAGCGCCTCGGTGATCGTGAAGTAGGCCACGGCCTCGACCGCGGCGGGGATCGTGCCGAGATCGCCGATATCGAGGGTGGTGTCGATCGCCGATCGGCTCCCCAGCGCGGCCAGCGCCCCGGCGAGGCCGCGATCGGCGAGGACCGGCGGGTAGATCGTCCGGATCACCACACGAAGCTCCGCCATGGCCTCCTCGGTACTCTCATGCGCTTCCTCCAAGAGTCTGGCCACCGTCTGGGGGTCCTCGCTCAGCGACTCACGGGCCAGGCCCAGCCGCATCGCGATGGCCACCAGCCGGGCCTGGGTGCCGTCGTGCAGGTCACGTTCGATCCGGCGGAGTTCCGCGCCGTGCGCGTTCATGGCGTCGGCCCGCGTCTCGGTCAGCGTCTCCACACGCTGCGCCAACCTCTCGGTGGCCGAGGGGGACAGCAACGCAACACAGATCCGGGCGTGTAGGCGCGCCAGCAGTGGAACCAGCCAGTAGGTCAGGGCCGCGAAGATGACGGCTTGTGCGGTCCCCAGGGTCAACGCGGTGCCCCAGCCGGACAGTGGAACACCGGCGGCGAAGCCGCCCGCGCGGGTGCCGGCGGGCAACGCCCACCACAAGGGCACCGTGATGGCCGTGGCCACCGCGTTACCTGCGCACAGCACCGCGACGAGCCCGAACACCAGACTGGTCACGATGCATGTGCACAGCCACCCGAGAACACGCCACGTACCGAGACGGACGGGACCAGAAGGCGGAGAAAGCAGCAGCCGGTCGGCGCGGCGACGATGCCAGGACGCCCAAGCGCGAGCCATCATCGGGACGATGAGTACGGGTAGCGCGAACAGGGCGACCACAGCGGTGAACAGGCTTTCCAGTAGATAACCCAGACCGCGCCACATCGCCGAAAGCCGACTGGCCCCATGGTGGTTCATTCGCACAAGTCTGAGCCATGGCGACCGAGCCTGGCACTACAGCCCGCTACCCCTTGTTCCCACTGGTGAGCTGTATCGTCCGCTTCCCCTACCAGACCTAGCGTCAACGCCCATGACGAGTGCACCGATTCATTCACCACGGCGGCGCGGGGGATCCCTCCGACGAAACCTGGCCCTGGCCGCCATCGTGGCCGGAACCCTTTCCACCAGTTGTACGTCCGGCGCGGGGGCCGCCAAACAGCACGACGACCAGGCCCAGCTTCGGCGCGACGCCGACGCGATCACCGCACTCGGTGTGACGGGAGTGCAGGCCCGTCTGGTCACCCCTGACGGCCGGAACCTGACCGCCACCAGCGGCGTCGCCGACCTGACGGCCCGGCGGCCGGTCCCCTCGAACGGCTACTTCCGGACAGCCAGCGTCACCAAGGCGTTCGTGGCCACCGTGATCCTGCAACTCGCTGGCGAAGGCAAGCTCTCCCTGAACGACACGGTCGAGCGATGGCTGCCCGGCGTGGTGTCCGGAAACGGCAATGACGGCCGCGCGATCACCATCCGTCAACTGCTCCAGCACACCAGCGGTCTTCACGACGACTACCCCGACTACACCTCGGCGAAGAACTTCTACCAGCACCGATACGACACCTACACCCCCGAGCAGACCGTAGGCCGAGCGATGCGTCACCGGCCGGACTTCCAGCCCGGCAAGGACTGGAAGTACTCCAACACCGGCTACGTCCTGCTCGGCGTGATCATCCAGCGGGTCACCGGACACCCCTGGCATCAGGAGGTACAGGATCGGATCGTCCGGCCGCTCGGCCTCAAGCACACCTTCTGGCCGGGTACTTCGCCCAAGCTGCCCCAGCCACACGCTGAGACCTACCAAAGGTTCAAGCCCGGCGAAGCGCCCGTGGACGTCACCGAGCAGGTCGGCTCGGGCACCAATGGAGAGGCCGGGCTCGTCTCCACCACCGCCGATATCAACCGATTCTTCCGCGCATTGCTCGGCGGCCGGCTCCTGCCCCCGGCGCAGCTGACGCAGATGAAACAGACCAGCCCAGTCAGCAAGGAGTTCGAGCAGCTCATGTCGGGCGTCCGTGATGGGCTGGGACTCTTCTCGCGCCCACTGTCGTGCGGCGGCACGTACTGGGGCCACGAGGGCGGCGATTCCGGGTGGATCACCGCCGACGGTGTCACCGCCGACGGCCGGCGCAGCGTCACAGTCTCGTTGTCGGGCGTGTTCGCCCAATCGGCGGACGACGTCCTGCACGTGGTACAGGCCGAAAGCAAGCTGGTCGACGACGCCCTGTGCGCGACTCCGAACGCCGACCATCAGCGGCGTTGAGGTCCTCCGCATGGAGCGGGTACGGGACATCTGCGCGCCGGACGGTCCGGAAGCAGGAAGGCCGGGCGGCGACGGCGGCGTTCGCACTCCCGCAGCGGATCCGGCGTCATCTTGACTACATCGCCTGGCTGGTCGATAGATACAACACCGGCTCCGGAGTCAACCCTCGAAGGGCTTCCGGAGCCAACCACTTAGTGGTCGTCCCGTTTGGCTTTCCATGTGACGTGATGGGCGTCTGTGACTGTCGTGGCAGGCAGGTTTACATGCCGCGCTCAGGCCCGCTCCAGGGCTCTGGCCGTTCGTCTGCGGTCATCGGAAGACGGCGCAGTTGTACCGGGCCGGGATAGAAGGCTGAGGTGTTGGGGCCGGCCATGTCTTCGCCGACGAGGTAGCGGTAGAGCCATTCGGCGAAGCTCATCTCGTACTGTGCCCAACCGCCTTCGCCGTCTTCGACCAGGATCCTGGAGAGCATGCCGTCCGCAGCCATGAGGAACAGGGTTTCGCCTCGGTCGGTGCTGGCGATCGGCCACAGTCCGTTGCGGGTACCGAAGCTCAACTCCGTGAGTCCGAAGAGCAAGCGTGGATCCTCGTCCGGGTCAAGGTCCTCCCAGGAAACCTCGGACCAGGCACGGGCCGTGTCCCGTATCCAGTCGCCCAGATTCCAGCGTGTGGTCGCGGGGTGGGGCAAGGACAGGTGGCCGTTGAGCTGGATGGGAGCGTACGCGTCCACGAGGGTCTGGTAGTCGGTCGGCAGCCGGATGCCGAGTTCTGCGTGGAGGCGGTCCCAGGCGGATGGGTTCGCGTAGCGGTTCTGGGCCTGGCCGAGCATTGCCATGACTGCGGGCAAATAATCGGTCATGACGTTCCTCGCTGTTGTGTCGCCTTTGCAGCAGGATCATCCCAGCTCGGAGGTCACACTGGTCAGGCTGTCAGCCTGCGATAGCAGATCAGAGCCGCGGCGATGCCGGCGAATGCCAGGAAATGGTCGGCCTTGCGCTCGTAGCGGCGATGCAGGCGGCGGCACCCGGACAGCCATGCCACGGTGCGCTCCACGGTCCAACGGTGCTGGCCAAGGCGCTGGGAGGACTTAATGCCCCGGCGCGCGATGCGCGGTGTGATGTTGCGGGAGCGGAGCCATTTCCGCAGCCGGTCGAAGTCGTAGCCCTTGTCGCCATGCAGCTTGGCCGGTCGACGACGGCGCGGCCCACGACGAGATCGGATGGGTGGGATGCCCCGCACCAGGGACTCCAGCCCTTGGCTGTCGTGGGTGTTCGCAGCCGAGATTCCGATGGAGAGGGGCAGACCGGCCCTCTCGGTGATCAAGTGGATCTTTGATCCCTTCTTCCCACGATCTACGGGATTCGGACCCGTCAGGTCCCCCCTTTGAGGGCCCTCATGTTCACCGAGTCGATCGCGCACCGCGACCAGTCCAGTCCGCCCCGTGCGCCGAGCTCGTCCAGGACCAGGCGGTGCAGCTTGCCCCACACTCGAGCTCTGCTCCACTCGGTGAAACGACGGTGCGCGGTCGACCCGGACGGCCCGAAGCCCGACGGCAGCTGCCGCCACGTGCAACCGGTCTTGGCCACGAACACGATGGCAGCCAACACCTGTCGGTCCCCGTAACGACGTCGCCCTCCGCCTTGCCGCCGCACCGGTGCCGCCGGAACCACGCGCTGGAACAACTCCCACAACGCGTCCGGCACCAGCCGCTCTACCATGGCCATCACGACGGTCAGCCTAGTTCTCAAGCCAGTTGAGACGACCTCTTAGAGGTCGTTTCCTCCCGTTGTTTCATCCTGGAATCTGCGGTTGGTGTGGCTTTGTGGGGTCGCGCCACGAGATGGTGTTCTCGCCGGTGAGCCTGCGGGCCATGAGGTCGGTCATCGCAAGGTGGATCATGGCTTCGGAGCGTGCGGGGAGGCTTTCATAGTCGCGGGCCAGGCGGCGGTGGAGCATGAGCCAGCCGTAGGTCCGCTCGATCGTCCAGCGTTTCGGGATCGGCGTGAACCCCCTGGTCCCGGGGGCGCGTTGGGCAATTTCCAGGTCGATGCCGAGGGTGGCGGCGTGTTCGACGAAGTGTTTGCGGTAGCCGCCGTCGACCCAGACCTTGCGGATGGTGG
>NZ_JBIVTV010000010.1:0-241669 GCF_044756885.1 Streptomyces sp. NPDC091412 | reverse complement strand
GATCACCACGAGTCACGCGACCGGTCTACCGCAGCCAGCACCTTCCTGAAGCGGGAATGACCGATCCTGTGATCTCAACTCAGAACAGGCCCTAGGCGGCCCCGCAGCCACGCGCTGCGGGGCCGCTCCCGCGCGAGCGCAGCCGGGAGAGCCGCAGGGACCGTGCCGACCCGTCGGGCACGCCAGGTCCAGGTCGGCCCGGAAGCACGTGGCGGGTGGGGACTCCTCATCTCGGCTGCCAGCTCGCGGCCCGTCATGATGAGCGAAGGGACGGACTGGCGCTCGCCTTCGAGGGCGCGCGCGCCCATGACGAGCGCCTGTTCCAGGTCGCCCTCCCGCGCGCCCCGCCGGGACCCTTGGAGGCCAAAGCCTGCCGACCGCCCGAAGCCAACGCACGCCGCCACCGGTTCGCCGACATCCGGGTCACCCTGAACCGCCGGGCCACCTCCCGGTCACTGGCCCCGGCCTCGATCAGATCAGCGGCTTCGAAACGCACTTGCTCACGCCGAGCCCGCTCCTCGGCCGTCAGCCCACCGCCATCGGGATACCTCACCTTCCCGGCATAGCGCATCCCACGGGAGCCGTCACGACCCGACGTAACCCGCACCGTTAAAGATCTCCAGACTCACCCAGCGGTCGTAGTTGGTCGGGTAGACACGGATCTCGGCACCGCAAAGGCTACATATCGGAGTCGTCGCGAAAAGAGCAGGTCAGAGAGGGTTCCCTCACCTGTGACCCCGCCTATGGCCGCGGGAACTCATGACGGGGCCTCGTATGAAACGTGGAGCAGCACGGTTCACACATTCGGCTCAGTCGAACGGTCACGCGAACACGATCTGTGGTGCATTGGTTACACATCGCAAAGCGGATCGGCGAGAGCGCTACTCGAGGACGGGTCCCGGCGCGAGGGCCGACGATCGCGACCCCACCCTCGATCCCCACAAGTCCCGTGTCCCGCGCGGGCAGAAGCGAGGCTGGCGATGAACGCTGCCCCGACCAGTGACCGAATACCCCGGCGCAGGCTCCGCGGCGCGCTTGCGGTGCTGAGCGCCTGCGGGCTGCTGCTGACCTCGTGCACGGCCACCCACCTGCTGCTGAACGCGGCACACATCCCCGCCGGAACGGAGGCCACCGTCCCGGCAGGTCTGCTGCGCTATTACCAGCAGCAACTGGACTGGAAACCCTGCCCGGACAAACCGGCCTTCCAGTGCACGACTCTGAAGGCGCCGCTGGACTACGCCCACCCCGACGCGGGCGACATCACGCTGGCGGCCACCCGCAAACGGGCCACCGGGACCGGCGCGAAACGGATCGGCTCCCTGCTGTACAACCCCGGTGGTCCAGGCTTCCCTGCCATCACCGGACTGTGGTCCGCCGCTGATGCCTTCTCGCCATCGGTGCGCGCCGCCTATGACCTGGTCGCGGTCGACCCGCGTGGGGTCGGCGACAGCACCCCGGTGGACTGCAACACCGACACGGCCATGGCCCTCCCCCATGCTGGTGCGATCACCACCGCCGGGAAACCGGACTTCGAGGGCGTGGACGCGGTGAACGAAAAGATCGCCGCTGCGTGCCGACTGCACTCCGGGCGGCTACTGCCCCACGTCGGCACCCTGGAGGCAGCACGGGACTTGGACCTCATGCGCGCCCTCGTCGGAGACGAACGGCTGCACTTCCTCGGCCTCTCCTACGGCACCTACCTCGGGACCACCTATGCCGAACTCTTCCCCTCCCGTGTGGGCCGCATGGTCCTGGACGGAGCCGTAGACCCCTCCATCGACGGCTACCACCGCTTCCTGGACTCCGCGCACGGATACCAGGTCGCCTGGGAGTCCTTCGCCGCCGACTGCGCCACCCGCACCGACTGCCCCGTCGGCCACTCTGTCGAGGAAGCCAACCGCACCCTCGACTCCCTGGCGGCCGCACTCGACCGGAACCCGCTCCTGCCAGGCAAGGACGTCACCATCACAGGGCAATTCCTCCTTGCTGTTGTGGCGATAGCGCTGCGGTTGCCCGCGTGGGAGGACCTGCGCGTGTTGCTGAGCGAGGTGACCCACCGCGACACCACCGGGCTGCGGAAGCTCTCCACCGGGGACCAAAAGCACTCCGCCGTCGGCGACTTGGATATTACGGCGGTCAGCTGCCTCAGCGCCCCGCTCGGCCCGCGGTTCACCCCCGCGCAGGCTGAGGCGGCACTCCCCGAGTTCGTCCGTGTCTCACCCCAGTTCGGGGCGCTCGACTCCACTTTCCTCCAGATGTGTGCGCACTGGCCGGTCGGGCCGACCCAGCCCTCGCATCGCATCACCGCACCCGGCATCCCGCCGATCCTGGTCGTCGGCACCACCCGCGACCCGGCCACGCCCTACGTCTGGTCCCAGGCGCTCGCCCGCCAGCTCTCCTCGGGCCGCCTCCTCACCAGGAACGGCGACGGCCACACGGCGTTCTTGCATGGCAGCACCTGCGTCGACACCGCCATCGACCGCTACCTGCTGAACGGTCGGCTCCCACCCGTGGGCACCGTCTGCACCTGACGCAGGAGCAGAAAGCGAGTCTCCCCCGTCCGGCAGCCTCTTCGCAAAGCTGTAGCGCGACCGGTATACCGCTCACCGACCGATCCACATAGAGCCTGCTTTCTCGCTGAAATGTCCTGTATCACGAGATCGCGACGAGTCAGGCACGCAGGTCGTTCCGGAACGCGCAGGCCGCCATAGCGCCGCAGAGGCGGCCCCCAGGCCGCCAGCCACGATGCTTCCCGCTGTGGTCTTCGCTTGCAGGCCCACGAACACGACGAGCGCCTTCACGAAGGTGCGGCTGACCACCGCGCATCCGTGGTCTCCGGTCCCGAGGCTGTCCCGGCCTCGCAGGAAGCGGGCGGTCGAGAGACACCTTCGGACTGGCGGCGTTTTGTCGGTTTGCTGCCGCTTCCGGTGCACATCTGGGCGATCAGGGTGATGCTGAAAAGAGAACGTCCGATTCGATATCGACAGGAGATCCAATGATGGACGCAGCAAAGGTTGAGCTGTACGCAATGGACCTGACTGCTGTGCACTGGGCCAGGAGCAGCTACACCAACAGGTGGACAAAGACGTGTGTGGAGGTCGCAGACCTCGGCGACGGAGCGGTTGCGGTCCGCGATTCAAACAACAGGGAACTGCCGCCGCTGCGATTCACCGCAGAGGAGTGGGCGGCGTTCCAACGGGGCGTGCGTGACGGCGAATTCGGCTAGAGGCCTTCAAAGCTGGGGGCTACTGACTCTGTTGGCGTGTCCGGTGACTTCTGGGGTCGCCACCTCCCGCGTGAATATCGAACACGTGAGCGACGCTGTGCCTTCCCGTTGGGAGCTGCCGCAGTTCGCGCGGCGTGTGGCGGCGCAGCAGGGGCGGGCGAGTCGGGAGCAGCTGGACCGGTGGATCGCGAAGGCTGAGCGCCAGGCGGCTGAGCGGCGGCGCGGCGAGGAGTCCTGGACGACGCCACCGGAGTGGCTGGTCGAGCACTGACTGAACCGCCGGAACGTGGTCGCCGTGCCTGCCGGGGTCTGCTGGACGATCCGCGAGAGCGGACGGTGCGTACCGGTGAGCCGGCCGCAGGCCCTGGAGGCGCTGCGGCAGCAGATACGGGCGTGCGCACAGTGCCGTCCGGACACGCTGCTCGGCTTCCTGGAGTAGCGGCGACGGGTTTCCGGCCCGGCGCATTTTGATCAGGCGTCGGTCAGGCTGTCGTCGGCTGTCTCGTCGGGGTGCCTACCACCGGGTTCGGGGTTTATCGACCGAGTTCGGGGTTTACCGACCGGGTTCGGGTCGCTACGTTCTGCGGTCCGTAGGTTCATCAGGGGGAGGCACTCACCACATGCGTACGCGTATCTGGCCGGCGGCGGTGGCCGCTGCTGCGGCTGTACTGACGGGCTGCACCAGCACCGGCACCAGCTCGGGGGGCAGTGGCGACACCAAGGCGGAGTCGAAGCCGGCCGGGGTGGACAAGCCCGAGGACGACGTCAAGATCACGAAGTGTTCGTCGACCGACAATCTCGCCGGCTTCCCGCAGGCCGAGCTGGCCATCGAGAATCACGACTCGCGTAGCCGCTCGTACATCGTGCAGGTCGAGTTCGTCGACGGCTCCGGCACGCGCTCCAGCGAGGGCGTGGCGATGGTGAACAACCTGGCGGCGGGCCAGAAGGCCAACGAGAAGGCCGGGGGTCTCACCAAGGCACCCGATGGGCTGAAGTGCCGTATCTCCAAGGTCAGTCGGCACTGACCTGACATCGGGTTGTGCGGTGCGTGGCCCCCGCCGAGGAGTTCGGCGGGGGCCACGTCGCGTCCGGCCGCACATGAACGTAGCTTCCCAAGCTCAGTACCTTTGACCGGAGGTCTTGCGATACGGTGCGGCTTCGCGTGACAACCTTCGAAGGGGCCCGTGAATTCTGATTAACCGTGTCCCTCGTTGCGTGACCGCGGTCCTCCTTGCTTTGGCGGCCCCCTGCATCGCCGGCTGCAACCCGGATCCGACCGACCCCGAGAACGTCGCCCCGATCGCACTGACGAATGACACGTCCAACGCCGTGCACGTCTTCTGGTGTGCTGGCGATGGGGACAACGCGTGCGCAGAACAGCACAGTCTGGGAGTCGTCGCAGCGAGGGGCGACCGTTATGTGCAGATTTCTTCCTACGAAGTGCTACTGCGGATCAAGCCGGCCTCAGGCCCATGGGGATACGTCTGTGCAGTTGACGCCCCGGGTAGTCGGATAGCCCTGAGCGCGTCGTATCCCTCGATGAAGTCCGCATACGACCACTGCTCCGACGGATCGTCTTCAAGCACGACCGGCTGAGCGTCACACGTCGACGTAGCCCATATCTGCTCCGCACAGCCATATCTGCCGGTCCGCAAAGCCTCTGGGACCGTCCGGGCAGTCACGGGTGGTCCTTTCGCAGGTCACGGAGTCGCCCGCATTGCTTCGGGACGGAGAGATCGCGTGCCACAGCCGTGCCGGATACGAGGGTCAGCCGCGGAGCGGCGAGGAAGCCGGCCGGCTCGCGCCCAACCGTCACGGGGCTGGGACTGGCGCCACTGAAGCACAGAGATGAGGCGGCATCTCTGTCCTCACATCCGTCTCCGCGGTCCTCACCTCCGTCTCCGCGCAAGCGAGCATCGGCCCGCTACCCAGCTCTGGGGGTGCTATGGGCGCGGGTGGGTGGCGACAGAGGCGGCTTCTGCTCATCGTGGCCGGGCCGGCAGTGTTGGCGACCGGCCCGGCCCTGTTGGCCACGCTCAAGGTCACCACCAGTGGGCGGTTGGCTTCGCCTCCCGGCTCCGCCTTCCCAGGACAGCCATACGAAGCACCAGCGTCTGTCGGCCGGCCTGCACGAGTGCTCGGACGACCGTCTTGAGCATGGGCTGAAGCCGTCCTCGACAGCGAGCCGCTTCCCGCTTCCCGCTTGGGAACGCAATCACCTCCAGGACGTGCCGTGGAGCCGATGCCATGGACCGCGGCTCGGCATCACGGGCCGTACCGGCGGTGCAGCGCTCACGTGGTCAGCGGGCCCGGTCACCGTGTCCGGGGCCTGCGCGAGTCCGGTGGCCCACAGCTGGTCGACACGCGAGCGCTCGGCGGCGTTCGGGTAGCGGTTGGTGCAGGACGGGCCGGCGTAGCCGCCCGACATCAGCTCACTGCACGGCCCGCTGTAGTCGTCCGGCAGGCCCAGCACGTGCCCGGTCTCGTGGGTGACGACGCGGACCGAGTCGTACTGCTGGTTCTGGGCGTAGTCGAGGAAGACGTAGCCACTTCCGTGGCCGTTGGTGGAGGCGTAGGACCCGCGCGGGTCGTTGCCCTCGTAGTAGGAGAAGTCGGCACCGCTCGACGCCTCCTGGAGCTTGACGTTGGACTCGGAGCTGTTCCAGATCGAGGCCGCGCTCGATATCTGCGAACGGAAGCTCGGCGCCCGGGAGGCGTTGTAATAGACAGTCACCGCCTGCGCGTTCGGCTGGGCGGCGCGCTTCTCGGCGACGGACTTGAGCACGGCCTCGAAGAACGCCTTGTTGTTCGCGGCCTCCTCAACCGACCCGGCGTACCGTGACACGGAGGTACCGGCGGCAGCGGAGGGGGTGGCGGCCGTCTGGGCGCTCGCCGGCACCGCCGCGCCCAGCGCGCCGGAGGCCAGACCCAGGCCGAGAGCGAGGGCGAGGAGTCTCGCGGACGTTCGGGACGACTTCATGTGGGGGGCTCCTACTCACTCGGTGACGCCGAGCGCCCGGTGCGCGGTCGACTCTGCGTGAACACCGGTTCCGAACTGCGGCGACGTCCTGTGGGTCGTCATTCTTAGAACGGCGCGACAGGGAGCGCAAAGGGTCCCGCCACTACGTCGCCTCGTAGGTCCCGGGGCCTCGCCAGGGCAGTGCACGGGTCTCCGGTCCGCGCATGGCGGCAGGAGAAGAAGCTGTCGCGGCGTCAGAAGCCTTACAGCACGGGCCAACGGGCGTACGGGCCGGCCGGGCGGAATACCGGGACGCGCGGCGGGGTCCACATCCGTACCAAGACGGACAAATGCTCAGATGCCCGGCATGCCACGTCTACTAAGCATGCCGGTTGATTGGTGGAGCGATGTGACCGACGTCATAGAAGATGGGCTTCCGTTTCTTTCGCGCTCCACCGACCCCGAGTCGCCCCCAAGGGAGTCACCCTCGGCGCTGGGCGGCATCCCTCACCGCTGAGCCTCCGCCGCTCCGTCCTGATCAGGATGGAAGCCGGGCCCCCCGTGCAGCCCGGCGAGCGGCGTGGAGGAGAGGTCGGTCGGTTCCTCGCCCGCCTCCAGCAGCGTGTCCGCCGCACCCAGTGGCTCCGGGACCATGCGGGCCGGGCTGTCGTCGGCCACGCGAACGAGGTGCGCGCCCGGTCGTAGGCAGGAGTCGGGCTGACGTCCGAGTGCTCCAGGATCCGAGCGCGGCGGCGCCTGACTGGATCATGAGGACTCCGCCGACCTCCGCTGTACGCTGTCCGCCGCGCAGCCGGCCTGCATCAAGGAGTAGTGATGTTCGACCTCATCGTCATCGTGCACGTTCCCAAGGCCGAAGACGTCACGCCGGTCGCTGACGCGCTGGCTCGAATGCGTCCGCTGTGCCTCACCGAGGATGGCTGTGTCAGCTGGGAGGCATACCACTCGCACGAGGATCCCGCCCGGTTCGTGCTGGTCGAGCGCTGGGCAAGCCGGGGCCACTGGGAAGCCCACGATGCCGGAGAAGCCATCCAGAAGATCTACCTGCCCGAGATCATGCCGCGCATCAAGCGTGAGGTGCACCCGAGCGCACCCGTACGACTCTGAGGCTGGTGATCACGAGATAGGGCGCATCTGTCTGTCCGTCTCGCCCCCGCAGGCTTGCAGTTGATCTCTACCATGCTCAGGTCAACGAGTGCCACGGAATCGCGTTGGCCTGGCACGAGCACTGGTTTGGCAGCGCGGTTCCGCTTACGCACAAAATTCCCGCCTGAGGAGGACCGTGTACTCCACGAGTGAGAGTTATTACGACGGCAATGGCCACATGAGGAGGCCCGGAGAGAAATTCGACGATTATGCCGGTTTCAGCAGGAAGCCCGGCGAAGCCTTCACTGACAGCAAGGGTTTCAGCAGGAGGCCCGGCGAATCCTTCTACGACGGCAAAGGATTCAGCAGGAGGCCCGGCGACTCCTTCTATGACGGCAAGGGATTCAGCAGGCGTCCATAGACCTCAGCCCGGCATCTGGGAGCCCCAGCGCCGTCTGCCGGCCGCCTGCCGGTGACGTACAGGCGGGTGCGCCCGCCATCGCGGGTGGGATACGTGCGGGCGGCACCGGTGGCGAACGCGCCGCCGAGCACGGTGGTGACGCGGTCGGTGTCGACAGGATCACAGATGAGGGAGAGTCGTTGAAGGTCAGCCGTGGAAGGTGCTGCGCGTGGACGAGGCGTCCCGGCAGGTGTCATGATCACGGAGACGCCCGGCGTGGGCCCGGCGCCCAGGGAGGGACATGAGCCGCTATCTCGTCATACCTTCTGTTCTGGTGGCGTTGCTCTTCGCTGCCTCGGGCGTAGCGGCGATCACCCGTGGCTGGGTGCTCCCCTGGAACCGGCGTTCGGTTCGCCACGTCCGCCTCTACGGCTGGGGTCAGTTGGTGGTTGCCTTCGCCCTCTGCTGGCAGGTGGTCTTCGGGCTGGTGATCAGCTGGCCGGGCGTCCGGGAGTGGGAGGCCGGCATCGTGCTTATGCTGATCGGCTTCATCGTGATGGCGGTGAGCCAGCTCGCGGGCGGTGATCGGCAGGGCAGCGGCACGCCTTAGCTGTGGGGGTGGTTGGGCTTGATCACGGCCCGGCGGATGTTCACGGTGGTGCCGCCCTTGCGACCGCTCGCGGTGTGCCGCAGACGGCTCCGACGAGTCGGGGGCGTGATCCGGGGTGTCGTTGAAACCAGTGGCTGCACGGAATGCGGGACCTCTTCTCGGCGAACCAGCACGCTCTTCCCGCCACCCGCTCCAATGGTCAGGGCCCAGGTCACTGGCGTGATCCACGACCTGGGCCCTTGCGATGTTCAGACCAACTAGCCGGCGGTCGGTGCTGACATCCGTAGCCGCGGCGACTGGCTCGCCGACAATTTGGTGCCGTCCTTTGCGACGGCGATGAGCACGAAGTCTGTCTCCTGCGTGAGCAGGTACCGCCACCTGATGCTCGTGGTATCGCCCGGAATATTGACGGTCAAATAGGTGTAGAACCACCCTTCCTCGTTGGGTGAGGTGGCCGGGTGCCAGACGCCGCTGAGCAGCTCGTAGTGGTCAACGTCGCCAGAAGCGCTCGCAGTCCAGCTGAAGTCCACACGTTGGCCGTCCGTGACACCAGTGAAATCGGTGGCAGGCATTGGGGCGGCCGGAACGACCACGGAGACGATGGCGCTGGGCAGCGCCCGCAGGGATTTGCTGTGGTACGGCTCCACGGCGAAGAAGTTCGTCTCCCCTGGAGTAACCGCGGCGATACAGCGGAAGCGGAAGCGATCACCTTCAGCGACGTACTTGAGGCTGGTGCAGTACTGCGGTGGCGTCGTCTCCTCGAGCGACGGGGTGCCGACGCTGCGCAGAAGGCGGACTTCGTCCCACCAGAGAGCGAAGGTGTCCTTGGACAGGGTCCACTGCAGGAGCGCGTGATTGTCGCCCTGGTAGGAGACGGTGACATCGGTTGCCCGGGCCTCCCAGAAGGCGTTGATGGTGACCTCGTCGCCGGTTTGGGCGGGTGCGACGTTTCCGGCGGCGTCATAGGCCTCGACGCGGTACCACACGGGGGCGCCCGTGGCAGGTACGTAGTCGGTGACCGAGGTGCCGGTCGTTGTGGCGACTTCAGACCACGGCTCCCAGTGTCCGTCTACGAACAGGTGATGAAGTACCCGGTAGAGGGAGGCATCAGCAACGGGTTTCCAGCTGACGACATAGCTTTCCCGGGTGCGGTCGGTTCCCATGGCGACTGTCGCCGCCACACGCGCGGGCGGGGTCTTGTCGACGGTGGCGACGCTCTTGACGGCGCTGCCCGGCGACTCGTTGCTCGCCTTGTCGTAGGCGCGGACCTGGTAGTCGTACGTACTGCCGGTGGCAGGTGGAATGTCGGTGTACGAGGTGGAGGCCGTGGTGGCGAGAGGCTTGGAAGGGAAGGACTGGCCCTGAAGGCGCCGGTAGACGCGGTAGCCGGCGAGATCCATCTCCTTGTTCTTCGACCAGGTGATCTTTGCCTTGCCCGTGGCCTTGTCGTACGTGACGACGGGGCTGGAGGGGGCGAGGGGCTTGACCTTGTCGACGCCGGCCGCGGTGCGCGGAGTGTAGGTGAACTCGGCCTTCGCCGGGCCGGTCCAGTTCACGAAGTCGATCCGCAGGGTGTGCTTGCCCTTGGGGACGGTGACGTTGACGGTCTGCTTCTGCGCCTTGGAAACCTTCTTCCACAGGTTGACCTTGCGGACGCCGTCGAGGTGGACGCGGATGCCGCCGCGGGCTTCGGCGGAGAAGGCGAAGGGTCCCCCGGAGCCGAAGTCACGGGTGACGGTCCAGCGCACACCGAAGTTGTCCTTGGGCAGCCCCTTGGCCGGTGCGCCCGGCCAGGACTCATTGATGGCGCTGTCGCAGTCCGTCTTCTTGGGCGTGCCCGAGAAGGCGGTGTTCGCGAAGAACTCCCGCTTGAAGACAGGGGAGGTGCAGCTCGTCGCGGCGGAGGCGGAGGCGGAGGCCGTGAGCAGGCCACCCACGGCCGCCATCACTACGGCGGTGGCCACCACGGTGCTTCTTGCTGGTCTCATACGGTCCTTTACTTGGTCTCGATCCAGTCTTGCGATCAGTCGGATCGGTTCGCTGCGAAGACCGACGGAGGGCGCGCTTCGTCGTAAGGGCCGGCCCTTCGCCGTGTCGGGCACCGGCTCCGCCCTCGTCACGTCACGTCACGTCACGTGCGTACGCGGCGGTGACCGGTGTGTGGTGATCAAGAAGGTGCGTGGACACGCACGGACCAACGCAGAAGGTCAGAGGAACAGCAGTCCAAGGCCGTGTGCCCACCCAGGTCGCTTCGGGACGAAGAGGTCGTGGGTTCACATCCCGCCGCCCCGACAGAGAAATGCCGGGTCAGACCCCGGCTTCCGGAGATGGAAACCGGGCCTGATGTCTACGGGAAGAACTCTTCAAAGCAGCAGATGTCCAAGGGAAGAACTCTTCAAGGCAGCAGCGGAGCAGGAGACCCGGCCGGACGTACGGGCCTCCGTGTTGGGACTGCCGGAGAACGTCGGCCCGGAGAACGAGGGCGGCAGCCGGCCCGCCCCTGAGTGCCCCAGCCGCGCCGGATACGAGGGTCAGCCGCGGTCAACAAGGTGTCCGGTGGGCGTCTTTGTGCCTGTCCGAAGCACGCCCCTGAGCGGTTCAGAACAGCGCACTCCGGTGTCAGCGGGCGCTGGCAGGATGCGCCGCATGACTT
Source organism: Streptomyces sp. NPDC091412 (assembly GCF_044756885.1). Classification (NCBI taxonomy): domain Bacteria; kingdom Bacillati; phylum Actinomycetota; class Actinomycetes; order Kitasatosporales; family Streptomycetaceae; genus Streptomyces; species Streptomyces sp. NPDC091412. Next base: position 230,717 of record NZ_JBIVTV010000010.1, on the reverse strand, counting down.
CCGCCACCGCAGCCGATTACGGCTGGATACGTTCCTCGTCCTCGCTGTTCGCCCATGGATTGGAGGTCGGTTACACCCTGACGCTGGTGCGGGGCGTCTCACCTTCGGAGTTGTTCCGGATCGCGGGGGCCGAGCCGCGAGGTGCGTGTCAGGGGCTCAACGAACTCATCGAAGCACAGCAGGAGTTCTTGGACGGGTACGAGGAGTGGCCCGAAGCCTTCCTCGCAGGAGCGTTCACCGCGCAGGGCGAGGGAGGGAACTGGACTCTCGCTCTGGAGTTCGGAGGCGATCTGGGCACGCGCCCGCGCCTCATGGAGGCACTCTCCGCCGGGACGCGTGCTGTCTCGCATTCGAGCAACGGGGGGAAGCCCATGCACTTCTTCCACTGGTACGAAGAGGGCGAGTTGCGGACCACTTTCGAGTGGCCCGCAGACAGGACCGGCAGCACTCCCGATGCGCTGAACCCTCTGATGCTGGAGGTCGGCCTCAACCCGTCGGGGGACGAAGATCCCGATGTCGACAGGAAGGCAGCGGTCCTGGCGCTGACAGAGCGCCTCACAGGTGTACGGGTGACCGAGGAGCTACTGGCGGAGGCCGAATACCAGGTGGGGGAAGTCCCGGAGGAACCCGTCGAGGAGTGGCAGGGCATCACCATCGACGTCACGGACGCGCACGGCGAGGGGACACACGTACGGCTGCGACGAGATCAGCTCTGACACACGAGAGAGGGAAGACCTCACCTTCAAACCATCGAGCTACGGATCAGAAGGCCTGTGACATCCATGGCTGACATCGACGACGCCGGACGGGGGCGTACACCAGCGCATCAGCACAAACGGCCCGGACCGATCATGGCCCGGGCCGTTTCGACGGCAGCATGTGACGGCGGTCGCCTCTCAGCAGGCAGCGAGCCGATCAGCGCGCGGGCTTTCACATGTGTCCCAACACGACGAGCCCGACGCCGACCGCGCGCTCGCCCCCCTCCGGGCACTTCCAGGCGAACGCCGCCTGGCTCACCCTCGCCGCCCTCGCACACAACCTCACCCGCGCCGCAGGCACCCTGGCATGGATCCGGGTGGTGCGCACTGGTTGGGGATGTTCGCCGCGACGGAGCTGGCGATGAGAGTGACGGTGCCGGCGTTGAAGATGCCACCGCCCTGAGCCCCGGTGCCAAGAGCACGGTTTCTGACCACCCGGCTCTTGCGAAGCGTCGCGGTCCCACCGTTGAAGATGCCACCGCCACGGGCGTTGGTCCCGGTTGCGGTGTTGTTCTCGACCGGGCTGCTGTTGAGCTTCAGCGGACCACCGCTGTAGATGCCACCCCCGACGGCGCCGGAACCGCTGGCGGTGTTGCCGAGGACCGGGCTGCTGTTCAGGGTGACGCCGGTGCCGCCGGTATTGAAGATTCCGCCCCCCTGTACGGCGGTGTTGTTCGTGATGCGTGTGCGGTTCGCGATCACCGCGCCACCCTCGTTCGCGATACCACCGCCGATGGCGAGGGTGGACGTGTTGCCGGTGACCGAGCACCTGGTCAGCTTCACGGTGGCGCTGGGTTCCAGGTACAGGCCGCCGCCATCGCCGGCGGTGGTGCGGTTGCCGTTGACCGAGCTGCTGGTCAGCGTCGCGGTGGCGCTGGATTCCAGGTACAGGCCGCCGCCGAACCCGGCTGCGATGTTGCCGTCGATGGCCGTGGCCTTGAATCTGCCCACGCTTGAGTTGTCCAGGTAGACCCCGCCGCCGGCGATGTCGGCAATGCTGCCGGTGATCCGGGTGTGGTTGGTGGTCAACCTGCCACTGGCGACCCGGATGCCGCCGCCTACGCTGCCGCCGAGGTTGCCGATGTATCCGTTGCGCACGGTCAGATTGTTGAGGGTGAAGTCGGCGGGCGCGGCGACCTCGAAGATACGGAATTTCGGGGCGGTTGCGGCGCGCTCGATGGTGTCACCGTTGCCATTGATAGTGACGGTGTTGACGATGACCGGCAGAGCGTTGCTGTCGTTGTCCGGGCTGGTCAGTGTGTAGGTGCAGCCGCGACGGAGGTTCACAGTGCCGCCGGACGCGTTGACCGCGTTGATCGCCACGATCAGGTCACTCGCGTTGCAGGTGCGCACGGTCACCTTCAGCGCTCGGCTGGTGACCCGGGCTGGTGTCCTGGCCGGAAGGGAAGCGGGGGCGTGCCCGGCAAGCCGGGTGCGAGGGGACGCGATCCTTTGCTGTGCCGATCGTTGGTGCTCTGCTGCCGCAGGGGGTCCAGTTTGGGCGCCGGCTTGCGGTGTGGCCAGAGTAAGCAGACCGAGCAGAAGGCATACGGCGTTCGCCGCTGAGAAAATCGCTCTGCGCATTCACGCTCCCCTTCGGTGAAAACGGATCAAGGGCCAAGTTGCCTTCACTGGCATCGACTCTCGAAAGAGGTGAGTTGAGCGCGGTCACTCGCTTGCTCCGGCGAGTCAGCGTTCTGGTCACCGAACCGGCCCCGCTGCGTGATCGCGTCCGTGTCACGCTCGCACCACGAGGTCCGTTGTGTTCCCACCGACCCGTGCCCTGGCATCAGCCGTCGTGGGGACTTTCGGGCGGGTGACCGGTACGACGGTGAGGAGGTCGTCCAGCCCTTTGAAGTCGTCGGGGTTGGTGGTGAAGAAGGGGAGGTCCTCGGCCACGGCGATGGCGATGGCGATGGCGATGGCGATGGCGATGGCGATGGCGATGGCGATGGCGGCGATCATCGCACGGGGCCTGACCAGGGAAAACTCCTGAAGCGGGTGCTGCAGGTTCGAATCCCGGCGGGGGCACAGACAGGCCGGGGGCACAGGCAGAAGGGCCGGCTCAGGAGGGTTTTCCTCCCAGGCCGGCCCTTCGTCATGTTCTGAGCCGTGCCCCACGTGTGCCACCAGGTCGCGCGGAGTCCGCATCCCCTGGGCGAGGGCGTCTCCTCCGCCGTCGCGGATCACGGCCCGCCTGCCGCCCGCCCCGGCGGAACGGGGCGTCAGGTCAGCGGTAGTACTCGATGCTCTCCCCGCTGCTGTTGCAGGCTCCCGGGTCGGTCGTCGCCGGCGGCCGTTCCTCGAGGATCCGCCGGGCGCGAACCTCTCCCCAACTGATCTCGTACCAGGACGCCGTTGCCGGACCGAGCTCCTCCGACAGGGGACCGAGGACGCAGGAGCGCATGGGCTCTCTCAGCCTGTCCAGAGCCGGGACCGCGTCCGCCGAGAGACCACGCACGTAGTCCAGGTCGAACTTGTGGGTCTTCTCGTACCGCCGCACGTTGTTCTCGGCGATCAGCCCGTCAGGAGAGGCCAGACCGAAGGCGAGGGCCCCGGCAGCGGCCGACGCGGCGACGGCGCGGGGCAGCCAGCGTGCGCCCCAGACTCCGGCGGCCATGATCAGCAGAAGGACCAGGCCGAGCCACAGCTCCACGGTCACGACGGAGATCCGCAGCCGCGTCAGCCCGTACGCCTCGACGTACATGTCCATGCGCCGTACCGCCGAAGCGACCACGACCAGGGTGAGTGCGCAGAGGGTGCCGAGAACCCCCCGCACCAGGTTCCGGTCACCCGGCCCGCCGCGCGGTGCCCAGCGCAGCGCGAAGACGATGACCAGGAGGGTGAGGAGCGTTGCGAGCAGGAGTTGCCAGAAGCCCTGCCGCGCGTACTCGGAGTAGGTCTGACCGGTCTTGTCCAGGACAGCCTTGTATCCGCCGAAGAGGACGGCGAGCTGGATGGCGTTGAAGACGGCGAACAGTGCGCACAGCACGAGCAGGGGAAGCGCCCATTCGCCCCGGCCGCGGGCGCGGCCCGGGCTTGTCTCGAAGCTGTCCCACCGCAGGGGGGCGGCGGCGGTGTGTGCCGCCGCGAGGGCGCCGAAGAACCCGAGGGCGAACAGCACCAGGCGCCAGGGGCCGTCGCCGACGGACGTGTCCGGGACCAGCCTGCTCAGCAGGTCGGCGAAGGCCGCGTCGGCCCCGGCGAACAGTGCGCCGAAGACGAGGAGAAGCACGGCCGTCACCGCGAGGGCGCGCAGCGCGGAGCCCACGTTGCCGGAGGCGTTGCCGGCACGGCTGCGCACCCCGCGCCAGCCCCAGAGTGCGCCCTTGGGCAGCGAATCGACCAGGCCGAGGGGGCTGAGGACGACGCCGGGCCACGTCCGCGAGCCGTGGAGGGCGAGCGAGGCGAGACCGATGGCGGTGGCCACGGCGAGGAGGGAAGGCCAGTGGGCGGCGCGGACCGCCGGGACCAGCAGGAGGGTGAGTCCTCCGATGCCCCAGGCGAGCGTCCAGGGACGGGCTTGTACCCGGCCTGCCTGGCGCGCGGCGAAGTATGCGGTGACCGCGGCCGGCAGGGCGACGAGGAACAGATTGACGCCCACACCGTCGTTGAGCAGCGCCATGCTGAGCACGCCGGTGGCGAGCGCCGCCCAGAGGACGGCGGTGTTCACGGTGGAGGGCGGTTCGCGGCGCAGGTCGGGGAACGAGGGTTTGTAGGGGTAGGCGCCCGCGTACAGGAGGCTGGGCGGAGTGGGCGGAAGGTACGGCGGGCGCCCGGCACTGACGGCTTCGCCGGGCCGCGTGTCCGTCGTCGCGCGCGACCTGCCCTCCGGTGGTGTTCCCGCCCGCCGTGTTCCTCCCGTGTCCGCGGCCTCTCCTGCCGGTAATCGCCCCGACTTCCGGAACCGCTCCAGCGGTTCGGCGGGCACAGGTGGTTTCTCTGTCATGGGACCCCCTCCCAACCGGCCCCGGAACGCACATACTCGGGTACGTCGGGCGGGTACCGGTGTCGCTTGCGAAGCCGGCCGCCATGATCGACAGGCGGCGTGCCCGCAAGGGTAGCGGGACCGACGGGGACGTCCGCGCTCGCCCGGCGCCCCGAGGCATGGCGGATCCGGCGGTCCGCCGTGTGCCTGCGGGGCCGCGTCAGCAGCGAGTACAGCAACCGCCGCGACCGCAGCTGACAACATCACCCGCCGGCGAGCGTCCGATCAGCCGGGCCAGCCTCGGCGACCGTCCCGCCCACAGTTCGGGGCGAAGAGGCCACGTGCCACAGCCGTGCCGGAAACGAGGGTCAGCCGCGGTCGACCACGGTGTCTGGCGGGCGTATCCAGGCCGGCTGGCTCAGCCATGAAAGCCGCAGGTCACAGTCAAGGCTCCTCTCGCCTCTGGACGCCGGGGACGGGCATCACGCGAACGAAGCCGCCGGCGACGGCCGGCGACCCGACGACCCGACGACCCGGCGGCCCACGGCAGCGACTCGGGGATCCCGGAGGCCGACACGATGGCCGGCCTGTCCTTCCGTCAGGTGGTGACGGTGAAGCCGTGCTTCTTGGCGAGCTTGGTGAGGGAGTCCTTGCCGGGGATGCCGTCGGCGGGCTCGCCGGGCTTGCGGCCGCGGTACCCGCAGCGTTCCTGCCAGCCGCTCATGGCGTCCTTGGTGGCCGTGCCGTAGTGGCCGTCCAGGTAGGTCTTGGCGAGCAGGCCCTCGTTGACGAGAGCGGCTTCCACGGTCTTCACCCCGGCATAGGTGACCGGCGTCCCCTTGGCCTGCGGGTCGTGCTTCGCCGCGGCGATCAGCTTCGACAGCGACACCTTCGGCTTGGCCGGGGCGGGCAGCTTGGTGGTGGGCGGCTTGCTGTCGAGCCGCTTCGCGACGCGGTCGAGGATCTGCTCCCAGTCCATGCCGGGCCCGCGCGGGTCGACCTTGCCGGGCTGCCAGTCCAGGTGCCGCAGCGCCGACCGGGCGCCCCACCCGTGCTGCCGGCAGATCGCGGCTATCACGCGGACCATGGCCTCGATCTGCTCGGTCGGCCACGGGTCCTTGTTGTCACCGAGGTTCTCGCACTCGAAGCCGTAGAAGGCCCGGTTGCCGTCGACGGTGGCCTCGTCGTCGACGGGCGGCCGCCGCTCTGCCATGACCGCGGACAAGACGTCCGGGTCTCCCAACCCCGCGTGGTTGGCGCGGCCCCAGCCGACCACATGCACGCGACCGTCCTTGGCGATCATGCCGTGACAGAGCGGGCCGGGCAGTCCGGCGTACCCGTCGCGCACGATCTTCACCGTGTTCGCGGTGCCCTTGGTGACGGTGTGGTGGATCATCACGCCGTGCACGGGCCCCCAGGCGCCCTTGCTGTTGCGGTTGTGGTTCTTCCAGTCGCCGACCTCGACGACGCTCACGCCCTCGGCCTTCAGGGCGGCGAGGAACCGGGCAGCGGTGAGTGGCTTGGCCACGGGCACCTCCAGGGTGAGAAGGGATCGGTCAGTTGGCGGCTTCGTGGACGGCGGTGATCCAGATCCGGTTGCCGGCGGCGAAGACCTGAGGAACCGTCCCTTGCACGGCGGCCGTCGCTGCCGGATTGCCAACGTAGGCGCTCACGACCGTGTTTGACCCCGAAATGCCGGCGGCGCCCGTGCTGTACCCGGCGTTCGATTTGCCGATGAACAGGGTGCCGACCATGTCCTGCCCAGCTGCCGCTGCCGCCACCACTGCCGCTTCCATGGCCACTGTCGCTGCCGCTGCCGCTGCCGCTTCCATGGCCACTGCCGCTGCCACTTCCATGGCCCGGCAACGGAGGCGTTGACCGTGGTGCGCGTCGTCCCCGGCCCGGGGGCGCGTCGTGCGGGCAGCGCACGGTTTCCGGCAGTGCGGGCGTCGGCCTTCAGAGCGGCGGTCCGTGCCGCCGTCGAGCTTCGCGTCCTTGCTCGGCGTCACGAGCCGCAGCGGAACGTCGCCGTCCGGGCGAAGGAGGTACCAAGGCGGCATCAAGCGCGCGTAAAGATTGCCGAGGGCAGGCAATGTATTGCCACCCGATCGCATGGCAATATGCAGGCCGGGGGGCTCGTCGAGTGAAAGCGGGGCCCGAATGAACTGGTTTGTGGGTCTCGGTATCGCGGGACTGGTCCTGCTGGTGCTCTCGCTGATCTTCGACGGGATCCTGGAAGGCCTGTTCGGCGGGGTGCTGGACGGGTTGTTCGACGGGCTGCTGTCGCTGCCGGTCATCGCCGGATTCGTGTCCATGCTCGGCTTCGGCGGAGTGATCGCGCTCGGCACCACCGGTCTGGGGGTCACGGGGGCAACGGCGATCGGCGTGGTGGCGGGCGTCGCCGCGGGCTGGTTGACGTGGAAACTCAGCCGTGTCCTGATGCGTGAGCAGGGCGCGGCCGCTCCACAGGGCGGCGATCTCGTCGGCAGCTCCGGTTCCGTGGTGACCGCTATTCCCGCCGAGGGCTACGGCGAGGTGCTGGTGCATCTCGCCGGGCAGCCGCTGAAGCTGGCCGCGAAGTGTTCGGTGCCCGTGGCGCGGGGTGCCGAGGTCTGGGTGGAATCGCTCCTGTCCGCGACCTCGGTCGCGGTCCGGCCGGTCGAGGACTGACCGCCGGAGCGACGCTCCACACCACGAGGCCCACACGCCCGCCCCTTCCTCTTCCTTCCGCGTCCGTTCCTGATCCGTTCCAATTCGCCGTCCCCCGGGGAGGGCTGAGGGGATTGCACACATGAGCCCTGTTCTGATTGCCGTGATAGGAGTCGTCGTACTCCTGGTCCTGCTGGCCCTCACGGTCGTCACCCGCTACAAGGTCGCGGGTCCCAGCGAGGCGTTCATCGTCACCGGACGGCGCGGCAAGAAGTCCACCGACCCCGAGACCGGCCGTGTCTCCATCGACAACAGCGGCCAGAAGGTCGTGGTCGGTGGCGGTGTCTTCGTCGTGCCCTTCGTCCAGCAGAAGTTCACCCTCGACCTGTCCAGCCGGCACATTCCGGTGGCCGTCCGGGGCGCGGTCACGCTGCGCGGGGTGAAGGCCAACCTGGAGGGCGTCGCCATCGTCAAGGTCGGCGGCACCGAGGACTCGATCCGCGCCGCGGCCCAGCGCTTCCTCCAGCAGCAGGACGGCATCGTCGGGTTCACCCAGGAGGTGCTGTCCGGCGCGCTGCGCTCCATCGTCGGGCGGATGTCCGTCGAGGACATCATCCGGGACCGGGCCGCCTTCGCCGGACAGGTCGCGGAGGAGGCCGAGGCCAGCCTGTCCGGGCAGGGGCTGGTGCTGGACGCCTTCCAGATCCAGGACATCACCACCGAGGGCTCCTACCTGGAGGACCTCGGCCGGCCTGAGGCGGCCCGCGCCAAGCAGGAGGCCGACATCGCCGAGGCCGTCGCCCGGCGCGCTTCCGAACAGGCCCGCCTCAAGGCCGAGGAAGAGATCGCGATCGCCCAGCGCACCTACGCCCTGAAGCAGGCCGAGATCAAGGCCGAGACGGACGAGGCCGCCGCCCGCGCCAACGCCGCCGGCCCGCTCGCCGAGGCCGCCCGCCGGCAGGAGGTCCTGCAGGAGCAGGAGAAGGTCGCCGCCCGGCAGGCCGCGCTGACCGACCGCGAACTGGACACCCAGGTCCGCAAGCCCGCCGACGCCGACCGTTACCGGGCCGAGCAGGAGGCGGAGGCCCACCGCATCGCCCTGGTCAAGGAGGCCGAAGCGGCCGCCGAGCGGGCCCGGCTCACCGGTGAGGGCGAGAAGGCCCACCGTGCGGCCCTCGCCGACGCCGTTCGTATCGAGGGTGACGCCGAAGCGGCCGCGATCGCCGCCAAGGGCGCGGCGGAGGCCGACGCCATGCACAAGAAGGCCGACGCCTTCGAACGGTACGGCGACGCGGCGGTGCTCCAGATGCTGGTCGAGGTGCTGCCGCAGGTCGTCGGCAAGGCGGCAGAGCCGCTGTCGGCCGTGGACAAGCTGACCGTCATCTCCACGGACGGCGCGGGCCAACTCCCGCGCGCGGTCGCCGACAACGTCGCGCAGGGCATGGAACTCCTCAGCTCCACCACTGGCGTCGACCTCGCCCAACTCCTCCAGGGCCTCGCCGGACGCGGCACGACGAAGACCCCGGCGCAGGTCGAGTCATCGGCTCCGGCATCGGCCGAACCGTCCCAGGGCAAGATCGACATCACCGAGTAGAACACCGAGCGGGGGGACACCGCCGACCACGGAGCCCGGACGCCCGAGTGGCGCCCGGGCTCCGCTGTCCTCCGCGGGAGGTCCGACGGGACGTCCACGCCGCACTCCGGCACGCCTCACTCCGGTCGGTGACGGCCGCGCGGGTCTCGGGGTCCTCCGAGAAGCCCTGCTGGATCCCGGCGGCGACGCCCGCGCGGCCGGCCGGCGCCGGATTCGTCCGGACGGCGTGCTCGTCGACCGGCGTGCCCGTGGGGTCGGGCCGCTGCTCGGTGCCGGGCTGCAACTGCACGCCGGCGAAGGGGTCGACGATGGTCAGGCTCGGGCTGCTGCCGTCGCGCTCCAGCATCCGGATGAGTCCGGCGGAGAACATGCCGTGCAGCGTGCCGATCTCCAGGACCTCGTCGTTCGGCGGGTCGAGCAGCGGTATCGCGCCGAGCTTGCCGCAGATGTTCATGGTGTCGCCCGCGATCCGGCCGACGCCCGGCGACTCCAGCGCGACCAGCAGCCGGTAGGCCGCCGCGACGCTGCGCTCGGCCGCCGGTGCCGGTACGGCCCCGTGGGTCGGGGACCGTACCGGTTCGGCCTGGGAGTGGGTCAGTTGGTGAAGGTGAAGTACTTCCAGGCGCCGTGGGTCGTGGAGTTGACGGTGTCGCCGGAGGAGCCGTTGATGTAGGACGAGCGCATGCGGGCCCGGATGCCGGACGTGCCCGGTGCCCCCAGGCTCACGGACGACTTGCCCTTGGCGGACAGGGCGAAGTACTCGTAGCCCGAGTCGTACCAGGTGCCCTGGTAGTACACCTGGAGCTGGAAGCGCTGTTTGCGGCCGGGGTAGTAGTTCATGGTCGTGGTGAACACCGGGTCGGTCTTCTTGCGGAAGTAGTAGTACGTCGTGGAGCCGATCTTGCCCGTCTTGTAGTGCCGGGAGACGGCGGTGGAGACCTTCACCCGGGCGTACGCGGTCGACTTCACGGTCTTGGCGGCGTAGCGGGCGTCGCCGCCGAAGACGGCGGTGACGGTGGTGTCACGGGTCATGCCGACGGTCGCCGACAGGTTGCCCTTGGAGTTGACCTTGGCCGTCTTCAGCAGCTTCTTCGGCTTGTCGGGGCCGAAGGGGTCCGCGTAGATCGAGACGGTGCGGTTCTTGTACGTCGTACCGAGGTGCGCGGTGAAGGTGACCTTCTTGCCGTACGAGTACAGCTTGCCGTTGTTGTTCAGGGTCAGCGCGGTCGCCTTGCGCGAGACGTCCACCGTGCCGGAGCCGGAGGCGGGGGTGTGCGTGGCGTCGCCCGTGTAGGAGACCTTGTAGGTGACCTTGCCGCCGGCGGGCGGGGTGTCCGTGAAGGAGTAGCTGCCGTCCGCCGTGGTCTTGACGGCGGCCAGTGCCTTGCCGTTCGGCGACTCGACGTCGGTGCGGGTCACCTTCAGGGCGGTGCCCGCGGTGGGCAGCGTCTTCGAGGTCAGTTTGCCCTTGACGGTGAGCTTCTTGGCGCGTTCCGACTTGGCGGGGGCCGACACCTTGAGGGTGGGCAGTTCCTTGGTGGGGTCGGTCAGGGCACGGAGGGTGTGGGTGCCGTAGGAGTTCACGGAGACGGCGAAGACGCGGCTCGAGTCGGGTGCCCAGGCGAGCGCTCCGTTCACGAGCGTGTCGGCGCCGCTGGTGTTGCCGGTGTTGGGGAAGTCGTACTCCCGCACCGGCACCCGGTCACCGGGCCGGTGGATGTGGACGTCGGGGTCGTACCAGGAGAAGCTGCCGCCCGCGATGGTGCCGTCGGGCGCGACGCGCACGGCGTTCGGGTACGCGTTGATGGGGTAGCCGGTCAGCTCGGTGAGGTCGGTGGTCGAGTAGGCGCCGAGGCTGTAGCCGTACGGCGAGGCGCCCCACGAGGTGAGCACCTGGCTGCCGTCGGGTGTCAGGTCCAGTTGCTCCACGCCGGTGCTCATGACGCCCTTGGCGCGCAGGGTGGCGCCGTCGGCCGAGAGGTCGTACACGGCGAGCATGCCGCTGTTGCCCGCCACCAGGACGCCCGGGACGGCCGGGTCGGCGGCCAGGGAGGTCGCGGCGCCTGTGTAGAAGTCGGCGTCGCCCCGCTGGGCGAGGTGGACGACGGGTTCGTCACCGGAGACGTCGAGCGAGCCGAAGTCGCTGCCGTGGGAGAACCAGATCCGGCCGTCCACGACCTCCAGATCGCCGGGAGCCGCGCCGACCGGGTAACTCGCGGTCCGGGTGTACGTCCCCGTCTCCACCGAGACGATCCGGTTGCCGTTCCTCACGGCGGCGTACACCTGGCCGGAGTCGGCGGACAGCGCGAGGCCGGTCACGCCGGAGAGCCCGGTGAGCGTCGCCTTCACGGTGCCCGTGTAGTCGGTGACGACGATCTTGCCGGCGGTCGGGTCGGAGACGTAGACCCGCTGGTGGGTGCCGTCCACGACCATGTCGCCGACCGACGTCACCGGAAGGACCTTCGCCGAGTCGGCCGCCGCCGGACCCGCCACGCCCGTGGTCAGGGCCACGGAACTGAGGACGACCGCGAGTGCCGTCGCGGTCGAGATGCTACGCCTGCGCACAGTGATGGAACCCCCACGGAAGAAGCCCGGTGCTCACCGGGCGGAAACGGACGGGCCGCGTGTCCCCCCTCGCACCGACGACGGGTGCGTGGACGCTGCCGAAGGTGCAGCGTATGGCATGCCAGCGACAATTGAAGACTGGAATTTCACGACTCGATGCGACCGGCCGGGTGGGCGCAGGTCGGCGGTCCGACGGCGTCGCCTTCCTCCTCCCGATGTGGGCGGGAGGCGGTGGGCCGGCTGTTGTCAGACTGCGCTCGTCCATGCGTCCGGGCAGGGTGCCAGCACCGCGGAGACGACCGCGCCGGACGAGGTCACGACGTCGGCCACGAAGCGCAGGCGCCCGATGCCGAGGTGTCGCAGCGCCGGGCCGTGGTCGGCGGCGACGACGAGGGAGGCGGCGAGCAGAAGAAGTTGCCACAGGGCCATCACCGGGCGGCGCGTTGCGCGGGGCAGCTCCGCCAGGGAGGCGTGCAGTCGCTCGCAGTGGAAGGGGACGTGGCGTTGCTCGTCGGACAGGATCCGCCCTGCCACATCCGAAGTGAGCGCGTCGTCGGTGCCGTCGCGCAGGGCCCGGTAATAGCGGAGTGCCACGACTTCCGCGATCATCAGCACCAACAGTTCCATGCGCAGGCCCATGAGACGTCGCAGCCGTACGAAGACCGTGTCGCTCCAGTGGCCGGACAGGGTTGGTACGCCGCCCGCAGCGAGCAGACGGGCGAGCAGACGGGCGTGGTTCTGCTCCTCGGCGACGAAGAGCCGGACTGCCTGTGCGTAGTCGGGGTCGCCGGCCTCATCGGCTTTGCCGACGAGGTTGGCGCCGTCGCCGTCCTCGCCGACCTGGAAGCGCTGAATGCCGGCCCACACCGCCGGGTGCAGCGTCGCGCTCTGTCCCCAGTCCGGGTCGCCCTGGGCGCGCCTGCGCTCGCGCTCGTCCTCGAACCGCCTTGTCCATGTGGCGAAGCCGCCCGTATGCACTCGGTCTCCCCTCCCCGGGGCACGGCCACCGTGCCCTGGAGAGGGACGACGCCGGCGGACGCCGAACCGTTCCACCGCTGCCGGGAGCCGCGGACCACGGAGGCCTGGCGCATGCCCTGCTGATACCAGGCGATGCGGGTGGGCGAGACGGCGGCCTGAGGGTCCACGGTTCGTCGGGGCCGACGGCGTGGGTGGTCACGGGCGTGAGGGCGCCGGTGGCCAGGTCGAGGACACCGAGCGCGTAGGTGTGGAGGAACCTCACGACGGCCGGCCGCCCGTCCGCCGGGCCTCGTCAGTCCAGTGGTTCACTCAGTTCGATGGAGCGCAGGGCTGCCGCCAGGGCCCGTTCGTCTCCGACGTCGAGAGCCGTGTCGGTCAGTTTGATGACGTGTTCGTCGCCGTGCTCCAGCGCCAGTTCGACAACCTCTTCGGGAGTCGGGGTGCCCGGTGGGGTGTATGCGGCCGGGGCGTCCGGCGCGTACATCGCGGTCACCGCCGCGGAGGCCGTCCAGGCGGCCCGCAGGCTCGGTGCCCACAGGGACCGCGGGAGCGCGGGCAGGACACGCAGGACGGCGTTGGGTGCCGTGGCCGCGTGGACCAGCATCGTCGCATCGCCATGGCCGTGGGTGGCGTACCGGTGGGTGGCCGCCCGCACCAGTTCCGTGAGGTGGCGATGCGCCGCGTTGGGGTCCGTGACCGTGGCCGAAGTCGCCCAGGCCGGCAGGCCCCTGACACGCGCGAGCCGGGTGGGGAAGCCGCCGTCGCGTTCGGCGACGGGCGTCACCGCGTCGAGGGCGGCGGCCGCGCTGTCGGCGCCGGGCAGCGGGACGAGGTCCGTGACGGGGTGGTGGCGGGCCGCCCAGTAGCCGAGGCCGTGGGCGAGTTCGCTCAGACGCGGCTCGGTGGCCTCGCCGGCGAGGAGCGTGCGGACCGCGTGGCCCACCCGGATCACCGGATGCGTCGCGCCGCCGTACATGCCGGGGAGGAGCCGGGGCCACCACTCGCCGAGCACGTCGCGCCAGGGACGCTCGGCGATCTCGCGCCCGAAGTAGCCGATCCAGTCGGCGGCGCGGCGTGGATCGCCGAGCGCACGCTGCCAGTCGGCGGCCGTGACCGGTTCGACGCCGGACGGGAACTCCTCCAGCCTGGGTGCGTACAGATCGAGCCAGCGGTGCACCGAACGTGCCTGCCCGTGGGCGGCCAGCGCCTCGACGGCCATCGGCGCGTGATTGGAGAGCCACCCCAGCCGCTCCGGCCCCGAGTTGTGCAGTCGTTCAAGCGCCTCGTCGAGAATGCCCGTCGTATCCATGGCAGGGAAGGTAGACGGGACTCCGCGGCGGCGTAACGGGCTGAAGGCTTAGGCCCGGACCTAGGGCCTCTCGTTTGGATCATGCCGGGCTCGCGGGCCCTGGCACCGTTCCTCGCCGCGTTGTCGTCGGTCGGCAGGGCTCCGCCCTGCCGCCCTCCTCCGCCTTGCGATGCACGGCACCGGACCCCGCTCCCTGATCCGGCCTGATCCAAACGAAAGACCCTGGGACCGCCAAGTGACCTTCGCCGGCGTCCGCCCAGCTCACTCGGTCGGTCGCTGATCGGGGAGACTGCGCACACTGGTGCGGAAGTTGCGTACGGCTGTCGCGTACGGGTGAGCGGAGCAACGGGTCGGGAACTGGGCTGAGCGGCACCGCGGGTGGCTGTGGGGCGCGGCCTGTGCGCTGGTGGTCGCGGCGCGCGTTGCTGGGTGAGTACGTGGCCGCGTTCGCGAAGGACCAGGTACGGGGCAAGAACTGCACGGGGCTGCGGCTGCCGAAGAGCCCGTGAGGCGCACGCCCCACGAGCACCGACACGCGGGCCGAAGAGGCCGGCCACCCGGCCGCCCAGCCCCTCGTCACCCAGCCGCTGCCCGGCCGCTCAGTCACCCATCCCCCGGCCACCCGGCCGCCCAGTCACCCGACCGCAGGACCGGTCACCCCAGGCGGCGTACCGGCTCGCCCGCCAGGTATGCCCGGATGTCCTCCACGGCGTCGCCGTAGTACGTCGCGTAGTTGGCCTGCGAGACGTAGCCGAGGTGGGGCGTGGCGAGCAGGCGCGGGGCGGTACGCATCGGGTGGCCGGCGGGGAGGGGTTCGACGTCGAACACATCCACTCCGGCACCGGCGATACGGCCCTCGTGCAGGGCGGCGAGCAGCGCGTCCTGGTCGACGATGGCGGCGCGCGAGGTGTTGATCAGGTACGTGGTGGGCTTGAGGAGGGCGAGTTCGGCGGCGCCGAGCAGGCCGCGGGTGCGGTCGCTCAGCGCGAGGTGGACGGAGACGAAGTCGCTGCTCGACAGCAACTCCTCCTTGGAGGCGGCAAGTTCCACGCCCATCTCGTCAGCGCGTTCCTTGGTCAGATTCTGGCTCCAGGCGCTGACCCGCATCCCGAAGGCGAGGCCCACCTGCGCGACCCGGCTGCCGATCTTGCCGAGGCCGAGCAGGCCCAGGCGGCGGTCCTGGAGGTCGGCACCGACGGTGGACTGCCAGGGGCCGCCCTCGCGCAGCGCGTTGTTCTCGGTCACCAGGTCACGGGCGAGGCCGAGCAGCAGCGCCCAGGTCAGTTCCACCGGCGGGGTGGAGGAGCTGCCGGTCCCGCACACGGTGACGCCGCACCGCTCGGCGGCGGCGTAGTCGATGACCGAGTTGCGCATGCCGGAGGCGACGAGCAGCTTCAGGCGGGGCAGGCGGTCGAACAGCGCGGCCGGGAAGGCGACGCGTTCGCGCAGGGTGACGACGATGTCGAAGTCGGCCAGCGCGCTCGCGAGTTCGTCCTCGTCCGAGATGTGCTCGCGGAACGTGACGATCTCCACTCGGTCCTCGACCGAACTCCAGTCGGCGGAGGCGAGGGCGGCGTCCTGGAAGTCGTCGAGCACGGCACAGCGCAGCAGCATGTCGGTTGTCTCCGTCCTTGGTTCAGGCTGATCAGTCGGTTCGATCACACCACTGTCCAGCAAACCTGGTGGACCACGGGCGGCGAGGGCTCGTACTGTCGAACGCGGGCAGCCACACGGACGACCACACCGAGACGATCAGAGGTGCCATGACGGACGCCATGACGGACGCCACCGAAGCCACCGCTCCCGCCACCGGATTCGCGGACATCCCGACGACCACGCTGGCCGACCTCCTCGGCCGGGCGCAGGTCATGGACATCGGCATCCGCCCGCTGTGGTCGCCGGTGCCCCGCGTGGCAGGGCCGGCGTTCACCGTGCGGTGCCCTCCCGGTGACAACCTCATGCTGCACGCGGCCATTCACCGTGCCGCCCCGGGCTCCGTCATCGTCGTCGAGTCGGGCGACCTGGACTACGCCCTGGCAGGCGGCAACGTCTGCGCCGTGGCTCAGCGCCGCGGCGTCACGGCCTTCGTCCTGGACGGCCTGATCCGCGACCTGGGTGAAGTCCGCGAGGCGGGCTTCCCCGTCTTCGCCCGGGGCGTCATCCCGATCCCGGGCGGCAAGAAGGCCGTGGAGCCGCTGAACGCGGAGGTGACCTGCGGCGGCGCGAAGGTGAACGCCGACGACGTCGTGGTCGCCGACGAGGACGGCGTCGTGGTGGTCCCGGCCGCCCGCCGCGAGGAGATCCTCGTCGCCGCACGGGCCAGGCTGGCCAAGGAGGCGGACGAGACCCTCGACGCATGGGAGGAGGCCCACCGCACCCGCGTCAACGGAATCCTGGGCGCCCAGGATTTCGAGGGCTGACACCGCCCGGACGGGCCACAGCCGTTCGAGGCAGGGGGGACCTCGTTCACCGGGGCCCTGCCCGCCGGATCACCGTTACCTCCACTGGGCGTAGATCCCGCCCTCGGTGTTGTGGACGGTGATCTGGTTCTCGAGGTGGAAGGGGTCCTTGCCCGGTTTCAGGTCGGTGACGGCGTACCAGACGCCCCATCCGGGGTCGCCGGGCAGCTCGATGAGCTTGCCCCACACTGTCCCGGCCACCGTTTCGACCTCCACGCTGGACGCGGTGCCCTTGCCGCCGTAGTACACGCCGGAGAGGTAGCGGCGGCCGTTCTCGGACTCCTCCTGAAGGGTGATGCCGGAGTCGCTCCGGACGATGTTGCCGTCGACCACGCTCCGGAACTGCGGGTCGGGCGAGGAGGGCGTCGTCCAGTGCTTGCCCTCGGCCGTGAGCCAGAGCTCGAAGCCGGGGACGGCCGTCACATGCTCACCGGAGGCGACGATGCGGGGCGTCGGGGCCGGGGCGGCCGGCGAGGCGGGGGGCGTGGGCGAGACGGACACGGGCGCCGCCGGGGACGTGCCGCCGGGGGCGCCGGATTCCGTGCCGGGCAGCACGACGACGGCCAGCGGCACCAGCAGCAGGCCGCACCCCGCGCCGAGTACGGCCGTCCGCCGCCTGAGCCGGATCCGCCGGCCCTGGCGCTCCACGGCCGCCAGCGGCAGCGAGGAGGGCGTGATGTCGTACGCGACCTCGGTCAGTGCCCGACGCAGCCGTTCGGCCTCGGCGGCGTGTCCCGGGGCTGGATCTGCTTCGGTTCTGGGGTGATTCATCAGTGGGCTCCGGAGACGGGATGGGAGCGGTCGGAGGCGCCGGAGGCGTCGAAGGCAGGATGGGAGCGCAGGGCCGCGAGGCCGCGCCGCGCATGGGTCTTGACCGTTCCGATCGAGCAGTCGAGCACCTCGGCGATGTCGGTCTCGGCGAGGTCCTCCCAGTAGCGCAGCACCAGCACCGTCCGCTGCCGGGCGGAGAGCGTGGCGAGCGCCTCCATGACCGCGGCGCGGCGCTCGACGGACTCGGCGTGGCCGTTGTCCGGCTGGTGCACCCGCTCGGGCAGGAACGGCATCAGCAGATGCGTGACACGTCTCCTGCGGATCCGGTTGAGGTTGTTGTTGACGAGTGAGCGCCGTACGTAGAAGTCGACGTCCTCGTGCGGGACGCGCCCCCAGCGCGCGTACACCTTGGCCAGGGTGGTCTGCACGAGATCCTCGGCTTCGTGGTAGTCACCGGTGAGCAGGAGGGCGGTCCGTAGCAGACGGGCCCAGGCCGCACCGGCGTAGGCGGCGAAGTCGGTGCTCCCGGAGGAGGCTGCGAATCTCTCGTACTGGGGCACGGATGCGGTTCCTGTGGGTCGGGTACGGGGAGCAGAAAAGCCGAGGCGGGGACCGCGCGGGTCCGGACCGCGCGGTCCCCGCCGGGGGATCAGCGCAGCGTCAACCGGGCGTAGATCTTGCCCTTGGTGTCGTGGACGGTGACCCGGGACACGTAGTCCCAGGAGCCGCTGCCGGGCTTGACGTCGGCGGTGGCGTACCAGACGCCCCATCCGGGCTTGCCGGGCAGCTCGATGAGCTTGCCGTGCACCGTCCCGTCCGCCGTTTCGATCTCGACGCCGGACGCGGTGCCCTTGCCGCCGTAGTACAGGCCGGAGAAGTAGGCGCTGTCGTCCGTGATCTCGGACTGGATCGAGACTCCGGGGGTGTTCCTGTCGATGTTGCCGTCGACCACGCTCCGGAACTGCGGGTCGGGCGAGGAGGGCGTCGTCCAGTGCTTGCCCTCGGCCGTGAGCCAGAGCTCGAAGCCGGGGACGGCCGTCACATGCTCACCGGGGGCCACGATACGGGGCGTCGGGGCGGTCTTCTTCGCCGTCGGCTGCGCGGCCATGACGGCCCGGGCCTTCGAGGCCGAAGCGGCCTGGGTCTGCGCCGCTCCCGCCTCGGTGACCGTTCCGTGCGATGCCTTCGCGGGTATGGCGTACGACACCGTGGCCATCCCGGCCAGGGCGGCGGTGGTGACGGCCGCGCAGGTCAGGTACTTCAACGTCCGATTCATGAACGAGCAACTCCTAGCAAAACAAGGACCCTTGGGGGATCCAGGCCGGCGGGTGGAAGGAGGGCGCCTCTCCACCCGTTCAAACCCCTCCCGGTCCCCTTCCGGATGACACCCCCACGGAATTTCTTCGCGGGTGGTGTCCTGGGCCGACGCGCGCCCGGGCGCTGTTCCCGCCCCGCTCGGCGCCCGGTGGCGATAATCGGGGCCATGATCTGCTCACGGTGCGCCGTCGCGGCCGAGTACTCGTGTTCCCGCTCCGGGCAGGGATCGTTCACGGGCGGCGGGGGCGCCGGATGAACGTCGGTGAGGTGCGGCGGCGGCTGCTGGGCGACCTGCTGGCGGTGGGGGCGCCGTACGGGCTGGCGCTCGCCGGTGGGGACGCGGTGCGGGCGCACGGACTGGTGGACCGGCCCGGCCGGGACGTCGACGTGGCCACCGAGAGCCCGGTCGGAACGGGGGACATCGTCGCGGCGGTACGAGCCGGCCTGGAGGAACGCGGCTGGCGGGTACGGACGTCGGGCACGGAGCCGCTGGCGGCCCGACTGGTCATCGATGGCCCGGAGGCCGGGGCCGGGGAGGAGTACTCCGTGCAGGTGCTCAAGGAAGTGCTGTGGCGGCCGCTGGAGGCGGGCGAGTTCGGCCCGGTCCTGTCCGTCGAGGACCTCGTCGGCACCAGGGTGCGCGCACTGGCCGGTCAGGGGCTCGCCCCCGACCTCGTCGACGTCCACGCCGCCGCCGACCGGTGGAGCCACCCGGAGCTGGAGGAATTCGGTCGCCGCCATGCCGGTGACGTCCTCGATCTCACCGATCTGCAGACCCGGCTCGTCGGCGCCGCATGGATCGACGACCGCGAGTTCGCGGCCTGCGGGCTCGACGACCGGGCCGTCGCCGAGCTCCGCCGCTGGGCCCAGGAATGGGCGGACGACATCGGCGAACGGCTCGCGGAGTCCTCGGCGCCACCCGACGACGAGTGACGCCACCTCCTACGACCGACCGCGCGCCGCCGCCCGTCCTCTCCCCTCCCCCGCACCTGCCCCGGCCCACAGCCGGGCCCCTCGTCAAAGGGTCAGCCGCTGATCACCGTCAGCCCCTCCGGAGCCGACACCTGCGCCGATCCGTCGGCCCTCACCGTGATGTCCAGGCGGCCTCCGCCGACTTGGAGGCCGGTCACCGTCAACGGGCCGTACGCGCCGGCGAATCCCGGGGTCACCGTGAGGGTGCCGGCGGGGACGTCCGCGCTCAGGCCGAGGGCCGACTGGAGGACGAGGACCGAGGACGCGGCCGCCCACGCCTGGGGCCGGCAGGACGCCGGATAGGGCGCGGGGCGCGGACCGGCCTCGATGCCGTGGCCCGCGAAGAGCTCCGGCAGCCGGGCGTCGAAGCCCGCGGACGCCGTCAGCAGACCGTCCGCCAGCGACGCCGCGGCGTCCGGGAAGCCGGACCGGACCAGGCCGTGCACGGCGATCGCCGTGTCGTGCGGCCAGATCGAACCGATGTGGTAGCCGTACGGGTTGAAGCCCACCGCCTCGCTGCTCATCGTGCGCAGTCCGTGGCCCGCGTCCAGGTCGCCGCCGGAAAGCCGGGCGGCCAGGAGCGCGCTCTCCTCGTGGTTCAGCAGGCCCGTGCCCAGGAGGTGGCCGAAGCCCGAGGTGACCGAGTCGGCCGGCCTGCCGTCGCCGTCCAGCGCGACCGCCGGGTACGGGCCCCGTTCGTCCTCCACCCAGAAGCGCTCGCGGAAGCGCGCGGCGAGCCGGTCCGCCCACTCCTCCCACTCGTCGGCCCCCGGGCGGCCGAAGGACCGCAGCAGCGCCGCTCCGCCGCGCGCGGCCTCGTAGGCGTACGCCTGCACCTCGCACAGCGCGATCGGCGGGCGGGCGAGGCGGCCGTCGCGGTGGCGGATGGAGTCGCCGGAGTCCTTCCAGCCCTGGTTGGCCAGGCCGCGGCCCGACAGGTCGACGTACTTGAGGAAGCCGTCGCCGCCGGCGTCACCCTGGTCGCGCATCCACGCCAGCGCCGACTCGGCGTGCGGCAGCATCCGCTCGACCTCCTCCGGCGCCAGGCCCCAGCGCCAGGCGTCGTGGAGCAGGGTGATCCACAGGGGGGTGGCGTCCACCGTGCCGTAGTACACCGGCGGGAGCGAGAACGTGTCGCTGTACGCCGAGGTGCCGCGCCGGACTTCGTGCAGGATCTTGCCCGGCTGTTCCTCGGAGACCGGGTCGGTGACGCCGCCCTGGCGACGGGCGAGGGTGCGCAGGGTGCCGGCCGCGAGATCGGTGCCGAGCGGGAGCAGCATGCGGGCGGCCCAGAGCGAGTCGCGGCCGAAGAGGGTCAGGAACCAGGGGGCGCCGGCGGCCAGGAACTGGTCCGGCCGGTCCCCGGGTGACCGCGGGTCCGTCAGGCGCAGGCGGTCCAGGTCGGCGAGGGACTGCTCCAGCCACCGGTCGAGGCTTCGGTCCGCGCTGCGCAGGACGGGGGTGCGCCACGGTACGGCGTCGGCGGGGGGCGCCGGGAACTGGTCGCCGTCCGCGTAGGCCGCGGTGCAGTCCAGGGTCACCGTCCACGAGGCACCGGGGTCCAGGGCGATGTCGTACGACAGCCGGCCCGTCGGCACGTCCAGCGCGTCGGGCGCGGGCTCGCTGGTCAGGCGCACGGCGAACCCGTCGTCGGCCCAGGACAGTTCGCTCCCGCCGGAGTTCGTGGCCCGCGGGGGCGCCGTCTCCACCAGGCGCCCCGACTTGACCTGTTCCATGGTGGCGAGGTCGGTGGTGGCCGTGACCGTCAGCCGGAAACGGACCGACTGGGTGCCCGCGTTGGTGACTTCGAGGACTTCCCCGAGCCGGCCGGCCGCCGTGGTCCGGCGGCGGTGCAGGGCGACCGCGGGGTCCGCCGTCACCTCTCCGAGCCCCCGCAGGATCGACCGGAAGTCCGCCCGGTCCGCCCCGCGCAACCCGTGCCCGACCGGCGCCAGCGGGATGCCGTCGGCCGCGACGGTCAGCCGGGAGAGCGCCCGGCGGTCGCCGTGGAAGAAGCCGTCCGCGCCGCCGTCGAGAGCCCCGTCGGCGCGCGAGATCACGAAGCTCGGGGCGTACAGCGTGACGACCGCGTCGTGCAGGAACGGCTGAAGGCCCTCGGTCACCGCGGGGGGCGGCGTGACCGAGCCGTTGGTGTCGGGGGTCTTGACAGTCGAGTCCAAGGAAGTAGAACCTCTCAGCGTTTGATCGTTCCAAAGACATTAAGTGACTCGTCAGAGCGCTGACAATGCTTTTGGAACGCTAAAACCCGCTCCTCGTTCCCTCTGCACGCCGGAGACCCGCAATGCCCCGCTCCAGCAACGACCCGCCCGCCAGGGGCGGCCCGGTGACGCTCGCCATGGTCGCCCGCCGGGCCGGGGTCTCCCCGCAGACCGTGTCGAACGCGATCAACTCGCCGGACCTGCTGCGCTCCGAGACCCTGGAGCGGGTCCGCCGGGTGATCGACGAGATGGGCTACCGCCCCAGCCGGGCCGCGCAGACGCTGCGCACCCGCTCCAGCAAGCTGATCGGCTACGGGATCCTGCCCTCCCCGGCCAGCAGCCCCGTCCTCGACCGGTTCCTGCACGCCCTGTCGCAGGCCGCCGACGAGGCCGGCTACCGGATCCTGCTGTTCGCCTGCCAGCCCGGCTCGCCGACCCTGGACGGCTACGAGGAACTGCTCGACCAGCACGAGGTCGACGGCTTCGTGCTCAGCGGCACCGAGCACAACGACCCGCGTCAGGCGTGGCTCGCCAAGCGGGACGTGCCGTTCGTCGCCTTCGGCCGGATGTGGTCGCGGCGGCAGATCGGCGACTGGATCGACGTCGACGGCGCCTCGGGCACGGACGCCGCCGTGGAGCACCTGATCGGCCTGGGGCATCGCAAGATCGCCTTCCTCGGCTGGGGCCGCGGGTCCTCCGGCGCCGGTGACGACCGTGCCGAGGGCTGGCAGCGGGCCATGAAACGGCACGGGCTGCCGACCCGCGGGCGGCGCGCGCAGAGCGTGAACGACATCGACGCGGCCCGCGCCGCCGTGAAGCCGCTGCTGGACGCGGGCGCGACCGCGGTGGTCGCGGCCAGCGACATGCTGGCGCTCGGCTGCTACCAGACTCTGCGCGAGCGCGGCGCCGTCCCCGGCCGCGACGTCGCCGTGGTCGGCTTCGACGACTCGCCGACCGCCGAACTCCTGTCGCCCGCGCTGACCTCCATCGCCCAGCCGCTGGAGGAGGTCGGCCGGGAGTGCGTACGGCTGCTGCTGGCGCGGCTGGCCGCTCCCGACGCGCCGCCCGAACGCATCCTGCTGCCGCCGTCCCTGGTCGTCCGGGACAGCGCCCGCGCACCCGGTGCGGACGCGATCGCGCCCCACGTCTGACCGTCTGCCGACGTCCCGGCAGCCGCCGGGCACCACGGGCCGGCGCCGTCCCGACCGGCGCCGTCCCACCCCGAGTTCTCTCCTCCTCCACCCCCCGGCCGTGTTTCGCGCCGCCGGGCGGAGCCGCCACTCACATCCCCGATCCCCGGAGGAATCCATGTCCCACCGTACGGCCGCCGCGGCCCTCGCCACCTGCGCGGCACTACTGGCCACCGCGGGCTGCTCGTCGAGCTTCGGCGGCGACAAGAAGACGGAGCAGGACACCGGCTCCGGCCAGCACCTGACGGTGCTGATAGCCAGCTCCGGCGACGCCGAGACCAAGGCCGTCAAGGAGGCTGCGGCCGCGTACGCCAAGCAGTCCGGCAACAAGGTGACCGTCGACGTCGCCAAGGACATGAACCAGCAGCTCGCCCAGGCGTTCGCCGGGCACAAGCCGCCGGACGCCTTCTACGTCAACTCCGACCAGTTCGCGAACTACACCAGAGGCGGCTCCCTGTACGCCTACGGCGACAAGGTCAAGGACGCCGACGACTTCTCCGAGCAGCTGCGTGCCTCCTTCACTCACGACGGCAAGCTGATGTGCCTGCCCAAGGACACCTCCACGCTCGCGCTGGCGGTCAACAGCGACCTGTGGAAGAACGCGGGGCTGACCGAGAAGGACTACCCGACGACCTGGGACCAGCTGAAGAAGGTCGCGGGCAAGCTGACCGGGCACGGTGTGACCGGGCTGGTCGTGGGTGCCGAACACGCGCGGCTCGGTGTCTTCATGAAGCAGGCCGGTGGCTGGATCACCAACGCCGACCAGACGAAGATGACCGCCGACAGCGCGCAGAACGCGCAGGCGCTGAGCTACGTGCAGTCCCTGCTGAAGTCCGGCTCCATGAAGTACGCCAACCAGGTGGACACCAACTGGGGAGGCGAGGCCTTCGGCAAGGGCAAGGCCGCCATGACCATCGAGGGCAACTGGCTCGACGGCGCCATGAAGGCCGACTACCCCGACGTCGCGTACAAGGTGGTCCCGCTGCCCGCCGGTCCGGCCGGCCAGGGCACGCTCGCCTTCAGCCAGTGCTGGGGCGTGGCCGCCGAGAGCGCCCACCGGGCGGCGGCCGTGGACCTGGTGACGTACCTGAACTCCAGCGCGCAGCAGCTGAAGAACGCCGACGCGTTCGGCGTGATGCCCTCGCGC
The DNA here is from genome assembly GCF_044756885.1 of Streptomyces sp. NPDC091412. Lineage (NCBI taxonomy): Bacteria > Bacillati > Actinomycetota > Actinomycetes > Kitasatosporales > Streptomycetaceae > Streptomyces > Streptomyces sp. NPDC091412. Next base: position 206,861 of record NZ_JBIVTV010000010.1, on the reverse strand, counting down.
ACCAGCGCCCTGGCCGAGTACGCGAAGCAGAACCCCGCCGCGAAGGCGTGGGTCGACGCCAGCGCCTACGCACAGGGCCCCGTGACCCTCGCCGGATTCGACAAGGTGCTCGGCCAGTTCAACACCGATCTCGCCGCGCTGCCCACCGCCGACCCGAAGAAGATCCTCGCCGACCTCCAGCGCAACGGCGAACACGCGCTCACGAAGGGCAACTGACCCACCGTGTCCGCGCGTACGTCACACCACCCCCGGCCGGAGCCGCGTTCCCGCGCCGGCCAGGGGTCCCGTACGGCCGGCCCGCCGGGCGAACCTGACACGCCCGGCGGGCCCGGCCCGAAGTCGACGGCGCCCGCCCGGCGGGCGGGGCGCCGTGCGGAGGGCGCCTGGGGCTGGCTGTTCGTCAGCCCCGCGGTGCTCGTCCTCGGCCTCTTCCTGGTCCTGCCGACCCTGATGGCGCTGTGGGTGAGCCTGCTGCACTGGGACGGGCAGTCCAACCCGTTCAGCGCGCAGGCGGACTTCGTCGGCCTGGACAACTACCGGGCGCTGCTCACCGAGGACGGCCTCGACCGCACCCTGTTCGCGACCTCGCTGCGCAACAACGTGTACTACGTGCTGCTGACCGTGCCGCTCCAGACCCTCCTCGCGCTGGGTCTGGCGCTCATCGTCAATCAGCGGCTGCTGCGCGCCCGGGGCGCCCTGCGCACCGCGTTCTTCTTCCCCTCCGTGACCAGCTCGATCGCGGTCTCCACGATCTTCCTCTTCCTGTTCCAGGGCAGCGGCGCCGTCAACACCGCGCTGTCCTGGATCGGGGTGAAGGGCCCGAACTGGTTCAACGACCCGCGTGGAGTGCTGTCCCTGCTGCTCGGCGGCCTGGGCGTCGTCGACACCGGCCACCCCTCGGGTGCGCTGGCCGACCACTCCTTCATGGGGCTGTCCTGGTTCGAGTGGCTGTCCGGGCCGTCGGTCGCGATGTGCACGATCATCCTGCTCGCCGTGTGGACGACTTCCGGCACCTTCATGCTGATCTTCCTCGCGGCGCTCCAGGACGTGCCGCGCGAGCTGGAGGAGGCGGCCGCGATCGAAGGCGTCAACCGCTTCCAGATGCTGCGGTACGTGACGCTGCCGGCGCTGCGGCCCGTCCTGTTCCTCGTCCTCACGCTCGGTCTGATCGCCACCTGGCAGGTCTTCGACCAGGTGTACGTCATGAGCCAGGGCGCGCCCGGCAACACCACGCTCACCCCGGCGTTCCTGTCCTACTCGACCGCCTTCGACGACGCCGACTTCGGTCAGGGCGCGGCCATCGCCTTCGTCCTGCTCGTACTGATCCTGACCATGACGGCCCTGCAACGCTTCCTGCTGCGCGAGCGTGCCGCCCGTCCCCGGAGGAACCGATGAGCGCCCCTTCCACGGCCGCCCGGGCGCAGGGCCGTCCGGTGCTCGGACGCTTCCCCCGGCCCCTGCGGATCCTCGGGTACGCGCTGCTGGTGGCGCTCGGGCTGCTGTATCTCGTGCCGTTCGTCATCCAGTTGGTCACCGGGTTCAAGACGGACCCGGACGCGGCGACCCATCCGCTCGGGCTGTTCCCGGTCACCCCGACGACCGCCGCCTACCAGCGGCTGTTCGGGATCAGCCGGACCGGGGACGGTGTGCCGTTCCTGCGCTGGCTGGGCAACTCGGTGTTCGTCGCGGTCGTCATCACCGCGGGGCGGGTGCTGTTCGCCTCGATGGCCGGGTACGCGCTGGCCCGGCTGCGCTTTCCCGGCCGTACCGTGCTGTTCGGGTTCCTCCTCACCGTGATCGCGGTGCCCCCCATAGTGCTGCTGATCCCGAGGTTCCTGGTGCTCAACACCTTCGGGCTGTTCGACACCTACGCCGCCATGATCCTGCCGCTGCTGGTGGACGCGGCGCAGGTCTTCATCATGAAGCAGTTCTTCGAGTCGATCCCCCGGGAAGTGGAGGAAGCCGCGCGGGTCGACGGCGCCGGTGTCTTCCGCACCTTCTGGTCGGTCGTCCTGCCGATGGCCCGGCCCGCCCTGATCACCGTGACGATCCTGGCCTTCCAGGGCTCCTGGAACGAGTTCACCCACTACCTCGTGGCCACCCAGTCCAGCCAGTACGAAACCCTGACCACCGGCCTCGCCCGCATGGTCTCCGGCAGCCTGGGCGGCGGCACCCAGTACCCCCTGAAACTGGCCGCGGCCCTCCTGTCGACCCTCCCCGTCGCAATCCTCTTCTTCTGCTTCCAACGCCACTTCGTCCAGGGCGCGAACGCGGGGGCGGTCAAGGACTAGGCAGCGCCTTTCCGGTCTCATCCGATCGCTGGTTCAGTCGTGAGGGACGGGGAGATTTCTGATGCTGCGTGGGCAGTGATCGCGCCGTTGCTGCCGCCTGCAGGTCGTGCCTGGGACGGTGGCGGGATCACCGCCACCGGGATTCGCCGGTCGCGCGTCTCATCACCGCCATCGGTGCCGCCGGCGCGCTGGTCTTCACCTCGGCGACGGGCGCCAGTGCCTCGGCAGTCGGCTCGACGCCCCTGCGGACCTTCGAGTACAGCGTGGGCGGTGTGACCATGACGGTCCCCACGGGCTGCATGTTCACGCACATCATCCGCGGCAGCGCTCTCCGGATCACCTGCCACAACGCCGGTGTCGACTTCACCTACGCGGACACCGGCAACCGCACCTACCGCATCTGGCGCTGCAGGACGCACGCCGGGCGCACGAAATCAACCCCATGCGGACCAACTCTCCTCAGACGTTCCCTCGTTATGGCAAGGCATGCGCCCGCCTCCACGTCAACCGCGTGTGGTGGGTGGGCCGGTGTCGTCGCGTTGCGGGGTGAGTCGTTCATGGGTGAGCAGTGGGAGTGGCGGCGGTGGGCCGGGGTTTGGGGGTTTGGGTTCGGGTTTGGTGTCGTCGTTGCCTTCTTCGCGTTCTTTCCCGGGTTGCCGCATGTCATCGACTGGGGTGCTCTTCTTGTGGCTCTGGGAATGGGGCTGCTGGGGCGGTGGGGTGGGCGGGCCTGGGTGAAGAGGCTTCGCGTGTCCCGGTGTTAGGGCGGCGGGACGCGATGGCCAGGCTCAGGGTCACCGCTGTCGAGGCCACCGCCGTCGCCGTCATCGCCGTTGCGGGCGACGTGAGTTGGGCGACCGTGCCCGCCAGGGTGGCGCTGACGCCCTGGAGGGTGAGCATGCCCGCGGAGTGCAGGCCGAGGGCGTGCCCGGCCAGTTCGTCGGGGGTCGAGTTCATCAGGTGCTCCTGCTGGACCAGGCTCGCGCCGAAGCCCACGGAGGCGAGGGTGACCAGGCAGGCGGCCACCGGTACGGGCGGGTGGAGGGCGAAGAGCAGGTACGGGCCGGCCAGGAGCAGAAGCAGCGGCGTGGCCGCCCGGCGCCGTACCGCCGGAGGCAGCAGACGGCCCACCGTCACGTCGCCGGCCAGCATGCCGAGCGCCGCACAGGCGAACAGCGTGCCCGCCGCGGCGGGGGCGTAGGAGACGTAGAGGGACTCGCAGCCGACCACCAGGCCGTTGGGCAGCCACAGGCCCAGGTAGGTCAGGCGGCGCCGGCGGGACGACCACAGCAGGGCGTTGGTGCGCCAGGTCGCCGAGACCGAGGGGCGGCCGGAGGCACGGGGCCGCCGGTGGGTCAGGCCGAGGCGGAGTACCGCGGCCGCCACCGCGTACAGCACGGCGGACAGCAGCAGCGAGAACCGCGCTGACAGGGCCGCCACCAGCACCCCGCCCGTCGCGAACCCGGTGATCTGCATGATGCCGCTCATCATGTTGAACACCGAACGCCCCAGCAGATAGCCGTCCTTGGACAGGATCTCGTTCAGCAGGCCCCAGCGGACTCCCCCGCCCAGGGAGGCGACCAGCCCCTGCGCGAGGACCACGGCGAAGACCGCCCACAGCGCCAATCCGGGCACCGCCAGCAGCGCCGTGCCCGCCGCGAAGGACAGGCACACGCCCACCAGCGCACGGCGCGGCGGCAGCCGGTCCGCGCCGGACAGGAAGAGGGTCGCGCCGAGCACCTGGGCCAGCGAGGGGCCGAACATGCTCACCGCGGAGAGCAGCGGCGAGTCCGTCGCCCGGTACACCAGGGTGCCGAGCGCGAGTCCGCTCGCCGTCTGGGCCACCGTCTGCGCGCAGGACGCGAGGAAGAGCGGGGTGAACTCCGGAGTCCGGAAGAGCTGTTGGTAGCTGCGCATGCGCCGGAGTCTCGGGCGGGCACGGAGCCAGTGGTTATTGTTTCGCACAGGTGCGAAAGGTCGCCGGGGGCGGGAGGGTCCATGGGCTGGTGGCAGGTCAACGCCGACACGCTCGCCGGGAGCCGGTTCCTGCTCTCGCCGCTCGCCGAGACCTTCGCGAGCCTGGAGCTGCTGCACGCGGGCACCGGCCATCACCCCGGCGAACAGGCGTGGCTGCGCGCGCACCTGCCCGCCTACCGGCGGCTCCTCGCCGACGACCCCGTCACCGCGCTCCTCGTCCGCGCCGGACTCGGCCGGGACTGGATCGCCGACTTCCTGACCCCCACGCCACGGGACGAGGAGTCCTTCGAGGAGGGGGTCGAGCGGGTACGCGTCACCGACCCGGCGGACGCCCGCGCGCACCTGCGGACCTCGCTCGCCGGGCCGCTGCCGGCCGCGCTGGATCGGGACGACCTGCCCGAGCGCGCGGCCCGGCTCCTGGAGTACGTCTGGGCGGACGCCGTACAGCCCTCCTGGGCCCGGCGGCGGCGCGTCCTCGAAGCCGATGTCGTGGCACGGACCGCGCAGGTCAGCCGGGGCGGCTGGGCGGCGGTACTGGACACCCTGCGGCCGGGCACGCGCTGGCTCGGCGAGAGCCGGTTCCAGGTCAACCTGCACGAGTATCCGCCGCGCGAGATCTCCGGCGCCCAGCTCGTCTTCGTACCGGTCACCCCGAAGGCCGGCTGGGTGTCGTGGGACGAGACGCGGCGCCGGTACGCCGTCGTCTACCCCTGCGCCGGCGCCCTCGCCGACACCGACGCCCGCCGCTCCGCGGTTCCCACGGGCCTCCTCGCACTGCTGGGCCGTACCCGCGCGCAGGTGCTGATCCTGCTCGACTCGCCGCTCAGCACCACCCAGCTGACCGCCGTGACCGGGCAGAAGCTGGGCTCCGTGGGCCGCCATCTGCGCGTACTGCTGGACGCGGGGCTGGTGGAGCGCCGCCGCGCCGGACGATCGGTGCTGTACTCGCGCACCGGGGCGGGCCAGGTCCTCGTCGAGGCGGCAGCCTCAAGGACGGGCGCCGGAGACGAGCCCGGGCAAGGAGACCGCCGCTCGGCAGTGCCACCCCCGCGCGGCTAGTGCTGTGGCCGGGAAGGTTTGCCGGGAAGCTCGCGGCGTCCGGTGCTGGGGGCACCTCCCACGCCGTTCAGGCAGTGGGGGAGCCTCGCAAGGCGGAGCATTGCCCGCGCTGGATGTACTCGGGTGATGCGACAACGCGGCGTGGGGGTACCCCCGGCCGAAGGCTGGGGGAGTGCCGTGCCGGGCGCCGCGAGCCGGTGAACCTTTCCGGTCACAGCGCTAGCATCCGCTCATGACCACTTCAGACAGCAACGGCGCCATCGCCCCGGACTCCCCCCTGGCCGTGGAGATCGGCGCTCTCCAGGACGGGCCGGCCGGCCTCGGGCAGTACGCGGGGCAGGTCGTGCTCATCGTGAACGTGGCGTCCAAGTGCGGGCTCACCCCGCAGTACGCCGGGCTCGAACAACTGCACGAGCGGTACGCCGGGCAGGGCTTCACCGTGCTCGGAGTTCCGTGCAACCAGTTCATGGGGCAGGAGCCGGGCAGCGCCGAGGAGATCGCCGAGTTCTGTTCCGCCACGTACGGCGTCACCTTCCCCATGACCGAGAAGGTCGAGGTGAACGGGGAGGGGCGGCACGCGCTCTACGAGCGTCTGACCGGCTTCGCCGACGCCGGGGGCCACAGCGGGGACATCCGCTGGAACTTCGAGAAGTTCCTGGTCGGCCGGGACGGCAAGGTCGTCGCCCGGTTCTCCCCGCAGACCGGCCCCGAGGCCGCCGAGCTGGTCGCGGCCGTCGAGCAGCAGCTCGCCTGACGGGCCCGCCCCACGCCCGCCCGCACGCGTCCCGCGTGAAGGGCTCGCCACCAGGGGCGTTCACGCCGAGGCCGTTCAGTCCGGAGCGAGGGTCTGGGGGCAGCAGTCCCCAGACCCCCCGCACCCGGCAGCGGTCACTTCAACTCGTCCGGGCACGGCGTGCCCCGCGGCAGCTGGTACGGCGCCGCCAGGCGGTACGTGCCCGCCTTCGGCGCGACCAGCACGGTCCACTTGTCGCCCTCGGCGTCCTGCTCCGTCTCCATGAGGCAGCCGTTGACGTTGTCGTACGTCTTCGGCTCGCCCTCGGCGCGGTGCTTGGAGGCGTCGGTCTCCTGGGGCGGCTTGAGGCTCTTGCCCTGCTCGTCGACGAGGCTCAGCCAGGGCGAGTACGGGATGCGGATGAGGACGCGGCCGGCCTTGCGCACCTGGAGGGTCATCTCGCCCTGTTCGGCGCGTTCGACGACCGCGTCCGGCTCGGCGAGCGACGCGGGGTCGGTGACCTTGAACAGCTGCCAGTTGGCGTCGCCCCAGACCTGCTTGAGGTACGGCATGCCCTCCTGCACCAGCGCGCGTTCGCGCTCGCCGCCGTTGCCGTCGACGTCGCCCTTGGGCAGCACCACGTAGTGCACCGCCCACCGCTGCAACCAGTCGTGGTAGTTCGCCGAGTTGAGCGTGTCGTCGTAGAAGAGCGGGTTGCGCTGCATGTCGGCCTGCCGGTTCCAGCCGCGGGCCAGGTTGACGTAGGGCGCCAGCGCGGAGGCCTCGCGGTGGGAGCGGGCGGGGACCACCTCGACGCGGCCCTTCTCCGCGCCCACCTGCTGCAACTGGTTGACCAGGGGGGCCAGCTCGCGCGCCCAGGAGGCGGCGGGCGTGGTGTTGACGATGTCGTCGACCGACTTGAACCCTATCCAGCCGACGAAGACGGCGACGGCCAGCACGATCGTGTACCAGGTGCGCGAGCGCGGGACCGCGAACGGCAGCGCCGCCACCAGGACCACCCCGCCGAACAGCATGGCCAGCCGGGTGATGTTGGAGCCGATCTGGGAGCTGATCAGCCAGACCATGACGACCGCCAGGCCGTACACCGCGGACGTGATCCGGACCGTCTTCCACTCCCGGGGGACGAGGACGACGGCGAACACGGCGTAGATCAGGGGCAGGATCACCGAGGCGAACGCCATCGGCTGGGTGCCGGAGAACGGGAACAGCCAGGCCGACGCGGCCACCACCGCGGCCGGGGCCAGGCCCAGCGCCCACGCGCCGGGCCGGCGCTTCTGGAGGAACAGCGCGACCGCGACCAGGCCCACGAACAGGCCCGCCACCGGCGAGGACATGGTGGCGAGAGCGGCCAGCGGGGCCGCGACCAGCGCCTTCGCCCAGCGTTTGAAGCGCCAGCGGTGCGGCCAGCAGAACACGGCCGCGACCGCGCCCAGCGCGAACATCGTGCCCAGCCCGAAGGTCACCCGGCCCGACAGCGCGTTGCACAGCAGCCCGAAGACGCCCATCAGCGCGGCCCACAACGGGTTCCTGACCGAGCGGCTGCGGATGAGCACCAGCGTCAGCAGACCCGCCGAGGCCGTGCCGGCGATCATCATCGTCGTACGGACGCCGAGGAGGGACATCAGATACGGCGACACCACGCTGTACGACACCGGGTGCATGCCGCCGTACCAGGCGAGGTTGTACGCCGAGTCGGGGTGCCGGCCGACGAACTCGGCCCAGGCGTCCTGCGCCGCGAGGTCGCCGCCGCTGTTGGCGAACGTGAAGAACCAGACGATGTGCAGCAGACCGGCCAGGACGGTGACGGACAGGACCGGGTGCCGCAGCATCCGCTCCCGTACCGCCATGACCGCTGACCGGGCGCGGGACCGTTCACCGTCCCGATGCTCCCCAGGGTCGCCCACCGGGCCACCCGGCCGCCCGCGGTCACCGTCCGTGTCAGACGTGGACGCTTCTATTCGCGAACGGTTCCCCGGGCCCGGATCGGCGTCGTCGGCGCGTGTCGGATCCGCTGTGGCCACCTGAAGGCACTCCCCGTGTCCTGTTTTCTCTGTTCGCCGCCGCGTCCCACGACCGGCGACGTGCCCGATTCGTGACGCTAGCACGCACCCCGCCGGGTCAGCTCCCGGGTGGGGCTGCCCGACGGGGTGCGCGGGGGCGGCGACGGCCGCCGGGTGGTGCGGGGGTCAGCCGATGCGCGTCAGCCTGGCCGGGAAGCCCGGCTCGGCGAGATCGTCCCGGAGGGCCACGGGCACCTGTACGGCGCCGTCCCCACCGTCACCGACGGTGAGCTTGCCCACCTCCGTGCCGGCCTTCGCGGTGTGCGGCAGTACGTCCGTGGAGAGGGACAGCTCGAGTCGCAGGCCGGCCCAGCCGACCGCGGTGACGTCCTTGGTGACGACGACCGGGGTGTGGCCGCCGAGCTGGTCGTCGACGTACCCGACGACGTCGCCCTTCTTCAGGATCTTCGCCGAGGTCGGCACGTCCTTGGCGGCGAGCAGCGCGGTCTTGCTGACCGCGTTGACCGTCGCGAGGATCTCCCGCTTGTGCTGGCCGAGGATCGCGCCGACGATGGTCACCGTCCGGCCACCGACCTGCTTCTGGGCGGCGAAGAGCAGGTTGCCGCCGGCCGCGGTGGTGGAGCCGGTCTTGATGCCGATCGCGCCGATGGTGTACGGCAACTCGTTGTAGTTGTTCCAGTACTTCCCGGTCGGGTCCGTCCAGCTGGCCGCGCTGGTGATGGCCACCATGGCCGGCATCGTCATGGCCGCGTTGCCGAGCTTCACCTGGTCCTCGGCGGTGGAGACGGTGGTCTCCTTCAGACCCGAGGGGTCGGTGTACGTGGTGTTCGCCATCCCGAGTTCCTTGGCGGTGGCGTTCATCTTCTTGACGAACTCCGCCTCGGAGCCCACGTCCCAACGGGCCAGCAGGCGCGCGATGTTGTTCGCGGAGGGGATCATGACCGCGGACAGGGCCTGCTTCTCGGTGAGGAAGTCGCCGGCCTTCATGGTGTTGAGCGTGGACTCGCCGGCCTTGTCGTAGCCGCCCTCCTTCTCCGCCGTCGGGTCGATCTCGATCTTCGGGCCTTCCTCGCCGGCCTTCAGCGGGTGGTCGCGCAGAATGATGTACGCGGTCATGGTCTTGGCGACCGAGCCGATGGCGACCGGCTTCTGCTCGCCGAAGTGGTCCATCGTGCCGACGCCGTCCACGCCCATCCAGCCCTGGCCCTCGTCGGGCCACGGCAGCTTCACCTGCTCGCCTGGGAAGGTGTAGGTGTCCTCGGCGGTCAGCGCGAAGGTGGGGTCGGGCAGCGGGCGCACGGCCTGCACGATCGCAAAGACGATCAGCAGGAGGACGACCAGCGGGGTCCAGATCTTGAGGCGGCGCACCGTGGTGCGCAGCGGGGTCTCCGGGGGCGGCGGAGTGTTCGTCAGCTCGGCCAGCAGGTCCAGCGGCGGCTTGGGGGGCAGCGGCTGCTGGGTGGTGCGCTCGGGACCGACCTGCGGGACGGCGGCCGTGGCGGCCGCGGGTACGGGCTTGGACGTGGGCGTGTCCGGCTGCGCGGGCCGCGGCTTGCGGGGCTGCGGGGAGTCGAGCGGCTTGAGCGCGACGAACTTGCTGGTCCGCTCGGCCTCGGACTCGGGCGCCCGCTTCTTGTCGCCGCCCAGCTTGAGCATGGTCGTGGGCTGGTCGACCTGGGGCTTGGCGGCGCCGCCGATCTTCAGCATGGTGGTGGGCTGGTCCACGGGCGGCTTCTCGTCCGGGGCCACCCCCTCCGAGCCGCCGTCACCGGCTCCGGGCTCGTCGTCCTCCGCGGCCTCATCGGCTTCGGCGCGCTTGCCGTCGCCGGAGCCCTTGCCCCGGCCGTCGCGCTTGGCGCCGTCGGCGTCGTCGGGCCCCTCGGCGTCAGCCTCGGGCTCAACGCCGTCCTTCGCACGCCCGGCAGCCCCGGGCGCGGCCTCGGCCTCGGCACGCTTGGCGTCGCCGGCTTCGTCGGCCTCGTCGGCGGCCTCCGCGTCGGAAGCGCCCACCGCAGCGTCGTCGGCGGCCTCGGGCTCGGTCCCGGCCTTCCCGCGCGCGGCGTCCTCGGGCCCCTCGGCGTCGGTCTCCGGCGCGACCCCGGCCTTCGTGGGCTCGGCATCGTCGGCGTCCTCGGCCTCGGCGTCCTGCGCGTCAGAGGCGGCCTCGGCCTCGCCGGCGGTCCCGGACTCGGCCCCGGCCTTCCCGCGCGCGGCAGCCTCCCCGCCGGAGGCGTCCTCCGAGGCCTCAGCCTCGGTGTCGGCCTCGGCCCCGGACGCGGCCCCCCCGTCCTTCTCGTCCTTCGCGTCCGTCCCGTCGCCGGAGGCGTCCTCGGTGTCCGCGCGCTTGTCGTCGTCCCCGGAGTCCACCCACGCGGCCACCGCCGCACGCAGGCGCGCGTCACCGGCCACGCCGGACCCGTCACCGTCGGCGGCGGCCTCCGCGGCAGCACCCGCAGTGTCAGCCGCATCGTCGGCGGCGTCTGCGGCGTCCGTCTTCGCCGTCGTCTTCACGTCCCGCGTCGAAAGCACCCGAGTGGCCGTATCGACCCCGCCGCGCCCCTCGGAGCCACCGGCCGAGCCCGGCTCACGGGACTCCGCCGACGCCCCGGACTCCCCCGTCAGCGCGAGCCGCGGGTCGCGGGCCTCGTTGCTGGGCTCGGGAACCGGACCCGCGCTCCCCGACGTCTTTTGTGCCGACGACTCGCGCTGCTTCGACCTGTCGGGGGACTCGCCCGCCACCGATGCCTCCTCATGTGCCGCACGCCCAACGTGCCGCTACCGAACCGTGAATCAGGATCTGAACCGCCACCCGGACGACGCTGTCGAACCCTTGGCCGTACCGCTGTCCGAACCATGTACCAGTGTCCTGTGTGCGGACCAAACCCATGCGGTAGACGAGAACGACATACCTACCGGTTCCCTTACGAACCGGTCACGCACCCTCGACAGACCAATGTGAGAGGGGTCACCCTGTCATTCATCCACGCGGGGAGGCATGGATGGGCAGGAGCCGCAGAACACTTCCGGAGGAGCTTCTGCTGCTGGCATTGGACCCGGCCACGGGTACCACTGCGCAGCCGCAGTCGCTCGACCTCGGTCTGGCCGGAGCACAGCTAGTGGAGCTGGCGCTGGCCGGACGGATAGCCCCAGACGGGGATCGTATCGCCGTGGTGGTGCCACGGCCGACAGGAGATCCAACTCTGGACTGCGCGTTGGAGTTGCTGCGAAGGCGCGGCGCTCCGGTACGGGCCGTCCACTGGATCGGCGGGCCGCGTCTCGGGCTGCGCCAGACCTATCTCTCGCATCTGGAGCGGTGCGGCATGGTGCACGCCGTGGCCGGCCAGATGTGCGGGGTGCTGCCGACGACTCGCTACCAGGCGACGGACACCGCCATCAGCCGGGAGATCAGGGCCCGGCTGGACTCGGCGATCCGCACCGGCGTACCGCCGGACCCGCGGACCGCGGCGCTCGCCGCGCTGGCGCACGCGGTCGGCCTCGGCAAGCACCTGTACCCCGGCAACGAGGGGCGGTCGTCACGGTCCCGGCTCAGGGACCTGATCCGGCACGACCCCATGGGCGGACTCGTGGCGCACGCCGTGATGGACGTCCAGAACGGCGTGGGGGCGCAACCGCGCCGTGGCGCGGCCTCGGCGGTCGGCCGCCAGGGCGGGGCGGGCACCAGGCCCGCGGCGGAACCCGCCCGCGGCGTTCCGATGCAGCCACGCCGCGGTTCCATGGTCCGTGCCGTGGCCCACTGAGCCGCACCGTGCAGAACAACGCCGCACCGCAGTCCCCAGCCCCGGAGTGACGGTCCGGGAGCCGCAGGATCGACAGGGGCGGCGGGAACGTACACCTCGTACGCGTCCCGCCGCCGCTTCGGCCTTGCTCCGGAACGGAGTACGTGCCCGAACTGACGTGTACCCGCTGCATATCCGGCGTTTCCCAGCGGTAGTAAGCACCTTGGTGGCAGTCTGCTCAGCAGCAGATACGCAAAGTAGAGGCATGCGGCCGGAGGTGCACGTCCCGTGGCGTCCAATGTGAATCCCACTGTCAGGCGGCGCCGGCTGGGCCAGGAGTTGCGCAGGCTGCGCGAACTCAAGGGCATGACGGCCGAGGAGGTGGCCGAGCGGCTGCTGGTGTCGCAGTCGAAGATCAGCCGCCTGGAGAACGGCCGGCGCAGCATCAGCCAGCGTGACGTGCGCGATCTGTGCGGCGTCTACGAGGTGGAGGACCACCGGATCGTCGACTCGCTGATGCAGATGGCCAAGGACTCGCGCCAGCAGGGCTGGTGGCACTCCTTCGGCGACATCCCCTACAGCGTCTACATCGGCCTGGAGACTGACGCGGCGAGCCTGCGGATCTACGACCCCCAGGTCGTTCCGGGGCTGCTTCAGACCCGCCAGTACGCGGAGGCACTGATCTCCGGTGCCCTGCCGGAGACGGCGCCCGCCGACATCGAGAAGCGGGTGCAGGTCAGAATGCGTCGGCAGGAACGAATCTCCGCCGCCGAGAACCCGTTGCGACTGTGGACGGTCCTGGACGAGGCCGCCCTGCGCCGGATCGTCGGCAGCCCCGCCATGATGCGGGAGCAGTTGGAGCACCTGGTCGAGCAGTCCCAACTGCCGCACGTGACCGTGCAGGTCATCCCGTTCGACATGGGCGCGCACCCGGGCCTCAACGGCCAGTACGCGATCCTCGAGTTCCCGGACACGGCGGACTCCAGCGTGGTCTACATCGAGGGCGTCACCAGCGACCTGTATCTGGAGAAAGCGAACGACGTCCAGAAGTACAGCGTGATGTACGAGCATCTGCGGGCGCAGGCCCTGAACGTGGAGCAGTCACGTCAGTTCATCGCGAATATCGCCAAGGAGCACGCGCGCTGAGCACCACGGCTTGAAGGTGCCGCACCGTACACCTTCACTACGCCAAGGCGGAAGACTCCGTTGGAATATGCCATCCGTAAGGATGAAGCGTCGCTTCGGACTTGGAGCGCGGCGGGTAGCGTCGATCACGCCATCGAGCACAACGTTGGCGCAAACCACTCCACTCGCAATCCGGAGCAGAAATGGCAATTCGTCAGGGCGCCACGGAGACGTGGACCAAGTCCTCGTACTCCACGGGCAACGGCGCGTGCGTCGAAGTCAAGTCACCGGTGGCCTCGGCCATGGCGGTCCGGGACTCCAAGGTCCCCACGGGCCCGGTGCTCGGCTTCCGCGCCGACGCGTGGAACACCTTCGTGACGTCGATCAAGGCTTGAGAAGACGACACCACTGCACGACAACCGCAACAAGCGCCAATTGATGAGCCCTCTCGACGAGTTCGCCGTCCTTGCCGAGGGGGCTCCGCTTGTGCCCGGACCCGCCCGATCCACTTTCACGTACATGAACCAAAGCCAGTAAGCAGAACATCTTTGCCTGCTCTTGACCTGATGCTTCCTTGTCGTGCCCACGCCACCGACCCACGATGAGCCTGGAAAGGAGCCCATGAACCCATGAACAGTCTCGACTGGGCCGTACTCATCGGCTACTTCGGTGTCATGGTGGCCATCGGCGTCTGGTCCCACCGGCACGTCGACGACGTCAGCGACTTCTTCACCGCGGGCGGCAAGATGCCCTGGTGGCTGTCGGGCATCTCGCACCACATGTCGGGCTACAGCGCGGTGATGTTCACCGGTTACGCGGGCATCGCCTACACCTACGGTGTCACGTCCTTCGTCACCTGGTCCTTCCCCATCGCGCTCGGCATCGCCATCGGGTCGCGGCTGTTCGCCCCGCGGATCAACCGGCTGCGGTCCCGGCTGCACGTCGCCTCACCGCTCGAATACCTGAAGAACCGCTACAACCTGCCCACCCAGCAGGCCCTCGCCTGGTCCGGGATGCTGCTGAAGGTCGTGGACGTGGCCTCCAAGTGGGCCGCCATCGCCACCCTGCTGTCCGTGTTCACAGGTATGTCCCTCAACCACGGCATCCTGATCACCGGCGTGATCACCGCCGTGTACTGCACCATCGGCGGTCTGTGGGCCGACGCCCTCACCGAACTGGGCCAGTTCGTCATCCAGCTCCTGGCCGGCATCACCATGTTCGTGGCCGTGGTCGCCGAACTCGGCCCGCACGGCGGCTTCTTCGGCGTCTGGGACGAACCGGCGCTGCACGGCCACGCCAAGCCGCTGGTCGGCCCGTACGGGACGGTGTTCCTGCTCGCGTTCCTCTTCATCAAGCTGTTCGAGTACAACGGCGGGATGCTCAACCAGGCGCAGCGGTACATGGCCACCGCGTCCGCCCGTGAGGCCACCCGCTCCGCGCGGCTGTCCGCCGTCCTGTGGCTGGTCTGGCCGCTCGTCCTGTTCTTCCCGATGTGGATGTCACCGCTGCTGGTCCACGCGCAGAAGCCGGACGGCTCCGACTCCTACGCCCTGATGACCGAGCAGTTGCTGCCGCACGGCCTGCTGGGCCTGGTGATCGTCGGCTTCTTCTCGCACACGATGGCCATGTGTTCCTCCGACGCCAACGCCATCGCGGCCGTCTTCACCCGGGACATCGCGCCCGTCGTCTCCGCGCGGGCACGCGCCTGGAACCAACGCAGCGGACTGGTCGCCGCCCGGCTGACCACGGTGGTCTTCCTCGCGCTGTCCATGGCGGTGGCCACCCAGGTCAACTCGCCGACGTTCAAGGACATCATCACCGTCGTCATCAAGTGGGTCGCCGGTCTCATGGGACCGATCGCCATTCCGATGATGCTGGGTCTGCTCCGCCCGTTCCGCCGCTCCGGTCCGACGGCGGCGCTCACCAGCTGGGCGGCCGGGCTGCTGGCCTTCTGGCTGGTGAACTACCCGATCGACTGGAACGTCGACGGCGGCGTGCCGTTGCAGTACCAGGTGTCGGTGCCGCTCGCGGTCTCGCTGGTCCTCTACATCGGCATCGGATTCGTGAAGCCGGAGGACACACCGGAACGGCTCGCGGTCATCGAGAAGGTCAACACCGACGGGGACGGCGACCGGGCGGCGGCCGCGGTACCGGCTCCGGCGGGCGCGGGCGACGACGTGGTGGGGAAGCAGCCGTAGCGGCGCGCGGCCCGGGCGGCTACCGGGCCCCCCGCGGATAGCGTGCCAGCCACCCCGGGGAGGACCCGGTGGGCCCGTGCAGCGCGGGCCCCTGGGTCATCTCCATCGCGAAGTCGTCCGCCAGGGCCAGCAGAGTGGGACGGCCCTCCAGCTCGGCCAGCCAGCCCGGCGGGAGGGCCGTCTCTCCGTGCAGGGCGCCGAGCAGCCCGCCGGTGAGGGCACCGGCCGCGCCGGAGGACCCGCTGTGGTTCACCGCCAGGCACAGCCCGTGGCGTACGTCCTCGCTCACCAGCGCGCAGTACACGGACACGGCGAGCAGCCCCGCCGCCGTCCCCTCCCCCGCCAGCTCCTCCACCCGGTCCGGGGTCGGCATGCCCTGCCGTACCGCGCCCAGCGCACGCTGGAGTGCGTCCGACACCGGCTGGTGGCCGGGGCGCACGGCGAGCAGCGCCAGCGACTTCTGCACGGCGCCGTCGAGACTGTCGCCGCGGGCGAGGGCGTGCACGATCACGGCGTAGGCGCCGGCGGCGAGGCAGGCGGTGGGGTGCCCGTGGGTCTGCGCCGCGCACTCGACGGCGAGCTGCACGACGAGCTGCGGCTCCCAGCCGACGAGAAGCCCGAAGGGCGCCGACCGGGCGACCGCCTCCGGACCGGCCTCGGCGGGGTTCTTGGGCGCCTCCAGGGTGCCCATGGTGTCGTCCCCGAACCCGGTCAGCAGCGGCCGGCTGGGGCTGCGCCGGGCGTACAGCCACTCCTCGCGGGCCAGCCAGCCGTCGTCCTTGCGCCGCTCGTCGGGCCCCCAGTCCCGCTGGGTGGCGGCCCACCGCAGGTACGCGCGGTGCACATCGGTGGGCGGATGCCAGGCCCCGGTGTCGCGGCGGACGTGCGCGCGGATGAGCCCATCGAGGGAGAACAGGGTGAGCTGCGTGAGGTGCGTGACGGCTCCGCGGCGGCCGTGGGCGGGCGCGAGTTCGCGGATCCCCTCGGGTCCGTGCGCCTCCCTGATCGCCCCGAGGTCCAGGAAGTCCACCGGCGCACCAAGGGCGTCCCCCACGGCCACCCCGAGCAACGTTCCCCGCACCCGGCTCCGGAAGTCCTGCTGCTCGCCACGCCCCCAGACGACCCCGGACGTCGCACCCACGCTGAGACCTCCCCGGCAGTTACCCGTCCGTACGCACAACAGTTCAGCACTGTAATCGAACAGGGATGGTCGGTTGAGGGGACGGAAAGGTAGGGAAATTGTGATGGGCAGGATCCCGAAAGATCGTTTTCATCCGTACCAGGTCACGTACTCGGCATTGTGGTGGTAATCCCACACCCAGTCCGCCACCACCCCGCCTCCGCCTCGGCCGCCTCCCGAATGGCGCGAATGTCGGCCATGGCGTGAGCCGGGTCCTGCTCTCCCGCGTCCACAACCCGTTCCCACTCTCACCGTCGGGCGGCGCGCTCCGGGTGCCGTTCGATCGCCACGAATACCGCCCAGGAATGTACGAAGTCCCTCAGCGGCGCGAGGCTCTGTGTGCGCTGAGCGTTCGTCGCTGCCTCGAACAGGTGATGGGTGAGAGCAGGAATACGGCTCGGGGCGATGCGTGAGATCGCTGCCCGCAGGCATCCGGAGCGGGTTCGGGCATGGGCCTCAGGTGCACGACAGAGTGATCAGTGATCCGCGGGAAGCCCAGATCCTGGAAATGCGCCATGGATTGATCCGGGCGCAGGCCCTCGCCCCCCGGGAGTCACGGGCGTTCATCGAAAAAATGTGGGGAGAACTGGCATGCCCCCCGCGCTGGAGTGGTTCAAGAGCAGCTACAGCGGCAACGACGGCCTCGATGGTGTCGAGGTCGCCATAGCCGCCTCCTCCCCCTCCCCCACCACCGTCCACGTCCGTGACTCCAAGGACCGGGACGGTGCGCGGCTCGCGTTCGGGGGTGTGTCCTGGAGCGCGTTCCTCGGCGGCGTCGCTAGTGCTGTGGCCGGAGAGGTTTGCCGGGAAGCTCGCGGCGTCCGGTGCTGGGGGCACCTCCCACGCCCTTCAGGCAGTGGGGGAACATCGCAAGGCGGAGCATCGCCCGCGTACTGGATGTACTCGGGTGATGCGACAACGCGGCGTGGGGGTACCCCCGGCCGAAGGCTGGGGGAGTGCCGTGCCGGGCGCCGCGAGCCAGCACACCTTTCCGGTCACGGCACTAGTTGACGACCTCGACCCTCGTGCCCTTGGCCGCGAAGGTCCACAGGGCCGAGCCGTCGGGCTTGCCCATGCGGATGCCGCCCGTCTTGGCGTCGGCGGCGGCCGGCGGGGGTGAGGCGCCGTCGACGGCGTTGCTGAAGGCGATGAAGACGCCGGACTTGCCCGCGAAGTACATGATGTGCTCGATCTGGACACCGTCCGAGCCGGTCGTCGCGGGCACGCGCTGGGAGATCACGTAGGCGCCCGGGTCGGGGCTCACCGTTCCCGGCCACACCGGGAAGGTGAGGGTGGGTTTGTCGCTCTCGTCGACCAGCCACACCCGCTTCTGGGCGAGGGCGTAGACGACCCGGCGGCCCACGCCCGAGTCCGCGGGGACGGCCGGCGGGGCCGGGGGCTTGGGCGTGGCGGAGGGGCTGGCGCTTGCCGAGGGGGCGGGTCGCTGGTGGGCCGTCACGGCCGTGGGATGGGGACCCTGGTCGGCCTTCACCGCCAGTACGGCCACCGCCGCGACCGCGCCCACGGTCAGGCCGCTGACCCAGGCCCACGAAGGTATTCGGGCCGCCATGGGCACGCATCTCCTCGGTGCTACTCGACCCCTCCGACGGGGGTCGGATCATCGTACTGTGAGCTGCGTCTGCCTCGGTTCAGTCCAGGACCGGCAGCAGGTCCGGCAGGTGGCCGTCCGACGCGGCAGCCGCCCGCCGCCGTTCCTCCGGGACCTCGCCGTAGAGCGTGGTCCTCGGCTTCGCCGGGCGTCCGGCCGCCTCCGCCACCGCGACCAGGTCCTTGACGGACTTGTAGGAGCCGTAGGAGGAGCCGGCCATGCGGGAGATCGTCTCCTCCATCAGCGTGCCGCCGAGGTCGTTCGCGCCGGAGCGGAGCATTTCGGCGGCGCCCGCCTCGCCCAGCTTCACCCAGCTGGTCTGGATGTTGGGGATCCAGGGGTGCAGCAGGAGCCGCGCCATCGCCGTCACCGCCCGGTTGTCCCGTACGGAGGGGCCGGGCCTCGCGATGCCCGCCAGGTACACCGGGGCGTTGGTGTGGATGAAGGGGAGCGTGACGAACTCCGTGAAGCCGCCGGTCCGCTGCTGGATGCGGGCCAGGGTACGCAAGTGGCCCAGCCAGTGGCGGGGTTGGTCCACGTGGCCGTACATCATCGTCGACGAGGAGCGGATGCCCAGTTCGTGGGCCGTCGTCACGACCTCGATCCAGGTGGCCGTGGGCAGCTTGCCCTTGGTCAGGATCCAGCGGACCTCGTCGTCGAGGATCTCCGCGGCCGTCCCGGGGATGCTGTCCAGACCCGCCGCCCTGGCCTCGGTCAGCCACTCGCGGATGGACAGACCGGTGCGGGTGGCGCCGTTGACGACCTCCATCGGGGAGAAGGCGTGCACGTGCATGCCGGGGACGCGTTCCTTCACCGCCCGCGCGATGTCGAAGTAGGCCGTGCCCGGCAGGTCGGGGTGGATGCCGCCCTGCATGCAGACCTCCACCGCGCCCACGTCCCAGGCCTGCTGGGCCCGGTCGGCGACCTGGTCCAGGGACAGGGTGTAGGCGTCCGCGTCCGTGCGGCGCTGGGCGAACGCGCAGAAACGGCAGCCGGTGTAGCAGACGTTCGTGAAGTTGATGTTCCGCGTCACGATGTACGTGACGTCCTCGCCCACCACCGACTTGCGGACGTCGTCCGCGATCCGGCACAGCGCGTCCAGGGCCGGGCCGTCCGCGTGCAGCAGCGCCAGGGCCTCGTCGTCGGTCAGCTTCGTCGGGTCGTCGGCGGCCGTGCGCAGGGCCTGCCGGACGTCCGTGTCGACGCGCTCCGGTGCCATGCCGGGGGCGGCCGCCTCGCGCAGGGCGCCCCAGTCGCCGTACACCTCGTCGAAGTCGCCCCGGCGGTCGGCGGTGCGGCCGTCGGTGTCGATGGTGCGGTGCAGGTCGGTGCGGCCGGTGGCGGTGAAGGCCTCGTCGGGCTCCTGCCAGGGGCGGCCCTCGGCCACCGCGTCCGGGCGGGCCAGGCCCGTCTCGGGGTCGGCCAGGGCGCGGACGTGCGGCAGCAGTCGCGGGTCGAGCCAGGGCTCGCCGCGGGTGACGAACTCCGGGTAGACGCAGAGCCGTTCGCGCAGTTCGAAGCCCGCCGCGGCCGACTTCTCGGCGAGTTGCTCGATCCGGGGCCAGGGGCGCTCGGGGTTGACGTGGTCGATGGTGAGCGGGGAGACACCGCCCCAGTCGTCGATACCGGCGCCGATGAGCCGTTCGTACTCCGCGTCCACCAGGTTGGGCGGGGCCTGGAGGCAGGCGGACGGGCCCATGATGTGCCGGGCGACGGCCACCGTGGCGACCAGCTCGTCGAGTTCGGCGTCGGGCATGCCGCGCATGGCCGTGTCCGGCTTGGCGCGGAAGTTCTGGATGATCAGTTCCTGGATGCCGTGGTGGGCGCGGGCGATCCTGCGCAGCGCGAACAGGGACTCCGCGCGCTCCTCGTAGGTCTCGCCGATGCCGATCAGGATGCCGGAGGTGAAGGGGACGGAGGAGCGGCCGGCGTCCTCCAGCACCCGCAGCCGTACGGCCGGTTCCTTGTCCGGGGAGCCGTGGTGCGGGCCGCCCGGCTCGGACCACAACCGTCGCGCGGTCGTCTCCAGCATCATGCCCATCGACGGGGCGACGGGCTTGAGACGCTGGAAGTCCGTCCAGGTCATGACGCCCGGGTTGAGGTGCGGCAGCAGGCCGGTCTCCTCCAGGATGCGGATGGAGACGGCCCGTACGTAGGCGATGGTGTCGTCGTAGCCGTGCGCGTCGAGCCACTCGCGCGCTTCCGGCCAGCGGTCCTCCGGCTTGTCGCCGAGGGTGATCAGGGCTTCCTTGCACCCGAGTTCGGCGCCCCGGCGGGCGATGTCGAGGACCTCGTCGGGGGACATGAACATCCCGTGTCCGGCGCGGCGCAGCTTGCCGGGCACGGTGACGAACGTGCAGTAGTGGCACTTGTCACGACACAGCCGGGTCAGCGGGATGAAGACGCTCTTGGAGTAGGTGATGACGCCGGGGCGGCCGGCGGCCTCGAGTCCGGCGTCCCGCACCCGGCCCGCGGACGCGGCGAGGTCCTGGAGGTGCTCGCCCCGGGCCTGGAGCAGCACCGCCGCCTCGGCGACGTCGAGCGCGACCCCGTCCATGGCACGTTTGAGGGCGCGACGCAGGGAGTTCTCGGTGGGGCCGGTTCCGGAGGTCGCGGAAGTCGTCATCCTTCGAGCATACGGTCGCGGTCACCAGGGCCGATCAAGGAAGGACCGGCCGGCGGCGCCGGTGGCCGGGCCGCGGACCCGGACGGCGCACTCCGGTCGTGACGGTGGCCTGCGCGGCGCCTACGTTGGGAGGCGTGACCTTCGCGAGCGGCGCCGGGGACGGGGACGGCGGGCAGGAGACCCGGACGATCCGGGGCACGCTGCCGCCGGGCGCCCCCGACTACGTGTACGTTCCCGTCGACGTCCCGGCCGGGGTGCGGGAGATCAAGGTCTCGTACGCCTACGACAGGCCGGCCGTTCCCGCCGGCACCCCCGGCAACGCGCTGGACATCGGCATCTTCGACCAGCACGGCACCGAACCGGGCGGCCGGGGCTTCCGCGGCTGGTCGGGCGGGGCGCGCACGGAGTTCTTCATCCGCGCGGACGACGCGACACCGGGCTACCTCGCGGGGCCGGTCGACGCCGGTGTCTGGCACATCGCGCTCGGGCCCTACACGGTCGCGCCGCAGGGCCTGTCGTACACGCTCGACGTCACCCTGACGCACGGCGCCCCGGGCACGGCCGTACGGCCGGTGTACCCGCCGCAGTGGGCGAAGGGGCGGGGGCGGGC
Organism: Streptomyces sp. NPDC091412; assembly: GCF_044756885.1. Lineage (NCBI taxonomy): Bacteria > Bacillati > Actinomycetota > Actinomycetes > Kitasatosporales > Streptomycetaceae > Streptomyces > Streptomyces sp. NPDC091412. Next base: position 185,674 of record NZ_JBIVTV010000010.1, on the reverse strand, counting down.
CTGGTACCGGGGGGACTGCCACCTGCACTCCTGGTACTCCGACGGCCGCCGCACCCCCGCCGAGATCGCGGCGCGGGCCAGGGCGGCCGGGCTGGACTTCATCAACAGCTCGGACCACAACACCCACGCCTCCCACCCGCACTGGGCGGACCTCGCGGGCGACGACCTGCTGATCATGCTGGGTGAGGAGGTGACGACGAGGAACGGCCACGTCCTGGCCCTCGGCACCGACCCCGGCACCTTCGTCGACTGGCGGTACCGGGCGCGGGACAACCTCTTCGGCCGCTTCGCCCGCGAGATCCGCCGCGCGGGCGGGCTGGTCGTGCCCGCCCATCCGCACGCCACCTGTGTCGGCTGCGCCTGGAAGTTCGGCTTCGGCGAGGCGGACGCGGTCGAGGTGTGGAACGGCCCCTTCACGCCGGACGACGAGATGGCGGTGGCCGCGTGGGACGCCACGCTCGTGGCGGCGGCGCGGGAGGACCGGCGCTGGCTGCCCGCGATGGGCAGCAGCGACGCCCACCGGCCGCCGGACACCGTGGGCCTGCCCCAGACGGTCGTCCTGGCCGACGACCTCACCCGGGAGGCGATCCAGGACGGCATCCGCGCGGGCCGCTCGTACGTCGCCGAGTCCGGGAAGGTGTCGCTCGCCTTCACCGCGACGGAAGCCGGGGGTGAGCGGGCGGGCATCGGCGAGCGGCTGCGGGTGGCCGCGGACACCCCGGTGACGGTCCGCCTGGAGGCCTCCGGTGTGCCGCGCTGCTCGGTCCGCCTCGTGACCGACCAGGGGGTGCTCCTCGCCGGCGACCCGTTCCCCGTGTCGGGCTCGGGGGTCGTCGAGTGGCGTACGACCCCGGCGTACGCGGCCTATGTGCGCGCGGAGGTGCGTCACGAGACGGCGGTGGGCCCGCTGCCCGGCGTGATGGCGGCGCTCACGAACCCGATCTTCCTGGGGACGGGCGCTCACGGCTGACCGGCGGGCGCACGCGCGCGTGCCCGTCCGTATACCGTCGGGTGCCGGACCGCACCCGGCGTCGGGGCAGAGAGTGTGCGGAGAGGTTGTGTGGGCCTTGTGTCGCGGGAAGTGCGGGGCTGTGATCGCGGTCTCGGGAGCTGACGCATCTGCCGTGAACAAGGCAAACTGGCTCTGATTGTTGACGGTTCGACAGGGGCCAGGGGGCAGCGATGGAAGGTGTACCGCGGGTGCCTGAGCAGCGGGGTCCCGCGCAATCGGGGACACTGCGCTTCAGCGTGCTCGGTCCGGTGCGCGCCTGGCGCGGTGAGCAGCCCCTCCCCACCGGATCCCCGCAGCAACGCGCCCTGCTGGCCGCTCTGTTGCTGCGCGAGGGCCGCACCGCGACGGCGGCCGAGCTGATCGACGCGCTGTGGGGCGAGGAGCCGCCGTCGCAGGCGCTGGCGGCGGTGCGGACGTACGCCTCGCGGCTGCGCAAGGCGCTGGACCCCGGGGTGCTGGTCAGCGAGTCCGGCGGATACGCGGTGCGCGGGGCGGGCGAGGGCGCGCTGGACCTGGCCGACGCGCAGGAGCACGCGGCCCGCGCCGACAAGGCCCGGTCGGCCGGGGACCTGTGCCGGGCGCGCGAGCTGCTGCGGCGGGCTCTCGCCCTGTGGGACGGGGAGCCGCTGGCGGGCGTGCCCGGTCCGTACGCGGAGGCGCAGCGGGTGCGCCTGGAGGAATGGCGCCTGCAACTCCTGGAGTCCTGCCTGGACATGGACCTCGAACAGGGCTGCCACGCGGAGGCCGTCTCGGAGCTGACCGTGCTGACGGCGGCGCACCCGCTGCGGGAACGCCTGCGCGAGCTGCTGATGCTGGCCCTGTACCGCAGCGGCCGGCAGGCGGAGGCGCTGGCGGTGTACGCCGACACCAGACGCCTGCTGGCGGACGAGCTGGGCGTGGACCCCCGCCCCGGACTGCGCGAACTGCAACAGCGCATCCTCCAGGCCGACCCGGCCCTCGCCGAGCCGTCCTCCCCGGTGGCCGAACCGGCGGTGGTCGCGGTGCGCCCCGCGCAACTTCCGGCGACCGTGCCGGACTTCACGGGCCGCAGTTCCTTCGTGGCCGAGCTGAGCGAGGTGCTGGCGTCGGCCGAGGGGCGCGTGATGGCCGTGTCGGCGCTGGCCGGGATCGGCGGCGTGGGCAAGACGACGCTGGCCGTCCATGTGGCCCACCAGGCGCGGGCCGCCTTCCCGGACGGCCAGTTGTACGTGGATCTCCAGGGCGCCGGCGCGAGAGCGGCGGAACCGGAGACGGTCCTCGGCTCCTTCCTGCGCGCCCTCGGCACGGCGGACTCGGCGATCCCGGACTCCCTGGAGGAACGCGCGGCCCTGTACCGGTCGGTGCTGGACGGGCGCCGGGTCCTGGTCCTGCTGGACAACGCGCGGGACGCGGCCCAGGTGCGGCCGCTGCTGCCGGGGACGGAGGGGTGCGCGGCCCTGGTCACGTCCCGGGTGCGGATGGTGGACCTGGCGGGCGCGCACCTGGTGGACCTGGACGTGATGAGCCCCGACGAGGCGCTGTCCCTGTTCACGAGGATCGTGGGCGAGGACCGGGTGGCGGGTGAGCGCGAGGCTGCCCTCGACGTGGTCGCCGCCTGCGGATTCCTGCCCCTGGCCATCCGTATCGCGGCGTCCCGGCTGGCGGCGAGGAGGACCTGGACGGTCTCGGTCCTGGCGGCGAAACTCGCGGACGAGCGGCGGCGGTTGGACGAGCTCCAGGCGGGCGACCTGGCGGTGAAGGCCACCTTCGAACTGGGCTACGGCCAGTTGGAGCCGGCCCAGGCCCGCGCCTTCCGCCTGCTGGGCCTGGCCGACGGCCCGGACATGTCCCTGGAGGCGGCGGCGGCCGTGCTGGACCTGTCGGTGGACGACACCGAGGACGTGCTGGAGTCCCTGGTCGACACGTCGCTCCTGGAGTCGGCGGCCCCCGGCCGCTACCGCTTCCACGACCTGGTCCGTCTCTACGCCCGCGCCTGCGCGGAACGCGACGAACACCCGCCGGGCGAACGCGAGGCGGCGATGTCACGCCTGCTGGACTTCTACCTGGCCACGGCGGCCGGCGTCTACGCGATCGAACGGCCGGGGGACCGGCTGGTGGACCACCTGGAGCCCACGCACTACCCGGGGCTCACGTTCCAGGAGCGGCACCGGGCCCAGGACTGGCTGTACTCGGAGGCACACGCCGTGCTGGCGTTCGTCCAGCAATGCGCGAGAGGCCCCATGCTCCGCCGTGCGGTGGACCTGCTCTGGGCGGCCAAGGACCTCGCGGAATCGGGCGCCAACTCCAAACAGTACGAAGTGGCCGCCCTCACCCTCCAGGAGGCGGCCGACCGAGGGGACGACACGAAGGTCCGGAGCCGCGCGCTCACGACGCTCACCAACGTCCATCTGGTGGCGGGGCGCTTCAGTCAGGCGGACGAGGAAGCGCGCTTGGCCATGGAACTCGCGCACATCGCGGACGACTTGGCACCCAGTTGCTGGGCCGCCAACGACCGGGGCATCATCGCGCTCTACCAGAGCCGTCACGCGGACGGTGAGGCGTATCTGCGGCAGGCCATCGAGAGCTTCCGCCTGGACAGGAACCTCGCGGGCGAGGCCAGCGCGCTCTGCAACCTCTCCCGCATCCACCTGGCCATGGGCCAGGTCGGCAGCGCGGTGGAACTGGCCCAGCAGGGCATCGTCATCTATGACCGGCTGGGCCACACGCTGCGCGGGGCGAACGGCCGCTACGCGCTGGGGCTGGCACTCACCGGGCAGGGAGCACTGGACACCGCCGTCGATCGGCTGACCGAAGCCCTGGAGGTGTTCCGCGACAGCAGGCAGCGGCTCTGGGAGGGGATGACGCTCTTCCGGCTCGCGGAGGCTCACCTCGCCGGACAACGGCCCGCTCAGGCCGCTGCCCTGGCCGAGCAGGCGCTCTCGGTCCTGCGCGGAATCGGAGGCGAGTGGCGGCGCGGAAACGTCCTGACCGTCCTTGGCCGCGCGCTCAGCAGGCTGGGACAGACCGGTCGAGCGCAGGCATGCTGGCAGGAAGCCCTCGGGATATACGAGCAACTCGGCTCCGTCGAGGCCGCCGAGGTGCGGCTCCTCCTCACGCCCGCGGCTGCCGCGTAGCTCCCGGCGGGGCGTTCATCGTTCGTTTATCGCGGCAAGGCACTCTCAAGTGGTCGATCCGTTGCGTCGGGGGGCAAGCGGGTCAGCGGTGATCAACACCGCTAGGGTGAACGGCCCTGATAGGCCCGTCCGGCGGCCCTCGGGGGAGCCGCCGGACGGGCATCGCCCATCACTGAACGGGAGTTGCAAGTCAATGAGCGATGCCAAGAAGGACTCCGTGGTGAAGCCGCTCGACAACCACGCCACGGACCTGGAGGACGTCACCACGCTGGACAACCACGCCACGGGCGGCACGGTGACCCCGAAGGACAACCACGCCACGGGCGGCACTGCCACCCCGCAGGACAACCACGCCACGGGCGAGAAGGCCTGACCGGAGACGTCTGAACACGGGGATCGGCCGCGGTGGCACCGAGGGGGAGCCGCCGCGGCCGAAGTGTGTCCCGGGCCGGTCAGTTCCGGGGCGAGGCCGTGGGGTCCGTCTCGCAGTGGTCGGCCGAGGAACGGAAGGTTTCGCCGAGGGGCACCTCGGTGGTCGCCTTGCCCTTCGCGGGTACCGCGACCACCGGGGACGAGTTCTTCAGGAGCTGGGTTCCCCCGGTGTCGTAGAAGGTGACCCGGGCCTGGAAGTCGGCCTTGCTGTCGTTGGGGTTGGTGACCTCGACGGTCGCGTACGGCTTCTTCCGCGTCGCGCAGCTGATCAGCCTCACCGTGGCGTCCCGCAGGCCGCGGCTCCTGCCGGTCCCGCTGGGGGAAGTCGGCGTGGAGCGGTAGCCGGGACGGCGGTTGTAGGTGCCGCCGGTGCCGCTGTTCCCGCCGTCGTCGTCCGAGTCGCCGTAAGAGCCGCTGGACGAGCCGCCGTACGAGCCGCTGGACGTCGAACTGTCATGGTCCTGGTGCGAGTTGCTGCATCCGCCACCACCACCGCCGCTGTGCCGGCTGCGCCCGTGCCCGTGGCCCTGGGAAAAGCCCGTCAGCGCGAGCACCACCACCGCCGACACCACCGCGAACCTGATCCTGCGCCCCCGTGTCTGCATGCGATCACCCTATCGGCGTAGCGGCGGCTCGCCCGGGCTCGCGTGGCGACGGCCCCGCACGCGGAGTAGCGTCATCTGCGTGAGCGGTGACGACAGCATCGCTGACCAGGACCGACGGCCGTCGTCCGAGGCCCTTTCCGTGTAGCCCGTACGACGGCCGTCACCACACCGCCCTGGCGCGGATCAGGTGGTGCGGGCGGTGCCCGTCCCCTTCTCCGCGTCCAGGGCGTACACGCAGCGGTCCTTGCTGCACGCGTACACGACCCCGTCCCTGACCACCGGGGAGCCGGTGATCTCGCCGCCGGTGGCGAGCTTCCAGCGCAGCCGGCCGTCGTCGGCCTTGAGCGTGTACAGCAGGTGGTCGGTGGAGCCGAAGTGGATACGGCCCTCGGCGACCGCCGGTGAGCCGACGATCTCGCCGCCCGCCTGGAAGCGCCACTTGGGCGTGCCGGTGACCGCGTCCAGGGTGTACAGGCCCCTGCCGCTGCCGACGTGGACGTGTCCGGCGGCGACCAGGACCGGGGCGACGGAGGCGCGGGACTCGGTGGCGATGCGCCAGCGGTCGCGGCCTTCGGTGGCGTCGAGGGCGTAGACGGTGCCGAGGTAGTCGGCGAGGTAGATGCCGCCGCCGCTCACCGCCGGGCCCGGCGCGAAGGCCGGCGGGCACAGGAAGACCGCGGGGGCCTCGAAGTGCCAGCGCACGTGGCCGCTCGCCACGTCCACGGCGAGGACGCGGGTACCGGCGCAGATGTAGACGTAGCCGTCGGGGGCCGGGGTGACGCGCACCGGTACGCCGCCGCAGGAGGCCGCGTCGCCGATCGGGTAGGACCAGCGCTCCTCGCCCGTGCGGGCCTCCAGGGCGCGCAGACGGGCGTCCTGCCAGACGTACACCGTGCCGTCGTGGACGACGGGGCCGGCCTCGGGGGACTCGAAGTCGGTCTGGCAGCCGGCGATCTCCCACAGCTTCTGGCCGCCGGCGGCCTCCCAGGCCTGAACGCCTCCGCCGCGGGTGCCGGTGACGACGGTGCCGCGGTCGGCCGCGAGGGAGTACACCCAGGAGTCCGTCTGCAAGCGCCACAGGTCGGCGCCCTCGCGGGCGTCCAGGGCGAACAGGGTGGGCCCGTCGGAGGCGTGCACCCGGCCGTCGGCGACCGCCATGGACCAGGCCACGTCGCGGGTCTTGAAGCGGCGGCGGCCCGTGGCCACGTCCAGGGCGTGCACCTCGAAGGAGGTGACGTAGACGAGGTCGTCGGCGACGGACGGGGTGCCCCAGACGTCGTTGGACATGCGGAAGCGCCACGGCCGCCAGCCGGCCGGGATCTCCGGCGGCCCCGGCGGCACGGCCGGTACGGCGGGGTCGGCGCCGTTGGCACCGGGGTGCGGTCTGGACCAGGTGGCGGCCAGGCCCGCCTCGGGCGGGGGCGCCTTGACGGCGGCGGCGCGGGCGTCGGCGACGCGCGGCCCGGGACCGATCGGCACCTGGGCGCCGGCCAGCCGCACGGGACCGGAGTCGGGGACGCCCACCGGCGCGGGGCCGGGCGGCGCCGGTACGGCCGGGCTGTGCGAGGGCGGGGGCGGTACGGGGACCCGGCCGCCGCCGCGGGGACCGGGCGCGGCGGGCTGCACGGCCAGGCGGCCGCCGCGGCGGGACTCGATGAGGCCGACGGCCGGCTCGGGCAGCCAGGCGGAGGCCGTACCGCTGTCGTCGGAGCCGGAGCCGAACAGATGAGGCGCGAGCTGAGCCTGGAGGTCGGCCGGCTTGGGCCGGGCGGTCGCCTCCATCTGCATGCAGGACTCGATCAGCGGACGCAGCTCGTCCGGGAGCCCTTCCAGGTCGGGGCCCTCGCGCAGCAGCATGAAGACCGTCTCGACGGGGTTGGCGCCGTGGAAGGGCGGATGCCCGGTGGCGGCGAAGACCAGCATCGAGCCGAGCGAGAAGACATCGCTGGCGCCGGTGACGCTGCGCGAGTCCTTGGCCTGCTCGGGGGACATGTACGCGGGGGTGCCGACGGCGACGTTCGTCATGGTCAGCCGGGTGTTCGAGACACCGGAGGCGATCCCGAAGTCGATCACCCGCGGCCCGTCCTCGACGACGAGGACGTTGGACGGCTTCAGGTCGCGGTGGACCAGCCCGGCGCCGTGGATGGACTGAAGCGCCTCGGCGACGCCCGCCGCCAGCCAGCGCACCGCCTGGGCCGGGAGCGGACCGCACTCGGTCACTATCTCCTCGAGGGAGGGCGCCGGGACGTAGGCGGTGGCCAGCCATGGCACGGCGGCGCGCGGGTCGGCGTCGACGACCGCGGCCGTGTAGAAGCCGGAGACCGCCCGCGCGGCCTCCACCTCACGTGTGAAGCGGACCCGGAACAGCTGGTCCTCGGCCAGCTCGGTCCGGACCGTCTTGATCGCCACGCGCCGGCCGGACGCCGAGCGCGCGAGATAGACCAGCCCCATGCCGCCGGCACCCAGCCGTCCCAGCACCTCGAACGGCCCGATCCGCCGTGGGTCGTGCTGCGTCAGCTGATCCACCACTTGCCTGCCACCTCCCCGTACGAGCCGCGCCACCCACATATGTACGCGACCGAAGTGCAGCGTCTCACCACCGCACCGCCGTGGCGGCACGCACCCTGATTCTTCCTGTCCGGCGCACAGGTTGCGAACCCGGCGACACATCGGGATGTCACGCCGCAAAACCCCCTCTTCCCGGCCGGGGGGCGGAATTCACCTCTCCAGCAGGGCGAAGGACGCCCCCTGATTGTCGGCGACGACGGCGACGTTTCCGTACGACGTCCTGAAGGGCGGCACCTGCACCCGCCCGCCGAGCCGGACCACCGCGCCGAGGGCGGCCTCCGTCCCGGCGACCCGGAAGTGGACGAGGAAGTGCGGCGGCATCTCGGGCGGGAAGACGTCGGAGACGGCGGACCGGCCGAAGTCGGGTTCGGCACCCGCCCCGAACAGGGCGTCGTGGAACAGTCCGCCGTAGAAGACGTTGGCGGCCTCGGTGTCGCGGGCGTACAGCTGGGCCCAGGCGAAGGTGCCCGGCTCGTGGCGCCTGCCGAAGCCCTGGTGGCTGTCCGGCTGCCACAGCCCGAAGACGGCGCCCTCGGGATCGGCGGCGAGGGCGGCCGTGCCCAGGCCGTCGACCCGGGCGGGCGGCGTCACGACCTGCCCGCCGGCGGCCCGGATCCGCTCGGCCAGCGTCCGGACGTCCGGGGTGGCGAAGTACACGGTCCAGACGGTGGGCATACGGCCGTCCGTCTTCGGCGAGAGCGCGGCGACGGGCTCCCCCTCCAGCCGGGCCGGTACGGATCCGCCGTACGTCTCCTCCGCGAAGCTCCACCCGAAGAGCTCACCGTAGAACCGCTTTCCCGCCTCGACGTCGGGAAGCTGCGCGTCCACCCAGCAGGGGACGCCCTCTGTGCTCGCGGATGCCCTGTTTTCGGCCATGTCGCCAAACTAGCCGGGTCCCGTGCGACCCGCAGACCAGGCACACCAGCCTCTCTGAGCCCATGCACCCCATTTGCAGTCGGCCGAATCGCGCTCCGATCACTGCTCGGTAAGCTGACGACATGACAGGACAAGTGCGTACCGTCGACGGCCGCGTGGCCGGTCGACGTGGGCAGGCGACCCGGCAGAAGCTGCTCGACTGCCTCAGCGAGATGCTCAGCTCCTCCCCCTACCGGGACGTCAAGGTCATCGATGTCGCCAGGAAGGCGGGCACTTCGCCCGCGACCTTCTATCAATACTTCCCCGACGTCGAGGGCGCCGTTCTGGAGATCGCCGATCAAATGGCCGCCGAGGGCGGCGGATTGGCCGAACTGCTGGAAGGCCGGTCGTGGACCGGCAAGGCCGGCTGGCAGACGGCGCAGGAACTCGTGGACGGATTTCTCGAGTTCTGGCATCGCAACGACGCCATTCTGCGCGTGATCGATCTCGGTGCCGCCGAGGGCGACAAGCGCTTTTACAAGATCCGTATGAAGATCCTGAACTCCGTGAACAACTCCCTGACGGACTCGGTCACCGAACTCCAGTCCAAGGGCCGGGTCGACAAGGACGTGAATCCGGCCGCGATCGCCGGTTCGCTGGTCGCGATGCTCGCGGCGGTCGCCTCGCACCAGAAGGGCTTCGTCTCGGGGGTGAAACAGGCCGACCTGAAGCCGAACCTGGCGCTTCTGGTCCACCTGGGCATCACCGGGAAGAAGCCGACGAGATAGCCCGCACCCCGGCCTCGGACTCCCTCCAGGCCCCAAGTCCTGTCAGGCAGGCGGCGGTCCACCCAAGTGGACCGCCGCCTGCTGCGTTGGGGGGAGAACCACGCGGGCCGGGACCGGATGCGGCCGGGCCGAAGCCGACCGGGCCTGGAGGCGGCCGGGTCTGGAGACGACCGGGCTCGAAGACGACCGGGCCGGGCCCAAAGACGGCCGGACCCAGCGACGGCCCAGCCCGAAGACAACCCGACCCGAAGACGACCAAGCCCAGCGACGGTCGGGCCCGGAGTCTGCCGAGTCTGGAGGCGGCCGGACCCAGAGACCGCCGAGCCCGAAGACAACCCGCCCCGGCGACTGCCGAGCCCAGCGACGGCCGAGCCCAGCGACGACTGGACCCGGAGGCGACCGGACCCAGAGACCGCCGAGCCCGAAGACAGCCCGCCCCGGCGACGGCCGAGCCCAGCGACGGCCGAGCCCAGCGACGACTGGACCCGGAGGCGGCCGGACCCAGAAACCGCCGAGCCCGAAGACAACCCGCCCCGGCGACTGCCGAGCCCAGCGACGGCCGAGCCCAGCGACGACTGGACCCGGAGGCGGCCGGACCCAGAAACCGCCGAGCCCGAAGACAACCCGCCCCAGAAACCGCCGAGCCCAGCGAACGCCGGACCCGAAGACGACCGGGCCCAGCGACGGTCGGACCCGAAGACGACCGAGCCCAGCGAACGCCGGACCCGAAGACGACCGGGCCCAGCGACGGTCGGACCCGGAGGCCGCCGGACCCAGAGACCGCCGGTGCACAGGCCGCCCCAGAAACCGCCGAGCCCAGCGAACGCCGGACCCGAAGACGACCGGGCCCAGCGACGGTCGGACCCGGAGGCCGCCGGCCCCAGAGACCGCCGGTGCACAGGCCGCCGGGCCCAGAGACCGCCGGATGCAGAGGCCGCCAGACCCTGAGGCCGGCGGGATCAGCGGCCGGCGGGCTCAGCGGCCGGCGGGGCTAGACGTGGTCGAGCCAGATCACGATGCCCGTCAGGTTGTGGAGCACGGCGGCGACGCCCGCGCGGACGGCGGCCGCGCAGCGCCCGGCGGTGAACGACTCCGGGGCGTACGTCGAGGACATGCCGAGCCCCTCGCCCCGGAACGACGCACCCGACCAGTCGACCGCCGTCACGTTGTGGGTGGGTTCGGCCAACTCCGCGCCGACGACGAGGAACTGCTGCGACAGATGGCTCGCGGTGACCACGGCGAGGGGGTCGACGAGATCGTTGCCCGCGCTGATGACGAGGTCCGGGCCCATGTCGACGGCCCTGCCGATGTCGGGAACGAGGTCGTGGGGGCCGTCCGCGGCCACCGTCCTGAGATCGACGTGCTCGCTCGCGGCCCAGTCCTCGACCGCTGACACCAGGGCCCTGGTCGGACGGTCGTCGCCCGCGGTGAGCAGCACCACGCGATAGCCCTTCGGCGGGTGCACCCCCTTCCAGGAACCGGGCCGCGGCGTGACTGTGGCCTCCGGGGTGGGCGGGGCGGAGGGGTCGGTGAACCCCGCGCCGAGCATGCCGACGGCGGTGGGCTTCGCGTGCGGCCGTGACCAGTCGTCGCCGGAGCCGCATCCGGCGACCAGCGCGGCGGCCGCGACCAGCGTGGCAACGGCCCGAAGCGGGGAGCGCAAGGCGATCGTCCTCCGAGGTGATGAGCGGGTGCGCCGCCATCCTGCTATCCCGATCGCCGCAGGTCGCCTCCGCGAGCGCCGTTGCGGGGCTTGTTTCTCAACGGTTCGCCGACGGGCCGGAGTTTGTTCACCGATGCCATGCACCGTGCACGGGAAACCCCAAGGAGCCACCATGTCATCACGGATCCGCCGCGCCCTCCTCGGGATCACCGCGGCGGTGATCGCTTTTCTGGGCCTCGGGCAACCGGCCTCCGCCCACGGCTTCTCGTCGGTCGTGTACGTCCACGTCACGAACGGCGACGACGGCCGCATACGCACGGTGCTGGAGCTGGAGTACGACCTCTACGTCGTGTCCGCCGCCGACGCCGAGCACGACGATCCCCTCTTCCGGGCGGGCACCGCCGCGTTCGAGGCCGGGGACACCGAAGGACAGGCCGCGGCGCTCGACTCCCACGCGGAGTCGGCCGTCAGGTACGTCACCGAACGCTTCTCGGTCGGTACCGGCGGCAAGGCCTGCACACCGTCCCGGGCCGGCGACTTCACGATCGGCCGGCGGGAGGGCGTGCCGTACGCCGCCCTGCCCCTCGAATGGGCCTGCCCCGGACAGGGCGGCGACCCCGAGGTGCGCAGCACGCTCTTCCCCGACTCCGAGGGCTATGTCCGCGGCACCCGCACGATCGCCACCTACGACCTCGCCGGCCTCTCCGGCAGCGCCGCGCTCGACGCCGACCATCCGTCCTTCTCGATCGGACAGTCGTGGTACGAGCGGTTCTGGGAGTTCTTCCGCCTGGGCGCCGAGCATCTGCTGACCGGTGTCGACCACGTCCTGTTCCTGCTGGCGCTCATCGCCGGATCCCGCCGTCTGCGCGAAATCGTGCTCGCGGCCACGAGTTTCACCCTGGCCCACTCGGTGACGTTCCTGCTCGCCGCCCTCGGCCTGGTGCACGTGCCGGAGCGGATCGTCGAGCCCGTCATCGCGCTGTCGATCGCCGTCGTCGCCGGCTGGCACCTGTGGCGGCTGCCGCGGCGCGGCGACCGGGCCGCCGCCCTTCCCGGCCCGGCGGTTGAGGGCTCGTTGGGCCTGGACCGGGCCGGATGGCTGCGGCTCGGGGTCGTGTTCTGCTTCGGTCTCGTGCACGGCCTGGGTTTCGCGGGAGCGCTGGGGATCGACGAGCCGTGGTCGTGGACCCTGCTGTGGTCCCTGCTGGTGTTCAACATCGGTATCGAGGCAGTGCAGTTGGGGATCATCGCGATCGTCTTCCCGCTGCTGGCGCTGCTGTACCGCCGTGCGCCGAGGGCGGGCCTCTGGGCGACCGGCGCACTGTGCGCGGGCGTGGCCGGCATGGGCCTGGTGTGGTTCGTGCAGCGGGTGCTCGAAGGCTGAGAACGGCCGAGATCGGCCACGAGTGGCTGAGAACAGCCCAGGTCTACCGCGAAGTTCAGCTGATCCCAAGATCGCATTTGCGATTGATTTACCAAATCCGGAGACCTTGATGGCCTCCATTCCATGCACCTCCGTGCACTAAAGGAACGAATCTGATGATTTCGAGACCCTCCTCGCCGGCTTCCGGGTCGGCGCGGCGCCGCGTGGCCACAGGTGCCGCCGCGGCATTCCTGGGCCTGACCGTGGCCCTCGGCAGCGGCCTGGCCTCCCCCGTCCAGGCAGCCGAGACCAGCACGTTCACCGGCATCATCCTCGGCGTCGGCGCCAACGAGTCCCAGCGCACCGTGACCTGGTACTCCTCGGCCGACACCACGCAGAAGGTCCAGCTCGCCCCGACGGCGCAGCTCGACAACGGAGAGTTCCCGGCCTCCGCCACCGTCTTCGACGCCCTCGGCGGGGAGAACATCTCCACCAGCGGCGGCTACAACCGCCACGCCACGCTCACCGGCCTCCAGGAGCACACGGCCTACTCCTACCGGGTCGGCTCCGAGGGCAACTGGTCCTCGGCGTACTCCTTCAAGACGCAGGACTTCAAGGGCGACTACGACTTCCTGTTCTTCGGCGACCCGCAGATCGGCTCGTCCGGCAACACCGCCAAGGACCAGGCCGGCTGGCAGGACACCCTGGACGTCGCGCTCGGGGCCAACCCGGACTCCGAGCTGCTGGTGTCGGGCGGCGACCACGTCGAGACGGCCAACACCGAGTCCCAGTGGAACGCCTTCCTCGCCCCCGACCAGCTGCGCCAGTACCCGTGGGCCGCCACCATCGGCAACCACGACGTCGGCGGCAAGGCGTACGAGCAGCACCTCTACACGCCGAACACGGACCGCTCGGCGCCGCTGTACTCCAACGGCAACCCGGCTTCCAACACGTCCGGTGGGAACTACTGGTACATCTACAAGGATGTGCTGTTCATCGACGTCAACAGCAACAGCTACGCCACCAGCCAGGGCGGCGGCGGCGACGCGGCGCACATCAACTACGTCACGGACGTCATCAACAAGCACGGCTCCGAGGCCAAGTGGAAGGTGCTCGTCTTCCACCACGCGATGTACTCGCCGGCCTCCCACGCCAAGGACTCCGACGCCAAGGTCCGCCGCAACGACCTGCCGGCCGCCTTCTCCAAGCTCGGTGTCGACCTGGTGCTGGCCGGTCACGACCACGCCTACTCGCGCAGCTACCTGCTGAAGAACAGCGAGAAGCAGAACAAGGACGAGCAGCCCGGCGCCGCCGACGTGTACCCCGGTCCCGGCGGTGTGCTGTACGTGACGGCCAACTCGGCCTCGGGCTCGAAGTACTACGGCATCACCAAGCCGGACAGCAGCGGCACGAGCGGCGCCGGCAACGGTGCCGACCCGCTGAACCCTGGTAACTACTGGTACAACTCGGTCCAGAACCAGGAGAACGTCCGCAGCTACGTCAAGGTCAAGGTGCGCAACGACAAGCTCGTCGTCGAGAACCTGCGCAGCGGCACCTGCGCGGCACCGAACGCCGCGGTGGAGCTCAGCCAGGTCTCCTGCACCAACACGCCCTCCGGTCAGCCGGTCGGCTCGGTCGTCGACAAGGTCACCGTGCACCCGTTCCACGGTGACGGCCAGGACATCCAGGTGAACGTCCCGAACGCCGCCCCGGGCGAGTTCGGCTGGACGATCGACGGCTACAACGGCCTGGTGGACCTCGGCACCGCCAAGGACCACGACGGCGACTACTTCCAGGCCGGCGGCAAGATCAACCCGATCCTCGTGTCGGACAGCCGCCGCTCGCTCGCCCCGTGGTCGATCTCGGCCAGCGTGGGTGACTTCAAGGACGCCGACAAGGTGTTCTCCGGTGCCTACCTCGGCTGGACGCCGAACGTGATCCAGGAAGGCGCCGGCGCCAAGGCCAGCGGGGAGGTGGCCTCCGGCTACGACGGCGGCGCGGGCCTGTCCGTCTCGCGCGGGCTCGGCTGGGCCGACCAGGGCCACCCCAAGGGCAAGGCCAAGCTGGGCGCGGACCTGGATCTGAAGATCCCGGGCAGCGTCGACAAGGGCGCCTACCGCGCCACCCTCACGATCACTGCGCTGAGCAGCTGACCGTAACCGCTTGACCTGGGGGGTGGGCACCTTCCGGTGCCCACCCCCTCCGCTCACCCCAGACCCGCACCAGACCGCCCGAGGACCCCGAGATGCCCCTGCCCGCAACGCGCCGGAAGACCACGGTCACCGCCCTCGTCCGCACCGCCGCCCTGGCCCTGCTCATGGCCTTCGCCCTCACCGGGCTGCGGGCCACTCCGGCCGCGGCGGAGGGCGGCGACGTCACCTGGACGGTCAGGACGGCGCCGAACAGCTACGGTGCCGACCGGTCCAGCTTCAGCTACGCAGTGAACCCCGGTGGACGCGTCGAGGACGCCCTGGTCGTCTCCAACCGCGGCAAGTCCCCGCTGACCCTGGCCGTCTACGCCGCCGACGGCTTCACGACCGACACCGGCCAGCTCGACCTGCTCACCAGGGACAAGAAGTCCGTCGGCGTCGGCGCCTGGGTCCACGCCGAGCGCAAGAGCGTGGTGCTCCGGCCCGGCAAGTCCGTCCGGATCCCCTTCACGGTCACCGTTCCCGGCAACGCCACGCCCGGCGACTACGTGGGCGGTGTCCTGACCTCGCTGCGGCAGTCCGACGAGGCCGAGGGCATCAACGTGGACCGGCGCCTCGGCATCCGGGTCAAGCTGCGGGTCGGCGGCGACCTCCGGCCGACCCTGGCGGTCGAGAACCTGCACGTGGACTACTCCGGCTCGGCCAACCCGTTCGCCGCCGGCGACGCCACCGTCACGTACACGATCCACAACACCGGCAACGCCATGCTCTCGGCCCGGCAGACGGTGTCGGTCGCGGGCCCGTTCGGATGGCTGCGGACCGAGGCGGGCGGGATCCCCTCACCGCCGGAGCTGCTCCCGGGCGAGAGCTGGAAGGTGAAGGTGCCCGTGCACGGCGTGACGCCCGGCGTCAGCCTGACCGCGACCGCCACCCTCACTCCCCTGCTCACCGACGCGTCCGGCTCCACCACCTCGCTCGATCCGGTCCGGGCCACCGCGCACGGCTGGGCCGTCCCGTGGACGCTGCTGCTGCTCCTGGTCCTGCTGATCGCGGTCATCGCCGGCGCGGTCGTCCGCGCCCGTCGCGGCCGGGCCCGGCGCAAGCTGCGCGAGGACGCCCGCGTACGGGACGCGGTCGAACAGGCCCTGCGCGAGAAGGGGACGCGGGAGGGGCGGGAACCCCAGGAGACCCCGGGACCCCAGGAGACCTCGGAAGCCCAGGAGACCCCGGAGACTCCGGAAGCCCAGGAGGCCGAGGAGTCCCAGGGGGCCCAGAAGGCCGGGGAGGCCCAGAAGGGCTGAGTTCCGGTGCCGGGCGGGGCGATACTCGGGGCATGGAACCGGATCTTCACGAGCTGCTGACGTCACTTCGCGTCTGGGACCCGGAGTTCACCGAACTGCCCGCCCTCGACCCCGCGACGGCACCCGCCGCCCCGCTGCCCCTCTTCGCACGGTGGCTGGCGGAGGTTGCGGCGGCCGGGCAGCCCGAGCCGCACACGATGTCGCTGGCGACGACGGACGAGGAGGGCCGGCCGGACGTCCGCATCGTGATGCTGCACGGCGCGGACTCCGCGGGCTGGTCCTTCGCCACCCACGCCGGCAGCCGCAAGGGCCGCCAGCTGGCCGCCCGCCCGCACGCCGCCCTCGCCTTCTACTGGCCGGTCCAGGGGCGCCAGGTCCGCGTCCGGGGCCCGGTCACGGTCGCCCCGCCGGACGAGGCCCACTCGGACCTGCACGCCCGCTCGACAGGCGCCCTGGCCGCCGCCCTCACCGGCCGTCAGAGCGAGGTCCTGGACTCCCTGGACGAGCTGGCCCGGGCCTCGGAGTCGGCCTGGGAGCGGGCCCGGAGCGCCCCGGACACCGAGGTCCCCTCCTGGACCCTCTACCGACTCCGGCCCACCGAGGCCGAGTTCTTCCAGGGCGACGCCCAGCGCCGCCACGTACGGCTCCGCTACCGCCGCACGCCGGACGGCTGGGCCCGCGAACTGCTGTGGCCCTGACCCGGCTCAGCCGAAGTCGTACACCGCGAAATCGGACACCGGCCGGTAACCGATCCGCTGGTAGAGGCCGTTGCTGGTCGGATTGGCGAGGTCGGTGAACAGCAGCACCTCCTCGGCCCCCGACTCCCGCGCGGCGCGGCTGACCTCGACCGTGACGGCGCCCGCGTACCCGCGCCCCCGCAGGTGCGCCGGTGTGTAGACACCAGCCACCCGCACCTGCCCGGCGACCTTCGGAGTCGTCCCCGCCATGGCGACGGGTGTCCCGTCCGGGTCCTGCCAGAGCATGACGTCAGCGCGCCGGACGCGCTCGTCGGCCCACTTCCCCGCGTCCTGGACGGCCGTCTCGCCGACGGCGGCGCAGAACTCCTCGTACCACCGGGCCAGCAGCTTCCGGTCCGCCTCGCCCGCCACCGTGGCGCGGCCCGGCGGGACCGGGTGCGGCACGGTCAACTCGCCCAGCCGGTAGAGCCGCATCCGCTGCCGCAGGGAGACCTCGGCGCCGGTGAGGCGACGCCAGGCCCCGGCGAACGCGGCGGCGGTGTCGCGGTCCGCCGACACACCGGACACCTCGCGCCCGGGACCGGCCAGCCGCGCCGCCAGCACGGCGGCCTCCTCCTCGGTCAGGGAGGTGAGGACCACCGGATGAGGCGGCGTGCGGAGGAAGGCGGCCCGCACACCCGCCGCCCCGCCCTCTCCGGCCAGCAGGCCGAACTCGGGGTCGGCGTCCCCGTAGAGCCGCGCGCCGCGCGAGCGCAGGTTCTCCGTCACCGTCAGGTGCACGGTGTGCGGTGCGGGCCGCGAGCGGAGGAACTCCCCTCCACGTGCCCAGAATCGCTCGACGTCGTCGGTCAGGTGCCAGTCATCGGTGGTCGTCCCGGAAGTCATGCCCCATGGTCCCGTCCACGGCCGTCCGGCGCCCGCGAATTTAGCGGGCGTCCGGCTCCGGATCCGTGGCCAGACGCGCGTGCAGGTGCGCGTCCCGGAAGGCGTCGCGGCGCTCCGACTCGAAGATCGCGCCGCGCATCGTGCCCTCGCACCGGAAGCCGCAGCGCTCGGCAACCCGGCAGGACGCCCCGTGCCCGACGGCGTGGTCCAGTTCCAGCCGGTGCAGGCGCAGTTCGCCGAACGCCCAGCTCGCCACCAGCTTCAGCGCCCGGGTGGCGACCCCGCGCCCGCGGGCCTCGGGCAGGACCCAGTAGCCGATCCTCGCGACGCCGAGCCGCGGCCGGATGTCGTTGACGCCGATGTGCCCGAGCGTCGTGGCGCTCCCGGCGTCCTCGATCACGAAGGACGCGTCCGAGCCCTCCCGCGCACGCGCGGCCCGTGCCCGCAGGGAGTCGCGGGCGCCGGTGAGGTCCGTGACGGGCACGAGCGGTGTGTTCCAGCGGCGGAACTCCGGGTCGGTGATGCCGCGCAGCCACGCCCGTACGTCGGCGTCGGACTCCGGGTCCCACGGGCGCAGCAGCAGCCCGTGCCCCGCGGTCCGTACGGTCGCGAGGTCCCCGGGGTCACGAAGGTCGGTGGTCACCGGCCCATTAGACACCGCCGAACACCCGGACCGCACAGTCGTCCAGTTGTGAACATACGGTCGTCCGGTTGTGATCAACCTGCAACCGATTCCCGCGTTGACCGCGACCCATCAACCAGATGGGCGATTACTCTCGCGCTCATGACCGACTCGACCACCGCCTCCGCGGCGCGGCACGCCGACCGTCCCGTCTACGTCATCGGCGGCGGTCCGGGCGGGCTGGCCGCCGCGCAGGCGCTGCGCGCGCGGGGGATACGCGCGGTCGTCCTGGAGAAGTCCGACCGGGTCGGGGCGTCGTGGCGGCGGCACTACGACCGGCTGCGCCTGCACACCACCCGGCGCCTGTCCGCGCTGCCCGGACTGCCGATGCCGCGCCGGTTCGGCAGATGGGTCGCGCGCGAGGACGTGGTGCGGTACCTGGAGAAGTACGCCGAGCACCACCGGCTGGAGATCGTGACCGGCGTCGAGGTCTCCCGCGTCGAGCCCGCGCCGGACGGCACCGGCTGGCTGCTGCGCGCCTCCGGCGGACGGGAGCTGACCGGCGGCGCGGTGGTCGTCGCCACCGGCCACAACCACACGCCCCGCGTGCCCGACTGGTCCGGCCGGGAGACGTACCAGGGCGGCCCCGGCGAACTCGTGCACGCCCGCGAGTACCGCAACGCCGAGCCGTACGCCGGGCGTGACGTGCTCGTCGTCGGCGTCGGCAACACCGGCGCCGAGATAGCCGTGGACCTGGTGGAGGGCGGGGCCTCGCGCGTACGGCTGTCGGTGCGCACCGCCCCGCACATCGTGCGCCGGTCGACCGCCGGGTGGGCCGCCCAGTACACCGGGGTGCTCGTACGGCGGCTGCCGGTCCGGCTCGTCGACGTGCTCGCGCGACCGCTCGCCAGGCTGAGCGTGCCGGACCTCTCCGCGCACGGCCTGCCCCGTCCCCGCACCGGCCTGTACTCGCGGGTCGAGGAGGGCTCGATCCCGGTCCAGGACGCCGGTCTCGTCGACGCGGTCCGCAAGGGCAGGGTCGAGATCGTGGCCGCCGTGGAGGGCTTCGAGAGCGGCAAGGTCCTCCTCGCCGACGGCACGCGCATCCAGCCGCACGCCGTCGTCGCCGCCACCGGCTACGTCCGCGCACTGGAAGGGCTGGTCGGCCATCTGGACGTGCTCGACTCCCGTGGCAGGCCGGTCGTCCGCGGCCGCCGCACGCCGAAGAACGCGCCCGGCCTGTACTTCACCGGCTTCACCAACCCCATCAGCGGCATGCTCCGCGAACTGGCGCTGGACGCCGAGAGGATCGCCGGGGCCATCGCGAAGGAGAGCGCCCGCAAGGGCGGCCGCCGGGTCTCCCGGCTGCCGGACTGACGATCCCCGACGCCCTGCCGGAAGCGTTGCCGCCGGACGCCTCACACGGCCGCGGGGCTCAAAACCGTCGGCCGCCGCCTGATCACCAGCGCCATCAGGGCCGCCGCGGCGCACAGCGCGCCCGAGGCGTACCAGACCACGTCGTAGGAGCCGAAGACGTCCCGCGCGAGACCGCCGAGGTAGGCGACCAGCGCCGCCCCGACCTGGTGGGAGGCGAGCACCCAGCCGAAGACGATCGCGCTGTCCTCGCCGTAGTGCTCCCGGCACAGGGCGAGGGTGGGCGGCACGGTGGCGACCCAGTCGAGGCCGTAGAAGACGATGAAGAAGATCATCGGCGGGTGCACGCTCGGCGCGAGCAGCATCGGCAGGAACAGCAGCGAGACACCGCGCAGCGCGTAGTACACGGCCAGCAGGCGGCGCGGTTCGAAGCGGTCGGTGAACCAGCCCGAGGCGATCGTGCCGGCCACGTCGAACACGCCGATGACCGCGAGCAGCGAGGCGGCCGCCGTGATGGGCATGCCGTGGTCGTGGGCGGCGGGCACGAAGTGGGTCTGGATCAGGCCGTTGGTGGAGGCGCCGCAGATGGCGAAGGTGCCGGCCAGCAGCCAGAAGGGGCCGGTGCGCACCGCCGAGGACAGGACGGCCAGGGTGCGGCGGGCGGCCCCGGGCACGGGCTCCGGCTTCGGTACGAACTCGTCGGCGCCGTACGGCTTGACGCCCACGTCCGCCGGATGGTCGCGCAGCAGCAGCCAGACGAAGGGGACGACGGCGAGGGCCGCGAGCGACACCGTGACCGCGGCCGGGCGCCAGCCGTGCGACTGGACGGTCCAGGACAGGAACGGCAGGAAGATCAGCTGGCCGGAGGCGGAGGCGGCGGTGAGGATGCCGGTGACCAGGCCGCGCCGCACGGTGAACCAGCGGTTGGTGACCGTCGCCGCGAAGGCGAGCGCCATCGAGCCGGTGCCGAGACCGACCAGCAGGCCCCAGCACAGCCACAGCTGCCAGGCGGCGGTCATCCACACGGTCAGGCCGGAGCCGACGGCGATCACCGTGAGCGCGGCGGCGACCACCCGGCGGATGCCGAAGCGGTCCATGAGCGCGGCGGCGAAGGGCGCGGTGAGCCCGTACAGCGCGAGGTTGATCGAGACCGCGGCGCCGATCGTGCCCCGCGACCAGCCGAACTCCTGGTGCAGCGGGTCGATGAGCAGGCCGGGCAGCGAGCGGAAGGCCGCGGCGCCGGTGATCGTGACGAAGGTGACGGCGGCGACGAACCACGCTCGGTGGACGCGGGCCGCACGGCGGGCGGACGGCGTCCGGGCCGCGGTGGCGGACGCGGGTTCGGTTGTCTGGGTCACGCCATAGAGCTTCCGGTACCGGCCGGATCTCCTCCACTGGCCCGAAGGACATCATTCGCTAGGATCGGGCCATGGACAGGCTCACGGAGTTCCGCGCGCACCGCGTCGTCGTCCTCGCCCTCGACGGGCTGCTGCCCTTCGAGCTGGGCATCCCGCACCGGATCTTCGGACGGCCCGTGGACGCCGCCGGACGGCATCTGTACGAGGTCGTCACCTGCTCGATCCGTCCTCCCGGGCCGGTGGACACGGACGCCGACTTCTCGATCCACGTACCGCACGGGCCGGAGATCCTGGCCACCGCCGACACCGTGATCGTCCCGGCCTCGTACGAACTCGGCCCGGTCTACGAGAAGGGGGTGCTGACCGAGGAGCTGGCCGCCGCCCTGACGCACATCCGGCCCGGCACCCGGCTCGCCTCCATCTGCACGGGCGTGTACGTGCTGGCCGCGGCGGGGCGTCTGGACGGGCGGCGCGCCACGACGCACTGGGCCGACGCCGATCGCTTCCAGCGGGTCTTCCCACAGGTCGAGGTGGACGCGGACGTGCTGTTCATCGACGATGGCGACGTGCTGACCTCGGCGGGCGTCGCGGCCGGGATCGACCTGTGCCTGCACATGGTGCGCCGCGACCACGGCACCGCGGTCGCCAACGAGGTGGCCCGGCGGACCGTCGTGCCGCCGCACCGCGACGGCGGTCAGGCGCAGTACATCCACCGGCCGGTGCCCGACCCGCAGTTGGCCACCACGACCACCGCGCGCGCATGGGCGCTGGGCCGCCTGCACGAGCCCATCCGGTTGCAGGACATGGCCGCGCGGGAGGCGATGTCGGTACGGACCTTCACCCGGCGCTTCCGTGAGGAGGCCGGGGTCAGTCCGGGGCAGTGGCTCACCCAGCAGCGCGTCGAACGGGCCCGGCACCTGCTGGAGTCCACGGACCTGTCCGTGGACCGGGTGGCCCGGGACGCCGGCTTCGGCACGGCCCAGTCGATGCGGCAGCATCTCCAGACGGCGCTCGGGGTGACGCCGACGACCTACCGGCGGACCTTCCGGGTGAGCGGCTCCGCCGCGCGGACCGGGGCGGAGGCCTGACACCCGGCGAGTTGTCCACAACCTGTGGACAGGCATCCGGGCGCTCCGGAGGGCAGGGCGAACCCGGCTGGCGGCGCGCCCCTGCCCGCCCCGAACACGGCGGCGCGCGCCGCCCTCCGATCCCGGCGCGCCGGCCCCACCCCCTCGGACCCTGAAGGGACCGGTCGGCGCCGACATCACGACCCGCACTCGTCGAGGACTTCCGGTGCCCCAGCCCTCGTCGTCCCCTCGCGGCGAATCGCTGCCCACCAGCGTGATCAAGCGGACACGCCGCGTCAACACCGCCTTGGCGATTTGCCCGTTATGCCCCATGACAATGGGATGCGCACAGAAGCATGTCCCGGCGCACGGCCCCGCCGCCGGGACACCGGGAAACCCGCCCTACACCGCCCCGTACGCCAGACCCCCGTAGGTCCTGTAGGCCCCGTAGGCCAGGCCCTCGTACGCCGGGGCCGTGCGGCCGCAGTTGCTCGCCGCCGCCGTCTCCGCCGCGTCCACCGCCGTGGCACAGCGGTCGAGTTCGCACCAGATGCGCTTGCCCACACCCTCCGGGCACCAGCCCCACCGGTCGGCGAGGCCGTCGACGAGGGCGAGGCCGCGACCGCCGGTCGACTCGTCGCCCGGGCAGCGCGGCACGGGAGCCCGGGTGCTGGCGTCGGCCACCTCCAGGCGCACGGTGGCCGCCCCGGCCGGTTCCCCGGACAGGAACAGCCGCAGCACGGCCGGGCAACCGGTGTGCACCACGGCGTTGGTGACCAGTTCGGAGACGAGCAGGACCAGGGTCTCGGCGAGCGGCTCGTCCGCCGCTATCCCCGACCCGGCGAGCCGGGAGCGGGCCCAACGCCGGGCCCGCCCCACCTCCGCGGGGTCGGGCCGGATCTCCAGCTGCACTTGAAGCACCTGCACCGCTCACACCATCCGAACCGGCGGACACACAGCCTCGCGCCTCACGAGGCCACGATCGTAGCCATTTTCTGCATGGCCAGAACAACAGCCAGAGCAAAGGGTCACGGAACGTGACTCCCTTGGGAGACAGCATGGTTGACGTACCGTCACCGCAACAAGCGCTTCGGGCATATTCCAGCGCGAAGGAGTACCCGTGCGGCATACTGTGCGACGCTCGTCATGGGATGGCTCGGGCTCGGAACCACTCGCATCCCACACAAGGTACCCGAGCACGACGGCGACTCCGGGACGTGACGAGTCGCGCGCGGGACACCACCCGACATCAACGCTCCGTGATGAAGCAGTGCCACGATCGGTGACATTCGCGCCCGGGAGACCACGTCGGCGGAGCCGTCCCGGACCGCCGATGCCACCGCACGCGGCACGACAGGCGGGCACGACACGCGGCGGTCCCGTGCGCGGGCGGCCGGGCCGCGTCGATGTCCGCGAGGCCCGCCGGCGGCCTGGGCCGCGGCCTGCCGCACGGCCCGGAAGGCACCGATCGGCGCTCCGAACTGCTCACGCGCCCGGGCGTGTTGCACAACCCGGCCGCTACGCACGCACGGCAACGGCCTCCGCGGCTTGAGGCGCCGCGAAGGGGGCTCAAGTACCGGCTGTTCGGGGGCTGTTCGGCTGTGGTGGGGGGAGTGTTACTCGGGGACGGTGAAGTAGCGGGCGAGGGCGGGCACGATCTCCTGCTCGCCCACCCTGCCGTCGCCGTCGGTGTCGAGCGCGGCGGCGATGGGCCGGGCGGCCCCCTCGGGCACGCCGAGCACCCGGAGCACACGCACGGTGTCCTCGATGGTGGCGGCGCCGTCGCCGTCGGCGTCCGCGACGGCCAGGGCGGCGTGCAGGAAGGGACGGGCGATCTCGGCGAACCGCTCGGGGTTGTCGCGCAGGCGCTTGACCGCGCCTGTCACGAACTCCTCCCGGGTGATGCGCTGGTCGCCGTCGCGGTCGGCGATCCCGGCCATGCCCTGCCAGAAGGCCTCCGCGCCCGCGTACAGGGCCTGGCCCTTGTCGGAGCGGGCGGCGGTGGCGAACTCGGCGAGCAGCGAGCGGGCCGCCACGATGAAGTCCTCGCGGTCGATGTAGCCGTTGCCGTCCTGGTCGAAGGTGGCGAACCGCGCCGCGATCCTGCGCTCGTACTCGCTGCTGACCATGTCTTACGGGCCGCCTTACGTGTGGGGTTGCGTCTGGCAGGGAGCGTACGACGGGAAGAGCGGCCCGGGGCACCAAAACCACGGTTGTGCCAAGACCGGGGGAATTCCGGGACAGCGGCGCTCGACTCGCGAGGGCCGGCCGGTCAGGCGGACAGCGGCTCGTCGTCCACCGCGGCCGCGACGTCCGGATAGACGTCGAAGAGGCGCCGGACACCGAGCGCGCCGAGGACCCGGTTGACGTGGGAGCCGTCGACCGCGCCGCGGGCCGGGAGTATCAGGCGCAGCCGGCCCTGGCAGGAGCGGATCAGACGGCGGGCGGCGATGAGCACGCCGACGCCGCTGGAATCGCAGAAGAAGACCTCGGAGAGGTCCAGGACGAGGTCGTGACGCCCCTGGGCCACCACCTCGTGCACTCTCTGGCGCAGCACCGGCGAGGTCACGAGGTCCAGTTCGCCGGCGACCCGGAGCACGCTCCACCCGCCCTGTTCGTCGTCGGTCACCTTGAACGCCACGGCCCGCCCTCCGTCAGCCGGAACTTCCCCGGAACCGCTCGGAAACGGAACCAGTCCCTACGCTTCTTTCCGCGCGGCTGCCCAGCGGCCGTTCCCTCAAACGCCGTGGAGCAAACCGAGACCGTTCGGTCAGGGGCTTGTTTCGGTCACCTTCGGTCGTGTTCGATCTGAGTTGACCTGAAAGCGAAAGACCAGGCGGGACAGAAGGGTCAAGTCACCTGACAAAGGTCATAACACTCCTGGCTTCCCCTACCACCAGCGGCTCTTCAGGGGGCGCGCATTGTCATAAAGGGGCGTGCGCTGTCGGGCATGCCGACTACATTCGGGGAGACCACGTCGGACACGCTGGACACACACGCCGGACGGGAACGAACCGGGACGCAGGTCGCGGCACGGCCGGGCGCGGAGGGGGCCGCATGGCGAAGAAGGACTCACCGCCCCACTGGGACCGCGGGATGCAGCAGCGGCTCGTGCGCGGAGAGGCGGCCGCCCTCGGTGAGCTCTACGACCGTTTCGCCTCGCTCGTGCACGGTCTGGCCCACCGGGTCCTGGGCGACGAGCGGGCCGCCGACCAGATCACCCGCGAGGTGTTCGCCCACGTCTGGGAGCACCCCGACGCCTACGACCCCCGGCAGGGCCCGCTGCGCGCCTGGGTGGCCGGGCTGACCCACCGGCTCGCCGTGCGGCGGCTGCGCACCACCGAGACCGCCGCGCTGGCCCGCGGCGGGCCGGGCTCCGCCGAGGAACTGGAGCACAGGGTGTGCCGCGCCTCCGCCGCCGCCCGCGCCGACTACATCGTCCACGCCATGCCGGCCCCACTGCGCGCCGCCCTGGAACTGGCCTACTTCCAGCGCCGCGACTACCGGCAGACCGCCGCCGACCTCGGCGTCACCGAGGACGAGGCCCGCCGCCGCCTCCGCCTGGGCCTCCAGCTCCTCTCCACCGCCCATCACACGGACACCCCCGACGCGCCCTCCGGCTACGGAGGCGCCGCATGACCTGGAACGACCCCCCGGAACCGGCGGAGCCGAAGGACCGGGGTGTGCTGGAACATCCCGTGCTGAAGTCGCTGCTCGGGGCATGGGCGCTGGCCGCGTGTTCGCCGGAGGAGACGGCGGCCGTGGAGGAGCACCTCGGCGAGTGCGGCGACTGCGCGGAGGAGGCGCTGGGGCTGCGGGAGGCGGTCGGGCTGCTGCACCGGCCCGACACCCTCGACCTGGACCCGGGGCTGCGCACACGGGTCCTGGAGAGCTGTCTCGAACGGCGGCCGCCGCACCTCCCGGTGCCCGGCTGGGCGGCGCCCTACGACGCGGAGACCGCGCGCCTGGACGCGCTGCTCCAGGACATAGGCGACTCCGAGTGGCACGCGCCGGTGCGGCTGCGCTGGTTCGAGGGCGAGGACGCCACCAGCCGGCACACCACCGTCGCCGGGGTCATCGCGCATCTGATGAGCGTCGACGGGCTGGTCGCGGTGGCACTCGGCCTGGACGACCCGCTCGGCGACGCGACCACCGCCGCGGACGGCCCCACCCCCGCGGAGCGCACCGAGGCGTACTGGCGGGCCGCGCACTCCCCGCCGGCACGTTCGGTGCGGACGCCGTGGCGGGAGCAGACGCACGCCCTGGTACGGACGGTCTCCTTCGCCGCGAACGGCGCGAAGGAACCTTCGGTGCCGTACGGCGCCTTCGAACTGCCGCTGCCCGACGCGATGCTGGACCGCGCCTTCGAGTGCTGGGTGCACGCCGAGGACATCGCGGAGGCGGTGGACTACCCGTACGACCCGCCGGCCCCGCGCCATCTGCACCGCATGATCGACCTCGCCGCCCGGATGCTGCCGGGTGTGCTGGCCGCCCGGCGGCGGGCCGGGCTCGCCTCCCCCGCCCGCGCCCGGCACCTGGTGACCGCGGGCGAACCCGGGCGCAGTCTGCGGTTGGAGGTCGAGGGGCTGGGCGGCGGCCAGTGGCTGATCCCGCTCGACTCGCCCGGAGCGATGGGATCCGCGGACCACGAGGTGGCCCATGTGGCGCTGGACGGCGTGGAGTTCTGCCGGCTGGCGGCGGGGCACGTGGCCCCGCGGGAGGCGGCGGCCGGTCAGGTCGGCGACCGTGAGGCGATCCGGGACGTGCTGTGCGCGGCGGCGGCGCTCAGCCGCATGTGAGACCGCCGCCGGCCGGCATCGCGGGCGGCCTCCCCGGGCCGCGCTACGCGAAGACCACCGTCCGGCGGCCGTTCAGCAGGATCCGGCGCTCCGCGTGCCACTTGACCGCGCGCGCCAGCGCCTGGCACTCCACGTCCCGGCCGATCGCGACCAGCTGGTCCGGGTCGACGTCGTGGCCCACCCGCTCGACCTCCTGCTCGATGATCGGGCCCTCGTCGAGGTCGGCGGTCACATAGTGCGCCGTCGCTCCGATCAGCTTCACGCCCCGGGCGTGCGCCTGGTGGTACGGCTTGGCGCCCTTGAAGCTCGGCAGGAAGGAGTGGTGGATGTTGATGATCCGGCCGCTGAGCTGCTTGCACAGGTCGTCGGAGAGGACCTGCATGTAACGGGCGAGGACGACCAGTTCGACCTTCTCCTCGCGCACGATCTCGAGCAGCCGTTCCTCGGCCTCGGACTTGGTCTCCCTGGTCATCGGGATGTGGTGGAAGGGGATGTCGTACGACCCCACCAGCTCGGCGAAGTCGGTGTGGTTGGACACCACCGCCGCGATCTCCACCGGCAGCGCGCCGATCCGGGCGCGGAAGAGCAGGTCGTTCAGGCAGTGCCCGAACCTGCTGACCATCAGCACGACGCGCATCTTCTCGTCGGCCCGGTGGATCTGCCAGTCCATTCCGAAGGAGTCGCCGATCGCCGCGAAGCTGGCGCGCAGCTTGTCCACCGTCACCGGCGCGTCGGCCGAGAAGTGGACCCGCATGAAGAACAGTCCCGTGTCGTGGTCGCCGAACTGCTGGCTGTCCTCGATGTTGCAACCCGTCATGAACAGGTAGCTGGACACCGCGTGCACGATGCCCTGCTTGTCCGGGCAGGAGAGGATGAGGACGTACTGTTCGGCCTGCGCCGCGGCGGCGCGGGAGGACTGCTCGCTCATGCGGGACAGGGTCTCACGTCCGGGCCCGTGCGGGGCCCGTCGTCCGCTAAGCGGACCGTGTCATGATCCGCAGCACCTCCAGGCTGCGGGGCGGCGTGTCCGGCTCGTCGCCGTCGCTCGCCGCGAGGCGCACATGCGCGTCACGGGCCGCCCGCACCGCCTCCGGCCAGGCGTGATGGTCGAGGTAGGCGGACACCGGCGCGTCCGGACCGACCTGGTGCATGATGCGCAGCACCCGCAGGACCGCGGTGTCGACGAGCGCCGCCTCCTGGGAGTCCCGGAAGATCGTGCCGATGTACTTCTCGGCGGACCAGTTGTCCAGCCAGGTGTCCTCGACCAGGCGGTAGACGGCGTCGGTCACGTCGCCGTACCCTTCGACGCCTGCCAGCCAGACGTCCCGCTGGAACACCGGGTCGGAGAGCATGTGCAGCGCGGAGCGCACATTGCTGCGCCAGCGCCACCACGGCATGTCGTTGAGTGGCATGCCGCCCATGGTGGAGGAGCGACGGCCGCGACGGGAAGAGTTCTCCGAACCTTGCACGGTCATCGATCGTACGTTCCCCGCCCCAGGGGCCCCACCTGCCCCCGTAATTCACCCATACGTCACCACTCATTGACCGAGAGTCATCAACGGGTTGGTGATGTGACGGAATCGTGCGTGAGCATGACCGGCAGGCGAAGCTCCCGTGGCACATTCCTCCCCACCCTCACCCGGTCCGTGAGAAGAACCCTGCTGCCGGCCTGGGCTCTCCTGGCGTGTGCCTCGCTCGCCGCCGGCTGCGGCATCGTCCCCGGTGCCACGGGGGGCTCCGGGGGCGGTTCCGTCACCGTGATGACGTGGGCGCCGGAGAACACCCGGGCGACCAACAAGCCCGGCATGCCCGCCATGGCCCGCGCCTACGCCCGCTGGGTGAACTCCCACGGCGGTATCGCCGGCCGCAAGCTCAAGGTCCTGACCTGCAACGAAGGCAACGACAGCGTGGCCGCGGCGAAGTGCGCCCGGCGCGCCGTCAAGGAGAACGCGGTCGCCGTCGTGGGCTCGTACAGCCAGTACAGCGACTCCTTCTTCCCGCCCCTGGAGAGCGCCGGCATCCCGTACATCGGCGGCTACGGCGTCACCACCACCGAGTTCACCCGCGCCCTGTCCTACCCCGTCAACGGCGGCCAGCCCGCCCTGCTGGCCGGTCTGGGCAAGGAGCTCGCCGCGCACTGCGGCCCGGTCACGCTGGTACGGCCCGACACCATCGCGGGCGACGAGCTGCCCGGACTGCTCAACGCGGGACTGCGGGCCGGCGGCCACGAACCGGCCCACGACCAGCGGGCCGCCGAGGACGCCACCGAGTACCTGGGCCAGGCCGATCTGGCACTGCGGCAGGCGAGCGCCGACCCGGCGCGGACGGGCTGCGTGATCCCCGCCCTCGGGGAGCGCACGAACATCTTCATGGACTCCTTCCGCCGCGCGCGCGACGCCTATCCGCAGGTGCGCACCGCCGCCGTGCTCGGCAGCGTCGACCAGACCGTGATCGACGCCGGCGGCGGGCGGTCCGGCCCGTACGAGGGGTCGTACCTCACCGGCTGGTACCCGGTGGCGAGCGACTCGCGTTGGGACGGAATGAAGAAGGTGATCAACGAGGCGGCCTTCGGCGACAACCGCGTCGATCCCCAGGACGCCGGAGTGCAGACCACGTGGATCGCCTACACGGTGCTCCGGGCCGTCCTCGAGCAGATCGGCGACGGGGAGGTGAGCGCCTCCTCCGTCCGGCGCGCCCTCGACGGCGGGCTGGAGGTCCGCACCGGCGGGCTGACCACGCCGCTGCGGTGGCGCCACTCCGACCTGCTCGCCGCCACCGGTCTCGCCCGCCTCACCAACGCCGACGTCTCCCTTCAGAGGGTGCGGCAGGGCCGGCTGGTGCCGGCCGCGAAGGGATTCGTCAACGTGGCGAAGACGCTCGAGGACGCCGGCTGAGCCGCACCGCGCCGGCCGGCTCCTACAGCTGGGTCGGCTGGCGCTGGGTGAGGCCGTACGTCTTCGCGATCGTGTTCCACAGCTGAGCGGCCTTGGCCTTCTCCGAGGTGGCGACGCCGCTCTCGCGGTTGCCGGCCCGGGTCTCACCCGTGTCCCGGGCGTGGCCCTTCTTGCACACCTTCTTGCCGTGGGCCTGGTCGGCCCAGGCCGCGTAGTGCAGGTCGGCCGACTCCGAGGCCTTCCAGGCCTTGTTGAGGGCCGCCGTCAGCTCGGCGTGGGCGGGGAGCTGGTCGACGGACAGCTGTCCCAGGCGGGTGACCAGGCCCTTGCGCTGCTCGGCCGCGTTGCGCAGGTCGGAGGCCGCCTGGCCGAGGTTGTCGCAGTTCCTGACGTCGGCCACCGCCTTGATCACGGAGGCGCGGCTGCTGCCGCTGTCGGCCAGCAGCTTGTCCAGCTCGACCGCCTGCGCCCGGGCCGGGTCGGCGGCGGGCGAGGGAGAGGCATCCTCAGTGACGGGCGCGGTGGCCGCGACGGTGGTGTTCTTGTCGCCGCTGTCGCCGTCCCCGTCGCCGCCGCTGAGCAGTGCCCCGGCGCCGATGCCGAGGACGGCGATCCCGACGCCCACGGCCGCGATCACCGGCACCCGCGAGCCGGTGCGGCGGCCTCCACGGCCGCCGTCGCCGTCGTACCCGCCGGGCGGGGCGGACGCGGGCCGGGCCTGGGGCTGGTCGGGCGGGCCCTGCTGGATCAGGGGCAGCTGCTGGGTCGCCGGGGCCGCGCCGCCGGCGTCGCTGCGGAAGAGGTTGTCGAACTCGGCGGGCGTCTGCCGCCCGCCCCCCTGGGCGTCCACGGGCGCGATGAACTGCGTCGCCTCGGCGTCGGGGTGGTGACCGGGCGCGGCGCCCTGGGGTATCTGGCCCGGGTACGGGGCCGGCCCGCCGCCGGACGCCTCCGGCGGCAGGGCACCCGGCCCCACCGGCGGGATGAACTGTGTCGCCCCCTCGTCCACCGCCGCGCCTGTCATGGGCGGCAGGAACTGGGTGGCTCCTTCGGCCGCGGATCCACCGGGAACCGGCGGGATGTACTGCGTCGCTCCCTCGTCGCCGCCCGGCATCCCGTGCGCCGCGCCCTGCGGTACGGAGTGGCCGGGGACGCCGTACGGGTCGGCGCCGGCGGGCGGCAGCCCGTGCGCGGGAGCGCCGTGCGATACGGAGTGGCCGGAGGCACCGTAGGGGTCGGCACCGGCGGGCGGCAGCCCGTGCCCGGGGTGCGCGGG
The DNA here is from genome assembly GCF_044756885.1 of Streptomyces sp. NPDC091412. Lineage (NCBI taxonomy): Bacteria > Bacillati > Actinomycetota > Actinomycetes > Kitasatosporales > Streptomycetaceae > Streptomyces > Streptomyces sp. NPDC091412. Next base: position 154,851 of record NZ_JBIVTV010000010.1, on the reverse strand, counting down.
GGCGCCGTAGGGATCGGCGCCGGGCTGCTGGTACGACGGGGTGCCGTGGGACGGGGCGTTCTCCGGGGGCAGGGGGCCCGCGCCCGGGTGCTGGGGGGCCTGGCCCTGCGCGTCCCACTGGCCCTGCTGCTGGTACGGCTCCGGAGAGCCCCAGCCCTGCTGCCAGCCCTGGTCCTGTTGCGGGGGCTGCTGCTGGTCGGGACCCCACGGCTGGCCCCAGGCCTGAGCGCCGGCCGGGGCCGCCGCCGGGGCCTGACCGCCCGGCCGCACTCCGGTCGGATGGCCGCCCGAACCGCCGGTCATGCCCGGCAGCAAGGGCTCACCGCCGTCGGAGGGCAGCACGATGCCTTCGTGCGCGGGTCGCGCCGAGGGCTCCTCGCCCTGTCCACTCTGCGTCACCGGGACTCCTACGAATGGGGGACCTTCGGAATCGTCGGCTCACGCTACCGGGTCCCCCGAGCCCCGTGCCACGCAGCAGGGGACGAGACCTCCTTCCCTGTGACGGCAGTAACAAAACCCGCCCGCGGCACGCTGTTGATGTCCCAGGTCTCACGAAGAACAGGAGAAGGGAGAACACGGACGCGCGGTCACGCCGCCACCCGCGTCTCCAGCCGTGCCCCGAACTCCCTTACCACCGGCTCGTCCCGGAACGGCTCCAGGCGCTGCTGGAAGTCCTCCAGGTACTCCGCGCCCCGGTTGGACCGCAGCGTCCGCAGCAGCTCCACCGCCTTCAGGCCGGTGCTGCAAGCCTGTTCGACCTCCCGCTGCTGCACCTGCGCTGTGGCGAGCAGCACATAGCCGATGGCCCGCCGCCGCGCCCGCGCCGCGGGATGCCCGGCCAGCGACTCCTCCGCCGCCCGCGCCGCCGCCTCCGCCTGCCCCAGGTCCCGGTGGCAGTGCGCCAACTCGTCGGCGAGATACGCCTCGTCGAAGTGCGCGATCCACGCCGGGTCGTCCCCGGAGTGCGGCCGGGCGGCCTCCAGCGCGCTCACCGCCCACCCGGCGGACAGCTGGGCCGCCCGCGTATCGCCCATGAGGGCGTGCCCCCGCGCCTCGGCCGCGTGGAACATCGCCTCCGCGCGCGGCGTCACACGACCGCGCGCGCCCTCCTGCGCCGCACGCGCCAACTGCGCGATCTCCCGCGGGTTGCCGAGCTGCGCGGCGAGATGGCTCATGGAGGCGGCCAGCACATAGCCGCCGTAGCCGCGGTCCCCGGCCGCCTGGGCGAGCCGCAGCGCCTGGATGTAGTACCGCTGGGCCAGGCCCGGTTGGCCGGTGTCGACGGCCATGTACCCGGCCAGCTCGGTGAGTCGGGCGACCTCGGCGAACAGATCGCGGCCCACCGCCTCCCGGTAGGAGCCGGCGAGCAGCCCGGAGACGACGCTGTTGAGGTAGTGCACGACCACCGGGCGTACATGCCCGCTGCCGTGACTGTGGTCCAGGTCGACCAGCGCCTGTGTCATGGCCCGTACGGCGGCCACGTCGGACTGGCCCACCCGCGACCCCGCCGCCCGCGCCACCTGCGGGTCCGGCGCGGAGATCAGCCAGTCACGGCTCGGCTCGACCAGCGCGGAGGCGGCGACGGCGGAGCCGGACAGGAAGTCCCGGCGGCCCACGTCGCTGCGCCACAGCTCGCAGACCTGCTCGATGGCTCCCAGCACCGTCGGCGAGAACTGGAGACCCACGCCCGAGGCAAGGTTCTTGCCGTTGGCCATGCCGATCTCGTCGATCGTGACCGTACGGCCGAGCTTGCGGCCGAGCGCCTCGGCGATGATCGCCGGTGCCCGGCCGCGCGGTTGCTGTCCGCGCAGCCAGCGTGCCACCGACGTCTTGTCGTAGCGCAGATCGAGACCGTGCTCGGCGCCGCACATGTTGACCCTGCGGGCCAGCCCGGCGTTCGAGCAGCCCGCTTCCTGGATGAGCGCCTGCAGCCGTTCGTTCGGCTGCCGCGCGACGAGAGGCCTGGCGGCCATGGCGTTAACCCCCTGAAGCTGCGGTGCCTGCCCGCGCACCGAGTTGACGGCTCTTGCGCGGCCGGACGCGATCCGCGCCCCGGCGGAAAACTCCGGCCGTGAAGATCGATGCCCCGTGGACAAACCGAAAATGCGGGACATGTGAGGATTGCCGGGGTGAAGGCGAATACCGCCCCCCACCGAACTACCCAGCGACCGCCGCAGATCCTCCTGCGCGCCCCCACCCATGCACCCATGCGCCCCGGGCACCGAGGGGGTGCTCCTCCCCGGCGCGTCCGACCACCAGACCCGCCCGTAACTCCAGGTGGGCGCGGCAGTTGAGTGGGGCGTGGAAGAGAAGATCGCGGGCGCGGAAGCCGCACAGAGCGCCGGTCTGGTGGCCGGTCACATTCCCCAGCAGCGCGGGGAGTCGCTGCTGGAGACAGCCGTTCGCTACACCGAGGAACGCCACTGGGACGTGTTCCCCGGCACCTGGCTGGTGGCGGTCGGCGGGGTGCAGCGCTGCTCCTGCGGGGACCCGCGGTGCACTGCGCCCGGCGCGCATCCGGTGCACGAGGGATGGGCGTCCCTGGCGACCGGCAGCGCGAGCACGGCGCGCCGGATGTGGGAGCAGCAGCCGACGGCGTCGGTCCTGCTGCCCACGGGCCGTACGTTCGACGCGGTCTCCGTGCCGGAGACGGCCGGGTTCCTCGCGCTGGCCCGGCTGGAGCGGATGCGGTCGGCGCTGGGCCCGGTGATCCTGACCCCCGAGCGGCGGATGCAGTTCTTCGTGCTGCCGGGCACGTCCGTGAAACTGCCGGACCTCGTACGGAAGCTGGGCTGGTCGCCGGCCTCGCTCGACCTGGCCGCCCTCGGAGAGGGCGCCTACGTGGTGGCGCCGCCCACGCGGTGCGGCTCGCGGGCGGTGCAGTGGGCCTGCCGGCCGACACCGGCCAATCGCTGGCTGCCGGACGTCGGGGAACTGGTCCCACCGCTGGCGTACGCGTGCGGCAGGGACCGTTAGCCGTTCCGGTACGCGCTCCCCGGCATCCGCCGGTCCCGCGTGGCGGCCCGCCCTGGACCCTGGCCCGGCGGAGCCGCAGATCAGCGCGGTCCCGCACCCCTCGGGCAGGGTGTTCCCCCGTAGGGTTCATGCTGACGGAGGGAGCAGTCGCAGTGGGTACAAGCGCCGTACGCGTGCAGGGGCTCTGGAAGCGGTTCGGGCAGCAGGTCGCCGTCGCCGGGATCGATCTCGAACTGCCCGCCGGGAAGTTCATCGGGCTGGTCGGGCCCAACGGGGCCGGGAAGACCACCACGCTCTCCATGGTGACCGGACTGCTCCGGCCCGACCAGGGCACCGTCGAGGTCGTCGGGCACGACGTGTGGCGGGACCCGGTGGCGGTGAAGGCGCGGATCGGCGTGCTGCCCGAGGGGCTGCGGCTCTTCGAGCGGCTGTCGGGCCGCGAACTGCTGTCGTACTCCGGGCGGTTGCGCGGGCTGCCGGGGGACGAGGTGGACCGGCGGGCCACGCAGTTGCTGGACGTGCTGGACCTCGCCGGCGCCCAGCACAAGCTCGTCGTCGACTACTCGACCGGCATGCGCAAGAAGATAGGGCTCGCCTCCGCTCTTCTCCACAACCCGGAAGTCCTCTTCCTCGACGAGCCGTTCGAGGGCGTCGACCCGGTGTCCGCGCAGACCATCCGCGGCGTCCTGGAGCGGTACACCGGCTCCGGCGCCACCGTCGTGTTCTCCTCGCACGTCATGGAACTGGTCGAGTCCCTGTGCGACTGGGTGGCCGTGATGGCCGCCGGCCGCATCCGAGCCCAGGGCACCCTCGCCGAGGTGCGCGGCGACGCTCCCACCCTTCAGCAGGCCTTCCTCGAACTCGTCGGCGCGCGGAGCCGGGACGCCGGTTCCGACCTGGACTGGCTGGGCGGCGGTTCCCGGTGAGCGCCGGCACCCGGGCCCCGTCGATCACGCCCGTCGTCGTACGCCTGAAGCTGTCGCTGCTGCGCAACGGGCTCAGGCAGTCCGCCGGGCGGCGTGCCGCGTTCATCGCCTCGGCCGTCGTCGCGCTGCTGTTCGCCGCGTTGCAGATGACCGGCCTGATCGCGCTGCGCGGCCACGCGCACATCGCCTCCGTGGCCGTCCTGGGCGTGGCCGTGCTGGCGCTGGGCTGGGCCGTGATGCCGCTGTTCTTCCCGAGCGGCGACGAGACCCTCGACCCGACCCGCCTGGTGATGCTGCCGCTGCGGCCGCGGCCGCTGGTCGGCGCGCTGCTCGCGGCGTCCCTGGTCGGCATCGGGCCGCTGTTCACGGTGCTGCTGCTGGTGGGATGTGTGATCTCGGTGGCGCGCGGGGCGGCCGCGTCCGTCGTCGCTGTCTTCGCCCTCGTCCTCACGCTGCTGGTGTGCGTGGCCCTCGCGCGGGCCGTGGCGACCGCCAACATCCGGCTGCTGACCAGCCGCAAGGGACGGGACCTCGCGGTGCTCAGCGGACTGGTCATCGCGATCGGGGCGCAGGTCGTCAACTTCGGCATGCAGCGCCTGGGCTCGGCGGGCCTGGGCCGGCTCGACCCGGTGGCGGACGTGCTGCGGTGGCTGCCGCCCGCCTCGGCGGTGGGCGCGGTGGACTCGGCGAGCAAGGGCTCCTACGGCGTCGCGGTGGCCCAGCTCGCGCTGACCGCGGCCGCCCTGGCCGCCCTGCTGGCGGTGTGGGCGCGCAGCCTGACCGGGCTGATGACCTCGCCCGACTCCTCGACCCTGCAAGCCGTCGACGCTCCCGCGCGCGGCCGGGCCCGGGTGGGCGGCGGCCTGGCGCGGTGGCTGCCGGCCGGCCGCACCGGCACCGTCATGGAGCGCAGCCTGCGCTACGTCTGGCGCGATCCGAAGACCAAGGCGGCCTGGGTGACCTCGCTGGCCATCGGGCTGATCGTGCCGGTGTTCAACGCGGTCCAGGGCACCGGTTCGCCGTACTTCGCCTGCTTCGCCGCGGGCATGCTCGGCATCCAGATGTACAACCAGTTCGGCCAGGACACCTCCGCGTTCTGGCTGGTCGCGCTGACGATCTCGGCCCCGCGGGACGCCTACGTCGAGCTGCGCGCGCGGGCGCTGGCCCTGCTGCTGATCACCCTGCCGTACGCCACCCTGGTCACGGTGCTGACGGCGGGCCTGCTCGGCGAGTGGCGCCGGCTGCCGGAGGTGCTCGGCCTGTCCTTCGCCCTGCTCGGCGCGATGCTGGCGACCGGGGCGTGGACGTCGGCCCGCTTCCCGTACTCCATCCCGCAGGAGGGCCACAAGAACGTGGCCCCCGGTCAGGCCGGTCTCGCCTTCGTCTCCATCTTCGGCGGCATGGTCGCGGCGGCCCTGCTGTGCGCGCCGTTCATCGTCCTCGTCATCTGGTCGAACGTCAGCGCCACCGGCGACAGCTGGAGCCGGCTGCTGCTGCCGGTGGGCGCGGCGTACGGGGCGGCGATCACCCTGCTGGGCCTGCGCCTGGCGGCTCCGCGCACGGCGGCCCGGCTGCCGGAGATCCTCACGGCGGTCAGCAAGGGCTGAGGCGCGGGCCGCTCAGCGCAGGCGGGCGGTCACCACGTGGACGGTGAAGCCGCACGGGACCCGCCCGTCCGGCCCGGCGAGCCCGGCCGCCTCCCGCACGAAGCTCTCCCGCAGCCGGGAGACGGCGGCCGGGTCGAGCGGTCCGACGTCGTAAATGCCGGAAAGCGCCGCCCAGACCTGGTCCACCGGTCCGCTCAGGTCGATCGGGACGGTCTCCCGGTCCGGAGCGCCGAATCCGGCCGGCTCCAGGATCGCGCCGAGCCCCTCGTGGCTGCGGGTCCTGCGGTCTCCCAGCGGCGGAATGCGCTGCTCGGCGGGCGCCCGCTGGACGGCGGCCTTCAGCAGGCCGCTGAACAGCTCGTACGCCTCCCCGCCGAGAGGACCGCCGCCGACCACGCAGGCCAGGACACCGCCGGGCGACAGCACCCGGGCCGTCTCCGCCGCGACCCGGTCGACGTCGCCCATCAGCATCAGCGCCATGTGGCAGACGCAGGCGTCGAAGGCCCCGCCGGCGAAGGGCAACTCCTGTGCCCTGGCCTGGGCCAGCGCGGTGGCACGCAGGGACGGGCGGTGCCGCGCCAGGGCCAGCGCCTCCGGCGAGAGGTCCACACCGGCGAGCCGCCGCCCCTCGGTGCGGGCCAGCAGGTCCAGCAGTACGCCATCGCCGCAGCCGAGGTCCAGAACCCGCCGGGCTCCGGCCACCCGGTCGCTCAGGATCTCGTAGCTGGAGCGCCCGTCGGGCGCCCGCCCGGCGAGGAAGGCGTCCGCGGTGACCGCCGGGCGCTCGGCGTGGAAGGCCTTCAGGAACGCCTCCTGGACGGCCGTCGGCACGGCGAGGGGCGTGGGAGCGGCACTCATCCCGTGAGCACCGCCTCCAGAAACGGCTCGATGGCCGTGCGCCAGGCCTCCGGCTGGTCGTAGTGGACGAGGTGACCGGCGTCGGCCACCTCCGCGTACTCCCCGCGCGGCAGGACACGGACCATCTCCTGGGCCTCGGCCCGGCCGAGTTCGCCGTCCAGGCCCCGGACCACGAGGGCCGGGCAGCGGACCTGGGCCAGCTCCTCCCAGTGGGCGTCGTACACCCAGGCCTCGCGGGAGGTCAGCATCTGCTGCGGTTCGAAGACGGGACGCCAGCCGTCCGCGCTCTCGTGCATGACCTCGGCGTAGAACGCGCCGCGTGCCGGGTTCGGGCGTTCCACCCAGGGATCGTCCTCGCCGAACCACTTCCGTACGTCGGCGAGGGCGGCGAACGGCACCGGCCAGGCCCGGAACCAGTCCTCCCACTCCCGCTGGGAGGCGGCGCCGAGTGCGGAGGCCCGCATGTCGCAGATGATCACGGCGCGCACCAGGTCGGGGCGGCGGGCGGCGAGCTGCCAGGCGGTCAGCGCGCCCATCGCGTGCCCGATGACGACGGCCGGGCCGAGCCCGAGCTGTTCGAGGGCGGCCTCGGCGTCGTCCACGTAGGCCTCGCGGCCGTAGGCGGCCTGCGGCAGCTTCTCGCTCTGGCCGTGCCCGCGCTGGTCGAGGGCGACGGCGCGATGCCGCCCGGAGAGCCAGCGGGCGGTGGCGGCCCAGTGCGAGGCACGGCCCATGAGACCGTGCAGTAACAGCACTCCGTCGGTCCGGTCGGGTCCGGCGCCGGACCCGACCGGTGTCCGCTCCCTCACCTGCCCCGGCACGGCCTTCGGGGGCTCGGCGAACTCCCAGGCAGCGAGCCGTACACCGCCCGACCCGGTCACGTCGATGCGCCGCACCATTGGTCCTGGCACCCCCCTGGAACCGTGTTCAGCTTCCGTATGCCGTCGTGCACATTCTGGAGCGCGGGCCCCGGGGCCCTGATGCGCAGACACTCAGGCTATCGAATACTTATTCGAAAGTGGTGACTCCGTCACCAACACCCCTCGTTCGAGTGACACCTGGCCAGGATTGATCGCCGCCCCCCTGGGGAGATCTTCAACGGGAGGCGGACCACTCGGGGAAAAGGGGTCCGAGGGGGACGACCCTGAGAGCTCGGGGCTCCGGGTCGTCGAAGGGGAGGACAGGCCCCGGCGCCGCACGGCGCCGGGGCTCTCCCCACATCTCCGCCACATTCTCCCCCACCCCTTCAAGCCCTATGCCTCTCGCGACAGCCTCGCACGCCCGGCGCCCACGCGCTGCCCTTCGACGCGCTGAACCACGGACGGGGGACGGCCGGCCCGGACGGGCGGGCCGCTCAGCGCTTGGCGACGAAGACGTGGGAGGCGACCTCCGTGTCCAGCTCCGCCGCCTCGCCGCTGCTGCCGACCAGCACACCGCCCGCCGACTCCGTCACGCTGACCACCGAGCCGGGCTGCACGCCCGCGCGGCGGAGCGTGTACATCAGCTGCGCGTCCGTCTGGATCGGCTCGCCGATCCGGCGGACGACCACCGTCTTGCCGTCGGCCCCCGGGTCCAGGTCGGCCAGCGACACCATCCCCTCGTCCAGGAACGGGTCGGCGCCGTCCTTCTCGCCCAGCTCCTCCAGGCCCGGGATCGGGTTGCCGTACGGCGACTCGGTCGGGTGCCGCAGCAGCTCCAGCACCCTGCGCTCGACGGCCTCGCTCATCACGTGCTCCCAGCGGCAGGCCTCGGCGTGCACCTGCTCCCACTCCAGGCCGATCACGTCGACCAGCAGGCACTCGGCGAGCCGGTGCTTGCGCATCACGCGCGTGGCCAGCCGGCGGCCCTCGCCCGTGAGCTCCAGATGCCGGTCGCTGGCCACCGAGACAAGTCCGTCGCGCTCCATCCGCGCGACCGTCTGGCTCACCGTCGGCCCGCTCTGGTCCAGGCGCTCCGCGATCCGGGCGCGCATGGGGACGACGCCTTCCTCCTCCAGCTCGAGGATGGTGCGGAGATACATCTCCGTGGTGTCGATCAGTCCGGACATACGTGCCCCTCGATTACCTCGGCCGGAGGCCCGGCGGCTCCCCGGCGCGTGCGCTGGCCCTGGAGTCAATTCTGACGCATCCCACTGACAACCGGGCGGCCCGCGCGAAACGCAGACGACCCGCGAGCTGGGTCCCTCCGCCTCGGCGGAGGAGCCGGCCGGACGTACCGGCAGCTCGCGGGTCGGGTGACTGCTTGAAATTGGGCCGGCCGCACGTCTCTGTCACGCGCTGGTCCGGCACCGCACAGGGTGGGGTGACGGGCCGCTAGCCCGCAGCCACCTCACGCGTCCGGGTCTCACTCATCTACCGGATCACCTCCCTTCGTGTGTGCACAACACCTTAGGAAGCGGACCGGCGATACTCAACAGGTTTTTTCGCGGGACGCGCGTGCCGTCGCGGCAAGGCCGCCCCCGTGCGGTCAGGCGCGGCCGTCCCTCGCCAGGAGCGCCAGGTCCAGGCCCGCGGCGATGCGTGCGGCCACGTCCTCGGCGTAGGCCGCGTCGGCGCGCTCGAAGGGGGTGCGGCCGGAGCCGCGCAGGAAGGTCACGACGCCGAGGGTGCGGCCGCGGCTGCGCAGCACCGCGCATAGGGCGTGCACGGCGTCGCCCGGCCACTGCCGGGCCTCGGCCCACTCACGCGCCCGGTCGGCGGGTACGGCCCCGACGGAGGCCCGTACGGAGCCGATGCGGTCGACGCACTGGAGGGCGGGGTGTCCCGTGCCGTAGCGGACCGGCAGCCCGGCCTGCCCGGTCAGCAGGCTGGGCCCGGGGCCGCCGGAGGGGGTGGCCGCGACGCGGACCAACCGGACCGGGGCCGCCGTCTCGTGGTCGGCCGGGGCGGTGCCGCCCGCCACACGGTCGATCAGGGCGTGGTCGGCGAAACCGGCGAGGGCGAAGTCGAGGTGGACGGTGGCGGCCTCGGCCGGGTCCTCGCACTCGGCGGCGGCGTGGGCGGCCCGGTGCAGCTGGTTGGTGCGGAACCGCAGCAGCGCGGCCTCCTGCTCGCCCTGCTTGGCCTCGGTGACGTCGGCGAAGAGCCAGGCGACGCCGAGCGGTACCGGTTCCTCGGCGAGCGGGGAGGAGAGCCGGACGAATCCGCTGCGCCAGCAGCGCCGCCGGTCGCCCTCCGGGGTGCGTACGCCCACCCAGAACTCGGCGGGGGCGGGCGGGGCGCCCTCGGCCAGGACGTGGGTGAGCGCGCTCTCCAGTTCCTCCAGGCCCTGGGTGAGCAGTTCGCCGAGCGGCCGGCCCAGGGCGGCGGTGCGGCCGGTGCCGAGGGCCTGGGCGGCGTAGGCGTTGACGACGGCGGGCCGCAGGTCGGCGTCGACGAGGACGACCCCCCAGAAGGCGTCCTCGAACAGGGCCTCGCTGAGCGCGATGGAGCGCTCCAGGTCGATCTGCGCGTGCACCTCGCTGAAGGCGCAGTACAGGCCGGCGGGCTTGCCGTCGGGTCCGTGCACGGCCGCGGACTGGGTCCGCACCAGGACGCGGCCGCCGTCCTTGGTGAGCAGCGCGAACTCGTGCACCTGGCGTCCGGGGGCGTGCATGGCGGACATCAGCCGCCCCTCGACCTCCTCGGCGTCCGCGCTGCGCACGGCCCAGCCGGCGAAGCCGTGCCGCCCGACGGCCTCGGCGGCGGTCCAGCCCAGGATGCGCTCGGCCTCGCGGTTCCAGTGGGTGAGGACGCCGTCGGCGTCGAAGGCGCACAGGGCCGCGTCCATGCCGTCGAGGAGGGCGGCCAGCAGGTCGGAGCCGCCGTGGGTGTCAAAGCCTCGCGGACCGTCCCGCTCCGGCTCGGGCTCGTCCGGCCCCAGCTCGTCGGTGGTCCCACTACGCCGGGAAGCACTCACCTGGACCCCCTGCAGGCTGCGTCCGCACGTACGGCGCGTCGTTTCGCTCACTGCCCATCATTCAACTGGAACGTGACCCAGCACACACCGGGTTCCCAGAACATTGAAGGAATTGCCGTCCGGGGAAATTCCCGTGTGCCGGGATCGACGCCGTGGACGCGCGCGTGCGGTCCGGGCCGGCCGAAGGCCGGGTCGGGCCGGGCCAGCCCGATCGGTACACGGCGCGCAGTCCAGGTCAGGCGGGCCGGACCGATCCGTACACGGCGCGCAGTCCATGTCAGGCGGGCCGGACCGATCCGTACACGGCGCGCAGTCCAGGTCAGGCGGGCCGGACCGATCCGTACACGGCGCGCGGTCCAGGTCAGTGCCGGTAGAAGATCCGGTCGGCGTACCGGTCGAAGATCCGGCCGTTCCACTCGTGGCCGCCGTCGACGTTGCCGGAGCGCAGCAGCGGGGGTTCGATGCCCCGGTCGGCGAGGACGCCGGCGGTGGTGGCCATGACCGCCTGGAGGAGGGCGGAGGTGACGACGGTGGAGGCGGGGGCGAAGGGGGCCGCGACGGTGTCGAGGGTGAGTTCGGCGTCGCCGACCGCGATCTTGGAGTCGAGGACGATGTCGCAGTGGTCCTTCAGGAACGTCCCCGAGGCGTGCCGGGAGGTGGTCCCGGTCGCGTAGGCCACCGAGGTCACGCCGATGACCCGCACGCCGAGGGCGCGGGCGTGCGCGGCCATCTCCACGGGCAGGGCGTTGCGCCCGGACAGCGAGATGACGATCAGGGCGTCGCCGGAGCGGAGGGGGGAGCTGTCCAGGACCACGGTGGCGAGGCCGTCGACGCGTTCCAGGGCGGAGCCGAGGGTCGCGGGCACGACGTCCACGCCGACGGTGCCGGGAACGGCGAGCAGGTTCATCAGGGCCAGGCCGCCGGCGCGGTAGACGAGGTCCTGGGCGGCGAGGGAGGAGTGGCCGGCGCCGAAGGCGAACAGGCGGCCGCCGGCGGCCACGGTGTCGGCGAGGAGCGTCCCGGCGGCCGCGATCTGCTCGGCCTCCTCGTCCCGGACCCGCTGGAGCAGGCCGATGGCGGCGTCGAGGAACTGGCCGGCCGGCGTGCGGTCGCTCATGCGAGGTCCGTCCCTTCGGGGCGACTGTGTGTCGCGGATCACGGTGAGGTCTGGACCAGAGCCGTGTCAATACGGCGCCCGCGACCGGGGTGCGTCAGGGGCTCAGCCGCTCCACGCGCCAGCCGCCGTCCGGCTCGGCGACGTACCGCAGGCGGTCGTGCAGGCGGTTCTCGCGGCCCTGCCAGAACTCCACCGACCGCGGGGCGACCCGGAAGCCGCCCCAGTGCGGCGGTACGGGCACCTGCTCGCCCTCGGGGTAGCGGGCGGCCAGGTCGGCGTAGGAGGCGTCGAGTTCCGCGCGGCCGGCGATCACCGTGGACTGGGCACTGGCCCAGGCGCCGAGCTGGGAGCCGTGCGGGCGGGTGCGGAAGTAGGCGGCGGTCTCGTCGCGGCCGGTGCGGCGGGCCACGCCCTGGACGATGACCTGGCGGGCCATGGGGTGCCAGGGGAAGAGCAGGGAGACGTACGGATTCCCGGCGAGGTCGCGGCCCTTGCGGGAGTCGTAGTTGGTGTAGAAGACGAAACCCTGCTCGTCGAAGGACTTCAGCAGCACCGTGCGGGAGCTGGGCCGGCCGTTGGTGTCCGCGGTGGAGACGATCATGGCGTTGGGCTCGAACAGCCGGGCCTCGGTCGCGGCCTGCTGGAACCAGTGGGCGAACTGGGCGACGGGGGTGGCGGCCAGGTCGGCCTCGGTCAGCCCCTCGGCCCGGTAGTGCATGCGCATCGAGGCGAGGTCGAAGGGGGCGGTTTCACCGGCTTCTCGGTCGGTCACGCGGTCATCTTGCCGTATCCACCGGGCACGTTCGCGGGGTACCCTCGCCCTCCACCACGGCCCCGGTTGGCACTGAGTGCCGCTCCACTCCCCTTTTGTGGCACTCGGGGTTATGGTGCTGCTGTCGCTCCGATGGGGTGACAGCCGGCCGCACGGGGCATCACAGGGATGCCCACAGGGATGCCCGCCATGGACCGCGAGTCACGGGACGCGACCGTGGATCCGCCGGCGGACGGCCCGATTCCCCACGTCCCGCGCCTGATCGCCCTCCCAGTCGCCCCCTCGTCACAGCCGTCACACCTTCACAGTCGTCACACCGTCCCAGTAGCCCCAGTCGTCCCTGTCGCACCCTCTGTCGCACAGACCACAAGGAGCCGCCTGATGTCCGACTTCGTACCCGGTCTCGAAGGAGTCGTCGCGTTCGAGACGGAGATCGCCGAACCGGACAAGGAGGGCGGCGCCCTTCGGTACCGGGGTGTCGACATCGAGGAACTCGTCGGTCAGGTCTCCTTCGGCAATGTCTGGGGGCTGCTGGTCGACGGCGCCTTCGATCCGGGCCTGCCGCCCGCCGAGCCGTTCCCGATCCCCGTGCACTCCGGGGACATCCGCGTGGACGTCCAGTCGGCGCTGGCCATGCTCGCCCCGGTGTGGGGCCTGAAACCGCTGCTGGACATCGACGTGGAGCAGGCGCGCGACAATCTGGCGCGGGCCGCCGTCATGGCGCTGTCGTACGTCGCCCAGTCGGCGCGCGGGCAGGGCGTACCCATGGTGCCGCAGCGGGAGATCGACAAGGCCCGCTCCATCACCGAGCGGTTCATGATCCGCTGGCGGGGCGAGCCGGATCCCAAGCACGTGGCGGCCGTCGACGCGTACTGGACGTCCGCCGCCGAGCACGGCATGAACGCCTCCACGTTCACCGCCCGCGTCATCGCCTCCACCGGCGCCGACGTGGCGGCCGCCCTGTCGGGCGCGGTGGGCGCCATGTCCGGCCCGCTGCACGGCGGCGCGCCCTCCCGGGTCCTGGGCATGATCGAGGAGATCGAGCGGACCGGGGACGCGGAGGGCTACGTCAAGAACGCCCTGGACCGCGGTGAGCGGCTGATGGGGTTCGGCCACCGGGTGTACCGGGCCGAGGACCCACGCGCGCGCGTGCTGCGCCGTACCGCCCGGGAGCTCGGCGCCCCGCGGTACGAGGTCGCCGAGGCCCTGGAGAAGGCCGCCCTGGAGGAGCTGCACAGCCGCCGCCCGGACCGGGTGCTGGCCACGAACGTCGAGTTCTGGGCGGCGATCATGCTGGACTTCGCCCAGGTGCCGGCGCACATGTTCACGTCGATGTTCACGTGCGCGCGTACCGCGGGCTGGTCCGCGCACATCCTGGAGCAGAAGCGCACCGGCCGGCTGGTGCGCCCCTCCGCCCGTTACGTCGGTCCCGGTCCGCGCAGCCCGCGGGAGATCGCGGGCTACGACGGCATCGCGCGCTGACCGAGCGCTTCACCGCACCCGGTCGGCGCATCCGGCGTCACAACCGGCGTCACGCGGGGCTCAGCAGCTCCGCGTGATGCCGCTGGGCGACCAGCGGGTGGGCGCGCAGCTTGCCCTTGAGCTCGTTCAACCCGTACTCCGCGAACAGCGGGTTGCCCGGGTCGTCCGTGACGCCGGGCGCGGTGGGGGCGTACGGGAAGGGCAGCGGGGCGACGCGGGCGTCCAGGCGCGGGTTGTAGAAGAAGGGCACCGAGAACCGCTCGGTGGCACCGGGCGGGGAGACGACCCGGTGGTTGGTGGCCACGAGGTAGCCGTTGGTGGCGACCTCCAGCAGCTCTCCCAGGTTGACGACGAACGCGCCCTCGATCGGCGGCACGTCGTGGAAGAGCCCGTCCGCGCGCTGCACCTGGAGCCCGCCGATCCGGTCCTGGAGCAGCAGGGTGAGGAAGCCGTAGTCCTTGTGGGCGCCGACGCCCTGGTCGGTGCCGTCGCCGGCGCTGCCGGGGTAGCGGACGAGCTTGAGGTGCGGGTGGGCGTGCGCGCCGAAGACCGGGTCGTAGAAGTCGGCGGGCGCGCCGATGGCGGTGAGCAGTTCGTGCAGCAGCCTGCGGGCGACGGCGCCGAGCCGGTCGATCCAGGCGAGCGCGGCGGTGCGCAGCTCGGGCAGGGCGGCCGGCCACTGGTTGGGGCCCTGGAGCCACCAGTACGCGGGCTCGCCCGGCCCGGGGACGCGGGCCGGCCGCTCGGCGCCTATGTCGAGTTGGTCGCGCCAGTCCCGGGCGCCGCCGGTGAGCTCGTCCCCGGTGCGCGTGTAGCCGCGGAAGTGGGGCGAGTTGACGTTGTCCAGGGCGAGGCGGTCGGCCTCGGGGAGCCGGAAGAAGGCGTGCATCGCGTCGAGCAGCGCGTCGGTCTCGGCCCGGGTGACGCCGTGCCCGACGAGCTGGAAGAAGCCCACGTCGTGGGCGGCGCCGTGCAACTGCCCGTGCAGCAGCGCCCGTTCACGCGGGCCGCGGTCGGCCGCGGCGAGGTCGATGATGGGGAGCTGGTCGTACGACGGGGTCGTCGCCGTGTTCGTCATGGGTCACGTCCGCAGGGTGTACGGGTCCCGGGCCGCAGCCATGGGTGGGCGCGCGGCGCGGGTGCCGGATGAGAGGAACCGGGTGAGAGGTGCGGGCGATCGGGTCGCCGCGGAAAGGGCCGGGGTCAGGCGGAGCGCCGACAGCCCATGCTCGTGACGCGCACGTAGTCCACGTGGCGGCGTCGCACGAGCAGCAGAAGCATGCGCACAGGGTACTGCGGGGCGGGCGATACGGGTGTGGTCCGGTTCACGCGGTCGCCGGGCCGCGGCCCAGTGCCTCCTCCAGCAGGGCCGCCCACTGGGCCACCACGCGTTCGCGGCGGGCGGTGTCGTCGGTGAGGAGGTTGGCGAGGCCGAGACCGCGGGCCATGTCGAGGAAGCCCTGGACGGTTTCGCGGGTGCCGGGGCGGGCCTCGTCCGCGCCCAGCAGCTCGACCGCTATGCGGTGCGTCTCGCGGCCCACATGGGCCTCCAACTCGGTGACGCGGGGGCGCAGTTGGTCCTCGTTGGAGGCGGCCACCCACAGATGGAGCGCGGCCCGGAAGAGTGGCCCGGTGAAGAGGTCGACGAGGGCGCCGACCACGGCTCGCCGGTCGCCGGCCGCGCCCTCGGGGAACAGGGCGCGCAGGGCGGTGGAGCGTTCCTCGGCCACGTACTCGACGGCGGCGGTGAACAGGTCCTCGCGGGTGGGGAAGTGGTGCTGGGCGGCGCCGCGGGAGACACCGGCGCGTTCGGCGACCACCGAGACCGTGGACCCGGCCCAGCCGTGTTCGGCGAGGCAGGCCACGGCGGCCTGGAGGAGCCGCTGCCGGGTGGCCCGGCTGCGGTCCTGCTTGGGGGCGCGTTCCGCGCGGTCGTGTGTGGTCACACCGCCCATTCCGGATCCCGTCGTTCGAGGAAGGCCGTCATGCCCTCGCGCGCCTGCGCGGAGGAGAACAGCCGGGCCGAGAGCGCGGTCAGGCCGGCCGCGTCCCGGTCGAAGGCTTCCAGCACCCTAGCCGTGAGCAGCCGTTTCGTCTCGGCCAGAGCCTGGGGGGAGGAGCGGCGCAGACCGTCGAGGATCGGCTCCAGTACGGCGTCGGCGTCGTCCCCGGCCGCCGTCACCAGCCCGGCCCGGACCGCCTCGGCCGCGTCGAACCGTTCCCCGGTGAGGCAGTGGCGGGCCAGCGCGCGCGGGTCGGCTCGGGGCAGCAGCGGCAGCGAGATGACCGCGGGGGCCACCCCGATGCGCACCTCGGTGAACGCGAAGGTGGCCCGGTGCGAGGCGACGGCGATGTCGCAGGCCGCGAGCAGACCGAGGCCGCCCGCGCGGACGTGTCCGGTGACGCGGGCGACGACCGGCTTGGGCAGTTCGACGATCTGCCGCAGCAGGGCGACCAGCGCGTCGGGCCGGGGAGGGTCGCGCAGGTCGGCGCCCGCGCTGAAGGTGTTGCCGGTGTGGGTGAGGACGACGGCGCGCACGGCGGCGTCCTCGGCGCAGTCGGCGAGAGCGGCGGCGAGTTCCCCGACGAGCGCCGCCGACAGGGCGTTGCGGTTGCCCGGCGAGTCGAGGCTGAGGGCTTCGACTGCACGCGCGCGCGTGCGTGCGATCGTCGTCACGGCCGCTCCCCCGCTTCCCGCGGCTGGTCGGGCCCCTGGTCCCGCAGCCGCCGCCGCAGGATCTTCCCGGAGGCGGCGCGGGGCACCGCGTCGAGGAAGGTGACGTGCCGGACGCGCTTGTAGGGGGCGACGCGTTCGGCGACGTACAGCATCACCTCCGCTTCCGACGGGCCGTCGGCGGACGGGCGGCGCACCACGTACGCGTGCGGTGTCTCGTTGCCGTCGGCGTCGTGCACACCGATGACGGCGGCGTCGGCTATGCCCGGGTGGGTGAGCAGCAGGGCCTCCAGCTCGGCGGGCGCCACCTGGAAGCCCTTGTACTTGATCAGTTCCTTGACCCGGTCGACGACGAACAGCCAGCCGTCGCCGTCCACGTACCCGACGTCGCCGGTGTGCAGCCAGCCGTCGGGGTCGATCATCGCGGCGGTGGCGTCGGGCCGGTCCAGGTAGCCCTTCATCACCTGGGGCCCGCGGATCAGGATCTCGCCCGGCTCGCCGATGCCGAGGTCCTTGTCCGGGTCGGCGAGGGAGACGACGCGCATCTCGGTGCCGGCGATGAGCCGGCCGACCGTGCCGGGGGGCGCGTCGTGCATGGCGTCCAGGGGGACGACGTGGGTGCCCGGGGACAGTTCGGTCATGCCGTAGGCCTGGCCCACCGGTGGCAGGCCGAGCCGACGGGAGCAGGCCGCCGCCAGCCGGGCGTCGAGCGGGGCCGCCGCGCTGACGACGTACTTCAGCGACGACAGGTCGTAGCCCGCCACGGCCGGGTGCTTGGCGAGGGCGAGCACGATCGGCGGGGCCACGTACAGGCCGGTGATGCGGTGGTCCTGGATGGCCGCGAGGAAGGTCTCCAGCTCGAAGCGGGGCAGCACGACGACGGTGGCGCCCTGGCGCAGGGGCGCGTTCATCAGGGCGGTGAGCCCGTAGATGTGGAAGAAGGGCAGCACGGCGAGGATCCGGTCGCCGGGCCCGGCCGTGATCGCCGGTTCGAGCTGGGCGAGGTTGGTGGCGATCTGCCGGTGGGTGAGCATCACGCCCTTGGGGGTGCCGGTCGTCCCCGACGAGTACGGCAGCGCCGCGACGTCCTCGGCCGGGTCGATGTCCACGGCCGGTTCGGGAGCGGCGCCCGCGAGCATGCCGGGGAGCGAACGGTGCCCGGGGGCGCTGTCGCAGACGAATATCTCCTCCACCCCGCCCGCCAGTTCGGCCGCCCGCCGGGCCGCCGCGAGCAGCGGTGAGACGGTGACGATCCAGCGGGCCGCCGAGTCCTTCAGCTGCTTGGCGAACTCCTCCGGCGTGGCGAGCGGGTGGGAGGTGGTGACCGAGGCACCCGCGCGCGTGGCGGCGTAGAAGGCCACGGGGAACAGGACCGTGTTCGGGCTGTGCAGGGCGAGGACGTCGCCCTTGCGCACGCCGGCCTCGGCGAACGCGGCGGCGACCCGCCGGTGGAAGCGGTCCACCTGGTCGTACGTGAGCGTGGTGCCGTCCGTGCCGTCGATCAGCGCGGGGGCCCCGCCGAACCGGGCGGCTCGGCCCAGGACGGCCTCGTGGATGGGCAGTTCTACGGCCGGGACGTCTGCGTACTCGCTGCGGAACACGGTTCCTCCTCGCACACGGCGGGCGGGTCAGTACGACTTGGGCAGGCCCAGGGTCTGGTGGGAGACGTAGTTGAGAATCATCTCCCGGCTCACCGGGGCGATACGAGCCACGCGCGCGGCCGTTATCAGCGAGGCGAGCCCGAACTCGCGCGTGAGGCCGTTGCCGCCGAGGGTGTGCACGGCCTGGTCGACGGCCCGCACACAGGCCTCACCGGCGGCGTACTTGGCCATGTTGGCGGCCTCTCCCGCGCCCACGTCGTCGCCCGCGTCGTACAGGTGGGCCGCCTTCCCCGTCATCAGGCGGGCGAGTTCCAGGTCGATGTGGGCCTGGGCGAGCGGGTGGGCGATGGCCTGGTGGGAGCCGATGGGGGCCTTCCAGACGGTGCGCTCGCGCGCGTACTCCACGGCCCGGGCGAGCGCGTGACGCCCCATACCGATCGCGAAGGCGGCCGTCATGATGCGCTCGGGGTTGAGTCCGGCGAACAGTTGCAGCAGGCCCGCGTCCTCTCCCCCACTGCCGGGAGCGTGGGAGGCGCTGCCGCCGACGAGCGCGTCGGCGGGCAGCCGCACATCGTCCATGACCAGCTCGAACTGCTTCTCGGCGGCGGCGAGTTCCATGTCGATGGGATGCCGCTGGAAGCCGTCCGCGTCCGGCGGGACGATGAACAGGCAGGGCTTGAGGCGGCCGGTGCGCGCGTCCTCGGTGCGGCCGACGACCAGGACGGCGTCGGCGATGTCGACACCGGAGATGAACACCTTGCGGCCGGTGAGCACCCAGTCGCCGCCGTCGCGGCGGGCGGTGGTGGTGATGCGGTGGGAGTTGGAGCCGGCGTCGGGTTCGGTGATGCCGAAGGCCATGGTGCGGGTGCCGTTCGCCAGCGAGGGCAGCCACGCCCGCTTCTGCTCCTCCGTGCCGAACCGGGCGATGACGGTGCCGCAGATGGCGGGCGAGACGACCATCATCAGCAAGGGGCAGCCGGCCGCACCCAACTCCTCCAGCACGATGGACAGTTCGGTGATGCCACCGCCTCCCCCGCCGTACGCCTCCGGCAGGTTGACGCCGAGGTAGCCGAGTCGGCCCGCCTCGGACCAGAGTTCGGTGGGGTGGCGTCCCTCGGCGACGGTCCGGGTGAGGTAGTCGCGGCCGTAGCGTTTGCCGAGGGCCGCCACGGCGGCTCGCAGGTCCCTGTGTTCTTCGGATTCGGTGACGGGGGTCATTGTCGTCTCCCGGGTGCGAGTGATGTGTGGTTGCTCGCGCTCACGCGGCGGGGCCGCACGTCGATGCCGCCCCGCGCCCCTGGGTTGCCTGCACCACCGCCAGCAGCGTGCCGGGCTCGACCTGTTGTCCGGGGGTCGCGTGCAGGGCCGTGAGGGTGCCCGTGGCCGGGGCCTCGATCCTGTGCTCCATCTTCATCGCCTCCAGCCACAGCAGCGGCTGTCCGGCCCGTACGGCGGCGCCCACGGCCAGTCCGTCGGCGACGCGCACGACGGTGCCGGGCATGGGCGCCAGCAGTGAGCCGGGGAGACCCTGGGCGACGGGATCGGGGAAGCGGGGCAGGGCGGTGAGCGCGGTCGGTCCGGCGTACACCCGCTCGCCGTACCGGGCGATCTCGTACCGGCGCCGGATGCCGCCGGCTTCGAGGACGACCAGGCACGCGTCCGCGTGCACCACCCGCACCCCTACGGCGTCGGCGGCCAGACCCGCGCGGGTGTGCCGGTAGCGCACCTCGTGCTCCTCGCCCGCCATCAGGTACCGCTTGACCTGCGGCTGCGAGGGCACGTTGCGCCAGCCGCCGAAGCGGGAGCGGCCGTGCGCGTCGGCGAGCGCGGCGGCCAGGGGCGCGTACGGGTCGGGGGCGGGCGCGGTCAGTTCGGCGAGATGGCGGTCGTAGAAGCCGGTGTCCATACGGCCGCGTCCGAACTCCTCGTGCCGCAGGGACCGCACGAGCAGGTCGCGGTTGGTGACCGGGCCGTGGACGGCGGCCCGCTCCAGCGCGCCGGCGAGCTTGCGCAGCGCCTCCGCGCGCGTGGGGGCGTGGGCGACGGCCTTGGCGAGCAGCGGGTCGTAGTGGACGCCGATCGTGTCCCCGTCGCCGTAGCCGGTGTCCAGGCGGACGCCGGGGACGGACAGTCGGTGCAGGGTGCCGGTCTGCGGGGCCCAGTCGCGGGCCGGGTCCTCGGCGTACAGGCGGGCCTCGACCGCGTGCCCGCGCGCGGGGGGCGGTTCGGCGTCCAGGGCGTGGCCCTCGGCGACACGGATCTGCAGGGCGACCAGGTCCACGCCGAACACGGCCTCCGTGACCGGGTGTTCCACCTGGAGGCGCGTGTTCATCTCCAGGAAGTGCGCCCTGCCGTCGGCCACCAGGAACTCGACGGTCCCCGCGCCGGTGTAGTCGACGGCCCGCGCGGCCCGTACGGCCAGCTCGTGCAACTCCCGCTCGGTGTCCGCGGGAAGCCCGGGCGCCGGGGCCTCCTCGACGACCTTCTGGTGGCGCCGCTGGAGGGAGCAGTCACGCGTGCCCAGCGTCCACACGGTGCCGTGGGTGTCGGCGAGGACCTGCACCTCCACGTGCCGCCCGCCCGCCTCGCCCCCGAGGTACGGCTCGACGAACACCTCGCCGTCACCGAAGGCGCTCAGCGCCTCCGCGCGCGCGGCCGCCAGTTCGGCGTCCAGGTCCCCGAGCCGCCGTACGATCCTCATCCCGCGCCCGCCGCCGCCCGCGGCGGCCTTCACGAGGACCGGCAGATCGGCCTCGGTGACCTCACGCAGGGGCCGCACGCTCATCAGCTCCTTGGCGCGGGTCTTGGACGCCATCGCCTCGACGGCCCGCGGGGACGGCCCGATCCAGACCAGGCCCGCGTCCAGGACGGCCCGCGCGAAGCCGGCGTTCTCGGCGAGGAAGCCGTAGCCCGGGTGCACGGCGTCCGCGCCGGCCGCCACCGCCGCCTTCACGATCAGGTCGCCGCGCAGATACGTCTCGGCGGGCGTCACGCCCGGCAGGCGCACCGCAGTGTCGGCCACGCGCGTGTGGAGGGCGTTCTCATCGGCGTCCGAGTGCACGGCGACCGTCCGGATGCCCAGCTCGGCGCAGGTGCGGAAGACACGGCAGGCGATCTCGCCCCGGTTGGCGACGAGCAGAGAAGAAATCAAGGGATCCCTCACATCCGGAAGACGCCGAAGCCGCCGCGCGCGCCCTCGAAGGGCGCGGTGTGGACGGCCGACAGGCACAGGCCGAGGACGGTGCGGGTGTCGCGCGGGTCGATGACGCCGTCGTCGTACAGCCGCCCGGACAGGAACACCGGCAGCGACTCGGACTCGATCTGCCGCTCCACCATCGTCCGCAGCGCGGCGTCCGCCTCCTCGTCGTACGGCTGCCCCTTGGCGGCCGCCGACTGCCGGGCCACGATCGACAGCACGCCCGCGAGCTGCTGCGGCCCCATGACGGCGGACTTGGCGCTGGGCCAGGCGAACAGGAAGCGGGGGTCGTAGGCCCGTCCGCACATGCCGTAGTGCCCGGCGCCGTAGGACGCCCCCATGAGGACGGACAGGTGCGGGACGCGCGAGTTGGACACCGCGTTGATCATCATCGCGCCGTGCTTGACGATGCCGCCCTGCTCGTACTCCCGGCCGACCATGTAGCCGGTGGTGTTGTGCAGGAACAGCAGCGGTACGTCCCGCTGGTTGGCGAGCTGGATGAACTGGGCCGCCTTCTGCGACTCCTCGCTGAACAGCACGCCCTGGGCGTTGGCGAGGACGCCGACGGGGTAGCCGTGCAGGGTGGCCCAGCCGGTGGCCAGGCTCGTCCCGTACAGCGGCTTGAACTCGTCGAAGTCGGAGGCGTCGACGATCCGGGCGATGACCTCGCGCGGGTCGAAGGGGATCCGCAGATCGCCGGGAACGATGCCCAGAAGCTCCTCCGCGTCGTACTCGGGTGGCGCCGCGGCGGGCGGATCGGGGTACGCCTTGCGGTGGTTGAGCCGGGCGACGACCCGGCGGGCCTGGCGGAGGGCGTCCGGCTCGTCGAGGGCGAAGTGGTCGGCGAGACCGGACACACGCGCGTGCATCTCGGCGCCGCCCAGGGACTCGTCGTCGCTCTCCTCGCCGGTGGCCATCTTCACCAGCGGCGGGCCGCCGAGGAACACCTTGGCCCGTTCCTTGACCATGATCACGTGGTCGGACAGGCCGGGGATGTACGCGCCCCCGGCGGTCGAGTTGCCGAACACGACGGCGACGGTCGGGATGCCGGCCGCCGACAGCCGGGTCAGGTCCCGGAAGACGGCGCCTCCGGGGATGAAGATCTCCTTCTGGGACGGCAGATCGGCGCCCCCGGACTCGACGAGGCTGACGCAGGGCAGCCGGTTGGCGAGCGCGATGTCGTTGGCCCGCAGCGCCTTCCTCAGGCTCCACGGATTGCTGGCGCCGCCGCGCACGGTCGGGTCGTTGGCGGTGATCACGCATTCCACGCCCTCGACGACCCCGATCCCGGTGACCAGCGAGGCGCCCACGGTGTAGTCGCTGCCCCACCCGGCCAGCGGCGACAGCTCCAGGAACGGCGTGTCGGGGTCGAGCAGCAGCTCGATCCGTTCACGGGCGAGCAGTTTGCCGCGCCGCCGGTGCCGCTCGACGTACTTTGTGCCGCCGCCCGCGAGCGCCTTGGCGTGCTCGGCGTCGAGTGCGGCGAGCTTGCCGAGCATGGTCTCGCGGTGGGCCCTGTACTCGGCGGAGCCGGTGTCCAGGGCGGAGGAAAGGACCGTCACAGCAGGGCCTCCGGTATGTCCAGGTGGCGGGAACGCAGCCATTCGCCCAGTGCCTTGGCCTGCGGGTCGAAGCGGTGCTGGGCGGCGGCGCCCTCGCCGAGGATCCCGCGGACGACGAAGTTGAGGGCGCGCAGATCGGGCAGTGCGTGCCGTTCCACGGCCAGCGTCCGGCTCTCCGGGACCAACTGCCGGAACGTCTCGGTCGTCAGCGCGTGCGCGAGCCACCGCCAGCCCTGTTCCGAGCGCGCCCACACGCCGACGTTGGCGTCGCCGCCCTTGTCCCCGCTGCGCGCCCCGGCGACGAGTCCGAGCGGGGCCCGCCGCATGGGACCGTCCGGGAGGGGGTCCGGCAGCGGCGGCCGCTCCACGTCCTCAAGGGCGTGCGTCTCCTCGGGCGGTGGCACGGCGACACGGCGGCCGTCGTGGAGGACGGCCACCTGCTCGACGGCGTCCTGGGGGACGTACACGGCCTCGAAGACGCCGTAGGGCGCGCCCTTCCCGGGAGGCGCCGGCATGTGGAAGCCGGGGTATCCGGCGAGCGCCAGCTCCACGGCGGACCCGCTGAACACCCGCCCCACCGCCCGCGGGTCCCGGTCCCGTACGACCAGCCGGAGCAGGGCGCTCGCCGTCTCCTCGGTACCGGCGTCGGCCCGGTCGGTCCGCACCAGGTCCCAGCGCACCTCGCCGGGAGGTGACCCGGCGGACCCGAGCGCGTCCCGCATCTGCTGCCGCACCAGCTCGGCCTTGCGCTCGATGTCGAGTCCGGTGAGGACGAAGGTGACCTCGTTGCGGAAGCCGCCGAGGCGGTTGAGACCCACCTTGAGGGCGGGCGGCGGAGCCTCCCCGCGCACGCCCTCGACGCGCACCCGGTCGGGTCCGTCCTGACCGAGCCGTACGGTGTCCAGCCGCGTGGTGACATCGGGCCCGGCGTACCGGGCGCCGCCCGTCTCGTACAGCAGTTGGGCCGTCACCGTGCCGACGTCCACCACCCCGCCGCTGCCGGGATGCTTGGTGATCACGCAGCTGCCGTCCTCGTGGATCTCGGCGAGCGGGAAACCGGGGTGGCGCAGCCGGTCGAGGGCGTGGTCGGCGAAGAAGGCGTAGTTGCCGCCGGTGGCCTGGGCGCCGCACTCCAGCACGTGCCCGGCGACGACGGCGCCCGCCAGCCGGTCGTACTCCTCCGGCCGCCAGCCGAAGTGGGCGGCGGCGGGCCCGGTGACCAGGGCGGCGTCCGTGACCCGCCCGGTGACCACGACGTCGGCGCCCGCGCGCAGGCAGGCGGCGATCCCGAAGCCGCCGAGGTAGACGTGGGCGGCGAGGGGGGCGCCTCCCTCGGGGGCGGAGCCGAGAACCCGGGGGAGGTCGGCGGTGAGGTCGTCGCCCTCGACATGGGCGACGCGCAGTGGGATCCCGAGCCGCTCGGCCAGTTCCCGCACCCGGTCGGCGAGCCCGGCCGGATTGAGCCCGCCCGCGTTGGTCACGATCTTCACCGACCGCTCGTGGGCGAGTCCGAGGCACTCCTCCAGCTGCCGCAGAAAGCTGCGGGCGTAGCCGGCTGCCGGGTCCTTGAGCCGGTCCCGGGCCAGGATCAGCATGGTCAGCTCGGCGAGGTAGTCGCCGGTGAGGACGTCCAGTTCACCGCCGGTGAGCATCTCGCGCATGGCGTCGAACCGGTCGCCGTAGAAACCGGAGGCGTTGCCGATGCGCAGGATCATCCGGCCGCCCCCTGGGGTGCCCGGCCGGCGCCGGGCGGGCCGGCGAAGGCCTGGGCGATGTCCAGCCAGCGGTCGGCGTCCGGACCCTCGGCGCGTACCGCGAGGTCGGCGCGGTGGGCGCGCTGGGTGACGAGGAGGCAGAAGTCGAGGGCGGGCCCGGTGACACGCTGCCCGGCGTCCTCGGGACCGTACGTCCACAGCTCCCCGGAGGGACCACGGACCTCCACCCGGAACTCCTCCTCGGGCACGGGCAGCCCCCGCACCCCGAAGGCGAAGTTCCGCGCCCGCACCCCGATGCGCACCACATGCTTGAGCCGGTCGGTCGGTGTGCGCACCACACCGAGCGCATCGGCCACGTCCTGCCCGTGCGCCCAGGTCTCCATCAGCCGCCCGGTCGCCATGGAGGCGGCCGACATGGGCGGCCCGTACCAGGGGAAACGGGAGCCGGGCGACGCAGCTCGCAACGCCCGGTCGAGCGCGGCCCGCCTCTCCCGCCAGCGTTCCAGCAGCATGCCGGGGGCCAGCCGCGCGCCTTCCGCGGCCCCCTCGTCCACGAACGAACCGGGTGCGGCCAGCGCCCGGTCCACGAGTTCCCGGAAGGCGGCGGAGTCGGTGACGGCGAGGAGGGCGGACCGGTCGGTCCAGGCGAGATGGGCGATCTGATGCGCGATGCTCCATCCGGGCGCCGGCGTCGGGCGCCCCCAGTCCCCGGGGCCCAGCCCGGCGACACGCCGATCCAGTTCGTCACTCTCGGCACGCAGATCGTCGAACACCAGCGTCGGGTCGGACATGCGTGGAGCATGGCAGCGACCCCTGAAACAAACAAGCATGCTTGCATGAATTCATGGTCCCGCCGTGCGGCGCCGACAACCCGCACCGGTCAGGGGTGCGCCTCCGGAAGCGGCGCCTTGCTCCGCGCCACCTGGGTCCGCACCGCCCCCATGCTCGCCGCGATGACCAGGACGATCGCCACGGTCTGGAGGGCGGTGAGGGACTGGCCGAGGATGAGGAAGCCGGCCGTGGCGGCGAGGGCCGGCTCCAGGCTCATGAGGACGGCGAAGGTGGAGGCGGGCAGCCGCCGCAGGGCGAGCAGTTCGAGGGTGTACGGCAGGACGGAGGAGAGCACCGCCACCCCCGCGCCCAGGGCGAATGTCGTCGGGACGACGAGCTTCGACCCGGACTCGGCGATCCCCAGCGGCAGGAACAGCAGCGCGCCGACCGCCATCGCCAGGGCCAGCCCGTCGGCCTGCGGGAAGCGCCGGCCGGTACGGGCGCTGAAGACGATGTACGCCGCCCACATCACGCCCGCGCTCAGCGCGAAGCCGACACCGGCGGGGTCGAGGCTGTCGAAACTCCCGCCGCCGAGCAGGAAGACACCGGCCAGGGCCAGGGCGGCCCACACGAAGTTGATCGCGCGGCGCGAGGCCAGCACCGACAGGGCGAGCGGGCCGAGCACTTCGAGGGTGACGGCGGGGCCGAGCGGGATGCGGGCGGCCGCCTGGTAGAAGAGGCCGTTCATCCCGGCCATCGCGATGCCGAAGACGACGACCGTGCCCCAGTCGGCGCGCGAGTGCCCGCGCAGCCGGGGCCGGCAGACCAGCAGCAGCACGATCGCGGCCACCAGCAGCCGCAGGGTCACCACGCCGAGCGCGCCCGCCCGCGGCATCAGCGTCACGGCCACCGCGGCGCCGAACTGCACCGAGATGCCCCCGGCCAGGACCAGCCCGACCGGGCCGAGCGAGCCGAAACGGCCCGGGGATCCGGGCGGGGGCGCGGTGGCCGGCGCGGAGGCGACCGGAGACGGTGAGGAAGGGGTGGCGGCGCTGGGCGTGGTCACGGGGCGGTCCAGTTACGGGGCTAGGGGTTTGTTCATCGCGATGTACTGATGGGTCCAGGGTAGTGGACGCGGTCAGGGGCGTGAACCCGTACACCACTGTCCACGGTGCCCCGCCCGTCCCCACGGTTCACTCGCCGCGTACCCCCAGGCCCGCGGGGACACCGCACGCCCTCCGGCCCCCGGTCACGCGTCCCGGTGTCCCTCCAGCCCTCGGCGGCCTCACGGTCACGAGCCGCCGCGCCCCTCCAGCCCTCGGCGGCCCCACGGTCACGAGCCGCCGCGCCCCTCCAGCCCTCGGCGGCCCCACGGTCACGAGCCGCCGCGCCCCTCCGGTCCCGCCGGCCCCTCAAGTCCCTCCGCCAGCACCTCCGCCAGATGGCGTCCCCGTACTCCGGCCAGCTGGTCCAGCTGAGTGCGGCAGGAGAAGCCGTCCGCGAGGACCACCGCGCCGGCCGGAGCCCACCGTACCGACGGCAGGAGCTGTTCCTCGGCGCAGGCGGCCGACACCTCCCAATGGCCCTTCTCGAAGCCGAAGTTCCCGGCCAGGCCGCAGCAGCCGCCGGACAGCTCGCCGGTCAGGCCGGCCGCCTCGCGCAGGCGCCGGTCGGCCGCGTCGCCCAGCACGGCGTGCTGGTGGCAGTGGGTCTGGCCGGCGACCGGGCGGTCCAAACGGGGCGGGGTC
Organism: Streptomyces sp. NPDC091412; assembly: GCF_044756885.1. Classification (NCBI taxonomy): domain Bacteria; kingdom Bacillati; phylum Actinomycetota; class Actinomycetes; order Kitasatosporales; family Streptomycetaceae; genus Streptomyces; species Streptomyces sp. NPDC091412. Next base: position 127,949 of record NZ_JBIVTV010000010.1, on the reverse strand, counting down.
CAGCCGGGGGCGTGACGCCGCAGGGCCTCGGCGAAGGTCAGCACGCGGTCGGACAGGCGGCGGGCCCGCGGGTCGCCGGGCAGCAGCTCCGGCAGGTCGGTGCGCAGGGCGGCGGCGCAGCTCGGTTCCAGGACGACGACCGGCGCGTCGGTCTCCAGCACCGGTTCCATCAGGTCCAGGGTGCGGCGCAGCACCGCGCGGGCACGCTCCAGCTGGCCGGTGGAGACGTACGTCAGGCCGCAGCAGACGCGGCCCCGGCCCCGCAGGACGGACACGGGGTTCAGCAGCGCCGAGCTTCCGTCGCCCACCGGAGGGCGGCGCAGACGCAGGGTCGGCGGGAGCGCCACCCGCAACCCGGCCGCCTCCAGCACGCGTACGGCCGCCCGGCCCACGGACGGCGACAGGTGCTCGGTGAAGGTGTCCGGCCACAGGACGACCAGATCGCCCGTCCCCTCCCCGCCGTCCACCCGTGCGTCCGTCCGCGTGCGCCACCATCGGGTGAACGGCTCGCGCGCCAGACGCGGGATCCCTCGTTCGGGTGTGATTCCACCGAGCCGTTTCACGGCCGACGCGAGCGGCCGCAGGGCGGCGAGCGCGTTCAGCAGTGGCGCCGTGCGCGTACGGGCGGCCCAGCGCAGCCACACCGGAAGCCGGCCCAGCGCGTAGTGGGCGGCCGGGCGGCGCCGTCCGGCGTAGTGGTGGTGCAGGAACTCCGCCTTGTACGTGGCCATGTCCACCCCGACCGGGCAGTCGGACCGGCACCCCTTGCACGACAGGCACAGGTCGAGCGCGTCGCGGACCTCGGCCGACCGCCAGCCGTCGGTCACCAGCTCACCGGCGAGCATCTCGTGCAGCAGCCGGGCACGCCCGCGCGTGGAGTGCTCCTCCTCTCCCGTGACCCGGAAGGAGGGGCACATGACCGCGGCGCCCGACACCTCGGTCGTACGGCACTTCGCGACCCCGACGCACCGGCGCACCGCCGCCGAGAAGTCCCCTCGGTCGGCCGTGTAGCCGAAGGCCACGTCGACCGGGCGGCGCGGCAGCACGGCGAAGCGCAGGTTCGCATCCAGGGGCGCGGGACGGACCAGCATCCCGGGATTGAGCAGGTCGTCGGGGTCCCACAGTCCCTTGACCCGCTCGAAGAGGGCCACCGTCCGCTCGCCGTACATCGTCGGCAGCAGCTCGGCGCGGGCCTGCCCGTCCCCGTGCTCCCCGGACAGCGAACCGCCGTGCGCCACCACCAGCTCGGCCAGCTCCTGCGAGAACCGCCGGAACCGGCCGATCCCGGCCGGGGTCAGCAGGTCGAAGTCGATACGGACGTGGATGCAGCCGTCCCCGAAGTGCCCGTACGGGGCACCCCGCAGCCCGTGGGCGGCCAGCAGCTCCCGGAACCGCCGCAGATACGCGCCCAGCCGCTCCGGCGGCACCGCGCAGTCCTCCCACCCCGGCCATGCCTCCGTGCCGTCCGGCATCCGGGTCGCCGTACCGCTCGCGTCCTCCCGGATCCGCCACAGCGCGCGCTGCGCGGCCGGATCCTCGACGATCGCGGCGTCCACGGCGTCCGCCGCCCGCGCGATCGCCTCCGCACGCGCGCGTGCCTGCCCCGCCGTCTCCCCGCCCGTCTCCACGAACAGCCAGGCGTCCCCGCGCGGCAGCCCCGCCGCCGCGGACGGGACCAGGTCCCGCGCCATCCCCTCCACCGTCAGCGGCCGGTACCGCAGCAGTCCGGCCGCGGCGTCGGCGGCGGCGCCCTCGTCGGCGTACCCCAGCACGGCCAGCACGCGCGCGGGAGGCGTCTCGACGAGCCGTACGACCGCCTCCGTCAGCACGCCGAGAGTGCCCTCCGAGCCGCAGAAGGAACGCGCCACGTCCGCGCCGTTCTCGGGCAGCAGCGCGTCCAGGGCGTACCCGGAGATACGGCGGGGCAGCCGCGGGAAGCCGGTCCGCAGCCGGGCGAGTTCGCTCTCCACCAGCTCCTGCAGCCCGTCCGGCGCCCCGGCCCACTCGCGCCCCAGCCGCAGTGGCCGCCCGCGCGCGGTGAGCACCGACAGCTCCCGCACGCTGTCCGCGGTCGTCCCCCAGGCCACCGAGTGGGAGCCGCACGCGTTGTTGCCGATCATCCCGCCGAGCGTGCACCGGCTGTGCGTGGAGGGGTCGGGACCGAAGCGCAGCCCGTGCGGCGCGGCGGCCTCCTGGAGCCGGTCCAGGACCACGCCCGGCTGGACCACCGCGGTCCGCTCCCCGGGGTCGAGCGCCAGCACCCGGTTCATGTGCCGGGTGAAGTCCAGCACCACCCCCGTCCCGGTCGCCTGGCCCGCGATCGACGTCCCGCCGCCCCGCGCGACCACCGGCACTCCGCGCGCCCGGCAGACCTCCAGCACCGCCGCCACGTCGCCGGCGTCCCGCGGAGCCACCACACCCAGCGGAACCCGCCGGTAGTTGGACGCGTCCATGGTGACCAGCGCCCGGGAGGTGACGTCGAACGCCACCTCCCCGCGCACGGCCCGGCGCAGCTCCGCCCGAAGCTCCGAAAGATCCGCGAGATCGGTCATGCGTCCAGCATGCACGCGATCGATTCGACGGCCGTCTCACCCGGCGGAATGTGTTTCACCCGGATTTCTCCGAGCGCTACTCTCCCGTTCGTGGCTGAGATCCGGATTCCCTCTGACATCAAGCCCGCGGACGGACGTTTCGGCGCGGGACCCTCCAAGGTGCGGACGGAGGCGCTGGACGCCCTCGCCGCCACCGGCGCATCCCTCATGGGCACCTCCCACCGCCAGGCCCCGGTGAAGAACCTGGTCGGCCAGGTGCGCGAAGGCATCCGCGAGCTGTTCCAACTTCCCGACGGCTACGAGGTCGTGCTCGGCAACGGCGGCTCCACGGCGTTCTGGGACATCGCGACCCACGGACTGATCGAGAACAAGTCGCAGCACCTCACCTTCGGCGAGTTCAGCTCGAAGTTCGCCAAGGCCGCCAAGCTCGCCCCGTGGCTCGCCGAGCCCACCGTCGTCTCCTCCGACCCCGGCACGCACCCGGAGGCCCGGGCCGAGGCGGGTGCCGACGTCTACGCCTTCACCCACAACGAGACCTCCACCGGTGTCGCCATGCCCATCAGGCGCGTGGCCGGCGCCGACGAGGGCGCCCTGGTCCTGGTGGACGCCACCTCCGGCGCCGGCGGCCTCCCGGTCGACATCGCCGAGACCGACGTCTACTACTTCGCCCCGCAGAAGTCCTTCGCCTCCGACGGCGGCCTGTGGATCGGCGTGTTCTCCCCGGCCGCACTCGAACGCGCCGAGCGGGTCCACGGCTCCGGCCGCCACATCCCGGAGTTCTTCTCGCTGCCCACGGCGATCGACAACTCCCGCAAGAACCAGACGTACAACACCCCGGCGCTGGCCACCCTCTTCCTGCTCAACCAGCAGCTGGAGTGGCTCAACGGCCAGGGCGGCCTCGCCTGGTCCACGGCCCGCACCAAGGACTCCTCCTCCCGGCTCTACGCCTGGGCGGACGAATCCAAGTACGCGACCCCGTTCGTCACGGACCCGGCCAAGCGCTCCCAGGTCATCGGCACGATCGACTTCTCCGACGAGATCGACGCCGCCGCCGTCGCCAAAGTCCTGCGCGCCAACGGCATCGTCGACACCGAGCCCTACCGCAAGCTCGGCCGCAACCAGCTCCGCGTCGCGATGTTCCCGGCCATCGACCCGTCGGACGTCGAGGCCCTGACGAAGTGCGTCGACCACGTGATCGAGAAGCTGTAGCGTCTCCCGCGCACAGCGGCGAAGGGCGCCCGGCGAACAGCGGGGCGCCCGTGGTCACGCGGCAGGGCGGGCTTTCCTGCCGTCGGGGGAGGGTCCGATGAGTTTCCTCGCGTGGTTCATCCTGTTCGTCTGCGCCTGGACGGCTCGTTCGGTGTGGGGCATGCGCCGCCTGCCCGTGTGGCGACGCGGGCTGCCGGCGCTGCTGCTCGTCACCGGCGCGGCGGGCATCGTCCTCGTCTCCGAGTACGGCTCCCCCTCACCTGCGGCCCGGATCACCGAGGCCGCATGCGTCCTCCTGATCCTCACGTCATGGGCACTGAGCCTGCGGGAACGGCGCAGCAGGCCCGCCCCCTCAGCGACGGGCGCCTGACAGTGTGATCCGGGCGGCGACCGGCAGGTGGTCGCTGCCGGTGGCGGGCAGGGTGCGGATGTGGGCGACGGCCGCCGAGCGGGCCATGACCTGGTCGATCCGGGTCAGCGGGAAGGCGGCGGGGAAGCTGAGGGCGAAGCCCCGTTCCGCCACGTTCATCCGCGAGGTCAGCGGCGCCAGCCCGCGGTCCTCGACCGTGCCGTTGAGGTCGCCCAGCAGGATCACCGTGCTCAGCTCCTCGGCGGCGACGGCCTCGCCCAGCAGCACGGCGCTCTCGTCACGCCGGCCGGACGCGAGTCCACTCGCCCGGACGCGGAGCGAGGGCAGGTGCGCCACGTACGCCGCGATCCGGCCGTGCGGCGTGTGGACCACGGTCCGCAGCCCGCGGCTCCAGGCCTCCGTGATCCCCCGGGGTTTGATGTCGAGGAGCCGGGTGCCGCTGAGCGGATGCCTCGACCAGAGTCCGACGGTGCCCCGGACCTCGTGGTAGGGGTAGCCGGCGGCGAGGGCCTTCTCGTAGACCGGCAGCGCCGGGGGCACCAGTTCCTCCAGCGCGATGAGGTCGGGCCCGGCGTCGGCCAGGGCGCGGGCCGTGCCCGCCGGATCGGCGTTCTCGTCGCTGACGTTGTGCTGCACCACGACCAGTTGGCGCGCGCCGGGCGCCGGCACCGGCAGGAGCAGCCCGCCGAAGAGGTACGTCCAGGCCGCCACCGGCAGCAGCAGAGCCACCAGCGCCACGGCCGAACGGCGCAGCAGCGCGAGGGCGAACAGCACCACGGCCACCAGGCCGAGCCACGGCAGGAACGCCTCCAGCAGACTGCCGGAACGGCCCACGGAGTTGGGCACGGCACGGTGGAACGCCAGCAGTCCGGCCGTCAGCGCCGCGAGCACGGCGAGCACCCGCCCCCGCCGCCACGCCGACCGGTGCCCCGTGTCCCCCTGCGCCTCCCGGCCAGGGGCACGCCGCCCCGCCCGGCGCCGCACCCACGGGGGCACCACCGCCCTCACCGCCGCTGCCGCACCGCCGCCCGCCCGTTCCCGACCCACCCTGGCTTCCCATCCACTCGGCCTCGCCATCCAAGACGATCCTCCGGGTGGATCAGTTTCCGCCATCCGCGCGTGGGCGCCGGAACGACCGGACGCCGTCCGCTCCGACGACGCGCCACAGCCGCGAGGCGCCCGGCGTCGGCCACCGGGCGCCTCGCGGTCGTCAGGACGCCGTGCAGCTCACGCTCGGCACACCCCCGCCCCCGGGCGCGCCCCCGAAGCCGAAGGCGGTGGAACCATTGGCCGCGATCGCCCCGTTGTGGGCGGCGTTGACCGCCGTCACGGTCGCCCCGCTCTGGGTGTACGACGCGTTCCACATGGTGGTGACCTTCTGGGACCCGCTCCAGGTCCAGGTCACCTTCCAGGACTTGATCGCGGTGGGGCCCGTGTTGGTCACCGTCACATCGGCGTTGAAGCCGCCGCCCCAGTCGCTGCTGACGACGTAGGTGGCCCGGCAGGCGGCCTTGCCGCCGCCGTCACCGCCACCACCGTTGTCACCGCCCCCGGTGCTCGGGAAGCCCGGTGCCTTGACGGTCGCCAGGTACCCGTCCTTCACCGTGTCCACGGTCTGCCAGTCGTCCTTCAGGATCCCGCCGGTGTCACCGGAGTTGGGGTTCCAGGACCAGAAGGTCCAGTGGAAGGAGTCACCGCCGTACGTCGAGGTCGGACGCAGGTAACTCACCAGCGCCGCCAGCCACTTCTGGTCCACCGTGGACTGGAGCGTGGTGCCGAACTCGCCGACCCAGACGGGGGCGATGTTCTGCTTGAAGATGTAGCCCCAGTACTTGTCCCAGATGTCCGGCATGTTGTTGGGGAAGGACGGGTCACTGAACCAGCTCTGCTGGGCGACGCTGGTGGCATAGTCGTGGGCGGAGTACACGACCCGGTTGGCCACATTGAGGCGCACCGGGTACTGGCCGACGCCCATCAGGTTGCCGCCCCACCAGCCGGAGACGCCGTTGAAGGTCTGGATGCCCTCGACGAAGATCAGCAGGTCGGGGTTGGCGGAGAGGACCGCGTTGCCGGCCCGCTCGGCGGCCAGCCGCCAGTCGGTCGCCTGGTCCCCGCAGCCCCAGCAGGCCGGGTCGTGGGGCTCGTTGTGCAGGTCGATGCCGATGACCGCGGCGTTGCCCTTGTAACGGGTCGCCAGCGACTTGAGGTTGGCGATCCACGTCGACTCGGGGACGGACGCGGTGTACCAGAGGGCCGACTGGCCGCCCGAGTCCGGCCGGTGGCGGTCGAGGATGACCTTCAGCCCGTCCTGGCCGGCGTACGCGACGATCTTGTCGATGACCTGAAGGGAGGTCAGCCCTTGCAGGTCGGCGTTCTTGCCGGCGGAGAAGTCGATGCTCGAGGGCATCGCGCCGGACTTGAGGATGTCGTCGCTGTAGGGCAGCCGGATGGTGTTGTAGCCCAGCGACTTCATCTGGTCGATCATGCTCTTGTAGTCGCGGGACCACAGGCCGTGGACGACCTGGTTGCTGGTCTCGAAGCCGAACCAGTTGATGCCGGCGATCCGGACGGACTGCCCGGACGCGTCCAGGATCTGGCGTCCGCTGGTGTGCCAGTAGCCGGCGCCGCCCGCGGCGGGGGCCGCGTGCGCGGTGGCCGGCAGGCCGAGTCCCAGGCCCAGCGGTAACAGGAGCGCCGCCGCGGCAGCGCAGAGCGCTCTTCGCAAGGTGCGGAACATGGTGCTGCTTCCTCCCGAGGGGGCCGCGGGACCGGAACGAGTGGGAGCGCTCCCACACACCCGCGCCTCCCAGTGGAAGGCAGGCGGCGACCGCCCGTCAAGAGCGTCGACGCAACAAACGCCTCAGCCCCCACACCGCGGCCACCACGCCGGCCACCACGGCGACGGTGCCCGCGCCGAAGCGGCCGCCCCCGTCCGGACCGGCCCCGACTGAGTTCGAACCGCCCTGCGGGGAGGGCGACTTGGCGGACCCGTCGGCCTCCGGCGCATCGCGCACCTGCACCGGGCTGTCGGAGCCCTCGCTGCCGTACAGCAGCTTGGTGCCGTCCACGCTGTAGGTGACGGACTCCCCCTGCCTCTGGAGCGGCACGTCGAGCTGGCCCGCGCGCTTGATCCTGCCGCCGTTCCAGTCGTAGTGGATGCCGCCGAAGTAGCCGCGCACGGCGAGGTGCGTGCCGTCCGGGGAGAGGGCGGCGTCGGTGGCCCACAGGTCGACGGGGGCGATCGGCTTGAAGACGTTCGTGCCCGAGGGGGACAGTTCGGCCGGGCCCTCGTAGAGGTGACCGCCGTCCTCCTTCTTGTCGATGATGTAGACGCGGCCCGTCTTCGGGTGCACGACCATCGACTCGGCGTTGCGCGGACCGTCCGAGTACTTCACGACGTACTGCGTGGCCCGGATCGTCTGGTCCTTCAGCTCCTTCGGCTCGGGCAGCCGGTAGATCCACACGTACGGCCAGGAGCCGTCGAGGTTGTCCCCGATGTCGCCGAGGTAGATCTGGTTGCCGGGACCGATGGAGATGGCCTCCGCGTCGCGGGGTTTGCCGATGCCGCTGAGGGTGATGGTGGCGACGGTCTCGCCGGTCCTGCCGTCCACGGCGTAGATCTGCGGGCCGTAGCCGCTGTCGTTGTGGGTCCAGTAGACGCCCGGATGCAGGTGCGAGGCCGCGAGGCCGCTGGACTCCTTGATCCGCGGGTCCTTGATCGTGAACCCGTCGTCGCCGTCGGCGGCAAGGGCGGCGGGCGCGGCGAGCGCACCCACGAGAAGGGCCCCGGCGAGCAGGGCGAACGGTCGGCGCATCCCCCAAGCCTGCCATCCCGCACGGATGTTCACACTGCGTGGCGGGCCTCACATCGCACCGCCGACGCCCGTCGTCCATGATGAGCGGATGCTCAGGTTCATGCCCGTCGGCGACTCCATGACGATCGGCAGCGCGGGCGAGCACACCTGGCGTTACCGTCTGTGGCGGCACCTGTGCGCGACGTACGGCGGCCCCTTCACCCTCGTCGGCCCGCGCGAGACGCTCTACGACACGTCGGCGGACGCGCCGGTCTCCCTCGCCTACGCCGATCCGGACTTCCCCCGCGCCCATCTGGCCGGCTGGGGCGAGGGCTGGGGGCACATGGCCCCGCTCGTCGGCGACGCGGTGCGCGAGTGCCGCGCGGATGTGCTGCTGGTCTCGCTCGGCCTGATCGACCTGGGCTTCTACACGAACGCCGAGCAGACGGCGGTGCACGTGGAGGCCTTCGTGGCACAGGCGCGGGCCGCCAACGCGCGTATCCGCGCGGTCCTGCTCCCGGTGATCACGAACATCCGCGCCGAGGCCGACCCGCTCTTCGCCCCGGAGGTGGACCGCTTCAACGAGCTGCTGGCCGAGGCGGTGGCCGGCCTGGACGAACCCGGCTCACCGCTGCTCCTGGCGCCCCCGCCGCCGACGTACGACATCCACACGGACACCTACGACGGCACCCACCCGAACGAGAGCGGCGAGCACAAGATCGCGGCAGCGTTCGCGGGGGCGCTGCACCAGGGGTGGGGGTGGGGTGCAGATTACGGAGGGTGAGCGCCCACTGGCATATGCACGCCGCCCCGTGGCCCGGACGCGGCACCTGCCCTGGTAGGGGTCGGCGATGAGATGCACGGGGACACCGGCGAGCGCGGAGGACCCCTGCACCTGCGAGCTGCGTGTCGACTACGGAACCGCCGTCGACATGAGCACCACCCCCCTCGGCCTCGTCCTCAGGACCGACGAGTTCCCCCGCGACTGACCACCGCCGTCCCGCCCCGTCCACAACCCCCCTTGCATCGAGCGCACTCCAAGACGTTGGCTTGTGGACCATGAGGTACACACAGCTCGGACGCACAGGACTCAAGGTCAGCCGACTGGTGCTCGGCACGATGAACTTCGGTCCGCAGACCGACGAGGCGGACAGCCACACGATCATGGACGCGGCGCTGGACGCGGGGATCAACTTCGTCGACACGGCCAACGTCTACGGCTGGGGCGAGAACAAGGGCCGCACCGAGTCGATCATCGGCAACTGGTTCGCCAAGGGCGGGGACCGGCGCGACAAGGTCGTCCTGGCCACCAAGGTCTACGGGAACATGTCCCCGGACAACTCCACCGTCTGGCCCAACCACGACAAGCTCTCCGCCCTGAACATCCGGCGGGCCGTCGACGCCAGCCTCAAGCGGCTGCAGACCGACCACATCGACGTCTACCAGTTCCACCACATCGACCGGGACACCCCCTTCGAGGAGATCTGGCAGGCCGTCGACGTACTGATCCAGCAGGGCAAGATCCTCTACGTCGGTTCCTCCAACTTCCCCGGCTACAAGATCGCCCAGGCCAACGAGATCGCCGCGCGGCGCTCCGGCACCATCGGGCTCGTCAGCGAGCAGTGCCTGTACAACCTCGCCGAGCGGCGCGCCGAGATGGAGGTGATCCCGGCCGCGCGGGACTACGGCCTCGGAGTCATCCCCTGGTCGCCGCTGCACGGCGGGCTGCTGGGCGGTGTGATCAAGAAGCAGGTCGAGGGCGGCCGGCGCGCTTCCGGCCGGTCCGCCGACGCGCTCGCCGACACCGCCGTGCGCGACCGGATCCAGGCGTACGAGGACCTGCTCGACAAGCACGGTCTGGAGCCCGGCGAGGTCGCGCTGGCCTGGCTGCTCACCCGGCCCGGCGTGACCGGCCCGATCGTCGGTCCGCGCACCGCCGAGCAGCTCGCGTCGGCGCTGCGGGCGGTCGAGTTGGAGCTGAGCGAGGAACTGCTGGCCGGACTCGACGAGATCTTCCCGGGACCGGGTCCGTCGCCGGAGGCCTTCGCCTGGTAGGCACCTCCCGCGCCGCCCGAGCGGCCGTACCGGCCCTGGCGTCCGTGCTCCGCGTCACCTGCCGAGCGCGGACGCCAGGGCGACGACGGCGAGCATCAGCACAAGCGCACCGGCCATGATCCGGTTCCGGGTTTTCGGGTCCACGTACTCGAGACTAACCGGCCGCCCGCAGTGGCCAGCGGCCGACCGGCTCGTAGCGGGGCCGCTCACCCAGCACCCCGGACCTCGGCAGCAGGCTGCGCACGAGGACCAGCTCCTCCACGGTCCACGCATCGCTCGCGAAGTCCCGCAACGCCTGGACGTACGGCCGCACGTCCAGGCCGTCCCGGCCGCGCGCCACCGTCAGGTGGGCCTGGTAGGGGCGGTGCTCCTTCATCGGCACACCCGCCTTCCGCGCCGCCGCCTCCGCGCGGTCGGCCAGCAGCCGCAGGGTCGCGAGGTCGCCCTCCGCCCCCGTCCACAGCGCCTTGCCGCGCCCGAACTGTCCTCCCCCGCGCAGGGCGAGCGAGAAGGCCCCGGTCCGGTGTGCGGCCTTCTCCAGGCGGGCCGACAGCTCAGGTACAACCTCCTCGCCGACCTCGCCGTAGAAGGCGAGCGTGAAGTGCCAGGCGGGCCGCTGCGTCCACCGCAGCCGGTCCGCGCCCGGCAGCTTCCGCAACCCGGCGATCTCGGCCGCGAGCGCGCCGAGCACGTCCCGCGGGGGCAGTACGGCGGCGAACAGTCTCATGGGCCCAGTGTCCCGCCGCGCTCCCGGACGTGACCTGGTCACCGTGCGTATCGTTGTACCGCGCGGCTGCATGCGACCAGGCAGCAGCGGGGAGGAGCGGCACAGTGACTGTTCTGGCAGACAGGATCGAGATGGCCGACCACAGCGACGAGCCCACTCTCGACGAGATGTTCGAGTGGCTGGAGCAGATGCACGTCCCCGAAGGTTTCAAGACCGAGATCGTCGAGGGGGGCATCTTCGTGACGCCGCAGCGGGACACCCACTGGGAGATCATCCTGGACATCGTCGAGCAGTTGCGCGCCACGTACCCGCGCAAGCGCGTGAAGTCCGACGTCCGCATCGACTACCCCGGACACCTCAACGGCTTCGCCTCCGACGTCGTCGCCCTCGCGGAGGGTGCCCGGAAGGACGAGAAGGGTCACTGGCGTCCCGGGGACGTCGAGCTCGTCGCCGAGGTGATCTCCCAGGGCACGGCCCGGAACGACTACGGCCCGAAGAAGGACGCCTTCGCGGCCGCCGGAGTGCCGGTGTACCTGATCGTGGACCCGTACACCGGCACATGGCACCTGCACACCCTGCCCAAGGACGGCGAGTACCGCGGTGTCCTCAGCCTCGACTTCGGTGACGAGATCGACCTCAACGACACTCCGGTGGGCCTCGTCCTCAAGACCGACGAGTTCCCCCGCGACTGACCCGCACCCGGCCTACGCCGCGGCGGCCAGCTCCTTCCGGTGCTCACGGGGGACCAGGTCCACGCGGGGGTGTCCGCGGTTCCAGCCGAACGACAGGCGCAGTCCGCCGACGCGGGCCAGGACCAGGCCGATGGTGGCGGCCGCGGCGAGCGAGACGACACCGCCCGCGGCGAAGCCGACCCGGGCACCGTAGGCGTCGGTTATCCAGCCGACGAGGGGCGCGCCCAGCGGCGTACCCCCCATGAAGACCATCATGAACAGGGCCATCACCCGGCCGCGCATGGCCGGGTCGGTACCCATCTGCACCGCGGTGTTCGCCGTGACGTTGACCGTCAGGCCGAAGATCCCGATGGGCGCCATCAGCAGTGCGAACAGCCAGTACGACGGGGCCAGCGCGGCGACGATCTCCAGCGCGCCGAAGGCCGCGGCGGCCGCGATGAGCACGCGCAGCCGGGCGGTGCCACGGCGGGCCGCGAGCAGGGCGCCGATCAGGGAGCCGACCGCCATCACGGTGTTGAAGAGACTGTAGGCGCCGGCTCCGGCGTGGAAGACCTGCTCGGCGTAGGCCGACAGCCACACCGGGAAGTTGAAGCCGAAGGTGCCGATGAAGCCGACCAGGACGATCGGCCAGATCAGCTCGGGGCGGCCGGCGACGTAGCGCAGGCCCTCGCGGAGCTGGCCCTTGCCGCGCGGCGCGCGCTCGACGACGTGCAGTTCACGGGTGCGCATCAGCAGCAGGCCGACGATGGGGGCGACGAAGGACAGGCCGTTGGCGAGGAACGCCCAGCCGGTGCCCACGCCGGTGATCATCAAGCCCGCGACGGCGGGGCCGATCAGACGGGCGGACTGGAAGTTCGCGGAGTTCAGGCTGACCGCGTTCTGGAGCTGCTTCGGGCCGACCATCTCCGAGACGAAGGACTGGCGGGCCGGGTTGTCGACGACCGTGGCGAGGCCCACCGCGAACGCGGCGAGGTAGACGTGCCACACCTGGACCTGGCCGGTGAGGGTGAGCACGGCGAGCGCGAGGCCGGTGACGGCCATGGCCGACTGGGTGACGAGCAGCGTGGGCCGCTTGGGCAGGCGGTCGACGAGGACGCCGCCGTAGAGGCCGAAGAGCAGCATCGGCAGGAACTGGAGCGCCGTGGTGATGCCGACGGCGGCCGAGGAGCCGGTGAGGCTCAGGACCAGCCAGTCCTGCGCGATGCGCTGCATCCAGGTGCCGGTGTTGGAGACGACCTGGCCGAGGAAGAACAGGCGGTAGTTCCTGACCCTCAGCGAGCTGAACATCGAGGACTTGCGGGGGGTGTCGGGGGCGGTTCGGGAATCGTGGGTGGTCGGTGCGGGGGCGGAGTCTGCTCCGGATCCCGTACTCAAAGGGGTTCGCCTCCTTGCCCGGCTGCTCACTCGCCGAGTGGTACGTGTTTTACAGGTGTGCGAGCTTCTCCAGTACGGGGGCGGCGGCGCTCAGTTTGGCCCACTCGTCCTCGTCCAGACCCTCGACCAGACCGGCCAGGAAGGCGTTCCGCTTGCGGCGGCTCTCCTCCAGCATGGTTTCGGCCTGGGCGGTCCTCGTGACCACCTTCTGACGCCGGTCCTCGGGGTGCGGCTCCAGGCTGACCAGCCCCTTGGCCTCCAGCAGCGCCACGATGCGGGTCATCGACGGCGGCTGCACGTGCTCCTTGCGGGCGAGTTCGCCCGGTGTGGCGCTCCCGCAGTTGGACAGGGTGCCCAGCACCGACATCTCGGTGGGGCTCAGCGACTCGTCGACGCGCTGGTGCTTGAGCCGACGGGACAACCGCATCACGGCGGAGCGCAGGGAGTTCACGGCGGCAGCGTCATCGCCATGGGTGAGGTCCGGCATGTTCTTTAGCGTAACTCATTACTCTCGCTAAATACCACCGCGAACACGCCCTGCGCCCGTGACTCCCGCCACTGAAGATCACATCACTCTTTCGGGTGATCCACGCACGGAACAGGACACCTCGCACGGAAGAATCCCGCGACCCTCGTGTCCATGGGGACCAGTGTGCTCAGCCTGCGCATGGACCACGAGCTGCTCGAACGGCTCAGGTGCCACGCAGCGAAAAGAGGAATGAGCGTCCAGGACTATGTCGTCCGGACGCTCATTCGGGATGACTTCGACGAGCGGTTCCAGGCCGCCGTCGAGGAGACGGAGAGGTTCTACGGGGTCACATGACCCGCGCCGGACCCGGTTCGGATCAGGTCAGGCCGAGGGCCGGCATCAGGTAGTAGAAGGCGAAGACCGCCGCCACCACGTACATCGCCACCGGGATGTCCTTGCCGCGGCCGGCCGCCAGGCGCAGCACCACGAAGGTGATGAAGCCCATGCCGATGCCGTTGGTGATCGAGTAGGTGAACGGCATCATCACCATCGTCACGAAGGCCGGGATGGCAATCGTGTAGTCCGCCCAGTCGATCTCCTTGACCGAACCGGACAGGATCAGGAAGCCCACCGCGAGCAGGGCCGGGGTGGCCGCCTGGGACGGCACCATGGTCGCGATCGGGGTCAGGAACAGCGCCACGGCGAACAGGGCACCGGTGACGACGTTGGCGAAGCCGGTCCTGGCGCCCTCGCCGACGCCCGCCGTCGACTCCACGAAGCAGGTGGTGGCGGAGGAGGAGCTGGCGCCACCGGCGGCGACCGCGATGCCGTCGACGAAGAGGACCTTGTTGATGCCGGGCATCTGCCCCTGGGCGTCGGTCAGCTTCGCCTCGTCGCTGATGCCCATGATCGTGCCCATGGCGTCGAAGAAGGTCGACAGCAGCACGGTGAAGACGAAGAGGACGCCGGTGAGCACGCCGACCTTCTCGAAGCCGCCGAACAGGCTGACCTTGCCCAGCAGGCCGAAGTCGGGGGTGGACACCGGGCTGCCCGGCCACTTCGGGGTGGTCAGACCCCAGGACGGCACCTTGGCTACGGAGTTGATCACGACCGCGAGGACGGTCATCGCGATGATCGAGATCAGGATCGCGCCGGGCACCTTGCGCAGGATCAGCGCCAGCGTGAGCAGCGCGCCCAGGATGAAGACGAGAACCGGCCAGCCGTTGAGGTGACCGTCGGCGCCGAGCTGGAGCGGGACGGTGGTGTGGGCGGCGTCCGGGATACGGGAGACGAAACCGGAGTCGACGAGCCCGATCAGCATGATGAACAGGCCGATACCGATGGCGATGCCCTTGCGCAGGCCGAGCGGCACGGCGTTCATCACGCGCTCGCGCAGTCCGGTGGCGACCAGCAGCATCACCACGAAGCCGGCGAGGACGACCATGCCCATGGCGTCCGGCCACGACATGCGCGGCGCCAGCTGGAGCGCGACGACCGTGTTGACGCCGAGCCCGGCGGCGAGCGCGATCGGCACATTGCCGATGACACCCATGAGGAGCGTGGTGAACGCGGCGGTCACGACGGTGGCGGTGACCAGCTGGCCGTTGTCGAGCTGGTGCCCGTACATGTCCTTCGCGCTGCCCAGGATGATCGGGTTCAGCACGATGATGTAGGCCATCGCGAAGAAGGTGGCGAAACCGCCGCGGACCTCCCGGGACAGGGTGCTGCCCCGCTCGGAGATCTTGAAGTAGCGGTCGAGAGCGCCGTACGGGGGCGGCGTTCCCGGCTGCTCGGGGGCGGAAGCCTTGGCGGTGGCCGAGGTGGACATGCGGGTGACCTCAAGGGTGCGGGTGGGTACGGAGTTCCGAGCCGGACCGAGGACCGAACCAAACCGACGACCAACAGGTTCCCCCAGGTCCCTGTCGCGACCCTGTTTGTCGATTCCTACGAAGAGAAGCGGCCAGACTCGAACTGTTTCAGTATGAACATATGAAGCCGAAAAGACCATCTCCGCGCGTAGACCACGGCCCTGCCTGGGGCGGGACGCTTCTCACCCGGGCCCCGTAAGCTGAACCCCATGGCGAAGTGGACCCCCAAGCACGAGGCGCCGGAGCCCCTGGAGGGCCCCGTGGTCGCCACCATCACCGGCGGCACGATCGTGTGGTTCGTCCTCTTCCTGGTCCAGCTCCCCTTCTACGGCTGGTTCCACGACCACGGCCACACCTGGTGGCTGTGGACCTGTCTGGCCGGCGGCGGCCTGGGCCTGATCGGCATCTGGTACGTCCGCAAGCGGGACGCCGCCATCAAGCGGGCGGCGGCGGAGCGGGCGGGGCTGCCGCAGCAGCCGACGTCCGCGGAATAGGCGCCCCCCGCACACCCGACGTGAGCGGGGGCGGACCGGGGCAGGGTGCGCCTGCCCCGGCCGAAGGCCCCCGGACCGGGGCCGACCGCGTCAGCGGACGACGTCGGTGTCGTGGGCGGCGTCGTCGATCTCGGCCGCGAACGGAGCGCCCTCCCAGTCACCGGCGACGGTGACGGCACGGGCTCCGCACAGACCGGCGATCCGAAGGCGCTCGGCCGCGTCCTCCCCGGCGAGCACCGCGCTGAGGTAGCCGGCGGCGAACGCGTCTCCGGCGCCCACCGGGTCGACCACGGCGACCGGCTGGGGCCGCTGCCGGTGGAGGACCCCGTCGACGCACGCGACGCTGCCGGCGGAGCCGAGCTTGATCACGACCTGGCCGGGACCGAGTCCGGCGATGGCCCTGGCCTGCCCCTCGGGGTCCTTCTCGTCGGTGAACAGCAGGGCTTCCTCGGTGGTCGCGAAGAAGATCTCGGCCTTGCCCAGCAGCTGGCCCAGGACCGGGCGGGCCCGGTCCTGCGGCCACAGCCGGGAGCGGAAGTTGACGTCGAACGAGACGGTGACACCGTGCTCCTCGGCGAGGGTGACGGCCCTGCGCACCGCGTCGAACGCGGACGCGCTCAAGGCCGGTGTGATGCCGGTGACATGCAGGATCCTCGCGCCGGCGATCACGGCCTCGTCGAGATCGGCGGGCGCGAGACGGGAACCGGCGCTGTGCGTGCGGTAGTAGCCGACCTGCACCCGGCCCGAGGCCTGGCGGGTCTTCAGCATCAGGCCGGTCGGCGCGGGATCGCGCACGATCGAGGTCGAGACGGCCTCGGCGCGCAGTTCCCGGGCGATGAGCTCGCCGACCTCGTCCGTGCCCAGCCGGCCGATCCAGTGCGCGGCGCGGCCGAGCCGGGCCAGCCCTATGGCCACATTGCTCTCGGCGCCGCCGAAGCCGAGCCGCAGGGTCGGCTGCCGGATCAGCGGCACGTTCGCCGGCTGGGTGAGCAGCCCGAGGGACTCGCCCAGGGTGACGACTTCGGGACCCATCGCGCTCACACCGCCTCCTCGATCGACTTGAACAGGGTGGCCGCGCGCCGGTCCAGCACCGATACGTCGCCGTCGCGCAGCGCGCTGCCGGTGAGCGCGCCGCCCAGGCTGACCGCGACCGCCCCGGCGGCCACATACGAGCCGGCCGTCTCCACGGTGACCCCTCCCGACGGGACGAACGGGATGCCGGGGAACGGTTCGCGCAGGCTGCGCAGGTGGCCGGGGCCGCCGGTCGCGGCGGGGAAGATCTTCACGGCGTCCGCGCCGAGGGCGCGGGCCCGCATCACCTCCGACGGCGTCCAGGCGCCGACGATGCTCGGCACCCCGTGTGCGGACGCGATCCGGGGCAGCTCGTCCACCAGGCCGGGAGACACGGCGAACCCGGCTCCGGCGTCGATCGCGGCGCGGACGAGGGCCTCGTCGGTGAGGGTGCCGGCGCCGATCACCGCGTCGGCCGAGAACTGCCGGACGGTCCGTTCCAGGACCGCCGGGAAATCCGGGGTGGTGGCGGTCAGTTCGATCGTTCGCACTCCGGCGCGTATGAGCGCGGCCACGGTGGTGGCGAGGTGCTCGGTCGTCGCGGGGCGCAGGACGGCCACGACACGGGTCTCGGTCAGGGCCACGGGCAGGGGCAGGGGGGCCGCCGATTGGGCCACGGAACAGCTCCTTCTCACAACAGGGTGCCGGGGGCGGGCTGCCTGGTCGCCTTCGGCGAGGCAGGACACGCCGTTGGTCGGGTGTGGTCAGCGGGACCCGGTCGGGCTTCTGCCGCGCCGCGCGAGCGGGCCCCGGCCGGGTCCGTCACCGGGGCGGCCGTCGTCATCCGCGGCCTCCCCACCGCTGCGAGATGTCGCGGGCCGCCGCTCTCACCAGGGGCACCACCCGCGAGACCCGCTCCGGTGGCATGCGTTCCTCGGGCGCCGACACGCTGATCGCATGGGTCGCGGCTCCGGTCACGTCGAAGACCGGGGCGGCGACGCAGCGCACCCCCGCCTCGTTCTCGACGTCGTCGATCGCCCAGCCGCGGGCACGGGACCTGGCGAGCTCGGCGCGCAGCGCGTCGCCGTCGGTGATGGTGTTCCCGGTGCGCGGGGCCATGCCCGCCGCGATCACCGCGTCGACCACGGCGTCATCGGCGTGGGCCAGCATGGCCTTGCCGACGCTGGTGCAGTACGCCGACTGGGTGCTGCCGACCCGCGAGGCCATCCGCACGGGAAGCGGGCTGTCGACCTTGTCGACGTAGACCACGTGCGGGAAGTCCGCCGTGACCAGGTGAACGGTCTCGCTCGTCGCCTCCGACAGGCCCTTCAGCACGTCGCGGGTGTCGCGGTGCGGGTCGTTCCCGGCCAGATACACCTGGCCGAGCTGGGCGTTGCGCCAGCCGAGCCGGTACGCGCCGCTGGGCAGGACCTGGACGAAGCGGGCGTCGACGAGCGGTTGGAGCAGCCGCAGCACCGTGGACTTGCTCAGGCCCTGCTGTGCGGCCAGCTCGGTGAGCGTGCAGCCGCGGCCCTCGACGTCGTCACCGAGCCTGATGAGGATCCCGAGCGCCCGGCGCAGTGAGGCCGAGTTGTTGCGTGCGCCGGGGGTGGGGGCGAGCCGGTCGGTCAGGACGAGCCTCCTCGTCGAATCGCGCGGCCGGCCGTGGCGTTGCGCAGGTGGCCGTCGCGGAGTGCGAACGCGCCACCGATCACCACGTGGTCCACACCGTCCGCGAACTGCCGTGCGTCGTCGTAGGTTGCCGGATCGGCGTGCTGGGTCCCGCGCCGATCGCACGCAGCATCATAGACATGCGCCGTGCATTGCAAGGAGACATTCTGCATTGCACAACAGTCCGCCACTACGGCCGACTTGACCGCCGCGCCGCCCGACCGCGTCCGGTGCCGTCCCCGGGGACCGCGCCCCGGGGGCGGCCGTCCCGTCGTGCACCGCCCGTACGACCGCCGTACGAGGCCTCTCCTCCCCAGGTCGGATCTTCCGCCCCCTCGACGAGTAAAGCCGCACAACCGCACGTACCGTCGAATGCATGACGCACATCGACGCGGGCGCGGAGCTTGACCCGGTGCACCCCGTGCCCCTCCCGGCGGTCCGGCCGAACGGACTCACCTCGGCCGAGGTCGCGGAGCGCATCGCCCGCGGCGAGATCAACGACGTGCCGGTGCGCAGCAGCCGCTCCCTCCCCGACATCGTCCGCGCCAACGTCTTCACCCGGTTCAACGCGATCATCGGCGTCCTGTGGGTGATCACCCTGTTCGCCGCCCCGATCCAGGACAGCCTGTTCGGCTTCGTGATCATCGCCAACACGGGTATCGGCATCATCCAGGAGTGGCGGGCGAAGAAGACCCTCGACTCGCTCGCCGTCATAGGCGAGGCCCGCCCCACGGTGCGCCGCGACGACACCGCCGTCGAGATCGCCACCTCCGAGATCGTCCTCGGCGACCTCATCGAGATCGGCCCCGGCGACAAGGTCGTCGTCGACGGAACCTGTGTCGAGACCGACGGTCTGGAGATCGACGAGTCCCTGCTCACCGGCGAGGCCGACCCCGTCGTCAAGCGGCCCGGCGACCGTGTGATGTCCGGCAGCTTCGTCGTCGCCGGCGGCGGCGCCTTCCAGGCGACCAGGGTCGGCCGCGGCGCCTACGCCGCCCAGCTCGCCGAAGAGGCCTCCCGCTTCACGCTCGTCCACTCCGAGCTGCGCACCGGCATCTCCACCATCCTCAAGTACGTGACCTGGATGATGGTCCCGACCGCGATCGGCCTGGTCATCAGCCAGCTCGTGGTGAAGAACAACGACCTCAAGGAGTCCGTCGCCCGCACCATCGGCGGCATCGTCCCCATGGTCCCCGAGGGACTGGTCCTGCTCACCTCCGTCGCCTTCGCCATCGGCGTGATCCGGCTGGGCCGCAAGCAGTGCCTCGTGCAGGAGCTGCCCGCCATCGAGGGACTCGCCCGCGTCGACACGGTCTGCCTGGACAAGACCGGCACCCTCACCGAGGGCGGCATGGACGTCACCGAGCTGCGATCGCTGGACGGCTACGACGAGTCGTACGTGCGCAAGGTCCTCGGCGCGCTCGGCGAGTCCGACCCGCGCCCCAACGCCTCCCTCCAGGCGATCATCTCCGCCTATCCGGACAGCGAGGAGTGGCGCTGCGTGGAGTCGCTGCCCTTCTCCTCGGCCCGCAAGTACAGCGGCGCCAGCTTCAGCGAGGGCGACGGCGATTCCAGTACGTGGCTGCTGGGCGCCCCGGACGTGCTGCTGCCCGCCGAGGCCCCCGCCCTGGCCGAGACCGGGCAGCTGAACGAGCAGGGCCTGCGCGTGCTGCTGCTCGCCCGCGCCGCCCGCGACCTGGACGACCCGGAGGTGGCCCGGACCGTCCGGCCCGCCGCGCTCGTCGTGCTGGAGCAGAGGCTGCGGCCCGACGCCGCCGAGACCCTGCGCTACTTCGCCGAACAGGACGTCCGCGCCAAGGTCATCTCCGGCGACAACGCGGTGTCCGTCGGCGCGGTCGCCGCGAAGGTCGGCCTCGACGGCACGGCCGTGGACGCCCGCCGGCTGCCCGCCGAGCGGGACGAGATGGCCCGGGACGTGGACGAGGGCACGGTGTTCGGGCGGGTCACCCCGCAGCAGAAGCGGGACATGGTGGGCGCGCTCCAGTCACGCGGGCACACGGTCGCGATGACCGGCGACGGCGTGAACGACGTGCTGGCGCTGAAGGACGCCGACATCGGCGTGGCGATGGGCTCGGGCTCGGAGGCCACCCGGGCGGTCGCGCAGATCGTGCTGCTGAACAACAGCTTCGCCGTCCTGCCGTCCGTGGTCGCCGAGGGGCGTCGGGTGATCGGCAACATCACCCGGGTCGCGACCCTGTTCCTGGTGAAGACGGTCTACTCGGTGCTGCTGGCGGTGCTGGTGGTCTGCTCGCAGGTGGAGTATCCGTTCCTGCCCCGCCACCTGACTCTGCTGTCCACGCTGACCATCGGCGTCCCGGCCTTCTTCCTGGCCCTCGCCCCGAACACGGAACGGGCCCGGCCCCACTTCGTACGGCGGGTCATGCGCTACGCGGTACCGGGCGGGGTGGTGGCCGCCGTGGCGACCTTCGTGACGTATCTGGTCGCCCGCCACCACTACACGGGCCCGGGCGCCCTGGACGCGGAGACCAGCGCGGCCACGCTGACGCTGTTCCTGGTCTCGATGTGGGTCCTGGCGATCGTCGCCCGCCCCTACACCTGGTGGCGGATCGCGCTGGTGGCCTCGATGGGCGCGGCGTTCCTCGTCGTCCTGGCCGTGCCCGCGCTCCAGGACTTCTTCGCCCTGAAGCTGGAGGGCACGGCCATGCCGTGGCTCGCGGTGGGCATCGCGGTGGTGGCGGCGGCCGTCCTGGAGTTCCTGTGGAAATGGACCGGCCGCCGCTTTCCCGTCTAGTGCTGTGACCGGAAGGCCGAGTGGCTTACTTCTTCACGCGGACCAGGTCGCCCGGGGCGTTGACCGCCGGGGTGTTGGAGGTGCCCGCGAAGCTGAAGCGGTAGTAGCCGTCGGCGGTGGACTTCACGGTGGTCTTGAGGGCGCCCGTGGAGTTCGTCTTGACGGTCTTCAGCGTCTTGTAAGTGGTGGTGCCCTTCTTACGGAACTGCAGCTTCACCGCCTGACCGCTGTAGCCCGAGTACTTGCCGCTCTCCCAGTTGGCCCGCGACAGCTTCCCGCTGACGGTGACGCTCTTGCCCTTCTTCACCGGCTTGGGCTTGGCGCTGGTGGTCAGCTTGGAGTTGCGCTGCACCAGCGTGGTGCCGAGGCCGCCCTTCTCGGCGATACCGACCTTGCTGAAATCGATGTCGTTGGACTCGAGGTCCTGGCCGTTGTACGCGACGGCCACGGCGCCCGCGCGCCACGAACCGGCTTCGGCGTTCCGCAGTTCCCCATCGGCCGGATAGATGTCGATCTTGCCCTTGCAGTTGGCCGTGGTCTGCGAGGTGACGGAGCAGCTGGCCGGGTTGTCGCCGAAGAGCACGTTCTGCGGCCTGTCGAAGGAGCCCTTGTAGAGGTACGGGCCGGTGAAGAAGTCCTTGGCGCGCACGTCCACGTCGGCGCCGAACTTCATCGTGTAGGTGATCGTGGTGGACACGTGGCCGGCGGTGCCGACCTTGAGGGCCTTGGCGACCTTGAGGTTGGAGAAGGTGACGTCCAGGTCGTACGGCATGTCCTCGTCGGCGGCGACGCGGGCGCTGATCCCGGTCTTGGCGGCCGAGGGCGTTTGGGCGGCCTGGAAGACCTTCGCGACGTCCGCGCGGTAGGTGGAGGGACCGGCGGCGTGCGCGGCGGGCACGGCGAGGGCGGAGAGGGCCAGGGCGCCGGACACGGCAGCCACGGTGGCTCGTATACGCATGCGTTTCCCCAGGTGGAGAAAGGGGGCCGGCGCCGGCCGTTCCTCGCGGTTCGTCCTCGGCGCCGGGCCCAATGATCGTGGAGTCTGTCTGACTCACATGATGAGATCCCTGACCCGTGAAGAAGGTTGCGCGGAAATCTGGATTTCCTGTGAGTGGCCTGTCTGTGCCCGACGGGCGCCCCGTCCACGAAGCCGGCCCGGGAGAGTCCGGGCCGGCTACCCGGCGAGCGGGTTACTTCGTCACGCGGACCAGGTCGCCCGGGGCGTTGACCGCCGGGGTGTTGGAGGTGCCCGCGAAGCTGAAGCGGTAGTAGCCGTCGGCGGTGGACTTCACGGTGGTCTTGAGGGCGCCCGTGGAGTTCGTCTTGACGGTCTTCAGCGTCTTGTAGGTGGTGGTGCCCTTCTTACGGAACTGCAGCTTCACCGCCTGACCGCTGTAGCCCGAGTACTTGCCGCTCTCCCAGTTGGCCCGCGACAGCTTCCCGCTGACGGTGACGGTCTTGCCCTTCTTCACCGGCTTGGGCTTGGCGCTGGTGGTCAGCTTGGACAGACGCTGGACGCTGAAGCTCTTGACGTTGTCCTTCTGGAGGTAGTCGCCGTCCTTGGCGGCGGCCACGGCCCACACCTTCCAGGTGCCGGCGACCTTGTTGATGAGGTTGTACCGCGGCTCGAGGGTGAACGTGGAGGTGCACTTCGACGTCGTCGCGTCCACCTTGGTGCACTTGGCGGTGCCGTCCTTGCTGTTGGCCACCGCCCCGCTGTCGGCCTTGTCGACGTTCGGGCCGTGGAACAGGATCACCTGCGCCCAGTCGATGCCGGAGTCGTCCGTGGCGGTGAACGTGACGGTGACGTTCTTGGCGGCCGTAGCACCGACCACGACCGGCTTGCCGCCGTTCACCACGACGTTGGAGATCTTGGTGTCTCCGGACACGTCGTCGGCCTGGGCAGCCGGGACGGCGAGGGCGGTCAGGGCGAGTGCGCCGGCCGCGACGGCCACAGTGGCTCGTATACGCATGCGTTCCCCAGGTGGAGAAAGGGGCCGCGCCGGTCGTTCCTCACGGTTCGTCCTCGGCGCCGGGCCCAATGATTGTGGAGTCTGTCTGACTCACGTGATCAGATCCGTGACCGCCGGGGATGGTTGCACGGAAGCTCGGATTTTTTGCGGGAATACCGGCGGAAAGAGTTCCTCCACGGTGCGCCGGCGATGGTCGCGCTCGGGGTAGGCCGCGCGCATCATGTCGAACAACCGCCTTCCGGATCGCCTCAGTTCGGTGAGATCGACGCCGGGGATCGAGCCGTCGCGCATGACCACCCTGCCCGCGACCATCGTCAGGACCGCGTCGCGGGCGGTGCCGTTGAGCACCAGGGTGCGCAGCGGATCCTCGGTGACGCCCATACGGAAGTCGTCCAGAGCGAACGCCGACAGGTCGGCCGTGGCCCCCGCGGCCAGCCGGCCGAGATCCGGTCGGTGCAGCGCAGTCGCCCCACCGGTCCACAGCGCGTCGAAGTAGCCGGTGAGGTGCCCCTGGCCCAGGTCTCCGGCCTGGAGCTTGGCCACCTGGGTGCCCACGTCGATTCCCCGGATCAGGTCCGGCGGGAAGGAGTCGGTGCCCAGGCAGAGGTTCACCCCCCGCGCCCGGTAGCCGGCGAACGTGTGGAGGTTGTGGGCATATCGGGCGTTCGTCAGCGGGCAGTGCACGACCGAGACGCCCGCGTCGGCCAGCACCGCGACATCTCCGGTGTCCCTGCCGAGCACCTCGGGGTGCACGTCCAGCACGACCCCATGAGGAACGATCAGCCGGTCGGACAACAGCCCGGAGTCGGCGATCAGTTGCAGCGGGGTACGGCCGTAGGCGCGCTGGATGCAGTCACGCTCCGACATGCCCTGCAGAGCGTGCAGGCGCACCAGCGCGCCGCGCTCGCGCGCGGCCCGGGCGACGTCGCCGAGCAGCTCGGGGAGCAGGGTCTCGATCCGGCAGGGCAGCAGCACCCCGGTCACGAGGGGATCGGCGAGCCGGGCCGTGTGGTCCAGGAAACGCAGCGCCTCGGCCAGACCACGCCGGCCGGCCTCCTCGTCGAACATCACGGTCCGCTTGCCGTCGGCGCCGATCACGTTCACCCCGGACCGGAACGACGGTCCGAGGAAGCCCCGCAGACCCAGCCGCGACGACACCTCGGCCATCGCCACGAAGTCCTCACAGGTCTCCGCCCAGTCGCTGTGCACCTCCGAGGCGATCGGCATGTAACTGGTGATGCCGTGCAGGGCGAGCTGGACCAGCGCGTACTCGCGTACCGCGCGGCGTTGCGCGGCGTCGAACACCGCCCGGGGCGCGGCGAAGTACTCGGCCGACCAGGTGAAGCCGGACGCCAGATCCGGGGACGCCCAGGAGTCCAGGATCAGATGGTCGATGTCGGTGAGGGCGTCCAGGTCGATCAGACCGGGGGTGACCACCGCGTCACCGAGGTCGATACGCACGTCGGCCTGCCGCCGGTCGAGTTCGGCGCGATCACCCACATCGACGATGGTGTCGCCGTCGATCAGCACGGCGCCGTCCGGCACCTCCACGTGCGAGCGTCCGTCGTGGGCGATCACCCAGGAAGCAGTGACCAGGGTCTTCATCGACGCGCCTTCCAGATTTGGTACACCAACTGACTGAAATGGTCACCCTGACCCGGGAACGGTCCATGCTTCCCTGGGTCCAGTAACGACTGGATAAGGCTCGCGCAAACTTTTACACAAGCCGGAAACTGCGTCCCACAAGGGCTGATGTCCCAGCAATGACGATGCGCCGGGTTGCCGTCGAACTCTAGTAGAAATCGCGATTCTTGGTATACCATTTCGGCCACCTCCCCGCCCCCCGAGCACCAAAGGATCGGACGTGCCGGATCCGCATGAGCCGCCGAGCCCGCCGCGCCACGCCGACGCGCCGAAGCCCACTGATGGGCAGGTGGCCACTCTTCCTCCCCCACAATCCGCGACCACGACCGCCGAGCGCGGGCCCGCCGCGGAGATCGCCACCGCGCGGTCGCTGCTGGGCACGGCGTGGCTTCGGATACGGCGCAGCCGGATCGCCATCGCCGCCCTGATCGTGGTGGTCCTCATGGTGCTGTTCGCGATCCTGGCCCCGATGTTGGTCGCCATCGAAGGATCGGACCCGTTCACCTCCCGGACGGGGCCGGACTTCCTGGACTCCTTCTACGCGCCCGGCCTGCCGCTGCCGTACTACCGCTTCCCCTCCAGCGAGCACTGGCTCGGCCTCGAACCGGGGCTCGGGCGCGACATCTTCGCCCGGATGGCCTACGGCGCGAGGATCTCCCTGACCATCGCGCTGCTGTCCACGGTGGTGTCGGTGGTCCTGGGCACCGTGCTCGGCGCCGCCGCCGGATACTTCGGCGGCAAGATCGACATGGTGATCAGCCGGGTGATGGACCTGTTCCTGGCCTTCCCCCACCTGCTGCTGGTGCTGTCGCTGACCCCGATCATGCAGTCCCGGCTGCGTGGCACCGCCCTCGACTCGGGAAGCCTGGTACCGATCGCCTCACTGGTGATCATCCTCGGCTTCTTCGGCTGGGCCTACCTGGCCCGAGTCGTGCGCGGCCAGGTGCTCTCGATCAGGGAGCAGGAGTTCGTCGAGGCCGCACAGGCCTACGGGGCCTCGCACCGGAGCATCATCCTGCGGCAGATCATCCCGAACGTCATGGGCGTCGTGCTGGTCTACGCGACCATGATGATCCCCACCAACATCACCGCAGAGGCGGCCCTGTCCTTCCTCGGGGTCGGGGTCAAGGACCCCACCCCCTCCTGGGGCCAGATGCTCAACGCGGCCCAGGCAGGCAACTGGTACCTGTCCGACCCGTGGTTCCTCGCCGTCCCGGCGGGAGCACTGGTGATCACCGTGCTCGCGTTCAACCTGCTCGGCGACGCGGTCCGGGACGCGCTGGACCCCAAGTCCTCCCGAAGCTGATCTCCCCCGACGCGCCGTCCTCCCCCGACGCGCGCCACCCCTTCCTTACCCTCAAGGAGACGCAGTGAAACGAAGCACCATGGCGGCGATCGCCCTGACGGTGAGTGCAGGGCTGACCCTGACCGCCTGCGGCGGATCCAAGCCCGCCCCCGGTTCCGGCTCCGGTCCCAGAGCCGACGCCTACGCTCCGGTCGAGATCGGGAAGGGCTACACCACCAAGGGCGGGAACATCAACGTCCTGATGTCCTCGGACTTCCAGACGCTGGACCCCGGCAACAGCAACTACGTGCAGACCGCCAACGTGGGGCAGCTGTACTACCGCACCCTGACCATGGCCAAGGAGACCGCCGGCAAGCCGCCGACCATCGTGCCGGATCTCGCCACCGACCTGGGCAAGCCCTCCGCCGACGGCCTCACCTGGACTTACACCCTGAAGAAGGGGCTGAAGTTCGAGGACGGCACGCCGATCACCAGCAAGGACATCAAGTACGGAGTCGAGCGCACCTACGCCCGCGACGTCTACACCCAGGCACCGCAGGAACTGAACGCGGCCCTGGCCGACGACAGTTACAAGGGCCCGTACTCCGGGGGCGACTTCAAGGCGATCGACACCCCGGACGACCGCACCGTCGTCTTCCACCTCAAGCAGCCGTTCGCCGAGTTCCCCGCCCTGGCCTCCCGGTCGAACACGGCGCCGGTACCGAAGGCCGAGGACACCAAGCTCGACTACACCAACCACCCCGTCTCGTCGGGCCCGTACAAGATCCAGTCGTACGACCGCGGCCGTTCGATGAAGCTCGTCCGCAACGACCAGTGGAACCCGGCCACCGACCCGAACCGGACCGCCCTGCCGGACACGTTCACCTTCACCCTGTCCACCGCCCAGGCGACCATCAGCCAGCAGCTGCTCGCCGACTCGGACCCGACGGCCGTCACCTTGGACAGCAACGGCGGCCTCCAGGCCTCCGACGCCGCCGAGCTCAACAAGCCCGACGTCGAGAAGCGCACCGCGGGCGGCCTGCTGGGCTGCACGGACGTGCTGGACTTCAACACCGAGACGATCAAGGACCCCGACGTCCGCAAGGCACTCGCGCTGTCCATCGACCGGAGCGCCGTCCAGGTGCAGTACGGCGGCGAGCGGTTCGGCAAACTGACCCAGTCGTACATCAACTCGGCCCAGCGGGGATACGTCGAGCAGCACACCGACCTCGACCCGACGGGCAAGCCCAAGCTGGACGAGGCCAAGAAGCTCCTGGCGGGCAAGACGTACCCCAAGAAGCTGGTGTACGGCTACGCCGACGCCAACCCCCGGTACAAGAACGTCGGCACCGTGCTGCAGCAGAACTTCAAGCAGCTCGGCATAGACCTGCAACTGCGCCCGATCCCGACCGCCAACTACTACACCGTGCTGGCCGGTGACCAGATGCCGGACATCGCCCGCAGCGGCTGGTGCGGTGGCGCGGACAGCGGTTCGGTGCGCACCACCGTCGACCCGAACCTGGGCCCGAGCGTGGACGGCAAGACCTTCGGCTTCTCCAACATCCCGCGCTACTACGACCCGAAGATCTCCCGCGCGATGTACGAGCTGCGCGGCACCAACGGGTCCAGCGAGGAACTCGGCAGGAAGTGGGCGACCCTGTTCGACCAGGCCATGCAGAGCTACCCCCTGGTTCCGCTGGTGCGCAGCTACACCAGCAGCGTGGTCGGCTCCAAGGTCCGCAACGCGCAGGTGGGTTACTTCTTCGGCAGCATCGACCTGTCCATCATCGGCGTCCAGCACTGAGACCCCGTCACAAAAGAGGTAGAACGGTGAGTCCATCCCGAGCCGACGGGTCGCGCCCATGACCAGATTTCTGACGCGGCGATTCGTCGCGATGATCCTGCTGTTGTTCGTCATCAGCTTCGTGACCTTCAGCCTGTTCCAACTGGGCCCGGCCGACCCGGCCGCGGCGGCCTGCGGTCAGGAGTGCACCCCGCAGCGCATCGCCGAGGCCCGGGTCGCGCTCGGGATGGACAAGCCCTTCCTCACCCAGTACTTCGACTACATGTCGGGTCTGGTCGGCAGCCGCACGGTCGGCGCGCCGGGCAGCGAGACGCTGTGCTCCTGGCCGTGTCTGGGCAAGTCGTTCCAGACCAACGAGGACGTCACCGCGATCATCGGGCGGGCGCTGCCCTACACCCTGTCGGTGGCCAGCGGCGCGATCGTGCTGTGGAGCGTCGTCGGCGTCGGCCTCGGCCTGCTGGCGGCGCTGCGCAAGGGCCGGTTCACCGACAAGCTCGTCGTCGGCGCCGCCTCGGTCGGGGTGTCCCTGCCCATTCCGGTGACCGGCCTGCTGCTGCTGTTGTTCTTCGTCAGCACGGTGCACCTGCTGCCGTTCACCACCAACGCGATCACCTCACCGTTCGGCGCCGCGGGTCCGGGCGGCTGGTTCCTGAACTACCTGCTGCCCTGGGTGGCGCTGGCGGTGCTGTTCAGCGCGCAGTACATCAGGGTCACCCGCGGCAACATGCTGGAGACCTTCGGCGAGGATTTCATGCGCACCGCGCGCTCGAAGGGCCTGTCCCGGCGGATCATCGTGTTCAAGCACGGTGCGCGGGCCGGCATCACTCCGGTGGTCACCATGCTCGGTCTTGACATCGGCACCCTGCTGGGCGGCGCCGTCCTCACCGAGCAGATCTTCTCGGTACCGGGCGTCGGATTCACCGCGGTGCACGCCGCCCAGGCCGGCGACCTTCCGGTCACCATGGCCATCACCATGATGGCCGCGTTCTTCATCATCGTCGCCAACGTCGTGGTCGACGCCACCTACGCCGTGATCGACCCGCGAGTGAGGGTTGCCTGATGACCACGCCCAAAGCCGCGCCCCTGCTGGACATCCGCGATCTGCGGGTGAGCTTTCCGACCGACGACGGCGTGGTGCACGCGGTCAACGGGATGGATCTGACCCTGGCGCGCGGGGAAACCGTCGGCATCGTCGGCGAGTCCGGCTCCGGCAAGACCGTCACGAGCCAGGCCCTGATGGGACTGCTCAAGGACACCTCCGCCACCGTCACCGGGCAGATCCTCCTGGGCGGCAAGGACCTCAACCCGCTGACCGAGGCGCAGATGCGCGCCTACCGCGGCAAGAAGATCGCGATGATCTTCCAGGACCCGCTGTCGGCGATGCACCCGTTCTATCCCGTCGGGGCGCAGATCGCCGAGGCCTACCGGGTGCACAACACCGTGTCCAAGAAGGCCGCGGCGGCGGTCGCCGTCGACATGCTCGGCCGGGTCGGGATTCCCGACCCCAGGCGCCGTTACTCGGCGTACCCGCACGAGTTCTCCGGCGGTATGCGGCAGCGCGCCATGATCGCCATGGCGCTGGTCTGCGAACCCGAGCTGCTGATCGCCGACGAGCCCACCACCGCGCTCGACGTCACCGTGCAGGCCCAGATCCTCGATCTGCTCAATGAGCTCCAGGCCGAGACCGGGTCCTCGGTGATCCTGGTGACCCACGACCTCGGCGTGGTCGCCGAGGTCTGCCATCAGGTCGTGGTGATGTACGGCGGGGTGTGCGTGGAGCAGGCGACCGTCGCCGACCTGTTCGGCGACCCGCGGCACCCCTACACCCAGGGGCTGCTCGCCTCGATGCCGTCGCTGGCGGGGAGGTCCGAGCGGCTCAGCCCGATCCCGGGCTTCCCGCCGTCGCTGCTGGCCCTGCCCGAGGGCTGCCTGTTCGCGGACCGCTGCCCGAAGACGCACCTGGTGCCCGACGGCGCCTGCGGCACCCGCAGGCCGACGCTGACCGGTCCCGTCGGGCACCCGTCGCGGTGCCATCTGCAGACCCTGGAACCGGCCGGAGAGGTGGTCCGATGACGTCGCTGCTGGAGGTCACCGACCTCACCAAACACTTCCCGATCCGCTCCGGCGCCTTCCGGTCCGCCGGCGGGGTGATCAAAGCCGTCGACGGGGTCGGTTTCTCGGTCGAGGCCGGGCAGACCCTGGGGCTGGTGGGAGAGTCCGGTTGCGGCAAGTCGACCACCGGCCGACTGCTCATGCGACTCCTCGAGCCCTCGTCCGGGAGCATCAGGCTCGACGGCCGGGAGATCTCCGAACTGCGCCGGTCGGACCTCCAGGAGTACCGGCGCCGGGTGCAGATGGTGTTCCAGAACCCGTCGTCCTCGCTCAACCCGCGCCAGTCCGTGGGCAGTGCGATCGCCGCACCGCTGCTGGCCCAGCGGATCACGCCGCCCGGCGGCGTCAAGGCCAAGGTGCGGGACCTCATGGACCGGGTGGGGCTGCGGCCCGACCACTACAACCGCTTCCCGCACGAGTTCTCCGGCGGCCAGAAGCAGCGCGTGGGCATCGCCCGCGCGCTCGCCCTGGACCCGCAGCTGATCATCTGCGACGAACCGGTGTCCGCGCTGGACGTCTCGGTGCAGGCCCAGGTGATCAATCTGCTGGAGGACATCCAGCGGGACACCGGGGTGGCGTATCTCTTCATCGCCCACGACCTGTCCGTGGTCAAGCACTTCGCCGACCGCATCGCGGTCATGTACCTGGGCCGGATCATGGAACAGGGCGACACCGAAGAGGTGTTCGGCGCTCCGCGGCACCCCTACACCCGGGCGCTGCTGTCCGCCGTCCCGCAACCCGACCCGGCGGCCGACCGCAGCGGGCGGATCCGGCTGTCCGGCGACCTGCCCAGCCCGGCCGACCCGCCGCGCGGCTGCGTCTTCCAGTCCCGGTGTCCGGTGCATCCGCGGCTGGACCCGCAGCGCCGGGAGCTGTGCGCCGGCAGCGTGCCGAGCGGCGACATCGCCTGCCATCACACCGACCTCGCCGCCGAGGCCCTGGCCACGACGGCCGGGTGAGCCGGGCCGCGTCCTGTGAACCGCCGTACCGCGCGGCAGAACCGCGCAACAGAGAGGTGACAACCGTGTTGATCCGTGACGTCCGCCCGTGGGGTGGCGAGCGCAGCGACGTCGAACTGTCCGGCGATCGCATCGCGGCGATCCGCCCGCACGACCCGGCCGCGCGGCCGGCCGGTGAGGTCGTGGAGGGCCGCGGCCGGCTGGTGCTGCCGTCGTTCAGCGACGTGCACGTGCACCTGGACTCCACCCGGATCGGCCTGCCGTTCCGGCCGCACACCGGCGGCCCGGGAGTCTGGACGATGATGCTCAACGACCGGCAGAACTGGCGCGCCGCGGAGGTTCCCCTCGAGGAGCGGGTGGCCGGCACGCTGGAGCGGATGATCGCCCGCGGAACCACCCGGGTGCGGTCGTACGCCCAGGTGGACGTGGACTGCAAGCTGGAGAAGTTCGATGCCGTCGTGGCCGCCAAGGAGAGGTTCGCCGGGCAGGCCGACGTCCAGATCATGACGTTCCCGCAGGCGGGCATCCTCCGCGAGAAGGGCACCGTCGACTACCTGGAGGCCTCGCTGAAGTCGGGCGCCGAGGTGATCGGCGGCATCGATCCCTGTTCCCTCGACCGGGATCCCAAGGGGCACCTGGACGTCGTGTTCGGACTGGCCGAGAAGTACCAGGTCGAGGTGGACATCCATCTGCACGAGCCGGGTCATCTCGGGGTGTTCTCCACCGATCTGGTGCTCGAGCGCACCCGGGCGCTGGGCATGCAGGGCAAGGTCACGATGTCCCACGCCTACGAGCTGGGTTCGATCTCCGAATCGGTGAGCCGCCGCATCATCGACGACTTCGCCGAGCTGGACGTCGCGATGGCCACCGTGGCGCCGCCGGACCGCGGGCAGCTGTCGCTGGTGGCGCTGACCGAGGCGGGCGTCCGGGTGGGCCTGGGCGAGGACGGGCAGCGCGACTACTGGAGCCCCTACGGCAACTGCGACATGCTCGACCGCACCTGGCAGCTGGCCTTCACCAACAACTTCCGCCGTGACGAGCTGATCGAGATGTCGCTGGCGGTCGCGACAGTCGGCGGCGCCTCGATCATGAGCCACGACGTCGCCCGGCCGGCCGGGGTCGCCGACCGGCCCGGTCTGGCCGTCGGCGACCGTGCCGACCTGCTGCTGGTCGACGGCGAGACGCCGGCCAGCGCGGTGATGGACCGCGGCACCGACCGCACCGTCCTGCACGACGGCGCCGTCGTCGCCGACCAGTTGGCCCTCGTACGCCACTGAGCCCGCGCACGTCATCGCCCTGAGAGGTGGGAACCTCTCAGGGCGATACGTCCGGACCCGCCGTCCTAGACCAGCAGCTCGCCGCCCTGGACCACCACGCGTCCGCCGGACATCACGAGTTCACGCCGAGGGGCCCGCATCAGGGCGTCCTGCACGTTCTCGGCGTCGATCAGCACGATGTCCGCGGGTGCGCCCGCCGCGAGGTCGTGGACGCCCCGGTGCACGAAGCCCGCCGCGCGGGTGGTGGCGAGTTCCACCGCGTAGGCGAGGTCCTCGTCGGTCCGCATACCGTGCAGCCGCGCGAAATCCAGGGCCACGCGCAGCAGATCGCCGTCGCCGAACGGCGACCACAGGTCGCGGATCCCGTCGGTGCCAAGACCCACCGGCATCCCACGGTCCCGCATCCCGCGCCAGGGCAGTGGCGCCACGCGCACCGGGGCGACCGTCGACCAGGAGACACCTGCCTCGGCCAGCTCGTCGAGCAGTTCGGCCTGCCGCTCCGGAGGCAGCTCCCCGAGGGCGAAGCCATGGGAGACGTTGACCTTCCCCCGCAGCCCCGCGCGGCGAGTGCGGTCGGCGATGAGCTCGAACTGGAAGGCGCCCAACGCGCCCCCGTCGTGCAGGTGGATGTCGATACCGACCCCGCGCCGCTCGGCGATGTCGAACAGCCCGTCGAGCTGCTTCACCGGATCGCGGTCGATCGCCGCCGGATCGAGTCCGCCGATACTGGCCGCACCGTTCGCCGCCGCCTGGTCCAGCAGCTCCAGGACGCCGGGTCGGCGGACCACCCCGTCCTGCGGGAACGCGACGATCTCCACCTCGATCGCGCCGCCGAGTGCGTCCACCGCCTCGCGGACGGCGTCGATCCCCCGCAGGCCGACTCCGAGATCGACGTCGACGTGGCTGCGCACCGCGGTGACGCCGTGCCGCAGGCACTCCCGCAGCACCGTGAGACTGTTGGCCACGCTGGGAATGCCGAGCGCGTCCCGCTCGGCTCGTTCGTGCGCGATCCGGCCCAGCGTGGTCGGCTCGCCGCCGTAGGACACCCACGGCCGGCCCCACCAGCTCTTGTCCACGTGGGCGTGTGCGTTGATGAAGCCGGGCAGGGCGAGCAGCCCGCCGCCGTCCAACCGCTCGCCGGGTTCGCTCGCGGCACCGGCGGGCACCAGATCGCGGATCTCCCCACCGGAGACGACGATGTCGACGGCCTTCATGCCCCGGGGTCGGACATTGGTCAGTATCAGATCAGCCATTCAAAAATGGTATACCGAAACGCGAGGGCTGGGCCCTTGGCCGTCCAGCCGCACGGATCACCCGTGGTGGGCGACGATCGCGTGCCGGCTGTTCTCCAGGTGCTTGGCGACCAGTTCGTCGACGAGCGCGACGTTCCGGTCCGCGATCGCGGCGTAAAGGGCCTCGTGCTCCCGCGCGATCGCCATGAGGTCGTCGTGCTGTCCCAGCAGCCACCGCATCCGGCTGCGGAAGGTGCTCTCCAGCTCGCTCAGCAGCTCGTTGGCGGCCATCGATGTGACGGTCTCATGAAAGTCCGCCGCCGCACGCCGGGCGCGTACGCCGTCCCCCGCACAGGCGGCCTTCAGCTCTTCCTGCAGGTGGGAGCGGAGCCGGTCGAGGCCGGCGCGGTGGCGCCGTTGAGCGGCGAGCCGGAAGGTCAGGGCCTCCAGGGCCCCGCGGACCTCGTTCAGATCCGCGATGTCCGATGACGTGAACTCCCGGACGACCGCCCAGGTGCGTGGCCTCGGCGTGACCAGACCCTCGGCGACGAGCACGCGCAGAGCGTCGCGGACGGGCACCCTGCTCACGCCCATCTGCGCCGCCAGCTCGCGTTCGACGAGCTTGCTCCCGGGCTTGCGAACACCATCGAGAATGTCGTCCCGGAGTTGCCGCGTGACCCGCTCGGACTCCGGCTGGAACTCCCCAGACCCTGCCATGCCCTCAGTGTCCCACGGGAAGCGCGACTATTTGGTATACGGGTCTGGTTCGAGGTGGCGCGACCCGCCGCGGGAAGCCGTCCGCTTTGTCACGGCGCGGCCGCGCGGCGCGGGCGTCTCAGTCGAACCAGCGGTCCCGGGCCAGTTCCTCCGTCCGGGACGGGTCCTCCAGAAGTGCCGCGACCTCGAAGCGGCGCGGCCACTGGCCCGACGCCCAGGCGAGGCCGGCGGCCACGCCCTCCAGGGTGGCGGCGTGCAGGACACCGTCGGAGGTCAGCCGCCAGTCCAGCGCGGTTCCGTCGACGACCAGTTCCTCGTGCTCGACGTAGGTGCGCGGGGTGCGCGGGCCGAGCAGCACCCGCACCGGCTCCGGTACGTCGTGCTCGGCGCCCTCGGAGTCGATCCCGCCGGTGACGGACTCGCTCAGCCGCCGCACCTGGAACAGCTCGGCCAACTCGTCGGCCAGCGCGGGCCGTACGGGCAGCAGCGGGACACCCTCGGTGAAGGGCAGCAGGTCCGGGGAGTCGCACACCACGGCATCGGCGGCGTCCACGACCTCCACCCGGCCGTCGACCACGGCCCGCACCTCGTCCGGCAGGGTCACCTGTTCCGGGTCGAGCTCGGCCAGCGCGCCGTACAGGGCGTGCAGTTGGGCGGACGTCACGGGACGCTCCGGGTCGGCGAGCCGTTCCAGCAACTCCGCGGCGCCGCCCGGTTCCTCCAGCAGGGCGGCGACGCTCGTGCGCACGCCGAGTGCCCGCAGCACCTGCTCGTCGTCGAAGCCGGCGGCGTCGGCCTCCTCGTACAGGCCGCGCAGCAGCGGGTCGGACCCGGCGGCGCGCAGACCGGCCGGGCGGCGCCCGCCGAGCACCGGGTGTCCGCGCAGCCACCAGGCGGTGTACGGCCGGACGATCTCGTGGGTGCCGTCGGGCAGCAGGATCCGCACCGGCTGGGTGAGCGCGTCCCGCAGCGGCGGCCGGGCGAGCAGCGCGAGGGCCCGGGGCCACTGGTCGTCGTCGACGAGGTCCAGGTCGCGCACGGCGACGATCTCGGTGGCGACCGGCGGCACGGGCGTGTCCGGGAACCGGTCGAGCAGGTCCTCGCACCACACGTCGACCGCGTCGAGCAGCCCGGGGTCGTCCGGCTCGGGGAAGTCCCCGTCACGCGGATCGAGTTCGTCCGGGTCGAGGACGACGTCCGTGGCCCGCACCAGGGCGAAGTTCGCGAGCACACCGCACGCGGCGAGCGGCTGCTCACCCCACTTCCCGGCCAGCTCCGCGTCCACCGCCGGGAGTTCGCCCTCGCGCATGAGACGGGCGAACGGGCTTCCGGGCAGGACGAGTTCGCCGGCCGGGGCGAGTTCGCCGTCCTCGTCGGGCAGGGCGAGCGCGCCGAGCCAGGGCTCCTCACCGGGTTCGAGTCCGGCCTCCCCGACCAGCGCGAGGACGGTGTCGGCGAGTTCCTCGGCGTCCGGCGTGTCCTCGTCCCATCCACCGGTGTCCTCGTCGAGGGAGGCGGCGACGGCGGCCCGCACCTGCGGGGTCGTGAGCACGGCACGCGGCGTCGCGGGCAGGGCGCCGAGCTTCTCCAGGAGGGGATGCACGGCGTCCGGGTGCGCGACCTTCAGACCGAGCCGGGCCAGCACCTCCGGGTCGGTGAGGGCGGCACCGGCCACGGGCAGCAGGACCTGCCGGGGCCCGATGGTCGTACGGCTGTCGGCCAGCGGCACCGGCAGCCCGGAGAGGCGGTCGGGGTCGACGCCCGCGAGGCTGTCGTACAGCCGCCGCCACCAGCCGGGCTCCTTCTCCAGGCCGGCCAGCCGGTCGACGGCGTCGGTCAGCGGCAGGCGGGCCACGCCCAGCGTGCGCAGCTCCACGCGCCGTTCGAGTCCGGCGGGCAGCAGGGTGGGCAGCACCTCGGCGAGCACGCGCACGGTGTCGGCGCCCGCGCCCTCGACCACCTCGGCGTCCCGGGGGCGGAGGGATTCGGGCAGGTCGGAGTCGTCGTCCTGATGGGCGGCGGCCACGACCGCGGGCGGCAGGAAGGAGGTGCGCGGCAGCCGGTCGAGAATGGCCTGCCGCAGCGCGCCGTCCAGTTCGCCCTTGCCCAGCGGGCCGGGCACGAGGCCGATGACGCCCTCGGCCACCGGCCGCCAGTCGGCGAGGAGTTCGGCGTAGGCGTCGGCCGCGCGCTGCACGAGGAAGTCGGTGAGCGGGCCGGGCGCGGCGTGGCGGCGGGTGCTGTCCAGCGGGAACGAGGCGATGAGCAGGGCCGGCACGCCGAGGGGTTCGTCGCTGGGGGTGGGGGCGTGGACGACGGGGCTGGTGCGGGGGCCGGCCGGGGTGCCGTCGGCGTCCACGGGGACGGCCCAGGTGACCGACCAGTGCGGGCGCAGGCGCTCCTCCACCGGGCGGTCGGCGAGGAGTTCCGGGGTCAGCGGGCCGTGCGCGCCCGCGGTACGCCAGCGGGTCGTGCCCTCGCGGGTGTCCTCCACGACCGTCAGGGCGCCGTCGGTGCGGCGGCGCAGGGTGCGCGGCGCGGTGTCGCCGATCTCGATGACGACCTCCTCCAGCCCGGGCAGGGCGAGGAGCAGGGCGTCGTCGACGGCGTGCAGGAGGCGTTCGGCGAGGTCGGCGGCGGCCGCGTCGCGCAGCCGCAGGATGACGACCGTGTCGTAGGGGTCGGGCGCGGTGCCCTCGGCGGCGAACGGCAGCCGCAGCAGCGGTACGTGTCCTTCGCGGCGGCGGATCTCGTCGCCGAGGCCGGGGCTGTGCCGGGCGGTGTCCTCCGCCAGCGCGCGGGCCTCGGCCAGCGACCAGCGGACACCGCCGTGCCGGCCG
The DNA here is from genome assembly GCF_044756885.1 of Streptomyces sp. NPDC091412. Classification (NCBI taxonomy): domain Bacteria; kingdom Bacillati; phylum Actinomycetota; class Actinomycetes; order Kitasatosporales; family Streptomycetaceae; genus Streptomyces; species Streptomyces sp. NPDC091412. The sequence continues at coordinate 91,047 of NZ_JBIVTV010000010.1, read as the reverse complement.
ACGACGGCGGGCTCGTCGGTGACGGCGAGGACGGCGGCGAAGCCGACGCCGAAGCGGCCGACGGCGCTGTCGCGGGCGTCGCGCTTGGCGGAGGCCCGGAGCGTGGCCAGGGACTCCACGCCGGTCGCGTCGAGCGGGGCGCCGGTGTTGGCGGCGAGCAGCACGCCGTCGCGCAGGGTGAGCCGCAGCCGGCCGGGCACGCCCGCGCGGGCGGCGGCGTCGGCGGCGTTCTGCGCCAGCTCGACGACGAGCCGGTCCCGGTAGCCGCCGAGGACGAGGTCTTCCTCCGCGTTGGCGTCCTCACGGAACCGGGCCGGGCTGGTGGCCCAGGCGTCCAGCACACCGCGCCGCAGGCGCGCGGTCCCGAACGGATCGCCTCCGGCGGACGGCTGCACCAACATGCTCACGTTCACTCTCCTCATCGGCGTGACGACGAAGGTACCGCGCGTGGGAGAGGCCATTCGCCCGACGGACGGACGGACCGGTCCGGACCGGTCGCGGGGCGGGTCCTGGTCGCGGGGCAGGTCCTAGGAGTGCCCCAGTTCGGCGGTCTCGTCGTCCCCGGTCACCGGCACCGAGCCGGAGTCCTGCGCCGGACGCAGCGGGAAGGGGTCCACCCGCGTCTCGTCGATCACCGGCGGGGGCGGCTGCGGGGGCTTGGGCATCACCGCGGCCTCGGAGTGGCCGCCGCAGCCGTACGTCAGGGAGACCACATGGCCGTCGGCCGGGGAGAACTCGTTGGCGCACACGCCGAAGGCCTGGCCCAGCGAACCGCCGATCGGCACCAGGAAGCCGCAGCTCACGCAGGCCGCCGGGGCCGCCTGGGCCATCGGCGTCTTCGCGCCGAAGCCCTCCTCCCAGCGGTCGGCGGCGACGTGCAGGCCGTAGCGGGACAGGACGCGGGCGCGGCGCATGCCCAGTTCCTGGGCGAGCGCGGAGATCGAGCCGCGGGACGGGACGGTGGACAGGTTCCTCGGCGGGCCCGCCGTGACCTCGGCGTCCTCCGCTTCCGCCAGGTCGGCCATCTCCTGGGAGACCGCGGCGTTCGGCACGGGCTCGTCCTCGCCGGAGTAGCCGGGCTCCAGCCGCAGGTCCTCGGCGTCGGTGGGCAGCAGGTCGCCGGGGCCCATGTCGCCCGGGCGCAGGCGCTCGCTCCACGGCACCCACTCGGGCGCGAGCAGCGCGTCCGGTCCGGGCAGCAGGACGACCTCGTCCAGGGTGACGATCTTGGCGCGCGACGCGCGGGCCACGGTGACGGCCCAGCGCCAGCCCCGGTATCCGAACTCCTTGCACTCGAAGAAGTGCGTGACGACCCGGTCGCCCTCGGAAAGCACTCCCGCGTGCTCGCCGACGACACCGGGCGCGGCCGCCTCCTCGGCCGCGGCCCGGGCGAGGTCGACGGCCTCGGCGCACAGGCGGTCGGGGGTGCGGCTTCGCGTGGTCGCTGCGCTCACAGGTATCGCTTCTCTCCTACGCCGTCTCTCGGGTGCGCCGGCCTGAAGGCGGCGGGGCGGACGGAGCGGACCCTGGGACCGCGTCGACGTCCGCGCCCGATCGCGCTCGGGCGCACCTACGTCATCCATTCTGCGGTATGCCCGTAAGGCGCGCGGTCGAGAACGTTCGCCACGGCGCGCTACGCACGCTACCTTCTCGTCGCCGCTCGGCCTACACCGACGTTGTCTTCACCGCGCCGCACCAGAACTTTCCCACCACGCCAACACCGGCCCACGCCCCGACAAACCCACCACCGGAGCCACGAGCCCGTTCCCGACCACGCCCGGAGCCCGGCCGCCGCGGAGACCACGGCACCCGCACCGAGCCCGCCCGGACACCGGCCGCGGCCGGGTCCAGCACGCCGGGGACAGCCGCAGCCGGACCATTCCCCCTGAGACGCCCGGCGCGCGACCAAGGCAATCCACCGGCCCGGGCCGCCGCAGCCGCGACCGAGCCCGGGGCCCGAAAAACACCCCGCCACCGCAAGCGCGACGAAGTCCGGGGTCCGAAAACACCCCGTCCCCGCAAGCGGGGTCGCGTCAAGGTGTCGGGGGTGGGGACTGCCGGGGCCGGGTGGGTGCCTTAGGGGTGTCTGGTTGGTCGCATCCGTGCCGCCATGGCGCTACCGGTGCCGTTTCCGGGGCAGTATGACGGGGTGGCAGCCGCGAGGACGCCCCCGAAAACCACCGGCGTCGGTGGGGACAAGGGGGTCAAGGGGAGCAGCCGGGGCAGCGGTTCGGGCCGGTTCGGCGGGTCCGTCCGCGCGGTCGGGCGTGCCCTGCATCTGCCCGTGACCGGAACGGTCCGCGGCATCCGCAGGGCGACCAACGCCCACGGCGCCGGCGAGTCCGGTCTCGGCCGGCTGATCGAACTGCACGCGGTGAACGGCGCGGGCGACGTGATGATCACGGTGGCGCTCGCCTCCACCGTCTTCTTCTCCGTCCCCACCGACGAGGCCCGCGGCCGCGTCGCGCTGTACCTCGCCATCACCATGGCCCCCTTCACGGTCCTCGCCCCCGTGATCGGCCCCCTCCTCGACCGTCTCCCGCACGGCCGCCGCGCCGCGATGGCCGCAGCGATGCTGGCCCGCGCCCTGCTCGCGCTGATCATCGCGGGCGCCGCCGCCAGCGGCAGCCTGGAGCTGTATCCGGCGGCGCTCGGCGTGCTGGTCGCCTCCAAGGCGTACGGCGTGGTCAGAAGCGCCGTCGTACCCCGGCTGCTGCCGCCCCGCTTCTCCCTGGTCAAGGCCAACTCACGGGTCACCCTCGGCGGGCTGCTCGCCACCGGCGTGGCCGCGCCCATCGGCGCGGGCCTCCAGGCCCTCGGCGCGCGCTGGCCGCTCTACGGCGCCTTCGTGATCTTCGTCGCGGGGACGTTCCTGTCGTTCGCCCTGCCGCCCAAGGTCGACTCGGCCAAGGGCGAGGACCGGGCGCTGCTGGCCGCGGACGAGCAGCACCTGCGCGGCCCCCGCCGCAAGCCGCTGAAGCGTCCCGGCCTGCGCACCGTCGGCACGGCCGTCACGCACGCCCTCGCCGCGAACGCCGCGCTGCGCTGCCTGTCCGGGTTCCTGATCTTCTTCCTCGCCTTCCTGCTCCGTGAGCACCCGCTGACCGGCGAGAGCGCGGCGGTCTCGCTGGGCATCGTGGGCGTCGCGGCGGGCGCCGGCAACGCCCTGGGCACCGCGGTCGGGGCCTGGCTGAGATCGCGCGCGCCCGAGATCATCATCGTGACCGTCGTCGCCATCGTGCTGGGCGCGGCGGTCACGGCCGCGGTCTTCTTCGGCGCCTTCCTGGTGGCCTGCCTGGCCGCGATCGCCGGCTTCGGGCAGGCACTGGCCAAGCTGTCCCTGGACGCGCTGATCCAGCGGGACGTGCCCGAGCCGGTGCGGACGTCGGCGTTCGCCCGCTCCGAGACACTGCTCCAGGTGGCCTGGGTGCTCGGCGGCGCGATCGGCATCGTGCTGCCGCTCAACGGCGTGCTGGGCCTGTCGGTGGGCGCCGGGCTCGTGGCCGCCGGATGGCTGCCCACCGTCCGTGGTCTGCTGGCCTCGGCCCGGCACGGGGGCACCACGCGGCCCCGGGTGGCATGAGGCCCGCACCGCGGCCATCTGCCACGCCCGCACCCCCGCGTGGGCGGGCAGGCGGGCGCGCCCGATAGCCTTCGGCCATGACCACGCTGCATTCCGCCGTGCGACGCCGCCGCGCCGTCGCCGCTGCCGGCGCCGTTTCCGCCGGACTGCTCGTCCTTTCGGCCTGCTCCAAGCCGACCCCCCTGTCCACGATCACCGTCGGCAGCTCCTCGGTGAGCTCGGAAGCCAACTGCTACAACGACGGCAACGCGATCAAGACCGCCGACCTGGCCAAGTGCCTCAAGTCCAAGGACATCAAGACGATCAAGGTCGACCCGGACGAGACCGTGCGCTTCGGGGTCGACCCGAAGATCGCGGACACGGGCTGGACCATCCTGATGAACGGTCAGCCGCTGACCGACTCCAGCACCAAGACCTACCGCACGATCCCGGGCAGCGTCTTCTTCAACGCCCAGTACGGCGCCAGCGGCAACTCGACGCTGGTCTCCATCAAGGAGGGTGAGAAGGACGTGCGAGGTCTGTGGTCCTTCAAGCTCACGAAGAACTCCTGACCACGTCCGCGCCACGCGTCCTCGTCGCCACCGCCGTCCCCGTCGAACGGGACGCGGTGGCACGGGCGTTCGCCGGGCCCGTCCGTGAAGAGCCGCTGTCGGCGCTGCCCGGAGCGACCCTCCACCGGGTCCCCGGACCCCCCGCCGTCGACCTGATCGCCGCCGGCGTCGGCCCCGCCCTCGCCGCCGCGACCACCGCCTCCGCCCTGACCGCCGCCGCGCTCGCCGGCGCCCCCTACGACCTCGTCGTCTCGGCCGGCATCGCCGGCGGTTTCGCGCCCCACGCGCCCGTCGGCTCGCTCGTCGTCGCCGACGAGATCACCGCCGCCGACCTGGGCGCGGAGACCGGCAACGGATTCCTGCCGGTGACCGAACTCGGCTTCGGCACCGTCACCCACCGTCCGCCCGAAGCGCTCGTACGGGCGATCGCGGCCGCCGCCCCGGCCCGTACCGGCACGGTGCTGACCGTCTCCACGGTGACCGGTACCGCCGCCCGCGCCGACGCCCTGCGTGCCCGCCACCCCGGCGCCCTGGCCGAGGCCATGGAGGGGTTCGGCGTCGCCGAGGCGGCCGCCGCGCACCGCGTCCCGGTGCTGGAGGTGCGCGCGGTCTCCAACCCCGTCGGCCCGCGCGACCGCGCCGCCTGGCGCATCGGCGACGCCCTGACCGCCCTGACCGAGGGCTTCGGGAAGCTCGCGCCCGTCCTCACGAGTTGGAAGATTGCATGAGCCCTGACAGCAGCCGACTGCGGATCGCCTACTCCCCCTGCCCCAACGACACCTTCGTCTTCGACGCGCTCGCCCACGGCCGCGTCCCGGACGCGCCCGCGCTCGACGTCACCTTCGCGGACATCGACGTCACCAACGGCATGGCCGAGCGCGGCGAGCTGGACGTGCTGAAGGTGTCCTACGCGGTGCTGCCGTACGTCCTCGGCGAGTACGCGCTGCTGCCGTGCGGCGGCGCGCTGGGCCGGGGCTGCGGGCCCCTGGTGCTCACCAAGGAGCCCGACGCCGACCTGACGGGCCGTACGGTCGCGGTGCCGAGCGAGAAGTCGACGGCGTACCTGCTGTTCCGCCTGTGGGCCGCGGACGTCGTCCCCGGCAGGGTGGGCGAGATCGTGGTCATGCCGTTCCACGAGATCATGCCGGCCGTGCGGGACGGGAAGGTCGACGCCGGTCTGGTGATCCACGAGGCGCGGTTCACCTACCGCAACTACGGCCTGCACAAGCTCGCCGACATGGGCGAGCACTGGGAGCGCACCACCGGGCTGCCGATCCCGCTCGGCGCGATCATCGCCCGGCGGTCGCTGGGCGAGCGGACGCTGACGCGGCTCGCCGACTCGATCCGCGCGTCGGTACGCGCGGCCTGGGACGACCCGGAGGCCTCCCGGCCGTACGTCATGGAGCACGCCCAGGAGATGGACCCGGCCGTCGCCGACCAGCACATCGGGCTGTACGTCAACGAGTTCACCGCCGGCCTCGGCGAGGACGGCTACGCGGCGGTCCGCGGGCTGCTCACGCGTGCGGCGGCCGAGGGGCTCGTACCGCCCCTCGGCCCGGACGCGCTCGCTTTTCCCTAGGGTCCTTCGTTTGGATCAGCCCGGCATGATCCAAACGAGAGGCCCTGGTCCTGTCGAGGCGGGAATTCGACGACAGGGCCCAGTCCTGTCAGCCCCGTCGGGTCATACGTCCAGCTGGTCGGCGACCGCGCGCAGCAGTCCGGCGACGTTCTTGCCGGACGTCTTGTCGGGGTAGCGGCCGCGCTCCAGGGTCTGCGCGACGCCCTCCAGGAGGGTGGTCAGGTCCTGCACGATGGACGCCAGCTCGTCCGGCTTCTTGCGCTGGGCGGCGGCGACCGACGGGGTCGGATCCAGGAGCGTCACGGAGAGGGCCTGGTCGCCGCGCTGGCCGGCGACCACCCCGAACTCGACCCGCTGCCCCGGCTTGAGCATGTCCACTCCGGCAGGGAGCACCGAGGAATGGACGAACACGTCGCCGCCGTCGTCGCGGGAGAGGAAGCCGAAGCCCTTCTCAGCGTTGAACCATTTGACCTTGCCGGTAGGCAAAGCACGCACCCCATCTCACCGGTCAGCCGAACCACAGTTGCCGCAGGTCAGGCTATCTAGCGCTCGCTCGTGCCTGCCGTTGTCCCGAAGCCTCCCCAGCTCTTTACCCGCCGTCAAGCCCGCCCACTCCAGTCGGCCGAACCTGGCCGGTCCGCGTGGGCGCGCTCGCTCGGGGGCGAGGGAGACAGGGGATATCTCAGCACATGAGGGGGCGGCTCCGGCAACCCGTATTCGCGGACGGTGACGACACCCGGACGGCCCACGCGGCGACGCCCCGCGCCACCGGCCGGGCGTTGAGAACCACCCCGGAACACACCGCCGTCGACAGCATGACCGCACCCTCCCGGCCGCGGTCCCCGGACACGTCGACACCCGCCCCGCGCAGGGTGTCCTGACGGTGCGGCAGCGAGAAGGGTCGTCCGGTGTCCGAAACGGTTCGCCGCCCGCGAGATCCACCGGCGCCGGTGGCCGGACGCGAGTGCGCCGGCCGGCCACCGCGGGCGTCGCCCGGACGCGCTACGACAGCGCGGAACCGTGGCCCGCGGGGTCCGTCCGCTCGCCGTTGTCGGCGACCAGTGTGCGGGCCGCCACCAGGCGGAGGGCGTCCTCGCTGTTCCAGCTGGGGGCCGCCGCCCGCATCGCCTCGACATGGGGCGGCAGGTCGAGGCCCAGGTCCTCGGCGAACAGGGTCTGGCAGCGCTTGATCGCGCCGAGGGCGCTGGCCGCGTCCCCGTCGATGCAGTGCACCGCGGCCAGGAGCTCCCACAGCCGCCGGCGGTAGGGCGCTTCGGCGATGATGCTCTCGATCCGGTAGGAGAGCGTCTCGTTGCGACCGGCGAGGATGCAGCTGGTGAACAGGTCCTGGTAGGCGTCGAAGCGCGCGTTGTTGACGCCCGCGACGTGGGCGTTGAACCACCGCGTCGGCGGCAGGTCCTGGCCGAACGGGCCGCGCCACCAGGCCAGGGCTCCCTCCAGGACCTCGGCCGCCGGCTCCGCCTCACCGCGCAGCAGCAGATTCCGGCCACGCCGTGCGGCCAGCGTGCACTGTGCCAGGTCGAACTCGTGGGGCGTGACCGCCAGCCCGTAGCCGCTCTGACCGCCCCGGTAGGTCCGCACCCGGCAGCTCAGACCCGGCCGGGCCTCGTCGAGGTCCCGGCGCAGGGCGGTGAGATGGCTCCGTATGTTCGCCGCGGCCGAAGTCGGCGGGTCGTCCCATAATCTTTCGGCCAGTTCGGTGATCCCTATGGGCTGTTGTCCGGAGCGATTGCGAAATCGTTCCCTCTTGCGGCAAAACTCCGGTCCGGTTCGAATATGCCGGGGTCGTCCACCGTTGCCGACCGTCCCGCCGACGCCCGCTCCACGGTCAACCGGGGCTCTGGGTGCCCGCGCACCAGGAACTATCCTTGGTGGCGTGCGTGACGATACCCGAACGAATTCCGCCACAGCCGGCGACCGGCTGGTCCGTGCAGGTGCCATCGTTTTCTTCGTCGGTGCGCTGGCCACCGCGGTGACGTTGGCGCCGCTGTTCCTCGGCACGAAGCCCTTCCCGACCTACATGTTCGGACTGAGCATGCTCATGGGCGTCGGCTTCCTGATCGCCGGTGCGGGCGTGCTCCGATCGATCGCGGCGGGCCGCCGTCAGGCGCGCGGCGCCTCACGGTAGCGACTGAAAAGCGTGCGGTTGGCCGCGAGCCAGTCCGGGAACACGGTCAGGTCCGCGAGCACGACATCCGCGCCCGCCGCCCGCAGTTCCCCCTCGTCGCACGGTCCGGTGGCCACCGCCACCGACAGGGCGCCGGCCGCGCGGGCACCCCGTACGTCCCCGACGTGATCGCCGACGTACACCCGGGCACCGTACTCGCACAGCGCCTCGGCCTTCCGCTCGGCCCACAGGTCGCCGATCACCGCGTCCGGCTCGATGCCCAGGTGCTCCAGGTGCAGCTTGGCGTTCGGCTCGTACTTGGCGGTGACGACGATCGCCCGGCCGCCGTCCTGCCGCACGGCCTCGATCGCCTCGCGGGCGCCGGTCAGCGCGGGCGTGGCGGAGACGGCGATCGCCGGGTACAGCTCCCGGTACAGATCCCCCGCCGCCTCCACGCGCTCGGCCGGGAACCAGTTGACCAGCTCTTCCGCGAGCGGCGGACCGAGCCGCGTGACCGCCAGGTCGGCGTCGATGTACGTTCCCGTCCGCTCGGACAGCTCCAGGTAGCAGGCGCGGATGCCGGGGCGGGAGTCGATGAGGGTCATGTCGAGGTCGAAGCCGACGGTCAGCGGGCGAGAGGTCATACGGGTCATTGTGCCCAGGAGGCGGAGCCGCGAGACCCCGGACCCGTGTGACGTACAACTATCTCCGGTGCCTGTGGCGTATCTCCGGTGCCAGTGGCGCCGAGCGCGACTACGTCCGCCGCTGCGAGCGCCACACCAGGAACAGCGCCGACAGCACGGCCGCGGCCCGCACCACCCACGGCCAGGTCTGGGAGACCGCGTCGTTCATGTGGCCCTCGGCGATGGGGGTGCCCCAGCGGCCGTCGGTACGGCCCCACAGCCAGACCACCCAGGCGGCGAGCGCCAGGCCGGGCATGCCGACGACGGCCCACTTGGACTCCGCGGCGGTCAGCCGGCGGGAGGCGTAGGCGATGACCCAGCCGAGCAGCAGCGCGTACCAGTTGCCCAGGACCGCGCCGACCACCAGCAGCCCGGCCGCGAGCAGCAGCAGCGGATTGCTCCGGCCCGCCATCAACGGGGGCAGCGCGAAACGCCGGCGCCCGGCGGGCGCCTCCGGCTCGGCCGCCTCCACCGGTTCGCCGGCACCGGCCGCCTCGGGCGCGGGCTCCGCGTCGGCGGATTCCTTCGCCGGCGGGGGCTTGAGCAGCTCCGGGATCTCCACCCCGCCCATGAAGCCGGGCACGTCGTCACCCCTCCCCAACGGGCCCTGCTCCAGGCGCCACCACTCGGAGCCGGCCATTGGGCCGCCGAGCTCGTCGGCGCTCGCCAGGTGCGGCGGGGACGGGCCGTCGGACGGCGCGGGGCCCGCCGGCCGCTGCGCCGGACGCGGCCGCGGTACGACCTTGCGCAGGCCCTTCGGGCGTGCCTGCTCCGCCTCCGGTTCACGCTGCGCGGGCACGGCCGGGGCCGCCGCCCGCGGTCCGCCCCCGCCGGAGCCGCCCGCGGCCGCGACGACGTCGTCGGGGCTGCCGAGCCCGTCGATGATGCGGCGGACGGCGGCGGGGCTGTCCACGGCGGCCTTGGCGCGGCGCCGGTCGATCTCGTTGCGCAGCTCCGCGACCAGACGCATCCGCGTGGCCGAGGACAGCTGGCGTTGCTGAGCGACGTCCCCGACGCGGCTCAGATACTCGTAGACGACCTGATCGCTCTCGATCCCCACGAAGCCCCTCCGGGGTGGCTGGCCGATGACCCCGCTGGACGACGGTACCGTCTCCCGCGCGGTGCCCCGTGCCGCTGTACGGGGCCGGGCGCGACACTCACCCGGTACCGTGAATCGGATGAGCAGCGATGAGAAACCGGCGGCCCCGCGTTCACTCGCGGAAGCGCTCCGCGCGCGCGACGACGCCTCCCTGGCCGCGCTCCTGCGCAGCCGCCCCGACCTCATCACGCCGGTCCCGACCGACCTCACCCAGCTCGCCACCCGCGCCGGGACCCGCGCCTCGGTGGTCCGCGCCCTGGAGCGGCTGGACCGGTTCGCCCAGCAGACGGCCCAGGCCCTCGCGGTGGCCGGCGACCCGGCCACGTACGGCGAACTGCTCGACCTGATGGCGTCCGACGCCCGCGATCCCGTCGTCGCCGCCGCGCTGCCCCGCGCCCTGGGCACCCTGCGCGAACAGGCCCTCGTCTGGGGCGGCGACGACCGGCTGCGCCTGGTGCGCACGGCACGCGAGCTGCTCGCGCCGTCTCCCCAGCACCCGTCCCCGACCGGGCTCGGACCGACGGTGCGGGAGGCCGCGGCGGGCATGTCCCCGGGGCGCATCCAGGAGATCGTGACGACCGCCGGGCTGCCCTCGACCCACGACTCCGTCTCCGCCGTCGCCTCGCTCACCGACCTCTTCACCGACCGCGAGCGGATGTCCGCGCTGCTCGCCGGGCTGCCCGCCGACTCCCTCGACGTACTGGAGCGCCTGGTGTGGGGGCCGCCCTACGGTCAGGTCACCCCCGACCCGGCGCCGCGTCTGCGCCGGCTGCTGGACCGCGGGCTGCTGCTGCCCACGGCTCCCGGAACCGTCGTCCTCCCCCGCGAGGCGGCCCTGCACCTGCGCGCGGGCCGCGCCCACCGTGCGCCCGAACCGGTGCCGCCGGCCGTGGAGGCCGCCGCGACCCACCGTCCACAGGTTGTGGACGCGACGGCGGCCGGGCAGGCGTACACCGCCCTGGCCACCGTGGAGGAACTGCTGCGGGACTGGGACGAGGGCGGCCCGAACGTGCTGCGCGCGGGCGGTCTGAGCGTGCGCGACCTCAAGCGCACCGCCGTCGCTCTCGACGTGCCCGAACCGGTGGCCGCCTTCTGGGTCGAACTCGCCTACGCGGCCGGTCTGGTCGCCTCCGACGGCGAGGACGACGAGCGGTACGCGGCGACCCCCGCCCACGACGAGTGGCTGGAGCGGCCCGCCGCCGAACGCTGGGCCCACCTCGCGGCGACCTGGCTGGCGGCCACGCGGACCGCGGGTCTGATCGGCGGACGGGACGCCAAGGACCGGACCCTGTCGGCGCTCGGCCCCGGCCTCGACCGCTCGGCGGCGCCGGAAGTACGGCACCGGGTGCTCACCCTGCTCGCGGGCCTGCCGCTGGGCGCCGCACCGGCCGGTGAGTCGGTGCTGGCCCGGCTGCGCTGGGAGCACCCGCCGCGCGAACCGCGGCAGGAGGACGACCTGCGCGGCCGCCTCGCCCGGTGGACGCTGTCCGAGGCGGAACTGCTCGGCGTCACCGGCCGGGGCGCGCTGTCCGCGCACGGGCGCGCGCTGCTCGGCGCGTCCGCACCGGCTCCCGCGGAGGCGGAGCCCGCGCCCGGGAAGACCCCCGCGGGCGAGGCCGGGCGCGGTCCCGCCGCACGCGCGAAGGCGGCCACGGACGCGGCCGGGGCCGCGCCCGCGAGCCCGGGGGACAAGCTGCCCGTCCACAAGCACCACCGGCCGGAAGGAATCCCCGGCATCCCCGGCATCCCGGCACCCCCGTCCCCGACCACGCCGGTCTCCCCCTTCCCGCCCACCGCCCCCGCCTCCGCCGCGTCCGCCGACGAACAGGCCGCCGCGGCCCGCGTCCTCGCCCCGCTCCTGCCCGAGCCCCTGGACCACGTCCTGCTCCAGGCGGACCTGACCGCGGTCGCGCCCGGACCCCTGTGGCGTCCGCTCGCCGAGACGCTGGGCGTGCTCGCGGACGTGGAGTCCAAGGGCGGCGCGACCGTCTACCGGTTCACCCCCGCCTCCGTACGCCGCGCCCTTGACGCCGGCCGCACCGCCTCCGACCTGCACGCCTTCCTCACCGCGCACTCCCGTACGCCGGTGCCGCAGCCGCTGGCGTACCTGATCGACGACGTGGCCCGCCGGCACGGCCATCTGCGGGTCGGCGCGGCCTCGGCGTACCTGCGCTGCGACGACGACGCGCTGCTGAACGAGATCCTCGCCGACAAGCGGTCCGCCGGGCTGCGCCTGCGCCGCCTCGCGCCGACCGTGCTGGCCGCGCAGGCCGACCCGGCCACGCTCCTGGAGGGCCTGCGCGCGATGGGCTACGCACCGGCCGCCGAATCCGCGGCGGGCGACGTGCTGATCACCCGCGCGCACTCCCACCGCACCCCGCCGCGCACCGCCCCCGACCCGGTCCCGGAGGGCCCGCCCGCCCCGGACGCCACGCTGCTGTCCGCCGCGATCCGCGCGATCCGGGCGGGCGACCTGGCCTCGACCGCCCCGCGCAAGCCGACCACGGCCACCCGGGAGGACGGCGAACTGCCCCGCACCGGCTCCGCCGAGACCCTCGCCACCATGCAGGCCGCCGTCCTCACCGGCGAGTCCCTGTGGATCGGCTACGTCAACGCCGAGGGCGCCGCCAGCCAGCGCGTCATCGCGCCGATCCGCGTCGAGGGCGGCTTCGTCACCGCGTACGACCACACCGCGGACGAGGTCCGCACCTACCCCCTGCACCGGGTCACGGGGGTCGCCGAGCTCGCGGACGACCAGCCGTGATCCGCCCCGGATAGGGCACACTGGACGTTTGACCACATGGAAAGGGCGCTGCGTGTGAATGGTCCCCTGATCGTCCAGTCGGACAAGACCCTGCTTCTCGAAGTCGACCACGAGCAGGCCGACGACTGCCGCCGGGTCATCGCGCCGTTCGCCGAGCTGGAGCGGGCGCCCGAGCACATCCACACCTACCGGGTCACCCCGCTCGGCCTGTGGAACGCGCGCGCCGCCGGGCACGACGCCGAGCAGGTCGTCGACGCCCTCGTGCAGTACAGCCGCTACCCCGTGCCGCACGCGCTGCTCGTCGACATCGCCGAGACGATGGACCGCTACGGGCGGCTGACCCTCAGCAAGCACCCGGCGCACGGTCTGGTCCTGACCACCACCGACCGGCCGGTCCTGGAGGAGGTGCTGAAGTCCAAGCGGATCGCTCCGCTGGTCGGCGCCCGCATCGACCCGGACACGGTGGCCGTGCACCCCTCCGAACGCGGGCAGATCAAGCAGACCCTGCTGAAGCTGGGCTGGCCCGCCGAGGACCTCGCCGGGTACGTCGACGGCGAGGCGCACCCGATCGAGCTGCGCGAGGACGGCTGGGCGCTGCGGCCCTACCAGAAGCAGGCCGTGGAGAACTTCTGGCACGGCGGGAGCGGTGTCGTCGTCCTGCCCTGCGGGGCTGGCAAGACGCTGGTGGGCGCAGGCTCGATGGCGCAGGCGAAGTCCACGACGCTGATCCTCGTCACGAACACCGTCTCGGCCCGGCAGTGGAAGCACGAGCTGGTGAAGCGGACCTCGCTGACCGAGGACGAGATCGGGGAGTACAGCGGGACCAGGAAGGAGGTCCGCCCGGTCACCATCGCCACCTACCAGGTGCTGACGACCCGGCGGAAGGGGATCTACCCCCACCTGGAGCTGTTCGACTCCCGGGACTGGGGACTGATCGTCTACGACGAGGTGCACCTGCTGCCCGCACCGGTCTTCAAGTTCACCGCGGACCTCCAGGCCCGGCGGCGGCTGGGACTGACCGCGACCCTGGTGCGCGAGGACGGCCGTGAGTCGGACGTGTTCTCCCTGATCGGCCCCAAGCGGTTCGACGCGCCCTGGAAGGAGATCGAGGCGCAGGGCCACATCGCGCCCGCGGACTGCGTCGAGGTCCGGGTGAACCTGACCGACTCCGAACGACTGGCGTACGCGACGGCCGAGACGGAGGAGAAGTACCGCTTCTGCGCGACCACGGCGACCAAGCGGAAGGTCACGGAGGCGATCGTCCGCCGCTTCGCCGGGCAGCAGATCCTGGTCATCGGCCAGTACATCGACCAGCTCGACGAGCTGGGCGAGCACCTGAACGCGCCGGTGATCAAGGGCGAGACGTCCAACGCGCAGCGCGAGAAGCTCTTCGACGCCTTCCGCGAGGGCGAGATCAGCGTGCTGGTCGTGTCGAAGGTGGCGAACTTCTCCATCGACCTGCCGGAGGCCACGGTCGCCATCCAGGTCTCGGGCACCTTCGGCTCCCGCCAGGAGGAGGCCCAGCGCCTCGGGCGGGTGCTGCGTCCGAAGGCCGACGGCCACCAGGCGCACTTCTACTCGGTGGTCGCCCGCGACACGATCGACCAGGACTTCGCCGCACACCGCCAGCGCTTCCTGGCCGAACAGGGCTACGCCTACCGGATCATGGACGCCGACGAACTGCTGGCGGAGGAGGCCTGACCCTCCCGGGGCCCGCCGGACCGCCGTCTGCGGAATTCCAGCGCCACCGCCATGAGCAGGGCCAGCCCCAGCAGGGGGTAGGGCGAGGCCAGGGGCTGCTGCCACCAGGACAGGTGCAGCTCCACGCCCTTGTTGGGGACCATCCACAGGGTGCGGGCCGTGAACAGGACCACGGTGACCGCCGCCCAGACGCGGCGGCCCTCGGCCAGGAGTACGGCGATCAGCGGGACGCACCACACCCAGTGGTGGGACCAGCTGATCGGTGAGACGAGCAGCGCGGTCAGTCCGGTCAGCAGCACGCCCCACCGCTCCCGCCGCACCCGGCACGCGAGCCACAGGCCGGCGACGGTCACCGCGACGGCGGGCAGCATCCAGGCGAGTCCGGGCGACGGCTCCCCCAGCAGCCGGGCGACCAGGCCCTGGAGCGACTGGTTGGCGATGATCCACGGCTTGCCCACCCGGTTGGTCTCGAACAGACGGCGCGTCCAGTAGTCGACGCCGGCCGCGGGCAGCACGAGTGCCCCGACGGCGACCGTCCCGGCGAACCCGGCCACCGCCACGGCCGCCTCGCGGCGCCGCCCCCGCAGCAGCAAGTACACGATGAAGAGGCCCGGGGTGAGCTTGATGCCGGTCGCGACGCCGATCAGGACACCCCTGCCGCGGGCTCCGGGCGGCCGGGTCAGGTCCCACAGGACCAGGCAGACGATCGCGAGGTTGATCTGCCCGTAGACGAAGGTCTGGAAGACCGGTTCGAGCCAGACGGCCGGCGCCGTCGCGGCGCACACCGCCGCCAGCCCGGCCCGGCGCCCGGCGAGCCGCGCGGAGAGGTGGACGAGCCAGGCGAGCAGGAGCGCGTTGCCCGCGAAGAACGCCGCCTTCAGGGCCGCGGCGGGAAGCCACACCGCCGGCACGAACAGCAGGGCCGCGAACGGCGGGTACGTGGCCGGAAGCCGTCCCTGCGTGACCGTGAAGCCGTACAGGTCGCGGCCGTGGACGACCGCCGCGCCCTCGGCCTGGTAGACCACCGCGTCGGGCATCTGCACCCGCTGCACCGCGAACAGGACCGCGAGGGCGGCGAGGGAGACGACGAGGAGGGCCAGGGCGAGTGCCGCTGGTGACCGGACCATCACCTTCCGTGCTGTCACGGACCGACCCTAGTTGCTCACTTGTGGCGTACGCCCGCCTCCTCGCCGTACTCGCCGAGGACGACCACGTCGAACAGGGCGCCCGCGAACACCTTGACGGCGTGCAGGGCGTCGCCCATTACGTGATGACGGGGGCCGTCCTGGACAGCCGTGGCGCCGGCCGGGCGAGCGGCGGGAGCCGGGTGGATGGTTGCTGCGCTCATATCTCCATGGTGGATCCGGGGGCATAGGACCGGCATCGGTCCACGGACCGGGCTTTCCTGCCTCCGAGTACCCCTCTGGAGGGACCTCTGCCCCTGCGTCCGGCGGACGCGAACCCCTAGGGTCTGGCGATCACGGCACCTGGGCCTGCCCGGAGCGGGAAAACCGGTTGGCCTCCGCGCGTAGCCGCGCCCTAGAATCCACCCTCTTGCCCGCCTCCTCACGGAGCGCCGCCGTCCGGACGGAAACCGGTCGGCAGATCCCGCCGCCGCGCGGCGCAGCCACACGGCACCACCCCACGGCGCCCGCCCGCCCCGAAGGCCTTCCGGAGGCACCCCCTTGTCGTCCCTGTCGTCCTCGTCTCCCGCGTCTCCCGCGTCTCCCTCGTCGCCTTCGTCTTCGTACATGCCCGGCGACCCCCTCGCCCGCGAGCGCGCCCACCTGTCCGCCTCCCGGGCCGCACTGCGCGCCATGCGCGAGGACGTGGAGTCGCTCGACATCCGGGACGTCACCGCGAACTGGGTCAACGCCGAAGTCCTCGCCCGCCAGATCGACGAGCGCATCAAGGCGCTGGCCGACCTCAGCGACACCCCGCTGTTCTTCGGGCGGCTCGACTACCTGCACGCCCCGGGCGCGGACAGGGCGGAGGGCGCCGAGGGCGAACGCTTCTACATCGGACGCCGGCACGTGCACGACGGCGAGGGCGACCCCATGGTCATCGACTGGCGCGCACCGGTCTCGCAGCCGTTCTACCGGGCCTCCAGGAAGGACCCGATGGACGTCGGGCTGCGCCGCCGCTTCGGCTACACCGGCGGCGACCTCACGGCGTACGAGGACGAGCACCTGTCCGACCCGGCCGAGCCGTCGGGGGCCGCCACCACCAGCAAGCTGCTCCAGCAGGAGATCGAACGCCCGCGTGTGGGCCCGATGCGCGACATCGTGGCGACCATCCAGCCCGAGCAGGACGAGATCGTGCGGTCCGGGATGTCCGGCACCGTCTGCGTCCAGGGCGGACCCGGCACCGGAAAGACCGCCGTGGGCCTGCACCGGGTCGCCTACCTCCTCTACGCCCACCGCGAGCGGCTCGCCCGCACCGGCACCCTCGTGATCGGGCCGAACCGGTCCTTCCTGCACTACATCGAGCAAGTGCTGCCCGCGCTCGGCGAGTTGACCGTTCAGCAGGCCACCGTCGGCGATCTGGTGGCGCATGTGGAGGTGCGGGGCGCGGACGACGCGGCGACCGCGATCGTCAAGGGCGACGCCCGGATGGCGGAGGTGCTCCGCAGGGCGCTGTACTCCCACGTGACCATGCCCACCGAACCGGTCGTGGTGGTGCGCGGCTCGCGGCGCTGGCGCGTCCCGGCGTACGAACTGGAGGACATCGTCCGGGAGTTGCTGGACCGCGGCATCCGCTACGGCGCCGCCCGCGAGGCCCTGCCGCAGCGGATCGCGCACGCCGTGCTGGTGCAGATGGAGCGGGCGGGCGAGGCCCCCGACGACCGTGTGCAGGACGCGGTGGCCCGCAACGCGGCGGTCAAGGCGGCCGTCAAGGCGGTCTGGCCCCCGGTCGACCCGGCGAAACTGGTGCTGCGGCTGCTGGCGGACGCGGACTTCCTCGCGGAGCACGCGGACGGGATCCTCACCGAGGAGGAGCGCAAGACGCTCCTGTGGGCCAGGCCCGTACGGTCGGTGAAGTCGGCCAAGTGGTCCGCCGCCGACGCCGTACTGGTCGACGAGGCCGCCGACCTGGTGGAGCGGACCCACTCCCTCGGGCATGTCGTCCTGGACGAGGCGCAGGACCTCTCCCCCATGCAGTACCGGGCGGTCGGCCGGCGCTGCACCACCGGCTCCGCGACCGTCCTCGGCGACCTGGCCCAGGGCACCACGCCGTGGGCCACCCGCACCTGGGAGGAGGCCCTGGCCCACCTCGGCAAGTCCGACGGCCTGATCGAGGAGCTGACGGCGGGTTTCCGCGTGCCGACGGACGTCATCACGTACGCCTCCCGGCTGCTGCCGCACATCGCCCCCGGGCTCACCCCCGTCGCGTCGGTGCGCGAGAACCCCGGCTTCTTCGAGATCCGTACGGCCGCCGGGGACGCCGAGGTGGTCTCCGCGTGCCAGGAGTTGCTGCGCAACGAGGGCTCGGTCGGCCTGATCGCCGCCGACGCCCGCGTCCCGGCCGTGGCCGAGGCGCTGACGGCGGCCGGCCTGCCGTACCTCGCCCCCGGCGAGGAGACGACGGCCGAGACCCGCCTCACCCTGGTCCCCGCCTCACTCGCCAAGGGCCTGGAGTACGACTACGTCGTCCTCGACGAGCCCCAGGCCGTCGTCGACGGCGAACCCGACGAACGCACCGGCCTGCGCCGCCTGTACGTGGCCCTGACCCGAGCAGTCTCGGGCCTGATCGTGACCCACACGGCCCCCCTGCCGGGTCAGCTGTCCTGAGGGCCACCGGACTGCTGAGAGGGCGGGTCGGCGGGAGCGGGGGCAGCGGGGCTGGTTTCCTCGCCGGGCGCCGCCGAACCGGGCGCGTCGCCGGACGCGGCGGGACGCGGCACGGCGGGACTGGGCGCGTCCCCGGGCGCGGCCCAACCGGACGCGACGGCGCCGGACGCGACGCCGGGCACGGAGTGGCTGGCCCCATCAAGGCCGGGCAGGTCGCCGGGTGCGGCAGGGCTGGACCCAGCATGGCCCGGTGCATCACCGGGCGCAGCGGGACGCGGCACGGCGGGACTGGGCACGTCGCCGGGCGCGGCCCAACCGGACGCGACGGCGGGCACGGCATGGCTTGCCCCATCAAGGCCGGGCAGATCGCCGGGCACGGCAGGGCTGGACGCGGTAGGCCCGAGTGCGGCGGGACTGGGCGCACCGGCGCCGGATGCGGCGGATCCGGGCCCGGCAGAGCCAGCCGGCGCGGCGCCGGGGACGGCCCCGTTCGAGAGCGGCGGCGCGTACGGTCCATGGCTGCCCTGCGGTGACGCGTACGGCCAAACCGCGCCCGGCGGCGGAGCGTACGCCCCCTGTGCGCCCGGCGGCGGGTACGCCCCCTGCGACCCGGGCGGCTGCGGGTACGGCCCGTACATGCCCTGCGGTCCCGGGTACGGCCCGTACGCACCCGGCGCCTGCTGCGGGTACGGACCGTACCCACCTGGCGCCTGCTGCGGGTACGGCCAGTACGCGCCCTGAGGTGGTGCGTAGGGCAGGAAATGGGGCGGGACCGGCTCGGGAGGCGGGGCTGACACGTGCTGCGGGCGGCGTCGCCGTGCCAGCCACAGCACGATCGCGGCGAAGAGCAGCACCGAGGCCATGTCGACGAGGGCCAGTTGCCAGGTGGCGTCCGCCGCCGTCTCGTCGGACGCCAGTCCGTCCACGTACGCGGCGGACAGGCCGAAGGCCAGCAGGTTGTTCAGCGCGTGCAGGGCGATGGACGCCTCGAGGCCGCCCGTGCGGATGGTCAGCAGCCCCGCCACCACACCGAACACCAGGAGATCGGCGAAACCCCAGGGCGTGCCCCAGCCGTGCGCGGCCGCGAAGAGCACCGCCTGCGGCAGCACCGCGAGCCACGGGGAACGGAGGAAGGCACCGGCCGCCTGCAGCAGCCAGCCGCGGAACACGTACTCCTCAGCCGCCGACTGCAACGGCACGAGGACCACCAGCATGGCCAGGGAGACGAGGAACGTCTGCCACCCCACCCACACGCCGGCCCCTCCGCCGTCGCCCTGGTCGTCCGGCAGGAAGATCGCGACCACCGGCAGCAGCACCATGGGGGGCACGGCGGCCAGCAGGCACCAGGCCAGCCATCGCCAACGCGGCCGACCGGCGACGGAGGCCACCGTGCCGGCCGGACGCCGGCCCAGCCAGAGCACGGCCAGCAGCACCAGCGGCAGGTCCACGGCTATGAACGCCAGATCCAGACCCGTACCCAGAACGGGGCCGAAGTCGACGCCACCGTCCGGCAGTTCCGGATAACCGGCGGCCGTGCCGATCCCCTCGGTGAGGAGGTAGAGGAACAGGGTGGCCAGGACCGACCCGAACACCAGCACCACAGTGCCGAGCAGCGGCCACCACCAGCGGTGGTGAGGTGAGTACCGGGCCATACGGTGATACGGAAGCCCGGTGGGGTCAGGGGACGTTGCTGTCATGAACGACATCGTGCCCGGTCCGAATGGGCCAGGCGTACGAATTACCCGCCCCGGACCCACCTCACCCCGGTCCGGGCACCGTGTCTCAGCCCGCGGGCTGCCGGACCGCCGCCCCGTCCAGGACCGCGCGCCACTCCGCGACCGCCGCGACGGAGACCGGCCCGTCCCAGCCGCCGGGGCGGGCCGCGCCGCCGATGTGGAAGGCGTCGATCCCCTCGGCGAGCAGCGCGGGCACATGGTCCAGCCGCAGGCCGCCGCCGACCATGATCTGCTGCTCGTAGCCGGGCTCGCCGCCGCGCGCGGCCTCCGCGATCAGCGTGGGCAGCCCGTCGTCCACGCCCGAGGCGGCACCCGCCGTCAGATACGTGTCGAGCCCCGGCAGCCCGTCCAGCCGCTTGCGCAGCGCGTCGCGGTCGGCGGCACGGTCGATCGCCCGGTGGAAGGTCCAGCGGCAGCCGTCCAGCTCGCCGACGACCCGCTCCACGGCGGCCAGATCGACCCCGCCCCGCGGATCGAGGAACCCGAGCACGAACTCCTCGACGCCGGCCGCCCGCAGCTCGCCCGCGACGCCCACCAGCCGGTCCAGCCCCCGGGCGCCCCCCGCGCCGAATCCGTCCGCGAGCCGCAGCATCACGCG
Organism: Streptomyces sp. NPDC091412; assembly: GCF_044756885.1. Taxonomy (NCBI): domain Bacteria; kingdom Bacillati; phylum Actinomycetota; class Actinomycetes; order Kitasatosporales; family Streptomycetaceae; genus Streptomyces; species Streptomyces sp. NPDC091412. Next base: position 70,834 of record NZ_JBIVTV010000010.1, on the reverse strand, counting down.
CGGCGGAATGTCCACGGCCGCGCGGATCCCGGCGACGGTACGGGCCGACGGGGTGAGCCCGTCGGCCGCCATGTCGGTGACCAGCTCGAGGCGGTCCGCGCCTCCGGCCTGAGCGGCGACCGCGTCCTCGACGTCGAGGACGATCACCTCCAGGACTGCACGCATGCTCATAGGAGCCCTTCCCTCGGTTCCCCTGAAGCGGACAGGTCTAGTCCAATATCAGAGTACGCCGGTCGGCAAACCCACGGCCGGGAACCGGTCACCCGATGATGTTCAGCCCAGCCTTCCCGGCGCCCGCGAGCTCGTGGATCCCGTATCTCGTGCACATCGGCGGAAGTCGTGCCCGCTCCGCCGGACAATGGCCGTATGGCCGATCTCGATGCCCTGCGCTCCCGCTGGACCCGCGCCCTGGAGGGTGCCCGGGGCCCCGGTGGCGGTCCCGACCCGGTGCCGTATGCCGACGACCTGCTCAAGCGCTGGCAGGAGCCGCAGCGGCACTACCACACGCTCACGCACCTGACCGCGGTCCTCGATCACATCGACGTACTGGATGAATACGCTGCCGACCCGGACGTGGTGCGGCTGGCCGCGTGGTTTCACGATGCCGTCTACCTGCCCGAGCGCTCCGAGAACGAGGAGCGGTCCGCGCGCCTGGCCGAGCGGGCGCTCCCAGAGGCCGGAGTCGCCGACGCGAAGACCGCCGAAGCCGCCCGGCTGATCCGCCTCACCGTCACCCACGATCCGGCCGACGACGACCGCGACGGCCAGGTGCTGTGCGACGCCGATCTGGCGATCCTCGCCGCGTCCCCGTCGGCGTACGCCGCCTACGCGGCCGGCGTCCGTGAGGAGTACCACTTCGTCCCGAACGACGCCTTCCGCGAGGGCCGTGCCGCCGTCCTGCGGCAGCTCCTCGCCCTGCCCCGCCTGTTCCGCACCCCGTACGGCGCGGAGCGCTGGGAGGCGACGGCCCGCTACAACGTCACCTCGGAGCTGGAAATGCTGTCGCCCTGAGGCCCCGCCGCGCCTACCCTGCGCCGTATGCGTACATGGGGCGGGGAGCAGGTGGAGCAGGCCGTCGCGGACGCCGTGGCGCTGCTGAGGACGGCGACGGACCGGGACTGGGACGGGGTGAGGGCCGGGCGGCTGGAGTGGAGCTGCCGGCGGACGGCGGAGCACATCGCGGGCGATCTCATCGCGTACGCCGGGCAGTTGGCCGGGCGGGCGCAGAACGCCTACGTCCCCTTCGAGATCACCCTCGACGAGGGCACCGGAAACACGGACGTCCTGGACGTGATCGAGACGACCGGCGCCCTGCTCGCCGCCGCCGTCCGCACCACCCCGCGCGAGGTCCGGGCCTTCCACCCGTACCCCTTCCGCGGCGCGAACCGCGAGGGATTCGCCGCGATGGGAGTGGCCGAGGTACTGCTGCACACGCATGACATCGCGACCGGCCTGCACCTGGCCTACGAGCCGCCCGCCGAGCTGTGCGAGGACGTGCTGACCCGGCTCTTCCCCCACGTCCGGCCGGGCTCCGCACCCTGGCCGACGCTGCTGTGGGCCACCGGCCGCGGCGACCTGCCCGGTCGGCCGCCGGTCACCGAGTGGCGCTGGAGCAACCCGCCGGCCATACCCGCCGACCGGCTCACCCTGGAGGGTGTCACTCCCGCCGCCGCCCGCGATCTGAGCGCCGGCGGTGACGGCGGGTTCACGTGGGCCGAGGGCGGGCCCTACGAGGGCACGCGGGACGCCGCCGGGATGACCGTGAAGGCGTACGAGGCCGGGGCACACCGGCCCGAGTGGGGGATGTTCGTGCTGGTCCGCAGGGAAGACGGGTGCGCGGTCGGCGGGATGGGCTTCCACGGAGTGCCCGACGAGGAGGGGCGCGCGGAGGTGGGTTACGACCTCGCCGTGTCCGCCCGTGGCCACGGCTACGCGACCGAGGCCCTGCGCGCGCTGTCGGGCTGGGCGCTGGCCCGGGACGACGTACGGCTGCTGGTCGCGACCGTGGACCGCGTCAACCTTCCCTCCCAACGCGTCGTCACCCGCGCCGGTTTCGCCGCCGTGCGTGAGGGCGAGGAGGAGATCTTCTACGAACTGCGGCCCTGAACACGGCGCTTGGGGCGGCGCAGCCCCGCCGCGTACAGCAGCCGCACCACCTCGCGGCTGCTGACCTCGACCGCGCCGGCCGCCACCGCGTCGGCGTACCGGTGGGAGGGCAGGTCGTAGTGGTCCCGCTCGAAGGCCCGGCGGGGCACGCCCAAACCCTCGGCGAAGGTGTGGAGTTCGTCGTACGAGACGTCGCTGACCAGGTGGGACCACATGCGGCCGTGACCCGGCCAGGACGGCGGGTCGATGTAGAGGGTCACGGTGCGACCGCCCGGCGCGGCGCCGTCACGACGTCGTGCTCCGGCCGGTGGCCTCCGCCAGCGCGCCCACCGGTGCCACCTTCACGCCCGCCTTGGAGCACACCCAGTGCGGGTCCGGCCCGAGTTCCGGCTCGACATCCAGCGCGTGCGGGTCGCCGTAGCCGCACACCGGGCACAGCGGCCAGCGGCCGTACCGCTCCAGGAGCGCGTCCTGGACGTCCTGCGCGACCAGACCCGCCACGTACTGGGCGCCTTCCGGCCACTGCTCCACCCACCAGCGGCGCTGGACGACGGAGTCCTCCACGAGCGAGACCACGTCCGCGTCGGCGACCTCGCCGGCGACCAGATCGGCGAGCACCAGGGCGCGGGCGGCGTGCAGGGCCTGCTCCAGGGGGCTGAGGGGTTCCATGCCCCCCATTGTCACCCCGAAGTCACGGACCGGACACCGGTGACGGATCACGCCCCGGCGGACTCCGCGCCGCCGGGGACCCGCTCTCTCCATCTCCCGTGCGCCGCCGGGCTGTTCACGGGAGCCCGGGCCAGGGCCGCTGGGGCTGTAAAGGGTTTCTTGACACACCCCTGAATGTAAAGGCATCCTTTACATGTGACCGATTCCCTCCCCCTCGCTTCCCTGAGTGCCCGGCTCGCCGAGCACGCCGCGGCCCTGGCCTCCGCGGTGGGCAGCCCGTTGGCCCCACCGGCCTACCTCGACCTGATCCGACACGCCCAGGACGTCGACGCCTTGGCGGAACAGGTGCTCAAGCTCTGCGTGCAGCAGTGCCGGGACGCGGGCCACACCTGGCAGGAGGTCGGGGACCTGCTCGGAGTCACCCGCCAGGCCGCATTCCAGCGGTTCGGCAAGCCCATCGACCCCCGAACGGGAGAACTCATGGACAAGACAGTGCGCATGACGGACGCCGCGGAGCGCGCCCTCGAGATCGTCACGGCCGTCCTCGAAGGCCGCATGGACGACGCCAGGCCGTCCTTCAACGCCGAGGTGCTGGCGGCCTTCACCGACGAGGTGCGGGGCAACGCGCTGGCGAGCGTCGCCGGACTCGTCGGCGCGTTCGAGGGCTTCGGCGAGGGCGAACCGTTCGTCCGGCGCATCGGCGATCACACCGTGGTGGACATCCCCCTGCGCTACGAGGCCGGTGAGATGAAGGCCCGGGTCGCCTTCGACACCGCCGAGAAGGTCGGCGGACTCTTCATCCTCCCGCCCGAGACGCCGTGACCCGGCCGCTCCGACACCCCCACAGAGAGTCCATTCCGTGATTGCCTCCAGCCTCAACTCCTCGGCGGTCCCCTGGGCCGCGATCGCACCCCTGCTGGTCGCCGAGCTCGCTCTGCTCGTCTACTGCCTCGTCGACCTCGCACGGCACCGGAGCACCCGTCACCTGCCCCGCTGGGCCTGGGTGCTGACATGCCTCTTCGTGAACCCCGTGGGCCCGATCGCCTACCTGGTGGCGGGACGGAGCGAGGACCGATGAGCGGGCCGGCCGTGGTGACCGCGAACCTGGTGCGCGACTACGGGCACGGGGCGGGGCTGCACGGCGTGGACCTGGAGGTGCCGCGCGGCGGTGTCTACGGTCTGGTGGGCCCGAACGGCGCCGGGAAGACGACGCTCCTGTCCATCGTGGCCGGTCTGCGCCGCTTCGACGCGGGCGAGGTCCGGACGGCGGTCGACGCGGGACGGATCGGGGTCTGCCCGGACACCCCCGAGTTCGAACCCTGGCTCACCGCGGCGGAGGTGGTGCGCCAGTCCCGCGGTCTGGCCGCGCGCGGCGCACGCGGGCGCCGCGGCGGACCGGCGCACGACACCGGCGGGACCGCCCCCGACCCGGTCACGGCCGTACTCGCCGAGGTCGGCCTGACCGAGGCGGCCGACCGGCGCACGGGCGGCTTCTCCCGCGGTATGAAGCAACGGCTGGGCCTCGCGGTGGCGTTGGCGCTGGACCCCGAGCTGCTGATCCTCGACGAACCGTCCAGCGCGCTCGACCCGTCCGGGCGGGCGGAGGTGCTGTCCCTGGTCGCCGGTCTCGGCAGGACCCGCACCGTGATCTTCTCCAGCCATGTCCTGGCGGACGTCCAGCGGGTCGCCGACACGGTGGGCGTGCTCGACCGGGGCAGGCTCCTGTTCCAGGGGCCGGTCCGCGACCTGATCGACCGGTTCCTGCGGCCGGCCTGGGAGCTGCGCCTGCGCGCGGGCGGCGAGCAGCGGCTGGCCGAACTGCTGCGGCGGCAGGAGTGGGTCACCTCGGTGGCGGTGAACTCCGACGGATCCGTGCGCGTCGAAGCGTCGAGCACGGCGGTCGGTGAGCGCCGGCTGCCGCAGGCGATCGCCGCGGCGGACGCCGCGCTGATCAGCCTCCAACCGGTCGACGCCGACCTGGAGGCCGCGTTCCTGGCGCTGACCGGCGGACGGCACGGACAGGACGGACAGGACGGTCGGCACGTGGAGCACGGACAGCGGGAAGCGGATCGGACGGGTGCGGCGTGAACGAGCTTTCGCTGTGGCGGGTGGAGTGGCTTCGGCTGCTGCGCACCAAGAGGCTGATCGCGCTGCTGGGTGTCTTCGTGGTCTTCGGGTTCACCGGGCCGCTGCTCGCCCGGTACTCCGCGCAGCTGCTGGACCACGCCGGCGGCTCGGCCCAGCGGGCGAAGATCGTCTTTCCGCCCCCGGTCCCGGCGGACGGTGTGGCCCAGTACGTGAACAACGCGTTCGGGATCGGCCTCATCGTGGCCGTCGTCGTGGCGGCGTACGCGTGCTCGATCGACGCCAAGCCCGCGCTGGCTGTCTTCTACCGGACACGCGCCCGGCGCTTCGGCGATCTGCTGGTGCCGAGGTTCGCGGTCAGCGCCGCCGGGGCCGTGGGCGGCTACCTGGCCGGGCTGCTCGCCGCCTGGTACGAGACGGCCGTCCTGCTGGGGAATCCCGGTACGGCGGCCGTGGGCTGGACCGCGCTCACCGGCTCGGTGTACCTGGTGTTCGCCGTGGCGGTCACGGCGCTGGCCGGGACCCTGGCGCGCAGCACGCTCGGCACCGTCGGGTACGCGCTGCTCGTACTGTTCACGCTCCCGCTGCTCGGGGCGCTGCCGGGGGTGTCGCGCCGGCTCCCGACCGAGCTGACGAAAGCGCCGGACGCGTTCCTGCGGCACACGGCGGCCGACCACGCGCAGCAGGCCCTGGCCGTCGCCGTGGTCCTCACGCTCGGCTGCGTGGTGGCAGCGGTCCTGCGGGGCGCGCGCAAGGAGGTGCGTTGACGTCCGTGTCGCGGAGCACGGGGCACGAGGCTCGGACGGCCACGTCGCGGCCACTGTTCGAGCCGGGTCTGCGGGGCCTTGGCGCGCGGCCTTGACCACGTGACCGTACGGAAAATACCTTTCACAGTGTGACCCAGGACGTGAAGGAAATTTTCGCAGGCGTGGGCGCCCCGGGCCTCACGCCCCCCGCACCCGCCGCCCTCGCGGCCAAGGTACGCACGCTCGCGCCCTCGATGACCCGCTCCATGCAGCGGGTCGCCGAGGCCGTCGCCGCCGACCCGGCCGGCTGCGCGGCCCTCACGGTCACCGGCCTCGCCGAGCTCACCGGCACCAGCGAGGCGACCGTCGTACGCACCGCCCGCCTGCTGGGCTATCCGGGTTACCGGGACCTGCGCCTGGCCCTCGCGGGCCTGGCCGCCCAGCAGCAGTCGGGGCGCGCGCCCGCCATCACGACCGACATCGCGGTGGACGACCCCATCGCCGACGTCGTCGCCAAACTCGCCTTCGACGAGCAGCAGACCCTGGCCGACACCGCCGCCGGCCTCGACACCATCCAGCTCGGCGCGGCCGTCACCGCGCTGGCCGCCGCCCGTCGCACCGACGTCTACGGCATCGGCGCCTCCGGTCTGGTCGCCCAGGACCTCACGCAGAAGCTGCTGCGCATAGGTCTGGTGGCGCACGCGCACAGCGACCCGCACCTCGCCGTCACCAACGCGGTGCAGCTGCGCGCGGGGGACGTCGCGATCGCCATCACCCACTCGGGTTCGACCGGGGACGTGATCGAGCCGCTGCGGGTGGCCTTCGAGCGCGGCGCGACCACCGTCGCCATCACCGGCCGTCCCGCCGCGCCCGTCACCCAGTACGCCGACCACGTCCTGACCACCTCCACGGCCCGCGAGAGCGAGCTGCGCCCGGCGGCGATGTCCTCCCGGACCAGTCAACTGCTCGTGGTGGACTGCCTGTTCGTCGGGGTGGCACAGCGGACGTACGAGACGGCGGCGCCCGCGCTCGCCGCGTCCTACGAGGCGCTCGCCCACCGGCACAGCCCGCGGGGCGGGACCCATCGCTCGTAGCGTTCGCAACGCTCGCAGCCGAGAACCGAACAAGCCCGGATCCGCACGGTCAGCCGTACCGCGACGCACGAAGAGAGCCGCCCCCTCATGACCTCCACGCCCCACTACCGCGAGCTGCGCACCGAGTTGGAGTCGCTGACGACCGAGGCGTTCCGCCCCGAGCTGGCGGAGATCGACCGGCTGCCGACGCTGGAGATCGCCCGGCTGATGAACGCCGAGGACACCACCGTGCCCGCCGCCGTGGCCGAGCGGCTGCCGCAGATCGCCGCCGCGATCGACGCGGTGGCGGAGCGGATGGCGCGCGGCGGCCGGCTGGTCTACGCCGGCGCGGGCACGGCCGGACGGCTGGGGGTCCTGGACGCCTCGGAGTGCCCGCCGACCTTCAACACGCGCCCCTCCCAGGTCGTCGGGCTGATCGCGGGCGGCCCCCCGGCCATGGTGACCTCGGTCGAGGGCGCGGAGGACTCGAAGGAGCTGGCGGCCGAAGCGCTCGACGCCCTCGGTCTCACGCGGGACGACACGGTGGTGGGCGTCTCCGCCTCCGGCCGCACCCCCTACGCCATCGGCGCGGTGGAGCACGCCCGCGCCCTGGGCGCCCTGACCATCGGCCTGTCCTGCAACGCGAACAGCGCGCTGGCGGCCGCCGCCGAGCACGGCATCGAGGTCGTCGTCGGCCCCGAACTCCTCACCGGCTCCACCCGTCTGAAGGCCGGCACGGCGCAGAAACTGGTCCTCAACATGCTCTCGACGATCACGATGATCCGCCTGGGCAAGACCTACGGAAACCTGATGGTCGACGTACGGGCCTCCAACGACAAGCTCCGCGCCCGCTCCCGCCGTATCGTCGCCCTGGCCACGGGCGCCGCGGACGACGAGATCGAACGCGCCCTGACGGCCGCGGACGGCGAGGTGAAGACCGCCATCCTCACCCTCCTCGCCGGCACCGACGCCGCCACGGCGAGCCGCCTCCTGCAACAGTCCGACGGCCATCTGCGCACGGCACTGGAGCGGGCGGGGGACTGAGGCCGGCGGGCCCGGGACCGGTGGCGGGAGCGAACGGGGAGGCCGGGGGCTCCCTCACCGGCCGGGGCGTCCTACGCTGGAGGACACCATGAACCACGCCCAGCTCACCGCCCTAGGACGGGCTCTGCGTCTGCTCGGGGAGCATGGCGAGGCGCTGTCCGCGGACACGCCCGACGCCAGGCTGCACGAGATGAAGGCGGACCTCCGGCGCGCTCTCGACCTGCTGGACGAGACCGTCACGACGGCCGCGCCCGCCACCCGCTGCGCCGAGCATCCGAACGGGCCCGTCGACGAGAGCGCCCCCGACCTGTGTCTGCTGTGCGAGACCCGGCGCCGGGCCGCCCGCCGCTCCGAGGTCGACGGGGCGTACGCCTCGTACGCGCGCCGCGCCGCCGAGCCCGCGGCCACCGCCCCGTCCCGCTACGGCGTCCGCGAGGACCGGCCGCAGCCCCAGCAGCGATGGCTGCCGGAGCTGTGGAACGGTCGGGAGTGGCAGTTGTGCGGGACCCCGCGCCGGGACCGGCGCGAGGCCGAGCTGTTCATCGCCGCCCAGCGCCGGGCACCGCGCGCCGCGCCCGCCTACCGGCTCGTGCACGAGTTCACCGACTACGAGGTGGTGCGGATCTGGGGCCATCCCACACGGGCCGACATCGAGCCCATGGGCAACCCGTAGGGCCTACGGCACCTTCGCCCCGGCGGGCGCGGGCTCACCGGACGCCGACGGCTCACCCTGGGCCGCGGTGCGCGGGCGCGGGATGAAGGACGCGACCAGGAAGCCGAGCAGGGCGGCGCCGCCGCCGATGGCGAGGACCGTGCGGAAGCCGTTCTCGGAGGGCAGCGCGTAGGACCCGAACGCGGTGGTCATATGGGCCAGGACCACACCCGCCACCGCGCTGGCGACCGACGTGCCGATCGAGCGCATCAGGGTGTTGAGGCTGTTCGCCGCGCCCGTCTCGGACGCGGGCACGGCGCTCATGATGAGCGCGGGCATCGAGCCGTAGGTGAAGCCGATGCCGGCGCCGATCACACAGGACGTCAGGACGAAGTGCCAGACCTGGCTCATCAGGACGATGTTGAGGCCGTAGCCGGCGGCCACGATCAGCGCGCCGATCATCAGCGTCACCTTGGGGCCCCTGGTCCGCGAGACGATCGCCGACACCGGGGCGACGGCCATCATCACCAGGCCCGAGGGGGCCATGACCAGGCCGGAGGCCAGCAGCGACTTGCCGAGTCCGTAGCCGGTCTGCGCGGGCAGTTGCAGCAACTGCGGGATGACCAGGGACATCGAGAACATCGCGAAGCCGATGGCCACCGAGGCGAGGTTGGTCACCAGCACCTGACGGCGGGCCGTGGTGCGCAGGTCCACCAGGGGCGCCTCGACACGCAGCTCGAACAGGCCCCAGGCGACCAGGACGACGACCGCCACCGCGAACAGGCCCAGGGTCGTTCCACTGCTCCAGCCCCAGTCGGCACCCTTGGAGATCGCCAGGAGCAGGCAGATCAGGCCCGTCGCCATACCGACCGCGCCGAGAAGGTCGAAGCGGCCGCCGGTGCGCACCGCCGACTCGGGCACGACGCTCAGCACCAGCACCGCCGCGGCGACGCCCAGACCGGCCGAAACCCAGAACAGCATGTGCCAGTTGAGGTTCTCGGCGATCAGGGCGGCGGCGGGCAGACCGAGGGCGCCGCCGACGCCGAGCGAGGCGCTGATCATCGCGGTCGCCGAACCGAGCCGCTCGGCGGGCAGTTCGTCGCGCATGATGCTGATGCCGAGCGGGATGACGCCGGAGGCGAGGCCCTGCAGGGCACGGCCGACGATCATCGGCGTGAGGGAGTCGCTCAGCGCGGCCGTGACCGAGCCGGCCACCAGCATGGCCAGGCTCAGCAGGAGCATGCGGCGCTTGCCGTACATGTCGCCGAGGCGGCCCATGACCGGGGTGGCCACGGCCGCGGCGAGCAGCGTGGCGGTGACGGCCCAGATGGTGTCCGACGCCGAGGCGTGCAGGAGCTGGGGCAGCTCGGGAATGATCGGGATCACGAGGGTCTGCATCAGCGAGACCACGATGCCGCCGAAGGCGAGTACGGCCACGACGGCGTTGGGCCGGGGCGCGGATTGCCCGGCCGCGGCGGGCCGGGCGAGTGCGTCGGACATGAAGGAAGGTCTCCGTCGGAGAGCGGGTGTACTTGACTCAGGCAACTTTAATTGAAATTGATTGACTTAAGCAAGCGAAATCCCGCCAGGAAGACCCGGCAGGCAGACCAGACCAGGCAGACAGACAGACCAGGTGGAGGCTCGCCGGACGAAGACCCCCCGGAGATCCGGCAGGCGAAGACCCGGCAGGCAGAGGGGCGGCGCCCGCCCTCCGGCAGCCACCGCCCCCACATCCGGGTCCGAGCCCCCGGGCCCGACCCGGCCCGGCTCAGCTCAGCGTCTTCAGCGCCGCCGCGTCGTACGGCTTCAGCTCATCGAAGCGGCCGCCGAGCACCTTCGCCGCCCACTCGGGGTCGTGGAGCAGCGCGCGGCCCACGGCCACCAGGTCGAACTCGTCGCGCTCCAGCCGGTCCAGCAGGTTGTCGAGGCTGCCGACCTCCGCGCCCTCGCCCTGGAACGCCTTGATGAAGTCGCCGTCCAGACCCACCGAGCCGACGGTGATGACCTGCTTGCCCGTCAGCTTCTTCGTCCAGCCCGCGAGGTTGAGGTCCGAGCCCTCGAACTCCGGCAGCCAGTAGCGGCGCGTGGAGGCGTGGAAGACGTCGACTCCGGCCGCCGCGAGCGGCGACAGGATCGCCTCCAGCTCCTCCGGGGTCTCGGCCAGGCGGGCGTCGTAGACGTCCTGCTTCCACTGCGAGTACCGGAAGAGGACCGGGAAGGAGGGCGAGACGGACTCGCGCACCGCGGCCACGATCTCGGCGGCGAACTTCGTACGGGCCACCGGATCGCCGCCGTAGGCGTCGGTACGGCGGTTGGTGCCCGCCCAGAGGAACTGGTCGAGCAGATAGCCGTGGGCGCCGTGCAGCTCCACGCCGTCGAAACCGATGCGCTCCGCGGCGGCGGCCGCCTCGGCGAACGCGCCGATGACGTCGTCCAGGTCCGTCCGCGTCATCGCCCTGCCGGTGACCTCGGACTCGCCGACGCGCAGCCCGGAGGGGCCCACCGCGGGCGCGTCCGGGAACGGCTGCTGGCCCGGCCGGCGCACCATGCCGATGTGCCACAGCTGCGGCACGATCGTGCCGCCCGCCGCGTGCACGGCCTCGGCCACCTTGGCCCAGCCCGCGAGCTGCTCCTCGCCGTGGAAACGCGGCACGCGGTCGCTCTGCCCGGCCGAGTCATGCCCCACATAGGTGCCCTCGGTGACGATCAGGCCGACGCCCGCGGCGGCGCGGCGGGCGTAGTACGACAGCACGTCCTCGCCGGGGACGCCGCCCGGCGAGAACATCCGGGTCATCGGCGCCATCACGATCCGGTTGGGGACGGTGAGGCCGTTCAGAGTGACGGGGCGGGAGAGGATCCCGGCCGCGCGGGAGGCGGACTCGGAAGCGGTGGAGGTCACGTGGGGGGCTCCTCGGAATCGTGATCGGTACCGGCCGGCGCGCACACGCGTCCGCCGGGCACCGGCGTCAACTGCCCCGCCTGTCACGGCATTCCGCCGATCCACCCCTGTGACCCGGAACACGCCCGAGGGCGGCACCCCCTGTCTCCAGGGAGTGCCGCCCTCGGTACGTGAAGGACGGATCCGATCCTCGAAGGGATCAGAAGTCCATGTCACCGCCCGGCATGCCGCCGCCGGCCGGCGCGGCGGCCTTCTCCGGCTTGTCGGCGATGACGGCCTCGGTGGTGAGGAACAGCGCGGCGATGGAGGCGGCGTTCTGCAGCGCGGAACGGGTCACCTTCGCCGGGTCGATGATGCCCTCGGCGACCAGGTCGACGTACTCGCCGGTCGCGGCGTTCAGGCCGTGGCCCGGGGTGAGGTTGCGGACCTTCTCCACCACGACGCCGCCCTCGAGGCCGGCGTTGACGGCGATCTGCTTGAGCGGGGCCTCCAGGGCGAGCTTCACGGCCTGCGCGCCGGTCGCCTCGTCACCGTCGAGCTCCAGCTTCTCGAAGACGTTGGTGGTCTGGAGCAGGGCCACGCCACCACCGGCGACGATGCCCTCCTCGACGGCCGCCTTGGCGTTGCGCACGGCGTCCTCGATGCGGTGCTTGCGCTCCTTGAGCTCCACCTCGGTGGCGGCACCGGCCTTGATGACCGCGACGCCGCCGGCGAGCTTCGCCAGGCGCTCCTGCAGCTTCTCGCGGTCGTAGTCCGAGTCGCTGTTCTCGATCTCGGCGCGGATCTGGTTGACCCGGCCGTTGACCTGGTCGGAGGAGCCGGCGCCGTCGACGATGGTGGTCTCGTCCTTGGTGATGACGACCTTGCGGGCGCGGCCCAGGAGGTCCAGGGTCGCGTTCTCCAGCTTGAGGCCGACCTCCTCTGAGATGACCTCGCCGCCCGTGAGGATGGCGATGTCACCAAGCATGGCCTTGCGGCGGTCGCCGAAGCCCGGGGCCTTGACGGCGACGGACTTGAAGGTGCCGCGGATCTTGTTGACGACCAGGGTCGACAGGGCCTCGCCCTCGACGTCCTCGGCGATGATCAGCAGCGGCTTGCCCGACTGCATGACCTTCTCCAGGAGCGGGAGCAGGTCCTTGACCGAGGAGATCTTGGAGTTGGCGATGAGGATGTACGGGTCCTCGAGCGACGCCTCCATGCGCTCCATGTCGGTCGCGAAGTAGGCGGAGATGTAGCCCTTGTCGAAGCGCATGCCCTCGGTGAGCTCGAGCTCCAGACCGAAGGTCTGCGACTCCTCGACGGTGATGACGCCTTCCTTGCCGACCTTGTCCATGGCCTCGGCGATGAGCTCGCCGATCTGGGTGTCGGCGGCGGAGATGGAGGCGGTGGAGGCGATCTGCTCCTTGGTCTCGACCTCCTTGGCCTGGTCGAGCAGGGCGGCGGAGACGGCCTCGACGGCCTTCTCGATACCGCGCTTCAGGGCCATCGGGTTGGCACCGGCGGCGACGTTGCGCAGGCCTTCCTTGACCAGGGCCTGGGCGAGCACGGTCGCGGTGGTCGTACCGTCACCGGCGACGTCGTCCGTCTTCTTGGCGACTTCCTTGACCAGCTCGGCGCCGATCTTCTCGTACGGGTCCTCGAGCTCGATCTCCTTGGCGATGGAGACACCGTCGTTGGTGATCGTGGGGGCACCCCACTTCTTCTCAAGGACGACGTTGCGGCCCTTGGGGCCGAGGGTCACCTTGACGGCGTCCGCGAGCTGGTTCATGCCGCGCTCGAGGCCTCGCCGCGCCTCCTCGTCGAACGCGATGATCTTGGCCATGTGAAGTGGTCCTCCCAGGACTGGGGGTGATTACTTCGGACCGCGCCCGCGCCCGCGACGGACGGCCCCGGCCGGAGGTTCCTTGCCCCACCCGGCCCGTGGCCTCACCGACCCGGTCCTTCGTTGTCACTCTCACCTTCAGAGTGCTAACGCCAATGATTAGCACTCGACCCCTTCGAGTGCAAGCGCCTTCGGGGCGTCGGCGGGGACTCAGCCGGACGCGAACACGGGCATGCCGGGCCGTGCGAGCGCGCGGTGCGCGGACACGGGCGCGCCGAACGCCGGACGGGACGGCGCGCGGGCACAGCGAAGGGCCCGCACCCCGGCAGCGGAGGTGCGGGCCCTTCCGTAGAAGAACGTCGCTTGCGGTGGTCGCGCGATTCAGGCCGTGACGCGGACCATGTCGGCCTGCGGACCCTTCTGGCCCTGCGAGATCTCGAACTCGACCCGCTGGCCCTCTTCCAGCGAGCGGTAGCCGTCCATCTGGATCGCGCTGTAGTGGACGAAGACGTCCGCACCACCGTCGACCGCGATGAAGCCGTACCCCTTCTCCGCGTTGAACCACTTGACGGTGCCCTGAGCCATGCCTAACTCCCCTATTACTGGCCCTTGCACAGATCCACACTTCGCGGATCCGGGTCAGACCTCACCCCCCGTGGATCGGGGGCGTGCGCCGGAACGCGTCGACCGCGGCTGAATGTATCTGTCCAACTGCCGTCTGCAACAGGTCAATCGGACGAGAAATCTGGACGTACGCGGTCCGGAATATAGGGAGAATTCACGTGAATTCAGGGCAAGTCGGGCCCCATAAACAAGGCAAATGCCGCAGAAGGCCCGCAGACTTTGGCTACTTCTTGCCGGGCCCGCGGCAGGAATCCATGGCCCCGGATTTGGAGTTCGGGGGCGCGTTCCCCAACTCTACCGTGCTCAACCACACAGAATTGCCCCCTCCGCTTCTCTCACGGAGGGGGCCATTCGATGAACTCTGCGTGACCAGGATTACCGAAGGTAATGATCAGCCGCCGGCGACCGCCGGGATGATCGAGACGCCCACGCCGTCCGGGGTGGCCGTCTCGAGGCCCTGCTCGAACCGGACGTCGTCGTCGTTGACGTACACGTTGACGAAGCGGCGCAGCTTGCCCTGGTCGTCCAGGACCCGTGCCGCGATGCCCGTGTGGTTCTTCTCCAGGTCCGAGATGACCTCGGACAGGGTCGCGCCCTCGGCGCTCACCTCGGCCCGGCCGCCGGTGTAGGTGCGCAGGATGGTGGGGATACGAACGGTCACGCTCATGCCAGGCCAGCCTCTCGGAAGGAGTCCAGGGTCGGACGGATCGTCGCGGTCAGGCCGGTGCCGGCCACCGCGTCCAGCGTCTTCAGCCCGTCGCCGGTGTTGAGGACGACGGTGGTCTTCGTCGGATCGAGGACACCGTCCTCGATGAGCTTCTTCGTCACGCCGACCGTCACACCGCCCGCCGTCTCGGCGAAGATGCCCTCGGTCCGCGCCAGCAGCTTGATGGCGTCGACGACCTGCTCGTCGGTCACGTCCTCCACCGCACCGCCGGTGCGGCGCGCGATGTCCAGGACGTACGGGCCGTCGGCCGGGTTGCCGATGGCCAGGGACTTGGCGATCGTGTTCGGCTTCTGCGGCCGCACGACGTCGTGGCCGGCCTTGAAGGCGGTGGACACCGGCGAGCAGCCCTCGGCCTGGGCGCCGAAGATCTTGTACGGCTTGTCCTCGACCAGCCCCAGCTCGATCAGTTCCCGCAGGCCCTTGTCGACCTTGGTGAGCTGGGAGCCCGAGGCGATCGGGACGACGATCTGGTCCGGCAGCCGCCAGCCGAGCTGCTCGCAGATCTCGTACGCCAGCGTCTTGGAGCCCTCGGCGTAGTACGGCCGCAGGTTGACGTTGACGAAGCCCCAGCCCTCGCCGGCCGGATCGCCGATCAGCTCGGAGCAGAAACGGTTCACGTCGTCGTAGTTGCCCTCGATGCCGACGAGTTCGCCGCCGTAGATCGCGGCCATCACGACCTTGCCCTGCTCCAGGTCGTGCGGGATGAACACGCAGGAGCGCAGTCCGGCGCGGGCGGCCGCGGCGCCGACGGCGCCGGCCAGGTTGCCGGTCGAGGAGCAGGAGAGGGTGGTGAAGCCGAAGGCGCGGGCCGCCTCCAGCGCCTGGGCGACCACGCGGTCCTTGAAGGAGTGCGTCGGGTTGCCGGAGTCGTCCTTCACGTACAGCCCGCCGGTCACCCCCAGTTCGCGGGCGAGGCGGTCGGCCCGGACGAGCTTGGTCCAGCCCGGGTTCAGGTTCGGCTTGCCGGCGACGTCCGCGGGGACGGGCAGCAGCGGCGCGTAGCGCCAGATGTTCGCGGGGCCCGCTTCGATCCTCTTGCGCAGCTCCTCGGTGTCGTAGGCCGAGAAGTCGTAGGCGATCTCCAGCGGGCCGAAACACTCCTCGCACGCGAAGACCGGGCCGAGGGGGACGCGGTGACCGCACTCGCGGCAGCTCAGCGCCGCGGCGGGGCCGAGGTCCACAGTGGAGTCGGTGCTGCTTACAACGGTCTGCACAGCCATGTGAGGCGAGGCCCTTTCTCCTCATCTTCCTCACGACGCATCTCGCCGTGAGACGGATTTGGCACCTTCCCTAGCCGGGAGCCTCGCGAAGACGATCGGCTGTGCTCGCACAGCAGTCGATACGAGAACCGGCTGGAGGGTTGCCGGGGCTTCATCGGGCCGTGTCCCTCTGCCCCTCTGGATGAGCTGTATTCGGTTGTGACGCGGAGGTGACCCCCGGCATGGGATGGTCGTCCGCGTTGTTCAGACTGTAACGGAAGGCCAGGACGGCTGAGCCGGTCGTCCGAAGCGCGAGACAACAGTGAGGAGCCGCTGACCGTGCTGGAAGAAGTCGAGCGCTGGCTGGCCACCCGCTCCTGGTCCGTGGCCGACCGGCCGCTCCACCAGATCCTGGCGGCCAAGCAGCGCACCGGCCAGTCGGTCTCCGTGGTGCTGCCCGCGCTGAACGAGGAGGCGACGGTCGGCGACATCGTCGCGGTGATCCGCCGCGACCTCGTGGAGCGGGCGCCGCTCGTCGACGAGATCGTCGTCGTCGACTCGGGCTCCACCGACCGCACCTTCGAGGTGGCCGCCGCCGCCGGCGCCCGGGTGGTGCGCCGCGACGAGATCCTTCCGCGCCTGCCGGCCGTGCCGGGCAAGGGCGAGGTCCTGTGGCGCTCCCTGCTCGTCACCCGCGGGGACATCGTCTGCTTCGTCGACGCCGATCTGCGGGAGTTCTCCTCCGACTTCGTCACCGGCATCGTGGGCCCGCTGCTCACCGAACGCGACGTGGACCTGGTCAAGGCGATGTACGACCGGCCCTTCACCGTGCCCGGCGGACACACCTCCGGACCGGCCGCGGCCGGGCAGGGCGGACGGGTCACCGAGCTGATGGCGCGCCCGCTGCTCAACATGCACTGGCCGCAGCTGGCCGGCTTCGTGCAGCCGCTCGGCGGCGAGTACGCGGCCCGCCGCTCACTCCTCGAACAGCTGCCCTTCCCGGTCGGCTACGGCGTCGAGCTGGGCATGCTGGTCGACGCGCTGCACCTGGTGGGCCTGGACGCGCTCGCCCAGGTCGACGTCGGGGTGCGCAGGCACCGGCACCAGGACGGACAGGCGCTCGGCCGGATGGCCGCCGCGATCTACCGCACCGCCCAGCTGCGCCTGGCCCGGGGCCACCTCGTGCGCCCCTGCCTCACCCAGTTCGTCCGCGGCGAGAACGGCTTCGAGCCGCGGACGTACCACGTGGACACGGAGGAGCGTCCGCCGATGGCCGAGATCACGGAGTACGCGACCCGGCAGGTGGCGTGAAACACCGGTACCGCCCGCCGTCCGCCGGCTACGAAGCGGAACCGTACGTTTGAGCGTTTCGGGGCCGGGCTAGGTTGAGGCGTATGGCTTCTACGCACGGTGCCGAAGTGCTGGTCGCGTCCAACCGCGGCCCGGTTTCGTACGAGGTACGCCCGGACGGCTCGCTCCACCCCCGGCGCGGAGGCGGAGGGCTGGTGTCCGGGCTCTCCGCGATCGGCCCGGAGGCGGGCGCGGTGTGGGTGTGCGCCGCGCTGAGCGACGCCGACCGGGAGGCGGCGGGCCGCTTCGAGGGCGGGCGCCGGCTGCCGTCGGAGGCGACCGGCGGGCAGCAGGTGCGGATGCTCGACATCGACGCGAAGGTCTTCTCCGACGCCTACAACGGCATCGCCAACTCGGTGCTGTGGTTCGTCCACCACATGCTGTACCAGACCCCGCTGGAGCCGGTCTTCGACGCGGAGTTCCGGCGTCGCTGGAAATCCTACGAGGCCTACAACCTGGCCTTCGCCGAGGCGCTGGCGGAGGAGGCCACCGAGGGGGCGGCCGTGGTGGTGCAGGACTACCACCTGACACTCGTGCCGGGGATGCTGCGCGACTTCCGGCCCGATGTGCGCATCGGGCACTTCTCGCACACGCCGTGGGCGCCGGCGGACTACTTCCGGATCCTCCCCGACGACATCGCCGAGCAGGTGCTGCGCGGGATGCTGGGCGCGGACCGGCTGGGCTTCCTCACCCAGCGGTGGGCGGACGCGTTCGCCGGGTGCTGCGACGCGCTCGTCGGCGGGCTCGGGGGCACCCGGATCGGGGTGCACGGGCTGGGCGCGGACGCGGAGTTCCTGCGGGAGCGGTCGCACCGGGCCGACGTCGAGGAGCGGATGGCGGCGCTGCGCGAGGAGATCGGCGCCGGCCCGGACGGGGGCCCGCGCCGGACGATCGTGCGGGTGGACCGGACCGAGCTGTCCAAGAACATCGTGCGGGGGCTGCACGCGTACCGGCAGCTGCTGGAGGACCGCCCGGAGTGGCGCGAGCGGGTGGTGCACGTGGCCTTCGCCTACCCCTCGCGGCAGGACCTCGCGGTGTACCGGGAGTACACGGAGCAGGTGCGACGGGTGGCCGAGGAGATCAACGCGCGCTACGGGACGCCCGGCTGGACCCCGGTCCTGCTGCACGTGGAGGACGACTTCGCGCGGTCGCTCGCGGCGTACCGGATCGCCGACGTGGCACTGGTCAACCCCATCCGGGACGGGATGAACCTGGTCGCCAAGGAGGTGCCGGTCGTCTCCGACTCGGGGTGTGCGCTGGTGCTGTCGCGGGAGGCGGGGGCGTACGCGGAGCTGGGGGAGGACGCGGTCGCCGTCAACCCGTACGACGTGGTCGGGACGGCCGGGGCGCTGCACCGGGCGCTGAGCATGCCGGAGCACGAGCGGGCGGAGCGGACGAAGCGGCTGGCCGCCGCCGCGACCGCGCTGCCGCCCGCTCAGTGGTTCCTGGACCAGCTGGAGGAGCTGGGCGGCCGAGGGGGCTGATCCGAACGAAAGCCCCAGTGCTGTGACCGGAAAGGTGTGCCGGCTCGCGGCGCCCGGCACGGCACTCCCCCAGCCTTCGGCCGGGGGTACCCCCACGCCGGGTTGTCGCATCACCCGAGTACATCCCGTACGCGGGCAATGCTCCGCCTTGCGATGTTCCCCCACTGCCCGAAGGGCGTGGGAGGTGCCCCCAGCACCGGACGCCGCGAGCTTCCCGGCAAACCTTCCCGGCCACAGCACTAGGCGAGGTGGTCCGCCAGGTTCCTCAGCAGTGCCACCACCCCGGCCGGGCCGTCCACCACCAGGTCGGCCCTCTCCGACACCTCCGTGACCTCCGTGCTGCCGCTGCAGACCAGGACGCCCGGAATCCCGTCCGAGCGGAGTCCGTCGACCGCGGCGTAGGCCGGCAGGTCGCCCAGGTCGTCGCCCGCGTACAGGACCGACGTGGCGCCCAGGGCGCGGGCGCAGTCCAGGAGGGCGACACCCTTGTCCATGCCCGGGGGACGCAGTTCGAGGACCATGCGGCCGGGTTCGACGATCAGCCCGTGGCGGCCGGCCAGGTCGGCGAGGGGCTCGCGCAGCGCCTCGAACGCGGCCTGCGGGTCGTCCGCGCGGCGAGTGTGGACGGCGACCGAGCGGCCCTTCTCCTCGATCCAGGCGCCGTGCCGGGCGCCGATCCGGTCGAGGAGGCCGGGCAGTTCGGCGCGGACCGCGGCGACACCGGGGTGCGGGGGCGGGGCGGTGACCGTGCCGGTGGCGGCGTCCCAGCGCTCGGCGCCGTAGTGGCCGAGGACGACCAGGTGTTCCAGGCCGGGTACGCCCGCGAAGCCGCCGTGGCGCACCGCGACGCCGGGCGGGCGGCCGGTGACCACCGCGACGGCGGCCACCTTCGGGGCGAGCGCGGAGAGCGCGGCCACGGCGTCGGGGTGGGCGCGGGCCTGGTCGGGGTCGGGGACGATCGGGGCGAGCGTCCCGTCGAAGTCGAGGGCGATCAGCGCGTGCTCCGGCCGGGCGAGGATCGCGGCGAGCCCGTCCCGGCCCGCCGGGGTGGCGGGCGTCGGGAGGGAGGAGACGGGGGCGGTCGAGTCGGTGGCGTGACTGTCCTGGCTTCCCATGGGGCGAACCTATCCCTCCACGGCCCGGGGCACTCCTCCGTTCCGGGCGGGTCTCACCGCTCGGCGCGCCGGGCCTCGCGCACCCGGCGCAGCCGGTTCACCGTGACCGGGTCGTGGGCGAGGGCGCGGGTGTCGTCGAGGAGGGCGTTGAGGAGCTGGTAGTAGCGGACGGGCGAGAGGCCCAGTTCCTCGCGTATCGCGCGCTCCTTCGCGCCGGGGCCCGTGAAGCCGCGGCGCTCCAGGGCGAGGATGTCCCGCTCCCTGCGGCCGAGCCCCTGCTCCTCGTCGTCGTCCATACCAGGCACCGTAGCCTCCACCACCGACAGCGGCCCTCGTCGGACCCGGCTGTCACGGCCGGCCCGGCGCCGCCGCGCCGTTCCGGCCGTACGGGCGTCACCATGTGGACACAATTGGTCTGCACCAAGTAAGTGGACTAGACCTCTCCCGGTCGACGGGTCCACACTGTTCCACGTGAAACACGTCATCGCCCTCGATGTGGGCGGCACCGGGATGAAGGCCGCCCTGGTCGCCGCCGACGGCTCCCTGCTGCACCGGGCCCGCCGGGCGACCGGCCGTGAGCGCGGACCGGACGCCGTCGTCGAGGGCATCCTCGGCTTCGCCGCCGAGCTGCGGGCGCACGGCGTCCGGCACCTCGGGGAGGAGGCGGCCGCGGCCGGTGTCGCCGTCCCCGGCATCGTCGACGAGGCGCGAGGTGTCGCCGCCTACGCGGCCAACCTCGGCTGGCGTGACGTACCCCTGCGCGATCTGCTCGCCGAACGGCTCGGCGCCCCCGTGGCCCTGGGCCACGACGTGCGCACCGGCGGGCTGGCCGAGGGCCGGATCGGGGCGGGCAAGGGCACCGACCGGTTCCTCTTCGTGCCGCTGGGTACCGGGATCGCGGGCGCCATCGGCATCGACGGCCGGGTGGAGGCGGGCGCGCACGGCTTCGCGGGCGAGATCGGCCACATCGTCGTACGCCCCGGCGGCCTGACCTGTCCGTGCGGGCAGCGCGGCTGTCTGGAGCGGTTCGCCTCCGCGTCGGCGGTGAGCCAGGCGTGGGCCGAGGCGTGCGGGGACCCGAACGCGGACGCGGCGCACTGCGCCAAGGCCGTGGAGTCCGGGGACGCGCGGGCGCGGGCGGTCTGGCAGGAGGCGGTGGACGCGCTCGCCGACGGGCTGGTCACCGCGCTCACCCTGCTGGACCCGCGCATGCTGATCATCGGCGGCGGGCTCGCCGAGGCGGGCGAGACGCTGTTCTCGCCGCTGCGCGAGGCGGTCCGGCGGCGCGTCACCTTCCAGAAGCTGCCGTCGATCGTCCCCGCGGCCCTCGGGGACACCGCCGGATGCCTGGGCGCGGGGCTCCTGGCCTGGGACCTGCTCAACACTTCTACGACTTTCCGGAGGTAGCCACCTGATGGCCCCCAGCAAGGTTCTGACCGGAGCCCGGGTGGTGTTGCCCACCGGGATCGTGGACGGCGGCCGTGTGATCGTCGACGGCACGCGGATCGCCGGCACCGCCCGGGAGGACGCCGAGACCCTCGACGTACGCGGGCACTGGCTGGTCCCCGGCTTCGTCGACATCCACAACCACGGCGGAGGCGGCGC
Organism: Streptomyces sp. NPDC091412; assembly: GCF_044756885.1. Classification (NCBI taxonomy): domain Bacteria; kingdom Bacillati; phylum Actinomycetota; class Actinomycetes; order Kitasatosporales; family Streptomycetaceae; genus Streptomyces; species Streptomyces sp. NPDC091412. Next base: position 49,634 of record NZ_JBIVTV010000010.1, on the reverse strand, counting down.
CTCCTTCTCCGGCACGGCCGACGACGTGCTGACCGCCGTCCGCACCCACCGGGAGCACGGCACCACCACCCTGGTCGCCTCGACCGTCACCGACGACATGGGTCTCCTCGTCAAGCAGGCGGGGCTGCTGTCGGAACTCGCCGAGCAGGGCGAGATCGCGGGCGTCCACTTCGAGGGGCCGTTCATCTCGCCGTGCCGCAAGGGAGCGCACTCCGAGGAGCTGCTCCGCGACCCGGACCCCGCCGAGGTGCGCAAGCTGATCGACGCCGCCCGCGGCCGGGCCAGGATGATGACCCTGGCCACCGAACTGCCCGGCGGCATCGACTCCGTACGGCTGCTCGCGGAGCACGGCGTGATCGCGGCGATCGGGCACACGGACGCGACGTACGAGCAGACGGTGGAGGCGATCGACGCCGGAGCCACCGTCGCCACCCACCTGTTCAACGCGATGCCGCCGCTCGGCCACCGCGCCCCCGGTCCGATCGCGGCTCTGCTGGAGGACGAGCGGATCACGGTCGAGCTGATCAACGACGGCGTCCATCTGCACCCCGCCGCCCTGGAGATGGCGTTCCACCACGCGGGCGCCGGGCGGGTCGCGTTCATCACCGACGCCATGGACGCCGCCGGGATCGGCGACGGCCGCTACCTGCTCGGCCCGCTCCAGGTCGAGGTCGAGGGCGGGGTGGCGCGGCTGGTGGAGGGCGGCTCGATCGCGGGCTCGACCCTGACCCTGGACCGGGCGTTCCGGCGCGCGGTCACGGTCGACCGGCTGCCGGTCCCGGACGTGGTCGCCGCGCTGTCCGCCAATCCGGCCCGGCTGCTCGGGATGGACGACCGGGTGGGCTCCCTGGAACCCGGCAAGGACGCCGATCTCGTCCTGCTCGACGAGGACTTCGCCCTGAAGGGCGTGATGCGGCGGGGCGCATGGGTGGTTGAGCCCCAACTGGGCTGATCCGTCCGCCCGTCCGGCCGCGGTGGCCGGTCCGAGGGGTGGGCGGTGGGCCGGGTCTTTGGCATGATCGAGTCTCCGGAACTTCGCGGCGGACGCGCTTACTCGGGGGAGGTCGGGCCGGTGATCCTCACGGTCACGCTGAACACCGCTCTCGACCTCACCTATCGGGTGCCGTCCCTGCGGCAGCACTCGTCCCACCGGGTGTCCGAGGTGACCGAGCGGCCCGGCGGCAAGGGCGTCAACGTGGCCCGCGTGCTGGCGGCCCTCGGTCACGAGGTGACGGTCACCGGCTTCGCGGGCGGGGCCACCGGGCGCGAGGTGCGCGACCGGCTCGCGTCCGAGGCGCCGGGCGTGGTGGACGCGCTGGTCCCGGTGGCCGGCGCGACCCGGCGCACGATAGCCGTGGTGGACCAGCGCACCGGGGACACCACCCAGCTCAACGAGCCCGGCCCGGTCGTCACCCCGGCCGAGTGGTCCGCCTTCCAGGACAGCTACGAGGACCTGCTCGGCTCGATGTCGGCGGTTGCGCTGTGCGGCAGCCTGCCGCGCGGGCTGCCGGTGGGCGCGTACGCCGGTCTGGTGCGCACCGCGCGCGCCGCGAACGTGCCGGTGCTGCTGGACACCAGTGGCGAGGCGCTGCGCCGGGCCGTGGCCGCCCGCCCCGACATCATCAAGCCGAACGCCGACGAACTGGCCGAACTCACCGGCTCCCACGAGCCGCTGCGCGCCACCCAGGACGCCCGCCGCCGCGGCGCCCGCGCGGTGATCGCCTCCCTGGGCTCGGAGGGCCTGCTCGCGCACACCTCCGACGGCCTGTGGCGGGCCGCCCCGCCGTCCCGCGTCCGGGGCAACCCGACCGGCGCCGGCGACTCCGCCGTCGCGGGCCTGCTGGCGGGTCTGGTGGAGCAGCTCCCCTGGCCGAACCGCCTGAGTCGCGCGGTCGCCCTGTCGGCGGCGACGGTCCTGTGCCCGGTGGCCGGCGAGTTCGACCGCGCGGCCTACGAGGAACTGCTGGGGCGGGTGTCGGTGACCGGAGAGGCCACCGCCGCCTAGGGCAGGCCCTGCGCTAGCGGGTGACCTTCCCCTTCTTCAGCCACAGCTGGTCCAGCAGGACGTTGCACTTGTCGCCGTCCTCGCAGGAGATGCTGATCGTGTTGGTGCCCTTGGTGAGGGTCGGCCACACGTAGGTCGTCGTCCAGCCGTTGGGGAAGTCGCCGTCCTGGGCGTGCCGGTAGTTCTGCACGGGCAGCTTGCTGCCGTACACCTTGCCGTTGACGGTGAGCGTCATCGCCTGGTCCTCACCGGCGGTGCTGTAGTGCGTGAAGAGCGTGTAGTCGCCGTCCTCGGGGATGCCGTTCACCGTCCAGGTGACCTGGGCGCCGGGGGTGTTGAGGCCCGTCACGTAGACACCGCCGTCGGCGGCGGCGCCCTTGACGTCGGACGCGAGGGTGGCACCGCCGCCAGGCAGCAGCGCCTTGGCGTCGATCTTCGGCAGCTCCTCCGGCGAGGCCGTCTCGTCGGCCTTCTGGGTCGGGGCCGGCTCGTCGCTCTGGGTCACCGTGGGGTCGGCGCCGCCGGCCTGGTTGTCGTCCTTCTTGCCCGAGTCGTCGCCGATCATCGCCACACCGATGCCGATGACGACCGCGGCGACCACCGCGACGGCCCCGATCAGCAGGCCCTTGGTGTTCGGGCCGCGGCCACGGCCGCCACCACCCTGGGGCTGCTGCCGGGTCGGGGCGCCGCCGGGGAGGGACTCGGGTGCGGCGTAATGGGCGCTCGGCTGGCCGTACGCGCCCTGCTGCTGCGGGACCTGGCCATACTGCCGCTGACCGACCGTGCGGACCCGGTTCACCGAGTTCGGGTAGCCGTATCCGCTCGAGGGCGGCTGGGCTCCGTTGGCCTGGCCGTCGGCGTACAGGTAGCCGAACGGGTCGTCGTCCTCGGGCGTGCTCGCGCCGCTGTTGCCGGGCGTCATCCCTTGGTACTCCTCAACAGGTGCGGGTGGTGCGGTACGTCGTGGGAAAGGCGAGCCTACCCGCTTCGCGGGGCCCAATCGGGTGACTCATGCCGCATAGGGTGGCTGACCTGCGGATCATCCGGCACGGCGATGTTGTTTGGGACGAGATCGTTTCTCGACGTACATCCGTTCGTCGGCTGATTTCAGCACTTCGTCCGCCGTCATGCCGCAGTGGGCCCACCCGATGCCGAAACTCGCCCCGACCCGGACGGCCCGGCCCTCGGCGCGGATCGGCTGGATGATCTCGTTGCGCAGCCGTACGGCGAGGTCCTGGGCGTCGGCCCGGCCGAGGCCGTCGGCGAGGATCACGAACTCGTCGCCGCCGAGCCGGGCCACGGTGTCCCCGTCGCGCACGCCGTTGCTCAGCCGCCGGGCCACCTCGATGAGCACCGCGTCGCCCGCGTTGTGCCCGAACCGGTCGTTGATCGACTTGAAGCCGTCGAGGTCGCAGAAGAGGACCGCGAGACCCTTGGTGCCGTCGTCGTGGTCGCCCTCGGGGGCGACGGTGTGCACGTGGTGGTCGTAGGCGTCGTAGGCCCGGGTGCCCGGCCGGAAGTCGAAGCCGTGGTCGCCGACGTCGTAGCCGGGGTGGCCGTAGGCGGTGTCCTGCGACTCGGATTCGCCCGCCTGCGCGGCCTGGGGCCGCCGGCACAGCCGGGCGGACAGGCGGGCGCGCAGCTCGGCGGAGTTCGGCAGGCCGGTGAGGGAGTCGTGGGAGGCGCGGTGGGCGAGCTGGAGCTCGCGGCGCTTGCGCTCCTCTATGTCCTCGACGTGGGTGAGCAGGAAGCGGGGCCCGTCGGCGGCGTCCGCGACGACGGAGTTGCGCAGGGACACCCAGACGTACGAGCCGTCGCGGCGGCCCAGGCGCAGCTCCGCCCGGCCGCCCTCGGCCGAGGTCCGCAGCAGGGTGCCTATGTCCTCGGGGTGGACGAGGTCGGAGAAGGAGTAGCGGCGCATGGCGGAGGCGGGGCGGCCCAGCAGACGGCACAGGGCGTCGTTGGTGCGCAGGATCCGGCCGTGCTGGTCGCCGCCCATCTCGGCGATGGCCATGCCGGAGGGCGCGTACTCGAAGGCCTGGCGGAAACTCTCCTCGCTGGCCCGCAGGGCCTGCTGCTCGCGCTCCAGACGTATGAGGGCGCGCTGCATGTTGGAGCGCAGCCGGGCGTTGCTGATCGCGATGGCCGCCTGGAAGGCGTACATCTGGAGGGCCTCACGGCCCCAGGCGCCGGGCCGGCGGCCGTTGCGCGGGCGGTCCACGGAGATCACGCCGAGCAGCTCGCCGGAGGAGCCGCCGGACCCGCCGGGGACGTCCATGGGCGCGAAGAGCCGGTCGGCGGGGTGCCACTCGTCCTCGAAGCGCGGCGCCGGCCCGTCGGTGTACCAGGTCGGGACGTCGTCGTCGTCGAGGACCCAGCCCTCGGTGTGGGGTATGAAGACCAGGCCGTCCCACTGCTCGCCCATGGCCAGCCGGCGGTCCCAGGAATCCCGGGAGCCGACACGGCCGGTGATCAGCGCCTCGGCGGCGGAGTTCCCGGCGAGGGCGGCGACCACGAGGTCACCGTCGGCACGCACGAGGTTGACGCAGGCCAGCTCGTAGCCGAGGCCCTTCACGACGCCGTCGGCGACGGTCTGCAGTGTGTCCGCCAGACTCCTCGCGGTGTTCATGTCCGCCATGACCTGGTGCAGTTGCCGCAGGGACGCCAGGCGGACGTACGGCTCCGAGTCGGTCTCCATGCTCGCCCTCCCCCCGAGACCTCGCCAGCGAATCAAGGGTGTTGTTCGGCGTTCGTCTGCGCATTCTCCGCCACTGAATCACAGCGCGAAGCCCACTCGGTACACAGGGTCAACAATTCACTGCTCTTGTGACTCAAGTCACAGATGAACGTGAACAATTGAGTACGGTTTCTGTCTTTTCCCTGTGCGTTTGATGAACACGGGCCACGCGGCTGTGGGGACATGATGCACGACACGCTCGTCCGCTGGTCCTAGGTCCGGCTTCGGGCGAAGGCCCGATGCGGCGGCCTCGGACCGGTGGTTAGCGTTCCGTGTGTGTTGAAGACTTCCTCCGTGCCGCCCTCCTCCCCCACCGCCTCTGCCGAGCTCCGGGCTCCGCTCGGGCGGGGGGAACCCCGACCCGGGCATGCTGAGGGGGTGACCAACGAGGAGTTCCGTGCCGCGATGTCCAGGCTGGCCGCCGGTGTGGTCCTGGTGACCGCGCAGGAGCCGCCACTCGACCCGGACGACCCGCGGGCGCCGGCCGGCGAGGACGCGGGCATGACGGCGACGGCGTTCATGTCGGTGTCCCTGGACCCGCCGCTGGCCCTGGTCAGCCTGCGCGAGGGCTCCCGCATGGACGACCTGCTCGCCGAACAGCCCCTGTGGGCGGTCTCGGTCCTCGCCGACAGCCAGCACGCCATCGCCGGCCGCTTCGCCATGAAGGGCCGGGTCAGCGACCGCCTGCTGTTCAGGGACCTCCCCCACACCCGCGGCGAGGTCTCCGGCGCCCCCCTGCTGACCGACGCCATGGCCACCCTGGAGCTGCGCACCGAACAGCGCGTGCCGGCGGGCGACCACACCCTGGTCATCGGCCGGGTCCTGACAGCCCGCCTGCCCGGCACGGACGGCGAACCGCTGCTGTACTACCGCGGCCGCTACCGCCGGCTGGGCTGACGCCCCGCCCGTGTCCGGCATCCCCGCCGGCCCGGGCCCGGGGCTACCCCCAGTCCTTCCCGGAGCGCCCCCGCTTGGTCTGCGAGCGCTGCTTCTTCTCACGCAGCCGCCGCTCGTTGATACCGCGCGGGATCCGGGTGGGCCTGCGCGGCCTGGGCGGCGGCGCGGTCGCCTCGGCGAGGAGCGCGGCGAGGCGCACGGCGGCGGCCTCGCGGTTGCGCCACTGGGAGCGGTGCTCGGAGGCGCGCACGCTGACGACGCCGTCCACGAGCCGGTCCGCGAGGCGCTCCAGCGCACGCTGCTTCCACACCTCGGGCAGCGCCTCGGTGTTGGCGAGGTCGAAGCGCAACTCCACCTGGGAGTCCGTGGTGTTGACGTGCTGGCCGCCGGGCCCCGAGGACCGCGAGAAGCGCCAGGCCAGTTCGGCCTCGGGGAGCGCGACGGAGCCGCGAATGAGATGGGGACCGGACATGTCGTCCATGTTCCCCTCCCCGCCCGCTTCACGTCATCATGTTTTCGCCGCGGGCGTGTTCGATCGGGGTGGGTAAAAAAGGTAAAGAGACGCGGAACCCGGAGGACCCCCCTCGACGTTCCTATGGGTGGCGATAGCTTCGTCCGCACACGCAACGAGGGAAGGGACTCCCAACAATGGCTGTAAGCCTGTCCAAGGGTGGCAACGTCTCGCTCACCAAGGAGGCTCCGGGCCTGACCGCCGTCACCGTGGGCCTCGGCTGGGACGTCCGCACCACCACCGGCACGGACTTCGACCTGGACGCGTCCGCGATCGCGGTCAACGCGCAGGGCAAGGTCTACTCGGACCAGCACTTCGTCTTCTTCAACAACAAGCAGACCCCGGACAACACCATCGTCCACACCGGCGACAACCTCACCGGCGAGGGCGAGGGCGACGACGAGTCGATCAACGTCAACCTCGCCGGGCTCCCCGCCGACGTCGACAAGGTCGTCTTCCCGGTCTCCATCTACGACGCCGAGAACCGCGGCCAGAACTTCGGCCAGGTCCGCAACGCCTACATCCGCATCGTCAACCAGGCCGGCGGCACCGAGATCGCCCGCTACGACCTGTCGGAGGACGCGGCCACCGAGACCGCCATGGTCTTCGGCGAGCTGTACCGCAACGGCGCGGAGTGGAAGTTCCGCGCCGTCGGCCAGGGCTACGCCTCGGGCCTGGTCGGCATCGCCCAGGACTTCGGCGTCAACGTCTGACGGACCCGGCCCGCTGACCGAGCCCCGGCCCGCGAAGGGCCGGGGCTGCGGGCGCTGCTCCGACGGGTGGCGGCAGGACGCCTCCGTGTGCGCCGGGGACGCGGCCCGCGTCGAGGGCGTCCGTGCCCGCCACGGGATGCGTCCCGTCGTCGCCTCGGCGCGACGCCCCGGCCCGCACCGAGCGACCACGCCGGCTGGGCCTGGAGGAGCGGCCGGGCCCGTCGCTCCGGCCGGCCGCCCTCCGCGCCAGGGGGCGCCCGGGGCGTGTGGAGCGCGGTACGTTGCCCGGGTGTTCCTCGAGCCCCTGACCCTCCCGTCGGACCGCGGCCTCCCGGGTGAGCTCCTGACCGAGCTCACCGCGCTCTACGCCTCCCACCGCGACTTCCACGCCCTCAGCGGCGACTTCCCCGACCCGGACGACATCCGCCCGGAACAGGTGGCGACCGCGCTGGCGGACGAACTGGCCGCCCCGGACGCGGAGGTGCTGCTCGCCCGCAGCGAGGGACGGCTCGTCGGGATCGCGATCACGCTCGCCCACCATCCCGACCCGGCCGACCCGGACCCGTGGATCGGCCTGCTGATGATCGACGCGGGCGCGCAACGGCACGGCTACGGGCGCCGGTTGGCGTCCCTCGTCGAGGACCGCTTCCGTGCCGCGGGCCGTACCGCCGTGCGCCTGGCCGTCCTCGGGAACAACCCCGGGGGCCTGGCGTTCTGGACGGCCCTCGGCTACCGGCACCTCGCTCACCGCCGGGACCGGCGACTGGGCCGCCCGTGCGTGGTGCTGCGCAAGCGGCTGGACTGAGGGAGCGGGCCGGCCGGTGAAGGGACCGGCCGGCCGCGGTCAGGGCCCCGTCGGCTTGCCGTCCCCGTACAGCCAGTCGGCCCAGATCGCGCCGAAATCCGTGCCCGGGGCCTTCTTCTCCACGTAGGCGGTGAAATCGGCGGTGTCCGCGTTGCCGTGGCGGTGGGCGGCGGCCCAGCCCCGGACGATGCCGTCGAAGGCGTGGTCACCGACCGCCCGGCGGATCTTGTGCAGAACCATCGCGCCGCGTTCGTAGACGGGCCGTCCGGAGATGTGCGCGGCATCGACCGGCTCGGCGGGCGGGAAGGACCACACGGCCCCGTCCCCGGCGGCGTCGGCGAAGTAGCCGCCGCGTTGGAGCGCGTCGAAGGCCTGCTGCGCGGTACGGCCGCCGTGGTCCTCGTCCCACAGCCACTGCGCGTACGTCGCGAAGGCCTCGCTCAGCCACATGTCCCGCCAGCTCTTCGGGGTGACGGAGTCCCCGTACCACTGGTGGGCGAGTTCGTGGACGAGGGTTCCGATGTCGGGGGCGCCGGGGAAGAAAGGCCGGTTCTGGGTCTCCAGGGCGTAACCGGCGTCCTCGCGGCGGCCGACGATCGCGCCGGTGGACGAGAAGGGGTACGGGCCGAAGCGGCGCTCCGCCCACTCGACGACCTCGGGGATCCTGGCCTGCACGGCCCCGCTCTCCCGCACCTGGGAGGGCTCCACGGCGACGTACACCGGCAGACCGCTCCTCGTGGTGGAGCGGGTGATCTCGAAGCGGCCGATCGCGACGGTCGCCAGATAGCTCGCCATCGGCTCGGCGGTGCGCCACCGGAACGTCGTACGTCCCCCGCTGGTCGTCTCGCTCCTCAACTCGCCGTTGGAGACGGCCCGCAGCCCCTCGGGCACGGTGACCGAGATGTCGTACGCGGCCTTGTCGGACGGGTGGTGGTTCCCCGGGAACCACGCCATCGAGCCGACCGGCTCACCGAGGGCGAGCGCGCCGTCGGCGGTGGGCAGCCACCCCTCCCGCGAACCGTCGGGGTCGACGACGACCTGCGGCCGCCCCGAGTAGCGGACCGTCGTGGTGAACGTCTTCCCCTTCAGCAGATCGCCGTGCGGGCGCACGGTGAGTTCCTGCCCCGCCCGGCTGAACCAGGCGGCCCTCCCCTCCACCGTGACGCTCCGGACGTCGAGCCCCACGAGATCGAGGTTGAAGGCGGACAGGTCCTTGGCGGCCCGGGCGGTGATGACCGCCGTACCCGTGAGGTGACGTCGGCCCGGGTCGTAGTCGAGGGTCAGGCCGTAGTGGCTGACGTCGTACCCGCCGTTGCCCGCCCTGGGGAAGTACGGATCGTGCAGCCCGGCCCCGCCCGGGGTGCCCCGGACACCACCGCCGCACCCGGTCAGCGTCAGCGCGAGCAGGGCGCAGCCGGCCGCGGCGGTCCGGACAAGCAGGGCAGATCGATACACGCGCGCGATCCTATGCGGGGCACATGACACCATCGCCTACGTGCTCGACATCGGTTACGCCCTCTCCAACCGCTTCCCCGACCCGCCGCAGACGGACTACCGCCGCGCGGACGTGCGGGCGCTGCGGCACGACCTGTTCTGCGGCGACGTCTACCTGGCCGACACCGAGTCGGACCGCGAACTGGCCACGGCCTGGGGCTGGGTGCCCGTGCTCGACTTCGCCTGGGCCCTGTGCGACATCGTCGAGCGGCTGGACCGGGACCCGGCCGGCTCCCGCGCCTCCCGTCCGCAGCGGGCGGAGCTGGACTTCACCGAGTCCACGGACCGCATGCTCTTCGAGCGCCGCTTCGGCTGGGTCGACATCGAGTCCGACTGGATGCCCGTGGAGGAGTCCCCGCTGACCTTCTCGCACTCGGCGCTGCGCCGCGAGGCCCGTGACTTCCTGCACGACCTCGTCGCCGACCTGTGCGACCTGCACGAGGACCTGGCGGAGAACCCGGCGATCTGGACCCTCCAGGCCCGTTACCCCCGCGTCTCCTGAGCCCCCTTCCCGTCGGAATCCCCTTTCTGCCCTTTCCGGCCTTTCAGTCCCCTCACTCCTCCACCCTGATCCCCAGCTCCGCCGCCAGCACCGGCGCCAGGTCCAGGAGCTGACCGGTGCTGATCACCGCGCCCGCCAGCCGGTCCAGCCCGCGCGCGATCTCCAGGGACACGGCACCCCGCAGGTCCACGTCCGAGAGCGTCGCCGCGCTGAAGTCGACGCCCTTGACCACGCAGTCCACGAACTCCACCCGCTCCAGCCGGGCGCCCCCGAAGTCCGGCTCGACGAGGACGCAGCCCTCGAAGACGACGTCCCGCAGCCGAGCCTTGCGCAGGTTCAGGTAGTCGATCTTGCCGCCGCGGATCCACACGCGCTCCAGGACCGCACCGTGGCACTGCACACCGCCGAGGCGGGTGTCGACCACCTCCACATCACGCACGGTCGCCTCGGCGAGGTCGGTGCCGACACCCCGTATGCCGGTGAGGACCGAGTCCAGGAAGCGGGCGTGCCGCAGCGACGCGTCGTCCAGCGCGCAGCCCCGGAGCGCGCAGTCCAGGAACCGGGCCCCCGCCCCGTCCTGCCCGGCCAGGTCCTCCTCCCGGAACTCCAGCCCGTCGTAGTCCCCGTCCGGCGCCAGTCCCCCGCCGCCGTACGCCTCCAGCGCCGGCAACCGCACCTCGGGCCGCCGCGCGCCCTTCACACCGGCCCTGCCGCTCGTTCCGCTCACCATGCCCCCATGCTGCACCCCGCCACTGACAATCCCCTCTCGATCCCCGCCCCCGACCGCGAGGCGCCCTGCGTACACGCAGGATGCGATACCTCCCGATTCATGGTCTTCTGGCCAGGTGAGCGTCGCCCGTCCAGGTGAATCCTCGTCCCAGGAGACCGACCGGCACCGCTGGTGGGCACTGGTCGTCATCGCGCTCGCGCAGTTGATGGTGGTCCTGGACGCGACGATCGTGAACATCGCGCTCCCCTCCGCTCAGCACGCCCTGCACATGTCCGACGGCAACCGGCAGTGGGTCATCACCGCCTACTCCCTCGGCTTCGGCGGGCTGCTCCTGCTGGGCGGGCGGATCGCCGACCTGGTGGGACGCAAGCGGACGTTCGTCGTCGGGCTGGCCGGGTTCGCCGCCGCCTCCGCGTTCGGCGGCGCGGCCACCTCCTCGGGCATGCTCTACGGCGCCCGCGCCCTTCAGGGCGCCTTCGCCGCCGTCCTCACCCCCTCCACGCTCAGCCTGCTGACCACGACCTTCACCCACCCCAGGGAGCGCGGGAAGGCGTTCGGCGTCTACGGCGCCCTGGCGGGCAGCGGCTCGGCGATCGGCTTCATCGTCGGCGGCGTGCTGACGGAGTTCCTGAACTGGCGCTGGTGCCTCTACGTCAACGTGCCCATCGCCGTCGTCACGGTCCTCGGCGCCCTGACCCTGCTGCGCGACAGGCCGGGCCGGGCGGACGCCCGGCTGGACCTGCCCGGGGCGGTGCTGGGCTGCGGCGGGCTGGTCGCCGTCGTCTACGGGGTCAGCGAGGCCCAGCCGCGCGGCTGGACCGATCCGCTGGTGCTGAGCCTGTTCGCCCTCGGTGCGGCGCTGCTCCTGACGTTCGTGTGGTGGCAGAGCCGGGCGCCGGTGCCGCTGCTGCCGCTGCACGTCCTGCGGGACCGCAACCGGGCCGGCTGCCTCCTGACCATGCTGCTGGCCGTGATCGGCATGTTCGGGCTGTTCCTGTTCATGACGTACTACCTCCAGGAGATCCTCGGCTACTCGCCGTTGCGGACCGGTCTCGCCTTCCTTCCGCTGACCGCCGCGATCATCACCGGCTCGACGCAGATCTCGGCCCGGCTGCTGCGGCACGTGGCGCCGCGCGTGCTCATGGTCCCCGGGATGCTCCTGGCCGCGGGCGGGCTGCTGTTCCTGACCCGGCTCACGGTCGACTCGCGCTACCCGAGCGAGGTGCTGCCCGCCCTGGTCCTGATGGGCCTCGGCATGGGCCTGACCTTCATGCCCGTGTTCGCCACCGCCACCGCGGGCGTCGCCCCGCAGGACTCGGGGGTGACCTCCGCGACCGTGAACACCTCGCAGCAGGTCGGCGGTTCCATCGGCACCGCCCTGCTCAACACGGTCGCCACGACCAGCGGCGCCGCCTACGTCACCGCCCATCTGCGCGGCCCGGCGGACCGGGCCCGGGTGGTGCCGGAGGGCATCGTCCACGGCTACACGGTCGCCATCTGGTGGGCGGCCGCCATCATGCTGGTGGCCGGTCTGATCGCGGGCCTGATGGTGACGGGCAGGGCCCCCGAGCACGGGGCCCCGGCAAAGGCGCCCGTGACGGAACCAGTGGCATGAGGCGCGGGAGCCCTGGGGCCGGGCGCTAACGCCTCAGGGCGAACAGCGCCTTCCTCGGGTTCCACGGCTCTCCCCGGCCCCTGGTCAGCGGACAGCAGCCCAGGCCGATCAGGACGGCGGTGAAGTGCCCCAGATCGGTGAAGGTGTGCCGGGTCACCAGCGACACGGCGTAGAAGGCGAGGACGGCGGCCAGGTACAGGTACCGCCAGGGCGGGGCGATCCGGTACGTCAGCACCCCCATCACCCCGGCCAGCGCGTAACTCACCCCGACGTCCAGAGTGTTGACGGCCGACTCCGGCACCACGTGCCGCTGGATCGCCCACAGCACGGCGCCCTCGCTGATCAGCGTGGCCAGCACGTGCGCGGTCACGCACGCCAGCAGCCAGCGCAGGGTGCCCAGCCAGCGCTCGGCCTGGGCGTGGAAGACCGTGTAGAGGACCGCGTACGGCAGCCAGTGGCCGCTGTCGATCCACATGGCGCTGGAGAAGAGCACCCGCACCGGGTCGTTCGACAGCTCGCGCAGGTTCGTCGAGCGGTGCAACAGGAAGTGCTGCTCGAACTTCGGCGACATGTGGTGCAGGGCGACGGTGGTCAGGAACAGGATCAGCAGCCAGACGTACGTCCCCGGAGCGCTGCGGACGTACGCCTTCGCCGCCCGAAGCCCACGCCGCATCCGCATGACCCAGCTCACACGCGCAAGTATGGTCGTCAGAGTGATCGAGGTGCCCGGCGCGCTGGCCGCTTCCCAGGAGAAATTCAACGGGGCGGCGGGCCGCGCGTTCGTCGCCGGTCTGCCCCGGCGGGTGGCCGGCTTCCTCGACCGGTGGCGGCTGCGGATCGACGGGCCGGCGATGCACGGCGTGTGCGCGCTGGTCCTTCCGGTCGTCCGCGCCGACCGCCTGCCCGCCGCCCTGAAGCTCCAACTGCCCGACGAGGAGAGTGCGGGAGAGGCGCCGGCGCTGCGGGTGTGGGACGGCGCGGGGGCCGTACGGCTGCTGGAGCACGACGAGCCGACCGGCACGCTGCTGCTGGAACGGCTCGACTCCGCCCGCCCGCTGTCGCGCCTGCCGGACACCCGTGAGGCCGTCCTGGTGATCGCCGGCCTGCTGGCCCGCCTGACCTCCGTACCGGCCCCGGCGGGGATACGGCGGCTGGGTGACATCGCGGGGGACCTGCTGGAACGGACCCCGGGGGCGTTGCGGCGGCTGCCCGACGGGGACGACCGCCGGCTGCTCGCGGACTGCGCCGCCGCCGTGCGCGAGGTCGCCGGCGAGAGCGGCGACCGGCTGCTGCACTGGGACCTGCACTACGACAACGTCCTCGGCGCCGACCGCGAGCCCTGGCTGGCCATCGACCCGAAGCCGCTCGCCGGGGATCCCGGCTTCGAACTGCTCCCGGCGCTGTTCAACCGCTTCGAGCCCGGCGAGGTCGTCCGGCGCTTCGAGGCCATGACCGGGGCGCTGGACCTCGACCGGGACCGGGCCCGTGCCTGGACGCTCGGCCGTGTGCTGCAGAACGCGCTGTGGGACCTGGAGGACGGCCGCCCCCTGTCCCCCGAACAGCTGTGGATCGGCCGCGCCCTGCGCCGGTGACCGCCGCCGGACCGCACCCCGCGCCGGTGACACGCCGCCGGACGGCCCATCGGGCGTTCCAGCTGACTATCGGGCCATACGGTACAGAATATGACGAAACGCCATATCGCTCTGCTCCTGAGCGCCACCGCGCTGGTCGGCTCGGGCATCGCCGCCGCCCCGCCGGTCCTGGCGCCCAGGACGCACCTGGTGCATCCGGGCCAGTCGATCCAGCGGGCGGTGGACTCCGCGAAGCAGGGTGACACCGTGCTGGTGCTGTCCGGCGTCTACCACGAGAGCGTCAAGGTGACGACACCCGGTCTGACCCTGCGTGGCACGGGCCGCGGCACCGTCCTGGAACCGGGCGGCCGCAAGCCCGCGAGCGCCTGCGGCAAGCGGGGCAACGGCATTTGTGTGGTGGGGGCCAAGGGCAAGCGCCTGAAAGGTGTCACCGTCTCCCGTCTGACCCTGACCGGTTTCTCCCACGCCGGTCTGATGGCCGTGGGCACCGACGGGCTGACGGTGCGGCAGGTGACCGCCGAGAAGAACGGGATGTGGGGCATCGCCGAGGAGCGGTCCGTACGCAGCGAGTACCGGAGCAACATCGCCCGGGGCAACGGCGACGCGGGACTCTTCCTGGCCAACACGGTCACCGCCGAGCAGGGCGCCGCCGACACCGGTGGAACGCTGATCGCCCGCAACCGGCTGGAGGGCAACCGGATCGGCGTCACCGTCCGCCGGCTGCGCGACCTCACCGTCGCGGGCAACGACGTCTCCGGCAACTGCGCGGGCGTGTTCGTCGTCGGCGACGAGAACAAGCCGCGGGCCGGCGCGCTGACCGTGCGCGACAACCGGGTCGCGCAGAACAACAGGTTCTGCCCGGCGACCGCCCGGCTGCCCTTCCTCCAGGGCTCCGGCATCGTCCTGACCGGCGCCGAGCGGACCGACGTGTTCCGCAACCTCGTCGTCGGCAACTCGGGCAGGTCTCCCTTCTCCGGCGGCATCGTGCTGTTCAAGAGCTTCGTCGGCGCGGCCGGCGAGCGGAACCGGGTGAGCCGGAACGTGCTCGACGGCAACTCCCCGGCGGACCTGGTCAACCAGGAGAGCGCCACGCACCACAACACCTTCGCAGAGAACTCCTGCGGGGTCTCCAAGCCCGCGGGACTGTGCTGAGGCCGTAGTCACTCGTGGAACCCACGGGACCGAGAAGGAAGGAAGGCGGCACATGACGACCGCTCAGTCCGCCCCACCGCCGTCCATGCGGCTCAGGGAACTCGCGTTCGGGGCGGCGTGCGCCGCCGCCCTCCGCGCGGCCGCCCGGCTCGGTGTGGCCGACGCGCTCGGGGACGCGTCCATGGCCGTGGAGGACCTCGCGGCCGCCGTGAAGGCCGAACCGAAGCCGCTGCGCCGGCTGCTGCGGGCGCTGACCTGCTACGGGGTCTTCACCGAGCAGCCCGACGGAACGTTCGCGCACACCGACATGTCCCGGCTGCTGCGTGAGGACGACCCGGGCAGCCTGCGCTACATCACCCTGTGGTGCACCGAGCCGTGGACCTGGGACGCCTGGCCGAAACTGGACGAGGCGGTGCGCACCGGCCGCAACGTGGTGGAGGACCTGTACGGCAAGGAGTTCTTCGTCCACCTCAACGAGGACGCCCCCGAGTCGGCGGACGTCTTCAACCGGGCCATGACGACCTCCAGCAAGCAGTCCGCGCGGGACGTCGCCGCGCTCCTCGACCTGTCCGGCGCCTCCTCGGTCGTCGACATCGGCGGCGGGCAGGGGCACGTGGTGGCGAGCCTGCTGGAGAAGTACCCGCACATGCACGGCACCCTGCTGGACCTGCCGCAGGTGGTGGACAACGCCGACCCCCGGCTGCGCGCGGGCGGCTCGCTGGCGGACCGGGTGCGGATCGTGCCCGGCGACTGCCGCGAGGCCATCCCGGTCAGGGCCGACGTCTACATCATCAAGAACATCCTGGAGTGGGACGACGACTCCACCGCCCGCTGCCTGCGCAACGTCATCGGGGCGGGCGGGCCCGGGGCGCGGGTCGTGGTCATCGAGAACCTCGTCGACGACACCCCCTCGATGCGGTTCAGCACCGCCATGGACCTGCTCCTGCTGCTGAACGTCGGCGGTGCCAAGCACACCAGCGCCAGCATGGCCGGCCGGCTGAAGGCGGCCGGCCTGATCATCGACGACATCAGCCCGGTCAACCCCTACCTGCACGCCTTCGACTGCACGGTGCTCACCTGACCGGACCCCACCGACGGCGCCGCCGCGACCTCCTCGGACACCGGCCGCCGGGCCCGCGACAGTGCGGGCCCGGCGGCCGGTGGCCGTCCGTGAGGGACCGGACGGCGCGTCAGGTGGCTTGGTCGGCGGCTCAGTCACGCTCCCACAGGTAGAAGCGGTGGGCCATCGCGTCCTTCGGCGAGCGCCAGGTCTGCGGGTCGTAGGCGCTGACGTACGCCGACAGCCGCTCGCTGATGCCCCGGAACTCGGGGTGGCCGGCCACCTTGGCGATGGCGGGTCCCGGGTCCCGGTCCGCATCGATCAGGTGCATGTACACATCGCCGAACTGGTAGAGGCTGCGTCTGGTGACACCGACCAGGTGCGGCAGCTCCCCCCGGTCGGACTCCTCGAAGATCCTGGCGATGTCCGGGGCCGAACCCGGGGCCATCCGGGCGACGATCAGTTCTTGGTGCACGGTCCTCTCTCCGTCCGGCTCAGTCGTTGGTCAGGGCCGGCTCGGCCCGGTGCCCGGCGGCGGCCTTCTCGATCCTGTCGCGGATCAGGGCCATCTGGACCTTGGAGTTCTTGTTGATGTTGTCGGTCATCCAGTCGTCGTCGACCGGCGCTTCCGGCTTCATCGCGAAGTCCTGGGTCCAGATCATCCGCGTACCCCCGGGGACCTCCTCGTACCTCCAGTGGATGTTCATGTGGTCGAAGGGACCCGTCTCGACCCGGCGGGCCCTGACGGAGAGCGTGGCCCGGTCGGGCTCACGCTCGGAGACCCAGCTCCACACGGTGCCGTTCTCGTCCGGGTGCATGGTCAGGCGGAAGGTGCACTTGTCGCCTTGCTGGGACAGGATCTCGGCGGAGGCGTACTCGCTGAACAGCTGCGGCCAGTTCGCCACATCGTTGGTCATGTCCCAGACGAGATCCACCGGCGCGGCGATGGTGACCTCGTTCTCCGTGTGTCCGGCCATTTCTACGCTCCTGCCAGAAGGGTGCTGTTGACGAGGTCGAGGAACTTCCTGGGCGTCTTGCACCGCTCCGCGTCGGCCGGCATCGGGATGCCGTGCCGGTTCTCCAGTTCGCCCACGATGCCGAGCAGGCCGAGCGAGTCGATGCCGATCTCGTCGAATCCCGTCTCGGACCGGTCCGCCAGTTCCTGCGGGCTGACGGTGATCCCGGCGGCCTTCTTCATGAGTTCGGCCAGTTCCTCCACTGTGATTCGGTCACTCATGCGGTTCCTCTCCTTGTTGCTCCCGGTTGATCGTGGCTGCCTCGCTACGAGGCCTCGGCGGCACCGTGCCGCAGCACCAGCGCCGAGTTCGAGCCCATGAGCCCCCGGCTGAGGACCAGCGCCGTGCGCACCTCGGCGGCACGGGCACGACCGGTCACCAGGTCGAGGTCATGGCAGATGTCGGAGACGTTCGGGGTGGGCGGGATCAGGCCGTGCTCCATCGCGAGGACCGCCGCCGCCGCGTCCAGCACCGGAGCGGCGCAGTACGCCCGGCCGGTGCCCGTCTTGGGTGCCGTGACCGGCACGCGCCGGCCGTGCGCGCCGAGCGCGTCGGCGATGGCGAGCGCCTCGGCCCGGTCCGCCTCGGGGACGCCGAGGGCGTCGGCGAAGACGACGTCGACCTCCTCGGGCGCGCACCCGGCCTCGGCCAGCGCGCCCCGGATCGCCTCCGCCAGCCCCTCCCGCGACAGCTCCCAGCGGGAGGCGCCGGTGAAGGTCGCCGCGTGTCCGGCCAGGACGGCCCGTACGGGCACGCCCCGCTCCCGGGCCGCGTCGGCCGCCTCCACGGCGAGCATCGCGCCGCCCTCGGCCGGCACGAACCCGCAGGCGTCCTCGGTGAACGGGCGGTAGGCGCGCGCCGGGTCGGCCACCGGGCTCAGCTCCCGGTAACCGAGCTGGCAGACCATCGAGTACGGGGCCAGCGGCGCCTCCGTCGAACCGGCCACGATCACATCGGTGCCGCGCTGGACGGCACGGGCCGCGTGCGCGAGGGCGTCCAGGCCGCCCGCCTCGTCGGCGGCGACCACCGAGCAGGGGCCCTTGAAGCCGCGCCGGATGGAGATCTGGCCGGTGCTGGCCGCGTAGAACCAGGCGATGGACTGCCAGGGGCCGACATACCGGCGGCCCTTGCTCCACAGCTTCTGGAGCTCCCGCTGGCCGAACTCGCCGCCGCCGGACCCGGCCGCGGTGACCACGCCCGCGGAGAACGGGGCCGCGTCGGTGTCGGCCTGCCCCAGCCGGGCGTCCTGGAGGGCCGCGTCGGCCGCGGCCATCGCGAAGTGCGTGAAACGGTCGGTCTGGACGAGGTAGCGCTCCTCGACCGCCGCCGAGGGTTCGAAGGACCGCACCTCGCCGGCCACCTTCAGCGGCAGGTGCTCGCAGCCCTCACGGGTCACGCGGTCCAGGACGTTCACGCCCTCCTGGGTGGACTTCCAGAAGGTGTCGGTGCTCGTGCCGCCGGGCGCGACGACACCGATGCCGGTGACGGCGGCCCGCCGCTTGCGCGGTGCGCTCATCGTGTCCTCTCCCTCTGCCGGGTCAGGATCACCGCGGACTGGAAGCCGCCGAAGCCGCTGCCCACGGAGAGCACGCTGTCCAGCTTCCGCTCACGGGCGACCCGCGGGACGTAGTCCAGGTCGCACTCGGGGTCGGGGGTCTCGTAGTTCGCGGTCGGCGGGACCATCTGGTGGGCCAGGGCCAGCACACAGGCCACCACCTCGATCGCCCCGATCGCCCCGAGCGAGTGGCCCACCATCGACTTGATGGAGCTCATGGGAGTGTCGTAGGCGTGGTGGCCCAGCGCCCGCTTCACCGCGGCCGTCTCGTGCCGGTCGTTCTGGCGGGTGCCGGAGCCGTGCGCGTTGACGTAGTCGATCGCGGAGCCGTCCAGGCGGGCGTGGTCCAGCGCGGTCTCTATCGCCCGCGCCATCTCCAGGCCCTCACTGGTCAGTCCGGTCATGTGGTACGCGTTGCCGAACGTGGCGTAGCCGCTGAGCTCGCAGTACACGTGGGCGCCGCGGGCCCTGGCGTGCTCCAGCTCCTCCAGGACGAGCACCGCGCCGCCCTCACCCATGACGAACCCGTCACGGGCGTTGTCGAAGGGGCGGGAGGCGTGGGCGGGGTCGTCGTTGTTCGGCGACGTCGCCTTGATCGCGTCGAAGCACGCCATGGTGATCGGTGATATCGGCGAGTCCGACGCTCCGGCTATGCAGATGTCCGCCCTCCCCTCCTCCACGGTGTGCAGCGCGTAGCCGACCGCGTCGAGCCCGGAGGTGCAGCCGGTGGAGACGGTCTGCACCGGCCCGCGGGCCCCGAACCGCTCGGCCACCGTGGAGGCCAGCGTGCTCGGTGTGAACGCCCGCTCCAGATACGGCCGGGCCCGCTCGTGGTCCACGTCCCAGCGCTCGCCACCGTGGCTGACCAGGACGTAGTCGTTCTCCAGCCGGGTGGTGCCGCCGACCGCGGTACCCAGCGAGACCCCGACCCGCCAGGGGTTCTCCCCGGCGAGGTCGAGTCCGGAGTCCGACACCGCCTCCTGGCCGGCGGCCAGGGCGAACTGGATGTAGCGGTCGCAGCGCGCGACCTGCTCCTCGTCCAGCCCCGAGGCCGCCGGGTCGAAGTCGCACTCGGCGGCGATCCGGGACCGCAGACCGGCCGGGTCGAAGAACGTGATGCCCCGCGTCGCGGTGCGCCCGTTCGCCAGCAGGTCCCAGAAGGCGGGGGCGCCGATCCCGCCCGGCGCCACGATGCCTATGCCGGTGACCGCCACCCTCCTGGTCATGATCGGACCTCTGCCACGCCCGCCGGCGGCGCCTCCGCGCCGGCCGCCGCCGGCTCGGTGCCCTCCGTGTCGACGTGGCCGAGCTGCGGGCGCGGGGCCAGCGGCCCCAGGTGGAAGACGATCCGCGCCTCCACGTCGCCCACGTTGCGGAAGCGGTGGCGCATGTAGGCGGGGATCATCAGACCCTGTTCCGGCCTGAGCGGGTGCGGCTCGCCGTCCAGGTCCACCTCGAGGTCGCCGCAGACGACGTACACGAACTCCTCGGAGTACGGGTGGTAGTGCTCCCCGATGCGGTCGCCGGGCTGCACGATGGCCACGCCCATGAAGCCGCTGGTGGAACCGACCGTGGCCGGGGTGAGCATGGCGCGCAGATCGCCTCCGCGCTTCGTGTTGGGCTCGGTCTCGCCGAGCTCCACGATCCTGGGCCTGGGTTTGATCACGTCGTTCCTCCGGTGGTGTGGTACGTCGGCTTCGGGATGCGTCAGGCGTCCGGCGCGGACCGGCGGTCGGTGATGAGGTCCATACGGGCGAGGGTGAGCAGACGGGCCAGGTCGCTGTCCTTCTCGGCGGCGCCCGCGTCGAGCAGGCCGGTCAGCTCCGACACCTTCGCGGCATCCACCAGCCCCAGCGCGGCGGCCGGGTCTGCGTCCAGCCCGCCGCGGATGTCGATCAGCCGGACGACGACGTCGTCCCGCTCGAAGACCGTGCTGCGCAGCACCGGGCTGTGCGGGTCCGCCGCGGCCCGCTCGTCCTGATGGGACAGCAGCTCCGCCAGCTTCATGCCCATGCCCTGCCGCGCCGGGTAGTACAGCGCGTGCCGCTCCGCCTCCGGACTCTCCTGGTCGGCCGTCACGTGGTGCACCGCGGGCAGCGCCGCCAGGGTGAAGAACACCCGTGCGGACTCCGGGTCGTTGAGGTCGCGGTCCTGCTCCAGGTAGGGGTTGAGGTCCTCCTCGACCTTCCGGATCTGCGGCTGCTGGGCCACGTGCCGCAGCGCCGCGAGGAGGTCGCCGCGCACCTCGATGGCCCGCACGACCCGGTTGCCGTGCATGAACAGGGAAGTGCGGCACAGCCGGGTGGTGCCGTCCACGTTCGCCTCGGGCGGCTCGTAGTCGGCCAGGATCTGGGCCACCTTCCGCTCGCTGCCCGGCTTCACCGTGAAGGTCAGCGCGTGCCGGATCACACCGTCCCCGATCCGCGGGGCGTCCTGGAGCCGGCGCTCGGCGGAAGCCGCGCCCACCTCCGTGTGGCCGGTCTCACGGACGATGTGGAAGCGCAGCGACCGGGTGTCCCGGATGCAGCTGTGCATCGGCTGCACCATCTTTACGTGCTCCTCGCTGTTCACCCAGGCGAGGAACGGCGGGGCGCTCTCCCACTCGCTGGTGATCAGCCACTGGGAGGGGTTCTCGATGGACTGGCACAACTGGTCGCTGACGTGCCCGGAGACGGACGCGACCTGCTTGCACATCTCCTCGTAGGCCTCCAGGAACTGCTGCTGGGCGCCGTCGTAGACGTTCACCAGCAGGACGACCCGGAGAAGGGAGCCGTCGAAGACGGACTGGGAGACACGTTTCACGGCTGCCTGCTGCTCGGTCGGTTCTGAAACTCGCTCAGAGATGGCGGTCATCTGCGTACGTCTCCTTGGCGGTGCTTGGCGGGGCAGAGGAAACGCCGGCCGCGGGTGACGCGACGTCAGCGTGATCTCGATCCTGAGCCGGTCCCGATCGGTGCGCGACTCGTGTGCACCACGCGGGTGATCACAGGGGTGATTGGTGCCGCGGACGTACGCACGACGGCCTCCGGGAGGGCATGGACACCCCGATGCGCCCCACACCCGCACTCCCGCTCCTGGAGGCATCGATGCGCCAAGAAGCCGACCACCGGGTACCCGTCCTCATCGTCGGCGGCTCCCTGGTGGGCCTGTCCACCTCCCTGTTCCTGGGCCGCCACGGAGTGCCGCACATGCTGGTCGAGCGGCACTCCGGCACCTCCATCCACCCGCGTGGACGCGGCAACAACGTGCGGACGATGGAGCTGTTCCGGGTGGCCGGCGTCGAACCGGACATCAAGACGGCGGCATCGCTGCTCGCGGACAACCACGGCATCCTCCAGACGCCCACCCTGGCCGGCGAGGCGGGCGAGTGGCTGTTCAAGCACATCGACCCGGACGGCGGCCTCGCCAGGTTCAGCCCCACCTCCTGGTGCCTGTGCAGCCAGAACGACCTGGAGCCCGAACTGCTGCGGGGCGCCCGGAAGCTCGGCGGCGACCTGCGCTACTCCCACGAGATGGAGTCCTTCGAGCAGGACGGCGAGGGCGTGACCGCGGTGGTACGGGACCGGGGCACCGACGAGCGGTACACCGTCCGCGCCGACTACCTGGTCGCCGCCGACGGTCCGCGCAGCCCGGTCCGGCGCCGCCTCGGCATCGGGCACAGCGGGCCCGGCGACCTGTTCGCCAACGTCAGCGTCACCTTCCGCTCCAAGCTGCTCGCCGAGGTGGTGGGCGAACGCCGCTTCATCTGCTGCTATCTCACCGGCCCGGACGCCGACGGGGCCCTGCTGCCGGTCGACAACAAGGAGCACTGGGTCTTCCACG
Organism: Streptomyces sp. NPDC091412; assembly: GCF_044756885.1. Lineage (NCBI taxonomy): Bacteria > Bacillati > Actinomycetota > Actinomycetes > Kitasatosporales > Streptomycetaceae > Streptomyces > Streptomyces sp. NPDC091412. The sequence continues at coordinate 27,428 of NZ_JBIVTV010000010.1, read as the reverse complement.
CGCCGTGGCACCCGGAGCGGGGCGAGAGGCTGGAGGAGTTCACCGAGGACCGGATCCAGCGCCACATCCGCCGCGCGATCGGGGCACCCGACCTGGACGTGGAGATCACCGGCAAGGCGTCCTGGCGTGCCGCCGAACGGGTCGCCGACCGGTACTCGGCCGGACGGGTCTTCCTCGCCGGGGACTCCGCGCACGAGATGTCCCCCACCGGGGCCTTCGGCTCCAACACCGGCATCCAGGACGCGCACAACCTGGTCTGGAAGCTGGCCGCCGTGCTCGGCGGCTGGGCGGGCCCCGGCCTCCTGGAGACCTACGACACCGAGCGCCGCCCCGTCGCCACGGCGACCAGCGCCCGCGCCTCCGCCCGTTCCGTCGAGCACAGCCACCCCGGCTTCGCCCCGGCCCCCGGCATCGGCGGCGGCAGGCGCGGCGGCATTCTCAACGTCGTCCTCGGCTACCGCTACCCGCACGGCGCCGTCCTGGGCGCCGAGCCGGACCAGGAGGTCGTGCCGGAGGCGATGCGCCTGACCGGCGAGCCGGGCAGCCGGGCGCCCCACCTGTGGCTGCGCCGGGGCGGCGCGCGGATCTCGACGCTCGACCTGTACGAGCGCTCCCTGGTGCTGCTGAGCGACGCCCGGTCGACGGCGGGCTGGCACACGGCGGCCCTGCGCCTCGCCGAGAGCGACGGCGTGCGCCTGGACTCGTACCGCGTCGGCGCCGAGCTGACGTACGACCCGCACAGCGGCGCGGACGGAGCGGCACCCGACTGGGCGCGAGCCCACGGCACGACGGCCGACGGAGCCGTGCTGGTCCGCCCGGACGGGTTCGTGGCATGGCGGGCGGCAGCCGCCGCGCCGGACCCCGAGGCGACGCTGCGTCAGGTCGTACGGACGCTGCTCAGAACAGCCTGACCTGCAAAAACGAACGGAGGCCACCCGCACCTCGTGGTGCGGGTGGCCTCCGTGTGTGGAGCCCCCTGTCGGATTCGAACCGACGACCTGCTGTTTACAAGACAGCCGCTCTGGACCAGCTGAGCTAAGGAGGCCTGTATGGGTGTGTCCGTGCAGTGTACCCAGGTCGCCGAGGCGGCCCGGCAGGAATTTCCGTGAAGTTCACCAGCCCACAAGTGCTGACAGACCAGGTGAACGCCGGGTACCGTCCTGTGCCAGTTCACCCGTGTGGACTACACCATCAACCACAACGGAATCACCCGTAGTGGCAACCACCTTCCTACAACGGATCGTCCGGCACGTTCCTGCCGGTAGAAGGGGGCCCATTCACCATGGCCACTGTCCAGTTCGACAAGGCGACCCGGATCTACCCGGGTTCCGACAAGCCCGCCGTCGACGCGCTCGAGATCGACATCGAGGACGGTGAGTTCCTCGTCCTGGTCGGCCCGTCCGGTTGCGGCAAGTCCACCTCCCTGCGCATGCTCGCCGGTCTGGAGGACGTCAACGGCGGAGCCATCCGGATCGGTGACCGCGACGTCACCCACCTGCCGCCGAAGGACCGGGACATCGCCATGGTGTTCCAGAACTACGCGCTGTACCCGCACATGACGGTCGCCGACAACATGGGCTTCGCGCTCAAGATCGCCGGCGTCAACAAGGCGGAGATCCGGCAGAAGGTCGAGGAGGCCGCGAAGATCCTCGACCTGACCGAGTACCTCGACCGCAAGCCGAAGGCGCTCTCCGGCGGTCAGCGCCAGCGCGTCGCCATGGGCCGCGCGATCGTGCGTGAGCCGCAGGTGTTCCTCATGGACGAGCCGCTGTCCAACCTGGACGCCAAGCTCCGGGTGAGCACCCGTACGCAGATCGCCTCGCTCCAGCGCCGGCTCGGCATCACCACCGTCTACGTCACCCACGACCAGGTCGAGGCCATGACGATGGGCGACCGTGTGGCGGTGCTGAAGGACGGTCTGCTCCAGCAGGTCGACTCGCCGCGCAACATGTACGACAAGCCCGCCAACCTCTTCGTGGCCGGCTTCATCGGCTCCCCCGCGATGAACCTCGTGGAGGTGCCGATCACCGACGGCGGTGTGAAGTTCGGCAACAGCGTGGTGCCGGTCAACCGCGAGGCCCTCAAGGCCGCCTCGGACCGGGGCGACCGCACGGTGACGGTGGGCGTGCGCCCGGAGCACTTCGACGTGGTCGAGCTCGGCGGCGGCGTGGCCGCCTCGCTGTCGAAGGACACCGAGGACGCGCCGGCCGGCCTCGCCGTCTCCGTGAACGTGGTGGAGGAGACGGGCGCCGACGGATACGTCTACGGCTCGGTCGAGGTCGGCGGCGAGCAGAGGGACCTCGTCGTCCGCGTCAACAGCCGCTCCGTCCCGGAGAAGGGCTCCACGCTGCACGTCGTGCCGCGGCCGGGCGAGGCCCACGTGTTCTCGACCTCGACGGGCGAGCGCCTGTCGGACTGACGCGTCCGCCGCTGACGCCTAACGGCTGAAACCTCGGGACGCCCCCGGGGGATTCACCCAAGTTGACGAGAAGGGCCCCGCGACCTGGCCGCGGGGCCCTTCTCCATGCCTCCGAACCACCCTGGCGCACCGGACATTTCGAGCGGTGTGCGTCAACGCGTCACCCGGGAGAGAGGGGCCGGCCATCCCCCGAAGGGGTGACTAAATGTCGCCAAATCATTACCGGGCGCTACCCTCACTCGCGTGAAGCACTCCACCAACCACCCCACGCGACGCGGCCCGGGCCCCGCCCGCCGGATCGGCCGCTCCCTCGCCCTCGTCCTGCCCGTCGTCCTGGTGCTCTCCGGAACCCTCGCGGTCACCCGGGTCAACTGGTCGGGGAGCCCCTCGAACTCGGTGCTGGCCGCGTCGGACGCCGTGGCCGTCGGCGCCCCGGCGAAGTCCCGCGCCCGCGCCCCGCAGGACGTGCTGCGCGACCAGCTGCTGACCGAGTTGCAGGACCAGAACCCGGGCGTGGTCCTCACCCACCTCCAGGAGGCGGTCAACGGCCGGCCGTCGCTGGCCGGCCACTGCGCCTCCATCGCCCGCACCCTGGGCCGCGCGGCCGTCCGCATCTACGGCCCCACCCGCGCCCAGTCCTACGCCCGCCCGGTCTGCGACACCTCTTTCGCCTCCGGCATCCAGTCCACCCACAACTGACACGCCACGGCCCCCTGGCCGGCTGAGCGAGTCCCTCGTGTCCGGGGCGGGCCACCTCGCGGGGCGGGGGCCCGCCCTGGACGCGACCGGGTGAACCCACGGAGCGGCCTGTGGCGGGCCCGGAGCCAGGGCGAGGCCACCCCGGCAGTGAAACCGGGCGGACCCATGCGGCCCGAGGGGGGCCACGCCAGGGCACAGCACGGCAGCGCGGAGGGCCGAGCCCACGCCTTGGCCGGGTAACGCAACGGGGCAGCCCCGGGCCCGGACACGGCCCTCGTGACGCGCGCCCCGAACGCCGGGTCCAGCGACCACCGGACCTGGCGCAGACACCGCTCCCCACACCTGAGCCCGCCGGGCCGACCCGCCCCGCCCCACCGGGCCCCGCGCCGCGGACCTCGTGGAGAGCCCGGCCACTCCCTTCGGCTTCAGGTGCCGCATCGGCCCGCTGCCCGCCTCGCCCCGAGGCGCACCCGCCCCCGGCGGCGACTCGCGCCGACCAGGCCGCGCTGAGCCGGCCCGTACCCCCTCGGCGCGGACCGCAGAGCAACCGCGCCGGACGCCTGCGGCGCGTACAGTGATCGCCCCTACGGGCCGCCCCTGCGCCAACCGGCCCCGGGCCTGCTCCCCCACCGCGAGGCCCGACCGCACGTTCCTGCCCGAAGGGCACCCCACCCTCCCGCCCGAAAACCTGCCGCACACCCCCGCCCGGAAGCCCCGCCGCCCCGTCCACATGCCCCACCGCGTGCGCCCGTCCGAAGGGCCGGCCCCGCGCCCCGCCCGGAGGGCCCGATCCGGGCGGGAAGTCGGTTATCGGTGCGCAGGGAATTCCTTGGCGGCGGCCGGGGCCCGAAGCGTGGGTCGTACAGTGCGGGCATGACCCATCCGAATGAGGCGTCCCGCCCCACTCAAGCCGTCGTCCTGGCCGGAGGCCAGGGCTCCCGGCTGCGGCCCTACACCGACGACCGGCCCAAGCCGATGGTCGAGATCCCCGGCACGGGCACTCCGATCATCGGCCACCAGCTCGCCTGGCTGGCCGAGGAGGGTGTGACGGACGTGGTGGTGTCCTGCGGCCACCTCGCCGAGGTGCTCCAGGACTGGCTGAAGTCGGCGGACCTGCCGGTCCGTGTCTGCACCGTCGTGGAGCCGGAGCCGCTCGGCCGCGGTGGCGGCCTGAAGTTCGCCGCCGCCCAGCTGCCCCACCCGGACCAGCCCTGGTACGCCACCAACGGCGACATCTGGACCCGGTTCTCGCTGCGCGACATGGCCGACTTCCACACCGAGCGCGACGCGGTCGCCACCCTCGCGCTGGCCCGCCCGCGGATCCCGTGGGGCGCCGTACGGACGGACGGCTTCGGCCACATCACGGACTTCATCGAGGCCCCGCCCTCGACCTTCGAGATCAACGCGGGCGTCTACGTGTTCTCACCCGAGTTCGCCGGCCTCCTCCCGGAGCGCGGCGACCACGAGCGCACCACCTTCCCGCACCTGGCCCGCGAGCGCAGGCTCGCCGGCTTCCCCATCCCCCAGGGCGCCTACTGGCGCGCCATCGACACCGCGAAGGACCTCACGGAGGCCGCGAAGGAGCTGGCGGCGCTGGGGAGGTGAGCCCACAGCGCCGCACCCGTACGGCGAACCGGGGGGCGGGCTACCCCAGCAGTCCACCCACCAGCCCCGGCTGACCCGAGGACGAGCCGCCGCCGCTGGAGCCTCCGCCGCCGGAGCTGGGCCCCCCGGAGCCACCGCCCGATCCGGTGCTGCCACCGGTCTCGGTACCGCCGGAGGTCGGCCCCGAGCTGGTGCTGGGTGCCTGCTGCGCCGGGGCGGAGTGACGCGGCGGGGTCTGGCCGGTGCCCTGGGTCTCGCTGGGCACGCCGCCGGTCGCGGTACCGCTCTCGCGGGTCGCGCCCGGCGCGCTCGCGGGACCGCGGGACGGGACGGCCGAGGAATCGTGCCGGGCGGTCGGCGGGGTCGACGCCGACGGCGGCTTCTGCTGCCGCTCGCCCGTCCCCCTCGGGAGCGGCGAGCCGGGCAGCTCGTTGCGCGGGGCCTCGCCGGGTCCGGGCACGACCACCCGGTCGGCGTCGCGGACGGCGCCCCCGAGCAGCGAGCCGACGAGCAGCGTCAGACCGGTGACGAGCGCCGTGACCAGGGCGCCGCGACGCAGCACGAACCGGCGCAGCTCCCAGATGTCGGAGCGCGGTCCGAGCCGTCGCCAGGCGGAGGCGGCGAGGCGGCCGTCCACGGAGTACACGGGCGCGCCGGCGATGACCAGCGGGGACCAGGCGGCGAGGTAGATGATGTCCGGCGCGTCGTAGACGGGCACCGTCTTCCAGCTCACCGTCACGATCAGCGCGGCCGACAGCAGCGCGCCGATCCCCGCAGCGACCCGCTGCCAGCAGCCCAGGACCGTGAGGATCCCCACGACGACCTGGAGGAAGGCGATGACGAGCCCGGAGCCGACGGGGTGCTGGAGCGCGAACTGGCGCAGCGGCTCGGCGACTTCCCAGGGGTGCAGGGTGTTGAGCCACTTGACCATGGAGCCGCGCTTGCCGCCGTCGAAGTACAGCGGGTCGCACAGCTTGCCCAGGCCGGCGTAGAGGGAGATGAACCCGAGGAAGATGCGCAGCGGGAGCAGCACGACGCCGAGGTTCATGCGCCGGCCCGGGAAGTACGCGTGCCGGGACGGGTCGTCGGCGTGGCGCCTGCTCTGCCGGTGTCCGCCCTGCTCGCCGTACGCGTCGTACGCACCGGTCCCGTCGTGCTCGTCGTCCGCGAAGTCGGCGTCGCCGTAGGGAGGTTGACCGTATGCCGGGGTGCCGTAGCCGTTCTCGCCGTGGCCGGCACCGCCGTACCCGGCGCGGCCGTGGGCGGACTCCTCGTAGGCGCTGCCCGCGGTCCGCATGTGCGGCAGCAGCCGGGTCGCGCCGGGCCCGGGCGTGCGCTGGGCGCCGACGACGGGGGTCTCGACCGTCCGCTCGAGGTCGTAGGGGTCGTGGCCCGGCGCGCCGCCGATGCGCGGCATGACCTGCGTGGCCCCGGCGTCCGCGGACGGCGCCTCGGAGTACCACACGCTTCCGCTCCGCACGGCCTGGAGCAGCCGGTGGGCGCCGGTGTCGTCCGGGGCGGACCGGCCGCTCCAGACGACCGGGCGGCGGTGGGTCGCGGCCCCGGCCCGGCCCGCGGCGAAGGGCACGCGGCCGGTGTTCTCGGTGCCGCCGGGGTACCGGGCGATCCGCAGGGACTGGGCGCGCCGCGAGGTGGCGCCCAACTGCACGCGGAAACTCGCGTGGTTGACGATGACCTGGGCCGGATCGCTCGGCACCTTCACCATGCTCAGCGCGGGAGCGTCGTCGTATCCCGACGAGCGGTCCCCCGTGGGAGTGCGGGGTGTTCTGGTGTCCACACTCATCTAACCGAGTGACGAGGAGTTAGGACACTGCCGTGACGCGTCGGATCTGTCCGGACCGCGTCAAGGTTGTACGGATCGCCCGGTTCCACCCGGGCGGGTGATCTCACGGACGACCGTTCGACCACCCGCACCCGGTTCCGGACGACCGGTCAGGCGCGCCTGCGCGCCGCCTCGTAGAGCACGATCCCGGCCGCGACACCGGCGTTCAGCGACTCCGCGCCGCCCGGCATCGGGATCCGCACCCGCAGGTCGCAGGTCTCGCCGACCAGCCGGGACAGGCCCTTGCCCTCGCTGCCGACGACGATGACGACGGGCCCCTCCAGGGCGTCCAGGTCACCGAGCTCCGCCTCGCCGTCCGCCGCGAGGCCGACGACCGTGATGCCCGCCTTCTGGTACGACTCCAGGGCGCGGGTCAGGTTGGTGGCGCGGGCCACCGGCGTACGGGCGGCCGTGCCGGCGGAGGTCTTCCAGGCACCCGCGGTCATACCGGCCGCGCGCCGTTCGGGGACGACCACGCCGTGCCCGCCGAAGGCGGAGACGGAGCGGACGACCGCGCCGAGGTTGCGCGGGTCGGTCACCCCGTCGAGGGCGACGATCAGCGGGTCCTCGCCCTCGTCGTAGGCGGCGTCGGCGAGGTCCTCGGGGTGCGCGTACTCGTACGGCGGCACCTGGAGGACCAGCCCCTGGTGGTTGAGCCCGTTCGTCATCCGGTCGAGCTCGGGGCGCGGGGCCTCCATGAGGTTGATCCCGCCGCGCTCGGCCGCGAGCTGGAGCGCCTCGCGGACCCGCTCGTCGTTGTCGATGAACTGCTGGACGTAGAGCGTGGTGGCGGGCACGCCCTCGCGCAGCGCCTCGACGACCGGGTTGCGGCCGACGACGAGCTCGGAGGACGACCTGCCCGAGCCGCGCCGCTGCTGCGGGCGGCCCTGGGCGTGGCGAGTCTTCGCCTGGACGGCGCGCTGCTTGGCGTGACCCTTGCGCATCTCGGCGGGGGGCGTGGGCCCCTTGCCCTCAAGCCCCCGGCGCCGCTGGCCGCCACTGCCGACCTGCGCGCCCTTCTTGCCGGACATGCGGCGGTTGTTCCCGGCCATGACCTACCTGTCTGTTGAAGCGTCGTACGTACGTCTATGCAGTGTGCCGCCCGGGAGGCCGGGCGGCACAATCGATCTTCCGTGCTCGCGGGCGGGCTCAGCGCGCGCCCAGGCTCCAGCGCGCTCCCTGCGGGCTGTCCTCGATCACCAGGCCCGACTGGTTCAGCTGGTCGCGGAGAGCGTCGGCGGTAGCCCAGTCCTTGCGGGCGCGGGCCGCCTCGCGCTGGTCGAGAACCATGCGGACCAGGGTGTCGACCACGCCGTGCAGGTCCTCGCCGCGCTGCTCGCCCCCTCCGGCCCAGTGCGGGTCCAGCGGGTCGAGGCCGAGGACGCCGAGCATGGCGCGCACCTCGGCGAGCCGGGCCACGGCGGCCTCCTTGTCGTCGGCGGCGAGCGCGCTGTTGCCCTGGCGGACGGTGGTGTGCACCACCGCGAGCGCCTGCGGCACGCCCAGGTCGTCGTCCATCGCCTCGGCGAACGCGGGCGGCACCTGCTCGGCCGGCTCGACCGGGCCGGCCTTCTCCACCACACGCTGGACGAAGCCCTCGATCCGGGCGAACCCGGACTCGGCCTCGCGCAGCGCCTCCTCGCTGTACTCGATCATCGAGCGGTAGTGCGGGGTGCCCAGGTAGTACCGCAGCACGATGGGCCGCCACTGCTTGACCATCTCGGAGACCAGCACGCTGTTGCCCAGCGACTTGGACATCTTGTCGCCGGCCATGGTCACCCAGGCGTTGTGCACCCAGTACCGCGCGAACTCGTCGCCGTAGGCCTTGGCCTGGGCGATCTCGTTCTCGTGGTGCGGGAAGATCAGGTCCAGGCCGCCGCCGTGGATGTCGAAGGCGCTGCCGAGGTACTTGTGCGCCATCGCCGAGCACTCCAGGTGCCAGCCCGGGCGGCCCGGCCCCCACGGGGTGGACCAGGTCGGCTCGCCCGGCTTGGCCGCCTTCCACATGGCGAAGTCGCGCGGGTCGCGCTTGCCGGTCTCGCCCTCGCCGGAGGGCTGGAGCAGGTTGTCGAGCTCCTGCCGCGACAGCTCCAGGTAACCGGGGAAGGAGCGCACGTCGAAGTAGACGTTGCCGTCGACGGCGTAGGCGTGACCGCGCTCGATGAGGCCCCGCATCATCTCGATCATCTCCGGCACATGGCCGGTGGCGCGGGGCTCGTAGGTGGGCGGCAGGCAGCCGAGCGCGGTGTAGCCGTCGTCGAACGCGCGCTCGTTGTCGTAGCCGATCGCCCACCACGGGCGGTGCTGCTCGTGCGCCTTGGCGATGATCTTGTCGTCGATGTCGGTGACGTTGCGGATGAACGTCACCTCGTAGCCGCGGTAGGCGAACCAGCGGCGCATGATGTCGAAGTTCAGTCCCGAGCGGATGTGCCCGATGTGCGGGGCCGCCTGCACGGTGGCGCCGCACAGGTAGATCGAGACACAACCCGGCTCGAGCGGGGTGAAGTCACGGATCTGCCGGGCGCTGGTGTCGTACAGGCGAATAGTCACCACACCAGGGTAGTGGGCCCCGGGCAGTACCTCGCTTGCTTCCCCGCCGCGTGCGCGCTGCTTTTCCGCACATGTTCCGCACATCCCCCGCGCGGGAGGGCCGCGGTCACAGGATTCCGACGACCTTCCGCGGCCTGATCCGTACGATCACGCGCTCGGCGTCCTGCGCCGAGGAGGGGTTGAACTCGGCGTACTTCTTGCCGGTGTACTTCATGGACAGCTCGTCGATGAGCTGCCGGCCGCCCGCGGTGGTCATCTCGGCGGTGCCGCGGATCTCGGCGTACTCGTAGGGCGAATCGGGGTCCTGGACGACGACGCTCGCGCGGGCGTCGCGGTCGAGGTTCTTCTTCTTGCGGCGGTCGACGGTGGTGGAGACGAGGACGTCGTCGCCGTCCCGCTTCGCCCAGACCGGGGACAGCTGCGGGCTGCCGTCGGGCTGGATCGTGCCGAGGACGACGAAGACGGGACCGTCGAGCAGTGATTTGAGCCGGTCGGGCAGGGCGGCGGACATGGGGTGACCTCCGTGAGCCTGGTCGGGCGTCGGGTGCCCGCGTCGGGGGCGAGGGGTACGCGGGTACCCTCGCACGCCGTCAGCCCGCGCGCACCACGAGCGCCGTGGCCACCGCCATCAGTCCCTCGCCGCGGCCGGGGAAGCCGAGCCCGTCGGTGGTCGCGCCGGAGACGGTGACCGGCGCTCCGGCCGCCTCGGACAGGACCTTCTGGGCCTCGTCCCGGCGTTTGCCGATCTTCGGCCGGGGGCCGACGACCTGCACCGCCACGTTCCCGATCCGGAAGCCCGCCGCGCGTACGATCCGCGCGGCCTCCGCCAGCAGGGTGACCCCGGACGCGCCGGACCACTCGGGGCGCCCGGTGCCGAAGTGCTGTCCGAGGTCGCCGAGGCCGGCGGCCGAGAACAGCGCGTTGCACGCGGCGTGCGCGACGACGTCGGCGTCGGAGTGCCCGGCCAGTCCCGGGCCCTCGCCCTCCCACTTCAGGCCCGCGCACCACAGTTCGCGGCCCTCCTCGAAGGCGTGGATGTCGGTGCCGATGCCGACCTGGGGCAGCGGGGGCGCGTCAGAAGCCATCGTTCAGCCTCCGCCGGGCCAGGACCGCCTCCGCGAGGACCAGGTCCAGCGGACGGGTGACCTTGAAGGCCTCCTCGTGGCCGGGCACGGCCACGACCCGCTCGCCGAGCTGCTCGACCATGCTCGCGTCGTCGGTGACGTCGTCGGTGACCGTCTCGTGGGCGCGGACCAGCGTCGCCCGGTCGAAGCCCTGCGGGGTCTGCACGGCGCGCAGCCGCGACCGGTCGGGCGTGGACACCACCGGCTCGGGCCCGCCGGGCACCGCCGCGGGATCGACCTGCTTGACGGTGTCGGCGAGCGGCAGCGCCGGCACCACGGCTGGCGCCCCGGCCCGTACGGCCTCGATGACCGCGTCCACGGTGTCCACCGGCACCAGCGGGCGGGCCGCGTCGTGCACGAGGACGATGTCGTGGCCCGGCGGCAGCGCGTCCAGGCCGAGCCTGACCGACTCCTGGCGGGTCTCGCCGCCCGGCACCACGAGGAAGTCCGTGCGCTCGGGCAGCGCGTGCGCGTCGAGGAGCGACTTGACCTCGGCGGCGCCGTCGGACGGGGCCACGACGACGACGAGGGAGACCGCCCGGGAGGCGGCCATGGCCCGCACGGCGTGGATGAGCATGGGTGTGCCGTTCAGCGCGCGCAGTGCCTTGGGGGCGCCCGGACCGAGGCGTACGCCCCGGCCGGCGGCCGGAATCACGGCGGCGACGGAGGCTCCCGGCCGGCCGCTCGTGGGTGAGGGGCGCGAATCGTCAGACATGGTTCCTGTCAGGTTTGTGTGGCGGCCCGGCGTGGGTATGGCCTGGGGGAGCACCCCCCTGCTCGCAGAGTCCGGGGGAGTGCCGGACGTGCGGCCTCGACCGGACCCTTCCGTGACCCCGGTCGAGTCGGCTGCCCGGGCCCGGCACACAGTATCGGGGGGATCCTCCCCGGCCGTACGGCATGGAGGACGCCCGCGCGCACCCGCGCGGGTACGAACATGCCGCAGCGCCCGGCGACATGAAACGCGCCATCGGGCACCGCGGCATTTTCTGTGCTGAACTGAGGCGGGTGTGGCAGTCGCCTCGCGTCAGGACGCGAGAACCTCGTCGAGCAGGGCTTCGGCCTTGTCCTCGTTGGTGTTCTCCGCGAGGGCGAGCTCGCTCACCAGGATCTGGCGGGCCTTGGCGAGCATGCGCTTCTCTCCGGCGGAGAGTCCGCGCTCGCGCTCGCGACGCCACAGGTCACGCACGACTTCCGCGACCTTGATGACATCGCCGGAGGCGAGCTTCTCCAGATTTGCCTTGTAACGACGCGACCAGTTCGTGGGCTCCTCGGCGTACGGAGCGCGCAGGACCTCGAAGACCCGGTCCAGCCCGTCCTGACCGACCACATCACGCACGCCGACGAACTCCGCATTGTCCGCTGGCACACGCACCGTCAGGTCACCCTGGGCGACCTTCAGCACCAAGTAGGTCTTGTCCACGCCTTTGATCTGGCGAGTTTCGATAGCCTCGATCAGCGCGGCCCCGTGATGGGGATAGACCACGGTGTCGCCAACCTTGAACGTCATGTGACAGGTACCCCTTCCGTGGCTATCCAGGGTAACACGGATACGGCGTCTTCTGAATGGCGTTTTCGCAGGTCAGGGCATATCTCGGGGCTTGACAACAGCAACGGGGACGTGCTTCGGAAGGGTCACGGGGGTCAAGGGGAAGCAGGTATTCGCAGGTCGGAGGGGCTCTCCACGCGGGGTGAAACGCGTACGTTACACACATCCGGCGCACCATCCAAACGGCCGAACATCCCGTTTTGTCTGGTTCCAGGCGCTCGACTTCCGCTACTCCGTTCGGTGCTCCGGAGCCGTCTCCAAGACGAATCCGGAATTGATCACGCCGTTCGTCCCATCCACCGGACGGGCGGCCGGTGATCAATTCCCGCCCCCGGCGCGCATTCCTTCACCGGAAATCCCCAGCGGGCCGATGACGGGCTATGAGCGGGCTATGCGGGGGGTGCTTATCGGAAAGGCGGACGGCCGCGCGGCCAATGCGCGGGGCCCCCACCGACCCGGTCGCACGACCGGATTCCGGGCGCCGGGACGGCTGCGCCGCGGGGGGGGCGCGAGGTGTGGCGGGAGGCACAGGGGGCGGGTCGGGTGCGGGCCCGTGGGAACGGCTCGGTAACCTATGGCCGCTGACAGACGCTTAGGGCGGCTTTATAAGGGAGCCGCCCTGTTCCGCCCACGTTCAAGGAGTTGCCGCCGCCGTGAGCAGCAGCCTTCGACGCGGCGCCCTCGCCGCCGCCGTCATCGCGTTCTCGATCGCCTCGCTCGCCGCGTGCGGCGCCGGCCACGATGCCCAGACGCTCCAGATCCGCCCCGACAACGCGGCCACGACAGTCGGCGCGATCAAGGTCCAGAACGCGGTGGTCGTCACCCAGCCCGGCGTCCAGACCAAGGGCCCGGCCGTGATCATCGCGACGCTCTTCAACAGCGGCACGACCGACCAGACGCTGGACGCGATCCGTGTCGACGGCGACGGCTCCGCCCAGATCACCCCGGCGCAGGGCGGCGGCAAGGTGACCATCCCCGCGCACGGTTCCGTGGTCCTCGGCGGCAAGGGCAACGCCTCCGCCGCGCTGACCAACCCCGGCCCGGTGCTCAAGGACGGCAACGCGCAGAAGATCACCTTCACCTTCAGCAAGACCGGTGACGTGAGCCTGCGCGCCTTCGTGGTCCCGGCCCAGGGCTACTTCGACAAGTGGGGCCCGAGCAACATCCCGGCGGCACCCGGCGAGCCGGCCGCGTCCCACTCCGCCGCGGGCGACCAGGCGAAGTCGCCATCGGCCCGGCAGTCCGAGTCGGCCTCCGCGTCGGGCGGCGGCGACGCCACCGCGACCCCCGGCGACTCGGCCTCGCAGTCGACGGCCGGCAACTGAGACCCGGTCCGCGACCAGCACGCCGAGCACGCCAAGGGCGGCACCCCCTTCAGGAGGGTGCCGCCCTTGGCGTGCGGGGGACGGACGGTGCGCGCTGCGCGGCCCGCACCGGTCTACGGCTCGAACTTGTAACCGAGCCCCCGGACCGTCACCAGATAGCGCGGGGCGCCCGGATCCGGCTCGATCTTCGCGCGCAGACGCTTGACGTGGACGTCCAGCGTCTTGGTGTCGCCGACGTAGTCGGCACCCCAGACACGGTCGATGAGCTGCATCCGGGTCAGGACCCGGCCGGCGTTGCGCAGCAGCATCTCCAGCAGGTCGAACTCCTTGAGGGGGAGGTCGACCTTGGAGCCGGAGACCGTGACCACGTGCCGGTCGACGTCCATGCGGACCGGCCCGGCCTCCAGGGCCGCCGGAGTGACCTCCTCCGGCTCACCGCGCCGGCGCAGCACCGCGCGGATACGGGCGACCAGCTCGCGGGAGGAGAACGGCTTGGTGACGTAGTCGTCAGCGCCTATCTCCAGGCCGACGACCTTGTCGATCTCGCTGTCCTTGGCGGTCACCATGATCACGGGAACGTTGGAGCGGCCGCGCAGCTGGCGGCACACCTCCGTGCCGGGCAGCCCCGGCAACATCAGGTCGAGGAGGACGAGATCGGCGCCGTTGCGCTCGAACTCGTCGAGTCCGTCGGGCCCCGTGGCCGCTACGGCGACCTCGAAGCCCTCCTTGCGGAGCATGTACGACAGGGCGTCGGAGAAGGACTCCTCGTCCTCGACGACGAGCACTCGGGTCACGGAAGGACCTCCGGGGCGGGAAGCGGTTCGTAAGGGGTGGGGTGGGTGAGTGGCTGCCCGGCCTCCTCGTCGAGGGCGGGGTGCTCCTGCGCGCGGTCGCGGGCCTCTCGGGCCGCGGCCGCCTCCGGCAGTCGCAGGGTGAAGGTGGAGCCCTGTCCCTCGGCGCTCCACAGGGTGATCTCCCCGCCGTGCGAGGCGACCACGTGCTTCACGATCGCCAGACCCAGACCGGTGCCCCCCGTGGCACGCGACCGGGCCGGGTCGACGCGGTAGAAGCGCTCGAAGATGCGCTCCTTGTCCTTGTCCGAGATGCCGATGCCCTGATCGGTGACGGCGATCTCGATGAGGTCCCCGCCGGGGACGTTGACCCTGCGGGCGGCGATGCCGACGCGGGTGCGGGACGGGGAGTAGTTGACGGCGTTCTCCACGAGGTTGCCGAGGGCGGCGGCGAGCTGGCCGCGGTTGCCCCACACGCGCAGGTCGGCGGTGCCGCCCGCCCGTCGACCGGCACCGCCCTGAGCGAGCCCTTCGGGCGCCACCATGTTCGAGGCCATCGTGATCTGCTTGGTTCCCGCCTGGTGGCGGCAGCGGTCGACGGCCTCGGCCACCAGCTCGTCCACGCGGACGGGCTCGGCGTCCTCCAGCGGGTCGTCGTTCTGCACCCGGGACAGGTCGATGAGCTCCTGCACCAGGTTGGTGAGCCGGGTCGCCTCGATCTGCATGCGCCCGGCGAACCGCTCCACGGCCTCCGGGTCGTCGGAGGCGTCCATGACGGCCTCGGACAGCAGGGAGAGCGCGCCGACGGGTGTCTTCAGCTCGTGGCTCACATTGGCGACGAAGTCGCGTCGTACCGCCTCGATACGGCGGGCCTCGGTCAGGTCCTCGACCAGGAGCAGGACCAGCCGGGAGCCCAGCGGCGCGACACGCGCGGAGACGGCGAGGGCCTCGCCGCGTCCGGTGCCGCGTCGTGGCAGGTCCAGCTCGACCTGCCGTATCTCTCCGTCCCTCCGCGTGTCCCGGGCCATCTGGAGCATGGGCTCCACGGCCAGCTTGCCGCCGCGGACCAGCCCAAGGGCGTACGCTGCGGAGCTGGCCTTGACCACGGCGTCGGCCTCGTCGAGGACGACTGCGGAGGAACGCAGAACGGAGAGGACGGTGTCCACACCCGGCGGCAGGACCGGGTCGGTGTGCAGGGAAGTACGGGTCGGGCGCCTCTGCTCGCGCTCGCTCCAGCGGAACGCCAGCATGGCGATGACGCCGGTGAGTACTCCGGCGATCGCTGCCGCTGCGGCGACCGCCGCGTTCACGTCCATGCGTCCAGGTTAGGCACGGGACAGGACCCGACCACAGCCGTCGAGGTGCGACCTCGGACACTCGTCGCCCAGAGTTCACCTTGGAGCCAGTATTGGTTCATTTGGGGTGACGGAAACGGACGCGTAGGCCCCGGACCGTGGGAGCGTGGGGGTTCGTACCCCAGGCTCCGC
The DNA here is from genome assembly GCF_044756885.1 of Streptomyces sp. NPDC091412. Taxonomy (NCBI): domain Bacteria; kingdom Bacillati; phylum Actinomycetota; class Actinomycetes; order Kitasatosporales; family Streptomycetaceae; genus Streptomyces; species Streptomyces sp. NPDC091412. The sequence continues at coordinate 12,039 of NZ_JBIVTV010000010.1, read as the reverse complement.
CGTGGCCTCCGGCCCCGGAAAACCCCTACCGAACCCCCGAATGACGACGCACGAGAGGGAACCCTGATGCGGGACGCGTACCACGAGGAACTTGACTCGATCGGCGACGGTCTGGTGGAGATGGCCCGGCTGGTCGGGTCGGCGATCGGGCGCGCCACGACCGCCATCCTGGACGCCGACCTGAAGCTGGCCGAGAGCGTGATCGAGGCCGACCAGAGGGTCGACGAGCTCCAGCACGACCTGGAGGCCCGGGCGATAGCCCTGCTGGCCAGGCAGCAACCGGTGGCGACGGACCTCAGGATCGTCGTCACCTCCCTGCGGATGTCCGCCGACCTGGAGCGTTCGGGCGACCTGGCCCAGCACGTGGCCAAGCTCGCCCGGCTACGCTTCCCGCAGCGCGCGGTCCCGCAGGACTTGCACGCCACCATCCTGGAGATGGGGCAGCTGGCCCAGCGCCTGATGGCGAAGGCGGCCGAGGTGATCGTGACCAAGGACGTCGACCTGGCGCTCCAGCTGGAGCAGGACGACGACGAGATGGACCTGCTGCACCGCACCCTCTTCACGCACCTGATCGAGGACCGCTGGAAGCACGGCATCGAGACGGCCGTGGACGTCACCCTGCTCGGCCGCTACTACGAGCGGTACGCCGACCACGCGGTGGCGGTCGCCAAGCGGGTGGTGTACCTGGTGACCGGTGAGCACGCGGACGAGCTCCAGCAGGACATCCAGCCGGTGACGGGGGTGGAGGGCGCCTGACGGCCGGGGTCGGCCTCCGGCCGGCCCGGGGCGGCGCGAAACGGGGACGCCAGGGCGTGCTCGAGCCACCGTGCGCCGTTGATGCGCCCAGTGCGGCGGGCATGAAATGGGCAAAGGCACCAGTCTCTAGGAGGGACCCATGGCCGAATCCCCCAGCACCACGCCCGACCCCACGCAGGAACGCGAGACCGAGCAGCCCGCCGAGATCAGGAGCCTCCCGCTCTTCGGCGCCTGCGGCTGCGGCTCGGGCTGCGGCTGCGGGTGCCAGTCGGGCGGCCCCTGCCAGTGCGGCTGACGGGACGCCGCCGCCCACCACGTTCACCCGAATCGGTTCACCTCTATCCGCACCGCGGCACGGCGCCGCAGGTGATCGCAGGGCCCCGGTACTCCACCGGGGCCCTGCGCCGTATGCACCGGCACCCGCACCCGCTGTTACCCACGAAAGAGTGACGGCCGCGCCGCGTCCGGGGTGGCGCGCCCTGGCGAACGAGCGCCGCTGCTCAGCGCCCGCAAGGACCTTCCCGCCGACGGCCCGTCAACTGTCCGCGTTCGGCGGCTGAATGATCCCTACAGGCAACCGTCACAGAAATACGGGCGCTCTGTAACACCGGTCGGGAATTACCGCCATGTCCCGGAATCGGCGGACAAGGTATGAGGGCGCGGCCAGCCGGCCGCCACCGCACAGCGCACACCCTCCCGCGCGGCCCGTCCCCGCGGGCGGAGTGTGCTCGCACCAAGCAGGGAGAGCCCGTGTCCATTTCCGTTTCTGTGACCGCTCGTCGTCTGGCCGCCGCCGTTGCCGCCGCCGGTGCACTGGTCGGTACGGTGGCGCTGCCGGCGTCCGCAGCCGGCCACGCCCCGGGCCCGCAGCGCCAGAGCGTGGTGATCAGCAACGTGCACCTCGGCTCCGAGGGCCGCGACCGCCGCTCCAACAGCGCCCTGAACCAGGAGTGGGTGGCGATCACGAACAACAGCCGCGAGAACGTCAACCTGCGCGGGTGGACGCTGTCCGACAGGCAGGGCCACACCTACACCTTCCGCCACTTCCGTCTCAACGGCCACGCCACGGTCCGGGTCCACACCGGCGTGGGCCGCGACACCCGCAACGACGTGTTCCAGGACCGCCGCAACCAGATCTGGGACCGCCGCGACACCGCCACCCTGCGCAACGAGCGCGGCCGCATGGTGGACACCTCCACCTGGAACAACGACCGTCGCGACCCCCGCGACACCCGCGACCCCCGCGGCTCCCACAACAACGACCGCAACAACCACAACGACCGCGGCGACCGCGGCGACCGCAACAACCACGGCGACCGCAACGACCGCAGCGGCCGCCACTGACCCCGGGCACCCCCTGCTGACGGCCCGGGCAGGCCCCGGCCGGTGAAAGGCCCCCGGCCGGCGGAGATTCCGCCGCCCGGGGGCCTCTTCATCACCGGCCGCCAACGCACCCACACATGAGTGACCGTCAGTACGGATGGTGGTTCGGCTTGTCCTGCCACGCCTGGTAGGCCTGGGCGCCCAGCTCGGGGTACATCTGCTTGATGCTGATGCTCCGCTGGTCCGGAGGCCGCTGGAAGTCCTCGTACTGGAAGTCGTCGCTGAACCCGATCTCCTCGGTGGCCTTCCAGTCACAGCTGTAGTAGACGGCGCCGATTCGCGCCCAGTAGATGGCGCTCATGCACATGGGGCAGGGCGCGCCGCTGGTGTAGATCGAGCATCCCTGGAGCATGCGGGCACGCTCCGGCAGGATGTCCGGGGACCCCTCGGGACGGGGCACCAACTCCAGTGTGTACTCGTTCTGGTGGTCTTCCGAGACAGTGGGAGCATCCGGGTTGAGGTACTGGATGGCCTTGCGTATGGCCTCCACCTCGCCGTGCGCCGTGGGGTCCGCCGTGAGCAGCACGCGGTTCTGGCCTCGAGCGATCACCTCGCCGTCATGGGTGATCACCGCGCCGAAGGGGCCTCCCCAGCCGTTCTCGACGGATTCGGTGGCCAACTGCGCCGCTTCGGCCAGGTGTTCCCTGTGTCCCATCTCGGCGCCTCCGATCCCACGTTACTTTTGCGACATATGGGGCTTCTCTCTACTCTAGGAGGCGTGAGTCCTCGTGCAACTCCTGGCTCCCACGGCGACAGCGCGACCGTCGTGGTCTCACAGAAGGTCCGTCCGGGATGTGAAGACGACTACCTGCGCTGGCAGGATCGGACCAACGAGGTCGTAGGCGAATTCGACGGGTTCGAGGGAACGGAGCAGTACCCTCCGCCCTCCGTCGAAGGAAACGAGTGGGTCGTTGTCTTCCGCTTCTCCCATCTGGATCAGCTGACCGCGTGGATGAGCTCCGATACCCGCCGTGAACTCCTCGAACAGGGACGCGACCTGTTCGAGGAGGCCCCCACGCAGGAGGTTCTCGCGGGTGGCACGCCGGTCCACGACGCCGTCACCGCGGTGATCTCGCACGACGTGCGACCTGACCAGGAACGGGGATTCGTGAGCTGGCAGGAGAAGATCCTGTCGGCTCAACGGAGGTTCCCGGGCTTCATGGGCTCGGAGTTGTTCCGGCCCGTGAAGGGGATCCAGGACAAGTGGGTCACGGCCTTCCGCTTCGACACCCGTCAACATCTGGACAACTGGCTCGAATCCACCACCCGCCGAAAGCTCCTCGACGAAGGGCGCGGCACCTTCGTGTCCTACGACGTGCGCAAGGTCGGATCCGCGTTCGGCAGCTGGTTCCGCTTCGAGCAGGGTGCGGAAGAGGGCGGCCCGCCCAACTGGAAGCAGGCCATGTCCGTGGTGCTGGCCCTCTATCCCACCGTCGAGGTCCTCAACCTCGTGGTGGGTCCCCGACTTGCCGCCCTCGGCCTGCCCGGATATCTCGCCTTGTTCATCTCGAACGTGTTGAGCGTGTCCATCCTGACGTGGCTGCTGATGCCGCTGGTGAACAGAGCCCTCGCCTTCTGGCTGATGCCACGTCAGGCGCGGTCCCTCCGCATTGACGTGGCAGGTGCCGCGATGGTGGCGATCTGCTGGCTCGCGTTCGTCGTGATCTTCGGCCTGACCACCGGCTGACGGCCGGCTCCGGGAACTGCTCACGACGAGGAGGTCGTCATGAGCGAACAGAACCGGCGCTCACGGATCGAGGGCGCGGTCCTCCGCAGGGGCGACACGGACTACGAGACCGCCCGTGCGCGGGCTCTGTGGAACGAACTCAAGCCGGACCGGTACCCCGATCTGATCGTCCGCGTCGCCTGCGAGCGGGACGTTCAGGAAGTCCTGAAACTGGCCGTCTCCAGTGGACTGCGACTCGCCGTACGCGCGGGCGGACACAGCTGGTGCGGTTCACCGCTGCGGGACGGAGGCATACTCCTCGACCTCTCCGGGCTCAATCAGTGGGAGATCGATGCCGACTCGGCGACGGCGACCGTGCAGCCAGGTGTCATCGGCAGCAGATTCGCGAAGGAGCTCGCCCGGCGCGATCTCGCCTTCCCCGCAGGGCACTGCCCCTCCGTCGCCCTGGGCGGTTACCTCCTCAGCGGCGGCCTCGGCTGGAACTCCGGTCTGTGGGGGGTGGGCTGCGCGAGCGTACTGGAGATCACCGCGGTGACAGCCGACGGTGACGTGCTCAGGTGCACCGAAGAAGAGCATCCCGGTCTGTTCTGGGCGGCACGAGGAGCCGGACCCGGCTTCTTCGCCGTCGTCACCGGCTTCCGTCTCCGTCTGCGGCCGCGGCCGACCGCACTCGCCACAACCTCCTATGTCTTTCCCCTCACGGCAGTAGGCCCCGTGGCCGACTGGGCCACCGGGGCGGCGCGTGAACTGCCCGCGAAGGTGGAACTGTCCTTCCTGCTGGCCGCCGAGAACGCATCAGGCGTGCCGGATGGGCCGTGGCCCGAGGTGGTCGTCGTCACCGCCACCGCGTTCGCGAACTCGCACACTGAAGCCGTTGACGCCCTGCGTCCGCTGCGCAGTTGCCCTCTCTCCGAACGACCGCTGTCCCGGCGGCTCGATGAGCCGACGTCTCTTGCCGTGCTCTATGACGCCTCCCTGGACCTGTGGCCCGAGAAGCACCGCTACGCGGCCGACACGCTGTGGTCTCACGAGGGCTACGCATCGCTCCTGGCGAAACTGTGTGACGCGGTCGCCAGGGCCCCCTCCGGGAAGTCCTTCGTGCTGGCGCCCGTCTCACCGGTCTCGCGGGAGGACGAGTTGCTGCGGAACATGGCGTTCTCCGTGCTCGGAGAGAGCTACGTCGTGCCCTACGCCGTCTGGACCGATCCCGCACACGACGACGTCAACGTGCACTGGCTGCGCGACGCCATGCGCGCGGTGGAACCGTTCGGGACCGGTCACTACATCGCCGAAGCGGACCTGACCGCCGACCCGTCCCGGGCCCGGCGATCGTTCACGACCGCCGATTGGCAGCTCCTGCGGTCTTTGCGGGCGGAGTACGACCCGCAGGGTCTCTTCTTCTCCTACCTGTCCGCCTGAGGGGACCTGGCGCCCGGAGCAGGCCGCGACGGCCGCCCCGTGACGACGGTGCCCGAGCCCTCAGCTTGGGAAGCGACGGCGCTTGTGTGCCCACATGGCTATTGACCTGCGCAGATCCGCTGTGCTTCCCTCCCGTGAGGGGCTGGGGCACCGCTGTTGACTGTGGCTGTCCGCGCTGCGGGGGAGACCAAGGGCACGGGTGGCGTGCAGGGGCGGGCTGAGGGGGGGATGAAGTGTCTCGGGGCTTTGGGAGACGCATCGGGACTGCGGGCGAAGTGACCACTCCGCCCATGCGCGTACCTCGACCGGACCTGCCCCGACGACGGGAGAGACTCTGGGCCGTGGCGGGTGTCGCGGCCCTCGGATTCCTCATCGTGCTGGAGTTCGCCGCGCGTCGCTACGGCCTACCAGGGCCGATCACCACCCAGGTGCGAGAGGTGGTGGCCGCCCCCAAGTCGGGCGGCCTGCTGTACGCCGCCATGGCGTTGATGATGGTGGTGCTCACCTGGCGGCAACGGTTCATCGCGGCGGGTACGGCGATCGGTATCGATATCGCCTTCTCGCTGGTCCGGTGGGCGTTGGACATCGAGACGACCGGCGGACACCCCTTCGGCAACGGTGCGTTGTGGGTGATTCTGGGCTACGCGGTCGTCGCTGTCACTCGCCGCACCGGCCGGGAACGTGTTTTGCTGCTGAAGGGCGTCGGGCTGGGCCTGCTGCTGGTGGCCGGCCGCAAGACCGGCGACACATGGCTGCTCATCACCTCGAAGACCCGCCCGGCGGTGCTCGACCAGTACGTGGCAACAGCCGATCACGCGCTGGGCGATCCGTCGTGGCTGGTGGGCCGGGCCGTCACGGCCACCGGCCCCATCGGCTTCAATTTCCTCGACATCGTCTACGGTCAGCTCGCGGTGGCCGCAGTCGCCGTCGCCCTGTATCAACTGCGCGGCGTGGCGGTCGAGCGCCGCTTCCCGACCCATCACCTGGTGCGCACCTTTCTGGTGATCGGCCTTCTCGGACCGGCCTTCTACATGATCTTCCCGGTGGTCGGACCGATCTTCGCCTACGGCACCGGCACCGAGCACTGGGCGACGGTCAGCCTGTGGTCGCCGGAGATCCCGTCCAGCGAGCACTGGGCGGTGGCCGACCTGTGGCCACAAACGCCGCCGCCGGTCAATGCCCCGCACCCCATGCCGTTCGACGAGATCACCCCGCGGAACTGCATGCCCAGCCTGCACACGGCGTGGGCGGCCGCGATCTTCATCCATTCCCGCAACGGCCCACGCGTTCTGCGGTACGCGGGCACGTTCTGGCTGATTGCCACACTCGCCGCAACGCTGGGATTCGGCTACCACTACGGCGTCGATCTCATTGCCGGCGTGGTGTTCGTGCTCACGATCGAGGCAGCTCTGCGGGCGCTCGACCGCGGCTGGGACCGGTCGGGGATCCGGCTGGTCGCTTACGGGACAACGGTCTTCGCTGCGCTGTTGGTGTCCTACCGCTTCCTGCCGTTGAAGATGGCCGAGCACCCGTGGGTGTCCGGACCGCTGCTCATGCTGGCGATGACCTCCGTGGTCTACGGCTACGTACGGACCACCGCGGCGTGGCAACCGAGGAGCACACCAGCGCGACAACCGCTACCGCAGCCGGAACCGATCTGAAGCGTGTCGCACGCCACCAACCGGCCCGATACCGGGCCCGGCCGCTGCCCGTGCCAAGCCGTTCAAGCACGGGTCACGAGCTGCGGGTCCGTTCAGCTGAAGGGAACGGCGTCGGCCGGGGCGGTGTGCCAGTTGGTGACGATCGGGTCTTCGACAGTGATGGTGCCGACCGGCAGGGAGACCGGGTTGGGGTCGTCGTCACCGACGCCGACGATGATGAAGTCCAGTTCCTTGCCACCGTTTCCGTTGGTGGTCTTCGGGTTCACCCCGGCGTAGGCGGTGGTGCTCCCGCTCAGCTTGATCTGCTTGCCTGTGGCCTGCTCAGCGGGACCCGCCTGCGTGCCGTCGGACCCGAACGCGACGGTCGGAAGCGCGGCGGGCAGGTAACAGGTGATCCCCGGCTTCGCCTTGGCCATGACCAGGATGTATCCGCCGGCCTGGGTCTCGGACCTGGTGCTCCAGGAGATGTCGTTGGCGCCGCAGCTCTGCCCGACCGGCTCCCGCTTGCCGTTGCCGGTGTCGGCACCGGAGCCGGCCGCGTCCTCGGTTCCCTTGCCCGTCGCGTCGGAGTTCTTGTCGGTGCTCCGACCGCTGCCCGCGGCCGACGAGCCGGACGGGGTGGCCGCATCGCCGACGGGAGTGGCGGACGAAGAACTCTGCGCGGCGCCGGTGTCCGTGGCCGCGTCCCCGTCCTGGCATGCGGTCATCAGCATGGCACCGCCCACGACGGCTGCGGAGACGAGGAAGGCCTTGCGACGGTTGCCGGACATGAAATCCCCCTGGGTAATCAGCAGTTGAGGCCGAAGCTGTTTCGGCTCTCGGTGGTCGTCTGATCACTATGAGGGGGCTGCGAGCCGAAGGGATCCCGGCGCCTTCGTTCCAGGACAACGCTGTCACAGACTGGTGACATGATCACGAGGAGTCGTGGGAGCCCATACCGGTTCGACGACGGTGACCTGCGACTTCACGGGCATACGGGGCCGGCCGCACGCCGCTCGCCACACCGCTGCGACCGTCGTCCTGGTCGACCGGCGGAGGATACGAAATCCGGACTCGTGAGGAGTCGCCGGCGACCCGCTTTCAGCGCGTGCCTGACGCCGGCTCCGATTCGGTCGCTGCCTGCCGGGTGGCCTCGGGCGACGCGGCCACGAGGACCGGGGAGTCGCCTACGGACACGCTCACATCAGGAGCGATGCGGCTTGGTAGAACTGGGCGGTGCCTGCTCCGGAGCGGGCACCGACGACTGTTCTGTCCGGCGTACCGCCTCCTCCCTCCGCCCCGGCCTTCACCTGGAGCCCGCTGTGCCTCTGCCGACAGGTACCACCCGCCCGACATCCCTGCTCCTGTCGACCGCGCTGGCGGCCGTAACGCTCACCGGCTGCACGTTGCTGGAACTCGCCCGGGACTGCGAGGGGACCGAGGACCGGGTGAAGCAGATGGCGGCGCTCGGCATCCTCGACTCCCGGCCAGCCGGGGCCACCGTCCCCCGGGGCTTCGAGGAGGTCGACGCCGGCTGCTGGGCGGACAGCGGCGATGTCTCGGTGTATGCCAACCGGACATACGCCTTCCCCGGCGCACAGGCCGAAGTGGCCGCGTACTACCGGACGGCGGCGGTACGGGACGGATGGAATCCGGACCCCGAGGCCCTGCCCGACGACCTGTGCTTCGCCAGAGAGAACATGGTCCTGCGGATCGTCTTCCTCACCGCCGAGCGCCTCACGGAGGACGGTCACGGAAGCCACCCCGACCTCGCCACCGGGGCCGGCTACTCGATCAACATCGAATCGTTCGTGAACAGCGGCGTCGCGGCGGGCTGCTAGCACCTCCGCCTGCCACCGCCTGTGGACGCGCGCCACTGCTGATGTCAGCCGTCGAGCATGTCCGCAGGTCAACACGGCTCTTGGCAGGGGGCCGGCTGCGGACGCCGCCCCCTCCGGAACAACGAGGAGACCACCCATCCGGCCGGGGTGGTCTCTTCGTTCCAGGGCCTGTCCGACGGGTCGCGTCACCACCCCGGACCCGCCAGCACTGTCACCCGAACGGCGCAACATGACGTGCCACCCACAGGGGTGAGGATCAATCTGACTAGTGCCCCAACCGAGGTAATCCGTGAAAGGGGAACCAAATGCGCATTCGACGAATCCTCGCCGCCGTCAGCGCCACGGCAGCCCTCGCCGGACTCGGCCTCACAGGCGCCGCCACCGCCACCGCCGCCACCGCACAGGGTGCCCCGTCCTACGTCACTCCTTCTCAGTGCGAGGAGGGCGGCGGAACGCCCCGGATCGACTTGCCGGGCAACCCCTGCAAGGGCGGTAAGTACGACGGGCAGTCGGTCGACTAAACCCCACAAGGCGCCCCGCTAAACCCCACAAGGCGCCCCGCAGCCACGCGCCGCGGGGCGCTCCCGCGCGAGCGTGGCCGGGAGAGTCGCAAGGACTGTGCCGACCCGTCGGGCACGCCAGGTCCGAGCCGGCCCGGAAGCACGCGGCGGGCGGGAGCTCCCGAACGCCGTCGCGCCGAGCGCAGCGAGCTGCCACGTCCGCAGTCGGGGCAGCCAAGGGGGCGGGCCGGATGGCAGTCTCCGGACCTGCCAGGTCCCGGGACGCCGAATGGCACCATACCCACCCCCTCACACCCTTCTGATCCGTAGCCCTGCAGAGATCGGTCAACGGGGGCTGCAGAAGGCCCCCGGCGGTCCCACGGAGTGGCTGTCGGTCATGGTCGGTTGCTGTACTTCGCCGGCCGCGGCTACTTGTTCACCCAGTCGCTGGGGATCACGGGCTGGTCCGTGAGAACGCGAAGGTTCTTTCCGTCGGCGTCGACGACGTAGGTGCTGTTGGTGTAGTCAAATCCGTCCACGGCGTTGAAGGCGATCCGGGTACCGTCGGGTGAGAAGACGGGGCTCCGGATGCTGGTCAGCGGGATCGGCCAGTCGCTCTGCAGATCGGTGACGGCGCCGGTCGCCACATCGATGGCACTCAGACCCATTGCGGTGTCGACGACGATGCGCTGCCCGTCGGGGGACCAAACGGGTGTGCCCTGCGCGTAGCGAAGGGTGCTGATCTGGCGCATCTGCCGGGTAGCGATGTCCATGACCCAGACGTCGCGGTCGTAAGTACGGCCGTCGGCCGTCGCGTCCACGGTGGTCTTCACGAAGGCGATGCTCTTGCCGTCGGGCGAGATGGCGGCAACGCCGACACCCGTGGTGAGCACCTCCTGTCCGGTGCCGTCGCTTTTGACCCACTCCAGGCCGCGCGGGCTGTAGTAGAGGATCCGCTTGCCGTCCGGAGACCAGCGGGGGTGTGCGACGTATGGCGCGTTCCCGGTCTCGGGCTCGACACCTCGGACCAGAACGTGCTGGTTACTGCCGTCGGCCTTGGCGACCACGAGGTTTTGGGCATACATGCAGCCCTCGAACTGGGGAATGCAGGTGTCGTCGTGCTGGATGTACGCCACGGTCGACCGGTTCGGAGAGAGGACGCCGTCTTCGGCGTTCTGCGCGAAGGTCCTGGTGACGTCGCCGCTCACGGGGTCGAGCGAGACCATGGCGGGCCAGCCGGAGGAATAGTAGTAAGTGGCGGTGATCTGGCCGGCCGCTGGCCCCTGCTTCGCCGTGGCGGTCCCAGCCATCGGCAGACTGGTAGCGACGACGATCCCTACGGCCAGCACGGTGCGTCTGAAAAGCACTTGAGCCCTCCTGGAAACAGGGAACCGGCGGCTCCGGCCCCGGTACAAGAGCGCAACCGGATCAAGAAGCGTCACAGAGCGGGTCGGGCGCCGTCGGTTTTTGGACCAGGCGCATTCTGAACTACCCAGACATCAGGCCCCGGTTTCCATCTCTGGAAACCGGGGGGTGACGTGGTACCTCTCGCCGGGGTGGCGGGATTTGAACTCCCCGACTGCGCCTCTCACCTGCTGAAATGGTCCGCAGCGGTCCGCGAGGTCGCCGTCGCCGTCGCCGTCGCCGTCGGCCGCAGACTCGCCAACGCCCGGATCGCCACCGAACTGTTCATGAGCGTGGCCACCGTCAAGGCCCGCGTCTCCCGCATCCTCGCCAAGCTCTACCTCGACAACCGCGTGCAGATCGCCCTGCCGGCGTACGAGGCTGGGCTGCTGGAGAACGGCACCGACAACGGACACCCTTGCCACGCCGGGCCGCCTGTTCACCCCGGCCCCGTGGCCGGACGGCGGCGACCCGCCCGGCGAACCCGGCCAGTGCTGCATCGAGTCGGTTTCCTGGGCCTGGGCATCCGACGGCGAGCTCGTCTACGTCGAGGGCCTCGGGTCGGACCTCGCCGTCGAATGGGCCCGTGAGGGCGTCCCCGCCGAGCTCCTCGCCGACGTCGGCCGACCGATCCCCGCCGCTTCCAGGACTTCGTGAGCACGGTACGGCCGGACAGCGGCGCGGCGTCGTAGCGCGCCCCGCGGCACGGACCGATCTTGTACCGACATCCCCGCCCCTGACAGGTTGACCCCATGGGACTCTTCGACAAACTGACCGGAACCAAGCGCCCCGCCGAGGGCATCGCCCCGCGCCCCGCTGCCGAGGTGCACGCGGCCCTGCTCGGGCTCAGCCGTCCCGACGTCCCCTACGTCGTCCGGGACGGCCGCGCGGAGGGCGCCGACCTGGTGGCCGAATGGCGCGTCCTGGACCCGGCGTGGCGGACCTTCTTCATCCGTACGCAGGTGAGCCGGGTGTTCCAGACCCGGATGCGGCTGGTCCCGGAGAAGCACGAAGTCCGCTGCCTCGACCAGCAGTTCGAGGTCTCGTGGGTCGGTGACACCCCCCGGCTGGTCATCGCGGCCGAGGCCCAGCGCGGCCAGGTGCACACGGTCTCCAAGCGCTGGACGCTCGGCGGCGGCGAGGACGGCGGCATCGAAGCGACTGAGACGTTCGGCTTCGACACCAACGACCTGAAGACCCCCTTGCAGGAGACCGTCCTGGGCGTGGGGTGGACGTGGCGCGGGGTCGTCTCCGGCAGGCTGTGAACTGCGGCGACCAGGGCCTGTCCGGCGAATCATGCCGGACAGGCCCTAGCCTCGGGCTTTCATGAAGCGGGCTGTCCGACAGGCAGTCAGGAAAGCAGAAAGTGCCCCTGACCAGCAAGAATGAGGATTGTCGAGGTCCTTGTT
>NZ_JBIVTV010000009.1:0-278968 GCF_044756885.1 Streptomyces sp. NPDC091412 | reverse complement strand
AGCTTCGACCCCTGCCTCCCCTGCGGCGTCCACATGTACCTCGGCAACGGCAAAACCCTCACCACCACCCACACCCCCACCTACGGAGCCGAACATGCCTGACACGGAGCAGGGCGCCCGGTCCGGCCGGCTCGCGGACCCGGACGTGGAGGCGCGGCTCGCCCGGCTCGACGAACTCCTCGCGGGGCTCGAGTCCGCTCCGGGGCCGACCGTGCGGTCCGCCCTGGAGGCGGTGTGGCTGCTGACCGAGGTCTACGGCGAGGCGCTGGGCCGCGTCCTCGACCGCGCGGACGGTGAACTGACGGCGCGTCTGGCCGAGGACGAGTTGGTGGGCCACCTGCTGGTCCTGCACGAGATCCACCCCGAGCCGGCCGAGCGCAGGGCGGCGCGCGCCGTCGAACGGCTGCGCCCGGCCGTGAGGGAGCGCGGCGGCGACGTCGAGTGGATGGGCCTGGAGGAACAGGTGGCCCGGGTGCGGGTGACCACGGGCGGCGGCGGATGCGGTTCCGGGTGCGGCGGCGCCACGGACGACGTGACCGGCGCTGTCCGTGCGGCCGTGCTCGCCGCCGCTCCGGAAGTGGCGGCGGTGGAGGCGGTGCCCGGCGCGTCCGAGCGGCGGACGGCTCCCGCGTTCGTCCCCCTGGAGACACTCGCGCGCCGGGGTGCGCCACGCTCGCAGGAGCCACGGTGACCGGGGACGGAGCGCTGGCCCGCCTCATCCGCTCCTCGGCCGGCCGGGCCTCCGCGGCACCGGGCGAGGTGTGCGATCTGTGCGCCGCGCCGGTGCCCGAGGACCACCGCCACCTCTACGACACCGCCGAGGCCGAGGTGCGGTGCGCCTGCGGCCCCTGTTCGGTGCTCTTCGCCGAGGACGGGTCGGGCGGCGGGCACTACCGGCTCGTCCCCCGGCGCCGGGTGCGGCTTCCGCACGTCGACACGGCGGCGCTAGGAGTGCCGGTCGGTCTGGTCTTCTTCGTGCCGCGCGCCGACGGCACGGTCACCGCGGAGGGCCCGAGCCCGGCGGGTGCCATGCGGTGGGAGGTGGACGCGGCGGCTTGGCGGCGGTTGACCACCCGGTTCCCCGAACTCGCCTCCATGGAGCCCGATGTGGAGGCGTTTCTCGTCAACACCGTCCAGGGTCTGGACCACCACTGGATCGTGCCCGTCGACGACTGCTTCCGGATGCTGGCCGTGGTCCGCCGCGAGTGGCGTGGCATGTCCGGCGGGGGCCGGGTGTGGCCCGCCGTGGAGCAGTTCTTCGCGGAGCTGACCGAACAGAACTGACCGAACAGAACTGACCGAACGGAACTGGCCGAACGGAACTGGCCGATCGGAGCTGACCGACGTGCACGAGTTGTCGATCGCGACCGCCATCGTGGAACAGGCCGACGAGGTCGCCCGGGCCGAGGGAACGGGCGCCGTCTCCGTGGTGACGGTGCGGGTGGGCGAGCTGGCCGGGGTCGTACCCGACGCGCTGAGCTTCGCCTTCGAGGTCGCCCGGGAGGGCACCGCCCTGGCCGGGGCCCGGCTCGTCGTCGAGCAGGTGACCGCGCACGCCTACTGCGTCCCGTGCGACACGGAGTTCCCGGTCGGGATGCCCCCGTTCTTCTGGTGCCCGCACTGCGATCGACCGTCGCGGGACCTGCGCACCGGGCGGGAGTTGGAGATCACCGCCATCGAGCCCGCGCCGTCGCCCGCGCCCTGACGGGCCGCCAGGGGGCCGGACGGCCCCGCCGGTGCACGACGCACCGGCGGGGCTGTCCGGCCCTACGGGTCAGCAGATGCGCGGCAGTTGCTCCCCCAGGGGCAGGTCGACGACCCGGGTTCCGCCGAGGCCGGTGGCGACGACCACCATGCCGGGATGGTCGGCGACGCACTCGCCGATGAGCACGGCTCCGCCGCCCTGCGGGTGGGCACGCATCGCCTCCAGGACGGCCTCCGCCTCGGTGGGCGGCACGAAGGCGACGAGCCGGCCCTCGTTGGCGACGTACAGCGGGTCGAGGCCGAGGAATCCGCAGGCGTTCGCGACCGCCTCGGGGACGGGGATGGCGCGTTCACGCAGCCGGACTCCGATGCCGGAGGCGCGGGCGATCTCGTTGAGGGAGGCACCGAGACCGCCCCGGGTGGGGTCGCGCAGCACGTGGATGTCCGGGGTGACGGCCAGCATGGCGGCGACCAGGTCCCCCAGGGGCGCCGTGTCGCTGGCGATCTCGACGCCGAACTCCAGGCCCTCCCGGACGCTCATGATCGCCACGCCGTGCAGGCCGATCGGGCCGCTGACGATGACGGCGTCGCCCGGCCGGGCGCGCTGCGGGCGGATGTCCACTCCCTCGGGGACGACACCGACCCCGGCCGTGGTGACGTACACGCCGTCGCCGTGTCCGGCCTCCACCACCTTGGTGTCGCCGGTGGCCACGGTGACTCCCGCGGCTTCGGCGGCCGCGCCCATGGCGCGCGCGATCCGGTCGACCACGGTCAGCTCCACGCCCTCCTCCAGCACGAAGGCGGCGGAGAGGTAGGAGGGCCGGGCGCCGCTCATCGCCAGGTCGTTGACGGTGCCGTTGACCGCCAGGTCGCCGAGGCTGCCGCCCGGGAAGAACAGCGGCCTGACGACGTAGGAGTCGGTGGAGAACGCCAGCCGGGCGCCACCGAGGTGGAGGACGGCGGAGTCGCCCATGGTGGCGAGGACGGGGTTGCCGTAGGCCGGGGCGAAGACGTCCTGGATCAGTTCGGCGGACAGGGCGCCGCCTCCGCCGTGGCCCATCACCACGACCGGCTGGTCGCCCAGGGGGGCGGGGCAGGTCCAGTTCGCCGGGTCGACGGGGGCGTCGGCCGCCGCGGAAGCCAGTTCAGCCAACGGGGTTCATCTCCTCCTGCGGGATGCGGGAGCCCTGCGGCGCCGGGGCGCCCGGTGAGGCCTGTCCGGTCATCCGGCGGTACAGGTAGTAGGCGGCGCAGGCGCCCTCACTGGAGACCATGGTGGCGCCGAGCGGGGTGCGCGGGGTGCAGGTGGTGCCGAACGCGGAGCACTCGGTGGGCTTGATCAGCCCCTGGAGGATCTCGCCCGCACGGCACACCGCGGGCTCCTCGGTGCGGATGCCCCCGACGTCGAAGCGGTGCTCGGCGTCGTAGGCGCGGTAGGCGTCGGAGAGCCGCCAGCCGCTGGCGGGGATGCGTCCGATGCCGCGCCAGGCCCGGTCGGCGACCTCGAAGACCTCCTCGAGCATGCTCAGGGCGGCCGGATTGCCCGCCTCGCGCACGGCGCGCGGGTAGGCGTTGTCCACCCGGTGCTCGCCGCGCTCGAGTTGGTGGACGGCCCGGCGGATGCCTTCGAGGATGTCGAGCGGTTCGAAGCCGGTGACCACGATCGGCACCCGGTGCCGCTCGGCCAGGTCCGGGTACTCGGCCGTGCCCATGACGCTGCACACGTGCCCGGCGGCGAGGAAGCCCTGCACCCGGCAGGCCGGGGCCGTCATGATCGCCTCGATGGCCGGTGGCACCCGGACGTGCGAGACCAGCAGGCTGAAGTTGTCCAGGCCCAGGCGACGGGCCTGGTGCACGGCCATGGCGTTGGCGGGAGCGGTCGTCTCGAAGCCGATGGCGAAGAACACCACCTGCCGGTCCGGGTGCTGCCGGGCGAGCCGGAGGGCGTCGAGCGGCGAGTACACCACCCGTACGTCCCCGCCCTCGCCCTTGACCCGGAACAGGTCCCGGTCGGTGCCCGGCACCCGCAGCATGTCGCCGAACGAGCAGAAGATCACGTCGGGGCGGGCGGCGATCGCCAGTGCCTTGTCGATGACTTCGAGGGGGGTCACGCACACCGGGCAGCCGGGGCCGTGGATCAGCTCGACCTCCTCGGGCAGCAGCTGGTCGATGCCGTGCCGGATGATCGAGTGGGTCTGGCCGCCGCAGACCTCCATCAGCGCCCACGGCCGGGTGACCGTCGCCCGGATCTCGTCCAGCAGCCGCCGGGCCAGTCCGGGGTCGTTGAACTCGTCGATGTACTTCATCAGGTCTCACTCCCGCTCTTCTCGCGTTCCTCGGCCCCGGGCGCCTGCGGGGCCGGGTCGCCGGCCTGCTCGGCCGCCTGCACCCAGGCGTCACCGAACTCCTCCTCCAGCAGCCCCAGTTGCTCGAACAGCTCCAGGGACGCACGGGCCGACTCCTCGTCCAGGCGCTGGAGGGCGAACCCGACGTGGACGATCACGTACTCCCCCACCCGCACATCGGGCAGGTACTCGAGGCACGCCTGTTTCTGCACCCCTCCGAAGTCGATCAGACCGGTGAGCGGATCGGCACGGTGGTCGATGGCCACGACTTTGCCGGGCACTGCCAAACACATGGGTCACTCCGTCTCGTCGCTGTCTGTCGTCCGCCGGCCCCGCGGCTCTCGCGCGGGCCCCGGCCCGGTCGGCTCATACGGCGGCTCCGGGCGCCGCCGGTGGTGCCGCTCGTGTGTCGCGACCACGAGCTGTCCGAGAGCCAGTCCTCCGTCGTTCGGGGGGACTTCGCCGTGGCGCAGGACGGTGAAGCCGTCCGCGGTGAGCAGCCCGGCGCACTCGTCCTCCAGCAAGCCGTTGGCGAAGACACCGCCGCTGAGGACGGCGGTGGTCAGGCCGGTGGCCGCGCGGGCGCGGTGGCAGATCTCCGCGACGGCCCGCGCGAGGCCCCGGTGGAAGCGGGCCGCGAGGACCGGCGGCGGGGTGCCGCGCCGCTGGTCGTCGAGGAGCGCCCGCAGCATGGGCGCCGGGTCGCAGCCGAGGGGGCCGGGTCCTTCGGTGATGGCGAAGGGGTACGCCGCGCTGTCGGCGTCCCGGGCCAGGGTCGCGGCCGCCTCCAGTTCCAGCGCGGCCTGTGCTTCGTATCCCGCGCGGTGGCACACGCCCGCGAGGGAGGACACGGCGTCGAAGAGCCGGCCCGTGCTGGAGGTCGGCACGCAGGCCAGGTCGCGCTCCAACTGCCGCCGGAGCAGCGACCGTTCGTCGGGTGCGCAGGCGACGACGCTGGGCAGGCGGGGGTCCCAGGGCAGTCCCGCGGCCCACAGCCGGGCCAGGGCGAGCCGGCAGGGGTTGGCCACACCCGCGTCGCCCCCGGGCAGCGGGGCGGGGGTCAGCCGGGCGAAGCGGCGGTGGCCGGTGTAGTCGGCGAGCAGGAACTCGCCGCCCCAGACGGTGCCGTCGTCGCCGTACCCGGTGCCGTCGAAGGCGACACCGATGACGGGCGTGGTGCCGTCGAGGCCGTGCTCGGCCATCGCCGAGGCGATGTGGGCGTGGTGGTGCTGGACGAGTACGGGCTCCGGCTGCGGGAGTCCGGCGGCGCGGCGGCGTGCCCAGCGGGCCGAGTGGTAGCCGGGGTGGCGGTCGGCGGCGACCAGGGCGGGCGTCACTCCGGTCAGGCGCAGCAGGTGCCGTTCCGCCCGCCGGGCGGCCTCCTGGGTGGCGAGGTCCCCCATGTCGCCGACGTGCGGCCCGAACCAGGCCTGCTCGCCGTCGCCGACGCACAGGACGTTCTTCAGGTCACCGCCCACGGCGAGCGCGGGGCGCACCGCGATCGGCAGGAGCAGCGGGCGGGGCGTGTAGCCGCGGGAGCGGCGCAGCACCTGTTCGGTGCCGTCGGGGCGTACCCGCAGAAGGGAGTCGTCGCAGGGGGAGGCGATGGGCCGGTCGTGGGCGAGCCAGGCGTCGGCGAGCCCGGCGAGCCGGGTCAGCGCCTCCTCGTCGTCGGTGACGATCGGTTCGCCGGAGCGGTTGCCGCTGGTCATCACCAGCACGCGCGGGCCGGGGGGATCGCCGGGCAGCCCGAACAGCAGGGTGTGCACGGGGGTGTAGGGCAGCATCACGCCGACGTGGGGGCTGCCCGGGCACACCTCGTCGGACAGGCGGAGCCCGTCCGGCCGTGCGCGCCGGCGCAGCAGGACGATGGGCCGCGCCGGGCTGGTGAGCGTGGCCCGTTCGCGGTCGGTGGGGTCGGCGATCCGCTCGACGGCGGCGAGGTCGGCGCACATCACGGCGAACGCCTTGCCGCCGCGTTCCTTGCGCGCCCGCAGGGTGGCGACCGCGTGGGTGTCGGCGGCGTCGCAGGCCAGGTGGTAGCCGCCGACGCCCTTGACGGCGACGATCCGTCCGGCGGCGAGCAGGGCCCGGGCCGCCGCAAGGGCGTCCGTGTCCCGGGCCGGGCGGTCCCCGCTGCCCGCTGCGGGGACCAGGCGCAGCCGGGGGCCGCAGTCGGGGCAGGCCACGGGCTGGGCGTGGAAGCGCCGGTCGGCGGGGTCGGTGTACTCCCGGGCGCAGGCGGGGCACATCGGGAAGCCGGCCATGGTCGTGACCGCGCGGTCGTACGGCATGGCGGTGGCGATGGTGAAGCGGGGGCCGCAGTGGGTGCAGGTGATGAACGGGTGCCGGTGGCGGCGGTCGCCCGGGGCGGCGAGTTCGCGCAGGCAGTCGGCGCAGGTCGCGGTGTCGGGCGGGAGGTGTGTGCGTCCCGGCGCGTGTTCGGTGGCGTGGATGGCGAACGGGCCGGTGGCGCCGGTGGCGGGAAGGTCCTCCAGACCGATGCCGGTGACGGCGGCCAGCGGGGGTGGTTGCCGGGCCAGCCGCTCGCAGAACCGGGTGACGTCGTCCGGGGGGCCCTCGATCTCGATCAGCACGCCGGCGGCGGTGTTGCTCACGAAGCCGGCCAGCGCCAGGTCGGCGGCGAGGCGGTGCACGTAGGGCCTGAAGCCCACGCCCTGCACGGTGCCGCGCACGGTGAGCCGGCGGCGCACCGAACCGGTGACGGGTGCGGTCATGAGGCGGGGGTGGTCGCCGGGTGCGGTTGCGTGTGGTGGTCGTGGGCCTGTTCACCGTCGGCGGCGTGGTCGTGGCCGTGGGGGTGCGGGGTGAGCGGGGGCCGGTGCTGCGGGGCTCCGTCGCGGGCTGCCAGCACCCGGTCCAGGACGGTGTCGACGCCGTCGCCGGTGCGCGCGCAGGTCCGTACGATCTCCACCCCGGGGTTGACCTGCCGCACATGGGTGCGGAAGGCGGTCTCGTCGAAGCCGGCGGCCTCGGCCAGGTCGGTCTTGGTGACCAGGACCAGGTGGGCGGAGCCGAACGCGGTGGGGTACTTCAGCGGCTTGTCCTCGCCCTCGGTCACCGCCATCAGGACGATGCGCAGGGTCTCGCCGAGGTCGTACGACGCGGGGCAGACGAGGTTGCCGACGTTCTCCACGAACAGCACCGCTGTGCCCTCGGGCAGCCAGCCCTCCAGCCGGGTGCGGACCTGCCGGGCCTCCAGGTGGCAGAGTCCGTCGGTGAGCACCTGCTGCACCGGGGCGCCGGAGCGGGCCAGCCGGCGGGCGTCGTTCTCGGTCGCCAGGTCCGCGGTCAGCGCGGCCACCGGCACGCCGCGTTCGACGGCGCGGGCCAGCACCCGGCCGAGGAGTTCGGTCTTGCCGCTGCCGGGGCTGGACAGCAGGTTGACGACGGCCACGCCCTGCCGGGCCAGGTCGCCGCGCAGGGTGGCGGCGAGATCGTCGTTCCTGGCGAGGACGGCCTGCTTGATGTCGACGGACCGGCACATGGCGCTGCTCCTCGGGGTCGGTTCAGGGGCGGGGGCGGGGAGGACGGGGGGAGGGTTGCGGGGCCCCTCACCGATCTTCGGCCTCTTCGGTGGCGAGGTGCGGGAGCGCAGCCGTGTGCGCGGGGGCGGATTCCTCCGTGCGGACCAACGGCGGGGTGGCCGCGGGGTCGGCGAGCAGCACCGGGACCATGGTGTGCAGGGCCTCGACGGCCGGGACGACGGCCTCCCGCACCGGGTCGCTGAGCCCGGCCATGATGTCCTCGTCGCCGCGGGGCCGCACCTGGGGCTCGCAGGCGAGCACGAGGACGCGCGGGAGGGGCCCGTCGCCCAGGTGCGCGGCCAGGGCCAGCACCTTGGCCGGGTCCATGCCGTGGGCCTCCGGCGGGGCCGCCGCGCCGGCCTCGGGGTCGGGGAGTTCCGCCTCGATCAGGGACAGGGTGCCGGGCCGGTGGCCGCGCGGCGCCGCGTCGACCAGGACGGCCGTGTCGTAGCCGTCCAGCAGTTCGTAGGCGAGGTCCAGGCCGCGGATGCCGAAGTCCCGCACCCGGACCCCGGCCGGCAGCGGGCGCGAGCCGAGGGCCTGGATCACCTCGGGGCCGAAGGCGTCGTCGGCGAGGAAGATGTTGCCGACGCCGGCGACCAGGAGCCGGGTGCCGGGCGGCGTCATCGGGTGCCTCCGGTGAGCGGGGCGCCGGTCGCGGACAGGGGGCGGGCGCAGGCGCCGGGCAGCTTGCGGACGAATGCCGAGCGCAGCGCGTGGTAGGGGGCGGCGGGGTCGAAGAAGATGTCGCGCATCCGGGCGAGTTCGGCGCGCCGGTGCTCGGCGAGCGGCCGTACCGCCTCGTCGCGGGCGCGGGCCGCCATCTTGGCGTCGATCCGCCGGCCGAGGTCGGGTGCGTCCGCGAGTCCGGCGGCCATGCGGTCGACCTCGGCGGTGAACTCCCCCGCGGGAACGGGCACGAGACGGTCCACCAGGCCGAGGCCGTGCGCGGTGGCGGCGCTCACCGGCAGGGCCTCGGTGGTCAGCCGTCCGGCCGTCCCGGTGCCGGTCCGGCGCGGCAGGGTGTACGTCCAGAACTCCGAGCCGTACAGGCCCATCCTGCGGTAGTGCGGGTTGAGTACGGCGCCGGTGCGGCACCACACCTCGTCGGCGGCGAGGGCGAGCATGACGCCGCCCGCGGCGGCGTTGCCGCCGAGCGCGGCGACGACCAGCCGGTCGGTGGTGTGCAGCACCGCCTCGACCAGGTCGTCCATGGCGTTGAGGTTGGCCCACGACTCGGCGGCCGGGTCGTCGGACGCCTCGATGACGTTCAGGTGGATGCCGTTGGAGAAGAAGTCGCGGGCGCCGCCGAGGACGAGTACCGGGGTGGAGCGGGTGAGGGCGTGGCGGTAGGCGGCGAGCAGTCTGCGGCAGTGGTCGGCGCTCATCGCGCCGCCGGGGAAGGAGAAGGTGACGAAGCCGACGTCGCCGCGCTGCCGGTAGCGGATGTCCGTCCAGGTGCGCCGCCCCGGGGGCAGTTCGAGCGGTACGGCCGCCTCGGGGAGACCGGTCGGGCCGAGGACCGAGGCGGCCGGGCGTTTGAAGGGGGCCGGGTCGCCGGAGTTCTTGCGCGGCCTGAGTTCCGGGATCCACACGGCGCCGTCCCGGGTGGCACGGCACACCGCTCCCGCCCGCGTGGCGAGCAGCTCTCCGGGGCGGCCGCGCAGTTGGTCCTCCGGGTGGCCGCCGTGCAGGAACAGTTCACGGCCGAGGAGTTCGTCGAGGACTCCGGGCTGCGAGTCGGCGCCTCTCAGCTTGTTCAGCACGGTCGCGGTGCTGTCGTGCTCCCAGTCGACGCGGCGCCGCTCCTGGCGCAGGAAGCCGCGCCAGACGACGTGGGTGGCGGGGTCGCTCTGCGGCAGCGGTTTGAAGGAGCCCTCGGCGTAGCGCCGTACGGCCAGGAGTACGGCGGCCACGGCGGCGTCGGAGACCTCGTTGCGGTACAGGTCGCTCTTGCCGACCGGCTCCGTGCGGAACGGCATGGCCGCCCAGATGTCGCCGGCGTCCATCGCCGCCTCGGCCTGGAGGACCGTCACGCCCCAGTCGGGCACCTGGTCGGCGATCGCACGGTCCAGCGCGGAGGGGCCCCGGTCGCCCGGTGGGCCGGGGTGCACGATGAGGCAGGTGTGCTCCCGCCACACGTCGTCGGGCAGCGCGGTCTTGAGCATCGGCGCGATGACGAGTTCCGGCTTCGTCTCGGCGACGGCGGCGCGGACGGCGTCGGGGCCGGGCCTGGCGAGCACGACGTCGACGTGGTGGCCGTGGTCCGCCAGTTCGGCGTAGACGCGCTGCGACAGGCTGTTGAACGCGCTGACGACGAGCAGAATGTCCATGACGCGGCATGGTGGCCGGTTCACGGGGCTCCGGGAAGGAACCCGGCGGGGCGTTCGTCCGTCTGCGTCAGACCCCGTCCGCCGTCCGCGTCAGATCTCCTCCTCCATCCGGATCGCGGGGCACCGGTCCTCCTCGACGGCGCGGTCACGGACTCAGCGGCCGACAGCGCCCCGGCGGACAGGCGCCCGGCGCGCCACTTCACCACTTTCCGTTCGCCTGGTGTAACAGTCTGCGCATGATCTGTCAGCAGAACATCGACAGGGCCCCCGGTCGCCGCCTTCGCCGCCGCGCGCTGCGCGGGACCCTGCTGGCCGCGGCGACCACCGCGGCACTGGCCGGCGGACCCCAGGCGACGGCACTCCCGGCCGCCGGTCCGGGTCCCGACTGGGACGCCATCGCCGCGTGCGAGTCCAGCGGCAACTGGAAGGCGAACACCGGCAACGGGTACTACGGCGGGCTCCAGTTCCGCCAGTCCAGCTGGAAAGCCGCGGGAGGGCTGAAGTACGCGCGCCGAGCGGACCTGGCTTCGCGCAGACAGCAGATCAGGGTGGCCGGGCGACTGGCCGTCCTCCAGGGGATGTCGGCGTGGGGCTGCTCCTGACGGCGCCTCGGCCGTCCAAGTATCGCTCCCGGCCCCCGGTTGAGCCGACGGGCGGTCAGCAGAGCACGGAGAGCGCACCGGGCAGCACGCGGGCCGTGACGGGAAGGACCGCCCCGACCTCGCCGTCGGCGCCGTAGGGCACCTCGCGGTCGGCGGCGACACGGATCCGTCTGCCCCGCAGGATCCGCACCTCGGGGCGCTCGACGTGCGCGCCCGACTTCAGCTCGTTCATCAGCGCGAAGAAGAGCCGGCGCGGCGCCTCGCGGATCATCACCACGTCGAGCAGGCCGTCGTCGACGCGGGCGCCGGGCGCGATCATGCGACCGGAGCCGTAGTAGGCGGAGTTGGCGGCCACCACGGTGTAGCCGCGGTGGATGTGCTCCTCGCCGTCGACGGTGACGTGATAGGTCGCCGCCCGCCAAGTGGCCACGGCGCGCAGCCCGCCCGCGTAGTAGGAGGCGGCGCCGCGCAGCAGCCGGGAGTTGTTCGCGTGCCGGTTGGCGAGCGCGTCGACGCCCGCGTACACGCTGCCGAGGACGACACTGCGCGGGTGCGCGGCCGACTCCACCTCGATGGTGTCGACGCGGCGCGGGGCACTGTGCAGCAGGATCCGGGCCAACTCCGCCGGATCGGCGGGTAGTTCCAGTGCGCGGGCGAAGTCGTTGCCGCGGCCCGCCGGGACCAGGCCCAGGAGTGCGCCGCTGCCGCTCAGGGCTCCGCCGATACCGCCCGCGATGCCGTCGCCGCCCACGGCGAGCACGACGCGGTCGCGCTCCCCGGCCAGGCGGGCGAGGTCCTGGGCGTGGGCGAGACTACGGCTGTACTCGGTCTCCACTCCGGCGCCGGCCTCCCTGAGCAGCCTGGCCACCCGCAGCAGCGCCGCGGCCCCGGCGGATCCGCCCGCGGTGGGGTTGACGATGGCGGTGAACTGTCGCATCGGTGGGGCCTCCGGGACGGAAAGGGGGGCGGTCGCGGGCGGTACGGGCCGGGGGCGGCCGAGGGGCAGCCGGGGTCAGTCGAGGGGCAGCAGAACGCCGGGGTTCAGCAGTCCGTCGGGGTCCAGTCGGCGTTTGACGGCCCGCAGGGCCTCGATGGCGAGCGGCCCGGCCTCCCGGACGTACCCGTCCCGGTGGTCGGTGCCCACCCCGTGATGGTGGCTGATGGTGCCGCCCGCGGCGAGGATGGCCTCGTTCGCGGCCCGCTTGGCGGGCGCCCAGTGCGCCACCGGATCCTCGCCCTGGGCGCTGACCACGGTGAAGTACAGCGAGGCGCCGTTCTCGTAGACGTGCGAGATGTGGCACATCACCAGGGGCGGGGTGCCCGACTCGGTGAGCGTGGCGGTCAGCGCCCCGCGGACGGAGGCGTACAGCCCGGGGATCCGGGACCAGAACGCGGCGGTCTCCAGCGTCTCGGCGAACGCGCCGGCGTCCAGGAGGGAGTCGCGCAGGTAGGGCGCCGAGTAGCGGCCGTGCGCCCAGCGCTCCCCCGGCTCCTCGCCCAGGTGGGTGCCGCCGCACTCGCGCAGCACGGCCGCGGCACGTCGCCTGCGGTGGGCGGTGTCCTCCGCGGTGCCCTCGTAGCCCGCGATCGCCTGGCAGCCGGTGCCCTGCCGGACGTCCAGGGCTCCAATGGCGTCGGGCTGGGCGAGGCCGATCAGGGTCTCGGTCTCGTCGGACAGACGCAGCACGGTCGGGCGCGGCCCGTCCTGGGCGAGCCGTCGCAGGGCGGCGGCGCCCTCCTCGAAGGAGGCGAAGCGCCAGCCCTCGTACACACGGGTCTGCGGGAGGGGGCACAGGCGCACGGTCACCGCGGTGATGACACCGAACGCGCCCTCGGAGCCGAGGACGAGCTGGCGCAGGTCGGGTCCGGCCGCCGAGCGCGGGGCGCGGCCCGCCTCGACGGTGCCCTCGGGGGTGGCGAGGGTGAGGCCGAGCACCATGTCGTCGAAGCGGCCGTATCCGGCCGAGGCCTGGCCGCTGGAGCGGGCGGCGGCGAACCCGCCGAGGGTGGCCCACTCGTAGGACTGGGGGAAGTGGCCGAGGGTGAAGCCGTGTTCGGCCAGCAGCGCCTCCGCGTCCGGGGCGCGCAGGCCCGTTTGCAGGGTGGCGGTGCGGGAGACCGGGTCCAGGGCGAGCAGCCGGTTCATACGGCGCAGGTCCAGGGCGACGAAGGGGCGGCGGCGCTCGGGGGCGAGACCGCCGACGACGGAGGTGCCGCCGCCGAACGGAACGAGGGCCAGGCCGTGGGCGGCGCAGGCGCGCAGCACGGCGAGTACGTCGTCGTGGTCCGCGGGGAGCACCACGGCCGCCGGGACGTCGGTGACGTCGCCGTCCCTGATGCGCAGCAGGTCCGGGGTGGACTTGCCGCGGGTGTGGCGGATCCGGGACTCGGCGTCGGTGCGGACGTGCGCCTCGTCGCCCACGGCCTCGCCCAGGGCGCGGAGCGCGTCCGCGGTCAGCGGCGAGGCGGGGACGCGGATCTCCTCCAGGGCGACCGGACCGGCCTCGCGAGACTTGACGCCGAGCACGTCGCGCAGGAGTCCGGTCACCGGCTCGGGCAGCGGTGTGGCCCTGGCCGGGTCGCCCCAGCCGCTCCACAGCATGTCCATGGGGTGTTCCTCACCGGTCGTGTCGAAGGAGGGGTGCGGTGTTCCGAGTTGCCGTGTGGGTGCCGTGTTCCGCGGTGCGCCGTGACGCGACCGCAGGCGTTACACTGTGACACATGACGCCTATTCGTCACAACGGTTCGGACCGGCCGGACCACTCGGACGGTGATCCCGTACTCGACGCCGTGCGCGACTGCGTCCTGGCCGTCGGCGTCCGGCGTACGACCCTGACGGACGTGGCCCGCCGCGCGGGCGTGTCCCGGATGACGCTCTACCGCCGCTGGCCCGATGTGCGGTCCCTCGTCGGCGACCTGATGACGCGGGAGTGGATCGCCGTGGCCGTCGGGGCGATGCCGGAGCGCAGGCCCGGGACGAACGCGCGCGCGCTGATCGTCGACGGGCTCGTGGCCGGGGTGAGGGCGTTCCGCGCCCACCCGCTCTTCCTCAAGATCGTCGACGTGGACCCCGAACTGCTCCTCCCCTATGTGCTGGACCGCCGGGGAGCCAGCCAGGAGGCCCTGCTCTCCCTGCTCGCCGGACACCTGCGCGAGGGCCACGCCGACGGGTCGGTGCGCGCCGGTCACACCGAGCGGCAGGCTCGGTCCCTGCTGCTGGTCGTGCAGTCCTTCACGCTGTCGCTGCGCACCATGACCGAGGAGGACGAGCCCGAACTGGACGGCGAGGCCTTCCTCGCGGAACTGCGGACCATCCTGGAGAGGACCCTGACGCCATGAGCTTCGGCAACGACCCGGCCGTCCCCGCGCAGACGGCTCCGGGCACCTCGCTCACCGCCGCCCGCCGCGCCCGCGAACTGGCCCGGACCGTCGGCGGTCCGGCCGTGGACGTCCTGGTCGTAGGTCTCGGCGCGACCGGCGCCGGGGCCGCCCTGGACGCCGCGGCGCGCGGATTGAGCGTCGCCGCGATCGACGCCCACGACCTGGCCTTCGGCACCTCCCGCTGGAGTTCGAAACTCGTCCACGGCGGACTGCGCTACCTCGCCTCCGCCCAGTTCGACGTCGCCCACGAGAGCGCGGTCGAACGCGGCGTGCTGATGGAACGCACCGCTCCCCATCTGGTCGCCGCCCAGCCGTTCGTCCTGCCCCTCACGCCGCTGGTCTCGCGCGGCCAGGCCGCCCTGGCCTGGGCCGGCTTCCGCGCGGGCGACGGACTGCGGCTGGCGGCGCGCACCGCCCGTGCCACCCTGCCGGTGCCGCGCAGGCTGTCCGCCGTGGAGACCCGCCATCTCGCACCCGCCGTGCGCGGCACCCGGCTGCGCGGCGGTCTGCTGTCCTGGGACGGGCGGCTCACCGACGACGCCCGCCTGGTGACCGCGATCGCCCGTACGGCGGCGGCTCGCGGCGCCCGCGTCCTGACCCGGGTCCGGGCCCTGGAACTCACCGGTTCCGGCGCCCGGGTGCGTGACGAACTGACCGGCGAGGAGGGCGAGATCCGGGCCCGCGCCGTGATCAACGCCTCCGGAGTGTGGGCGGGCGGCCTGGTGGACGGCATCCGGATCCGGCCCTCCCGCGGCACCCACCTCGTGCTGCGCTCCGGCCTGCTCGGTCCCCTGCCGGCCGGGCTGCACATCCCGGTCCCCGGGGAGACCAACCGCTTCGTCCTGGTCCTGCCGCAGGACGACGGCCGGGTCTACGCCGGGCTCACAGACGAGCCCGTCGAGGGCGGCGTCCCGGACGTGCCGGAGGTCCCCGAGTCCGACGTCGGCTTCCTGCTCGACGTGCTGGCCTCCGCCCTCGACGTGCCGATACGCCGCGACGACGTGGCCGGCGCCTTCGCGGGCCTGCGTCCCCTGCTGGACACCACGCCGACGACCGGATCCGCCCCGGCGCCCCGGACCTCGGACATCTCCCGCAGGCACGCGGTGCTCACCTCGCCGGACGGTGTGGTCACCGTGGTGGGCGGCAAGCTCACCACCTACCGGCGCATGGCCGAGGACGCCGTCGACACCGCCGTCGCCGCGCACGGACTCGGCGCGGGGCCCTCCCCCACGGCCGCCCTCCCCCTCGTCGGCGCCGCGTCACCGCGGATCCTCGCCGCGCTCCGCGCCCCGCACCGCCTGGTCCGGCGCTACGGCACGGAGGCGCCGGCCGTCCATGCCCTGGGCACCCGGGACCCACGCCTGCGCGCACCCGTGCTGGAGGGCCACCCCGTCACCCGCGCCGAACTCCTGTGGGCCGTACGCCAGGAGGGTGCCCTCGACGAGTCCGACCTCCTGGACCGCCGCACCCGGATCGGCCTCGTACCGTCCGACCGCACGACAGCACTGGAAGCCGCGCGCGAGGTGCTGGGCGAGACACTGGGCTCCCGGTGAACCGGCGGTCGACGCGGGACGCCCGTTGAACGGGCCGCGGCCGTCACCGCCTGGCGCGCCTGCGCCTCGCACAGCGCGGAGGCCAGCGCGCCGCCGGACGCCGGGTACGCGCTGGTCAGCCAATGGGTGGTCGCCGCGATGAGCGGGGAGAGATCTTCGTGCACTGCCGGACCGTTCGAGCCGTTCACGAGCAAAAGGGACTACGTGAAACGGTAGTCCGCGCCCCAGGCCGAGCAGTATGAACCAGGCCGCCTCCGGGGCGTGGCCTCCGCCACCATCGCATGCGGCGAGGAGTGGCGGTACCCGCCGGGAGGCGGCCCGGAGGCCGTACGTACGTGTACCGGCCAAGACCCCGGCGGGTAAGCGTTCCCGGACGCGGTGGGCACTCAGGAGGGAGATGACCTCCTCCAGCGTGGCGGGGCCGCGGCGCAAAGGATCACGCCGGGCGCCCCGGCCGCGGACCCGGGCGAGGCCACTCAAGGCCTCCGGGCCGCAACCGGTTACAGTGACGCGCCGGCGAGGAGGGGAGAGAGCGGTGCGGGGTCGGGCGGGGACGGCACGGCGGGGTTCGACCATGGTGGTGGCGCTGCTGCTGAGCGCGGCGCTGACGGCGTGTTCGGGGACCTCGCGGGAAGGCGCTTCCACCGGGCGACCGGCGGAGGCGACGGACGCGACAGGCACGTCGGTCCGCAGCGGGGGCACGATCGGGGCCCGAGGCTCGGTGTGCGAGCTTCCCGTCACCTTCGACATCGCCGAGGACTGGAAGGCCGGGGCGGTGGATCCGGCGGCGGCGGGCGACTCCCCCGCCGGCGAGGAGGTCGCGGACGCGCTGCTGCGCCAGGGCCCGGTGACCACCGTGTGCGAGGTCGACGCCAAGCCCGCGGGGAACATCGGTTTCCTCCGCGTGTTCACCGGTCCCCCGGGCGCGGGGGACGCGAGAACGGTACTGCGGGCCTTCGTGGCCGCCGAGGAGGACGTGAGCGAGGAGACGTACCGCTCGTTCACGACGGGCGGGCTCGAAGGCGTCGAAGTCGAGTACGCGCGGACGAGCGAGCTGCTGGACGAGCCGAAGAAAGAACGCGCCCTGGCCGTCGGCACCGCCCAGGGCCCCGTGGTCCTGCACCTCGGCGGCATGGACACCGAGGAACACGAGCAGATGCTCCCCGCCTACGAACTCGCCAGGAGGACCCTGCGCAACGCCTGAGCGGCTTCCGGAGGGGGCCCGTACTCTGGGGGCCGTGCACATCTGTTTCGTCTGCAGCGGGAACATCTGCCGGTCGCCGTCCGCGGCGCTCGTGTTCGCCGAGCGATTGCGCCGGGCGGGGTTCACGGACGAGGTCCGGGTCAGCAGCGCCGGCATCGGCCCGTGGCACGCCGGGGAGGCCATCGACGAGCGGGCCGGTGAGGTACTGGCCCGGAAGGGCTACCCGGTCCGGCACGTCGCCGCCCAGGTCGGCGCCGAGCACCTGGACGCCGACCTGCTGCTGGCCATGGACCGCGGTCACGAGAAGGCGCTGCGCCGGCTCGTCGACGACCCGTCCCGGGTGCGGCTGCTGCGCTCCTTCGACCCGGACGCGACCGGGGACCTGGACGTACCCGACCCGTACTACGGCGGCCCGGAGGGGTTCGAGCAGGCGCTGGCCATGATCGAGGCCGCGACCCCGGGCCTGCTCGACTGGGTGCGCGAGCGCCTGCCCGCGTGACCGGCCGTCCGCCGCCCGGCTCCGGCTCCGGCTCCGGCTCCGGCTCCGGCTCCGGCTCCGGCTCCGGCTCCGGCTCCGGCTCCGGCTCCGGCTCCGGCGAGGATCCCGCCGCCGCGGCCGCCCGGCTGACCGGGCGTGCGGCGACCGGTCGCAGCCCGTCGGCGGCGAACCCCACCGAGGTGACCCTCGACGACGGCGCGGTGGTCGTGGTCAAGCGCGATGAGGATCCGGAGGCGGTGCTCGCCGAGGCCGCGGGGCTGCGCTGGCTCGCCGAGGCGGGCGCGGTGCGGGTCCCCGCCGTGCACGGCCACGACCGCCACTGGCTGGTCACCGACCGGGTTCCAGCCGGCCGGCCCACTCCAGGGGCGGCGGCGCGGTTCGGCCGTGACCTGGCCGCCCTGCACGCCGCCGGGGCGCCCGCGTTCGGTGCCGCTCCGCCCGGCGGGCCGCGGGAGGCGTACATCGGGCTCGCGCCGATGCGCAACGTTCCCGGCGCCGACTGGCCGGGCTGGTACGCCGAGCACCGGGTGCTCCCCTATCTGCGCCGCGCGGTCGACGACGGCACCCTGCGCCCCGCCGAGGCGGCCGTGATCGAACGCGTACGGGAACGGCTGCCCGAACTGGCCGGTCCCGCCGAACCGCCCGCGCGACTCCACGGCGACCTGTGGAACGGCAACGTGCTGTGGGGCGCGGACGACGAGGTCTGGCTGATCGACCCGGCCGCGCACGGCGGGCACCGGGAGACCGACCTGGCGATGCTGCAGCTGTTCGGCTGCCCGCACCTGGACCGCGTCCTGGACGGATACCAGCAGGTCGCGCCGCTCGCCGACGGCTGGGCCAGCCGCGTCGGGCTGCACCAGCTCTTCCCGCTGCTGGTGCACACGGTGCTCTTCGGACGCGGGTACGCCGAACAGGCGGTCGCCGCGGCCCGCGGCGCCGGCGGGTGACCCTACCGTTCGCCCTCCACCAGCCGGGCGAGGTTGTCCAGAGCCATGCGCGTCCCCAGCTCGTTGTCCGCGCGCGGCACCTCGTCGGGGATGCCCTCGTGCACGATCACGACCTCCGTCCCGCCGTCCACCTCGGCCAGTGACGTGGTCATCGTCATCGTGCCGTGCAGGGCGTCCTCGTCGGTCTCGAACGCGAGCACCTCGACCACCAGCCGATCGGGTACGAGCCGGGCGAAGTGCCCGCGGTAGGTGTCCGTGCGGGCACCGGACTTGCCCCGGGCGCCCGGCTCGTCGTACGAGAGGGACACCCGGAACGTGCCGCCCTCACGGGCGTCGAACGCGTGGACATGAGCGGTCATGCCGTCGGGGACGCGCCATCCCGCCACCGCGTCCGGGTCGGTGAGGGCCCGGTAGACGGCGGCGGGAGACGCCTGCACCCGCCGTGAGACCCGTGTGGCATACATGGCAGCAACGTACACACGCGGCACCCGGATCCGGGACCGACCGGACGAGAGAGGGCGGGAACGGACGGGACCGGACAGGAACGGACCGGCAAGGCCGGTGCCTCACGATTGTCCCGGTTTTGTCACCAAGTGGCCCTGGAGTCACAGGTGTTGCTCCCGCACTTTTCCCGCGTGCTAAGAAATACGGCGTCACAGTGGCGCGGAGCGTCCCACGGGGACGCCGCACGCCATGTCGGTCCGGTCCGTGAGGGCCGTAGGGGGAAGGTGTCACCTCAGTGAACCGCATGCGCACGACCGTCGCGGCGCTGGCCGCGGCCGGGGTCCTCACCGCCGCTCAGCTGGGCTTCGCCGGGGCCGCTTCCGCGGCGACCGCCGCACCGCAGAGCTCGGGCTGCCCGATCAACATCGTCTACCCGTCCCGTTTCTACGTGGACCACAACGGGTGGGTGACCAACGGCGGCCTGTACTTCGGCATCAAGAGCAAGACCACGAAGAAGTTCAAGAACGTCACGTTCACGGTCACCAACGTCAAGAACATCCGCTTCGGCTCGGCGACGCCGAAGGGCGGCAAGATCAGCCACAGGACCTCGCAGACCGTGACGGTCCGCACCACGACCTTCAAGGGGAAGGCGAGCCTCGGCTTCAAGGTCCGGACGCACCTGCTGAACACCAGGACCTACAAGGTGAAGTTCGCCCTGCACGGCTCCGGCTGGAACTGCGCCGTCAACCAGGGCACCTGGGGCGCCTGACCCCGCGGGCACCGGACGGCCGACGCCCGTTTCGGTCCCCGACCGCCCCGCATCCCGATGCCCCGGCCCACGCGGCCGGGGCATCGGCGTGCGGGGCCGAGTCGTGGACGTGCGCGGGACCATCACGTGCCCGGACCATGATCGGTGCGGCCCGGATACGCACGTGACCGCGGGGTACGCTGCGCATGCCGGCCGGTTACGGGCGATGCCCCGTGCGCACCGGCGCGCACGGCGGGGAGAAGGGCGGGTGCGGATGGACTGGCGCGAGTTCGCCGAACAGATGGCCCAGCTGGCCCGGCGCCTGCTGGCCCAGGACTCCGCGCAGGAGACGCTCGACGAGATCGTCCGGGCGGCCGTCGAGCTGATCGACGGGTGCGAGGCGTCCGGGATCCTGGCCCTGCGCAAGGGGCGCGCCGTGACGCTGGCCGCCCGCGGGGACATGGTCGAGGAGTCCGACCGGTTGCAGGGCGAGGTCGGCGAGGGCCCCTGCTTCGACGCGGCCCGCCGCGTCGACGGGGACCGCCTCTTCCGCATCGCCGACCTCACGCAGCCGCAGCCGACGTGGCCGCGGTACGCGCCGGCCGCCCGCGAACTGGGCATCGGCAGCATGATGGGTTTCCTGCTGTACACCCACGACCAGGACTTCGGTGCGCTCAACCTCTACTCCAGCCGTCCCGGCTCCTTCACCAAGGACAGCGAGACCGCCGGCTGGCTGTTCGCCTCGCACGCCGCCGTCGCCGTGGCGGGCGCCAGAACCGTCGACCAGCTCGAACACGCGCTGGACACCCGGCACGCCATCGGTGAGGCCATGGGCATCCTGCGGGAGCGCCACGGCCTGAGCGAGGAGGACGCCTTCGCCGTCCTGCGCCGCATCTCCCAGCACCACAACATCAAGATCCGCGACGTCGCGCAGACCATCCGTACCGACGCCCCCAAGCGGAGCTGACACGGGCCGAGCGGGCCGGGGCTCCCCCGTCACCATCCCCAGGCGGGTGCTGCTGTGCGGCCGGTGAGTGGTGTCTCGGTCATATCCGGGGGGCAGGAACGCGCGTTCGGGTGGCGCCGCTCGCGCGGCCGCCGCCTGCCCGCCCTCGTGACCGAGGGAGTGACTGCCTCTCGCCTCACGCGGCGCGGCAGTGTAGACATGGCTCATGGTCCGACTCCCGGGTCGTACCGGCTCCCGGTCGGCCCGCCGTCCCAGCGGACGGCGTCTCCAGCTCGCGTCCGGCCCAGCCCGGCGGGCGCGCGAGCTGGCCGGGCATGGCCGATCGGGGCGGAGCAGACCGTCCGGGCTGCGATCGCTCGGCGGGCGCAGCGTCGCCGGGCAGGTGTTCCTGCTCCAGGTCGCCATCGTGGTGCTGCTGGTCGCGGCGGCCGTGGTGGCGCTGGTGCTTCAGGTGCGGCACGACAGCGACCAGGAGGCCCGCAACCGCTCGCTCGCCGTCGCCGAGACGTTCGCCAACGCCCCGGGCACCCGGGAGGCGCTCGCCGCCCCGGACCCGACGGCGGTGCTGCAAGCGCGGGCCGAGGCGGCCCGCAAGGAGGCGCACGTCGACTTCCTCGTCGTGATGAACAGCAAGGGGGTCCGCTACACCCACCCCGAGCCGGACCGTATCGGCCAGACGTTCGTCGGCACCATCCGGCCCGCGCTGGCCGGCGGCACGGTCGTCGAGCAGGTCGACGGGACGCTCGGGCCGCTGGTGCAGGCCGTGGTACCGGTCCGGGCGCCTGACGGCAAGGTGGTGGGCCTGGTGTCGGCCGGCATCACCACCAGGAACGCCGGCGGCCTCGCGGACCGGCAGCTGCCGGTCGTCCTGGGCGCCGCGGCCGTGGCGCTGGCCCTGGCCACGGCGGGGACCGCGCTGGTCACCCGCCGGCTGCTGCGCCAGACCCACGGGCTCGGCCCCCGGGAGATGACCCGGATGTACGAGCACCACGACGCGGTGCTGCATTCCGTGCGGGAAGGCGTCATCATCGTCGGCGACGACGGAAGGCTGCTGCTGGCCAACGACGAGGCGCAGCGACTGCTCGGCCTGCCCGAGGACGCCGAGCACCGGCCCGTGCTCGACCTCGGACTCGACCCCGGGACCGCCGAACTACTGGCCTCCGGCCGGATCGCCACCGACGAGGTGCACCGGGTCGGCGACCGGCTGCTGGCGGTCAACCAGCGGCCCACGGACATGCCGGGCGGCCCGTCGGGCAGTGTGGCCACGCTGCGCGACTCCACGGAGCTGCGCGCCCTGTCCGGCCGGGCGGAACAGGCGCGGGAGCGGCTCAGCCTGCTCTACGACGCCGGGGTGGGCGTCGGCACGACCCTGGACGTGGCCCGGACCGCGGAGGAACTCGTCAAGGTCGCCGTTCCCCGGTTCGCGGACTTCGCCACCGTGGACCTGTACGACGCCGTGCTGGCCGGCGAGGACCCGGATCCGGGGGCCGCGCTGCGCCGTACGGCCTGCGCCGGGATCCGCGAGAACACACCGCTCTACCCGCTGGGGCAGGAGATCCGCTTCGTCCCCTCCACTCCGCAGGCACTCAGCCTGAAGACCCGCCGGGCGGTCCTCGAGCCCCGGCTGGAGGCGGCCCCGGGCTGGCAGGCCCAGGACGTCGAGCGCACCGAGCGGGTGCTGGCGTTCGGCATCCACTCCCTGATCAGCGTGCCCGTGCGGGCGGGCAATCTGGTGCTGGGCCTGGTCAGCTTCTGGCGGTCGGAGAAGGACGAGCCCTTCGACTCCGAGGAGCTGGCCCTCGCCGAGGAACTGGTCGCCCGGGCCGCCGTCTCCATCGACAACGCCCGCCGCTACACCCGCGAGCACGGGCTGGCGGTCACCCTTCAGCGCAGCCTGCTGCCGCGCAGCCTGCCCGAGCAGAACGCGCTGGACATCGCCTACCGCTATCTGCCCGCGCAGGCGGGCGTGGGCGGGGACTGGTTCGACGTGCTGCCGCTGTCCGGGGCGCGGGTCGCGCTCGTCGTCGGCGACGTGGTCGGCCACGGGCTGCACGCCGCGGCCACGATGGGGCGGCTGCGGACCGCGGTCAGCAACTTCTCCGCCCTGGACCTGCCGCCCGAGGAGCTGCTCGGGCTGCTGGACGAGCTGGTCGGCCGTATCGACCAGGACGAGACGGCGGACAGTGCCGGCGTGCCCGTCACCGGCGCGACCTGCATGTACGCGATCTACGATCCGGTCTCGCGCCGGTGCGCGGTCGCCCGCGCCGGCCATCCGCCGCCCGCCGTGGTCGGGCCCGACGGGGACGTGACGTTCCCCGACGTGCCCGCCGGCCCCCCGCTCGGACTGGGCGGGCTGCCGTTCGAGACGGCGGAGCTGGAGCTGGCGGAGGGCAGCCGGCTGGTCCTGTACACGGACGGGCTCGTGATGGACCGGGAGCGGGACATCGACACGGGCCTCGAGGAGCTGCGCACCGCTCTCGCCTCCGCCGGCGAGTCGCCGGAGGACACGTGCCGGGCCGTCCTGGACGTCCGGCGGCCGTTCCGGCCGGTGGACGACATCGCGCTGCTCGTCGCCCGCACCCGTGCCCTGGGGCCCGGGCAGGTCGCCGAGTGGGACGTGCCCGGGGAGGCGGCGGCCGTCGGGGACGTGCGCGCGGCGGTGAGCCGGCGGCTGGCGGAGTGGGGGCTGGAGGAGCTGACGTTCACCACCGAGCTGATCCTGAGCGAGCTGGTCACCAACGCGATCCGGTACGGCGCCGAACCCATCCGGGTCCGGGTGCTGCGTGACCGCGCCCTGATCTGCGAGGTCTTCGACAGCAGCAACACCTCCCCGCACCTGCGCTATGCGGCGAGCACGGACGAGGGAGGCCGCGGGCTGTTCCTCGTCGCGCAGCTCGCCGAGCGGTGGGGCACCCGCTACACGCCCACCGGCAAGGCCATATGGGCCGAGCAGCCGCTGCCCTGAGGCGCCTTCTCCCCGCCTCTCCCACCTCTGCCACTTCTGCCACCTCTGCCACTTCTTCTGCCACCTCTGCCACAGTCGAGTCACTTGGAGCCCTTTTGGTGCACGACACCCCCGGAACGACCGCGCCGGCCGGCGCGGCCCGCCGCAGCGTCCTCGCCCTGATCGGCGGCTCGCTCGTCGCCCTCCCGCTCCTCGGCGCCCGGGGCGTCGCCGCAGCCCCGGGCCTGGACAGCCCCGCGAAGAAGGAGATCGCCATGAAACTGGTGTCGAGCGCGGAGAACTCCACGCTCGACTGGAAGGCCCAGTACGCGTACATCGAGGACCTCGGCGACGGACGGGGCTACACGGCCGGCATCGTCGGCTTCTGCTCCGGCACCGGCGACATGCTCGGCCTGGTGCGGCACTACACCGACCGCAGGCCGCGCAACGTACTGGCCGGGTACCTCCCGGCACTGCGCCGCGTCCACGGCACCGACTCGCACGGGGGACTGGACCCCGGCTTCCCCGAGGACTGGCGCCGGGCGGCGCGGGACACCGCGTTCCAGCGGGCCCAGAACGACGAGCGCGACCGCGTCTACTTCGACCCGGCCATCGCACAGGGCAAGGCCGACGGGCTGCGCGCACTCGGCCAGTTCGCCTACTACGACGCGATCGTGATGCACGGCGGCGGTGGCCTGACCGGCTTCCGCGGCATCCGCGAGCGGGCCTTGCGCACGGCCCTCCCCCCGGCCCGGGGCGGCGACGAGGTGACGTATCTGAACGCGTTCCTCGACGCACGCCTGTGGGCCATGCGACAGGAGCCGGCCCACCGTGAGACCAGCAGGGTCGACACCGGGCAGCGGGTCTTCCTGCGCCAGGGCAACCTCGATCTGGAACCGCCGCTGGACTGGAAGGTGTACGGGGACGGCTACCGCATCGGCTGACGCCGCGGCGGACCGAGGGCCGCGGTCGGTGTCAGCCCAGGGCGCGGTCGAGGTTGTAGGCCGCGCTGATCAGGGACAGGTGCGTGAAGGCCTGGGGGAAGTTGCCCTGCTGCTCGCCGGTGGGGCCGATCTCCTCGGCGTACAGGCCGAGGTGGTTTGCGTAGGTGAGCATCTTCTCGAAGGCGAGTCGGGCCTCGTCGAGTCGGCCGGCCCGGGTGAGGGCCTCGACGTACCAGAAGGAGCAGATGGAGAACGTGCCCTCGTCGCCGCGCAGCCCGTCGGGGCTGGCCTGCGGGTCGTACCGGTAGACGAGCGAGTCGGAGACCAGGTCGCCGGTCAGCGCGTCGAGGGTGGACAGCCACTTGGGGTCGGTCGGCGCGATGAACTTCGCCAGCGGCATCATCAGCACGGCGGCGTCCAGTACGTCGCCGTCCTCGTACTGGACGAAGGCCTGCCGCCCGGCGGACCAGCCGCGGTCCATGATGCGGCGGTAGATCGCGTCCCGGCTCTGCCGCCAGCGGGGCAGGTCGGCGGGCAGGCCGCGGCGGTTGGCCAGCCGCATGGCGCGTTCGACGGCCACCCAGCACATCAGGCGCGAGTACAGGAAGTTCTGCCTGCCGCCCCGGGTCTCCCACACCCCCTCGTCGGGCTGGTCCCAGTTCTCGCAGACCCATTCCACCAGCGCGGACACGTCGTCCCACTGGTCGCTGGAGATCGGCTGGGCCCACTTGTCGAAGAGGTAGATCGAGTCGATCAGGGCGCCGTAGATGTCGAGCTGGAGCTGGTCGGCGGCGGCGTTGCCGACCCGTACGGGCGCGGAACCCCGGTGTCCCTCCAGGTGGCCGAGTTCGCGTTCGGGCAGTTCGCTGCGGCCGTCGATGCCGTACATGATCTGCAGCGGGCCGGTCGCCTTGCCGTCGCCGGGGCTGATGTGCAGGGTCAGGAAGCGCATGAACGCCTCGGCCTCGCCGGCGAAGCCGAGCCGCAGCAGCGCGTAGACGGCGAACGCGGCGTCGCGCACCCAGACGTAGCGGTAGTCCCAGTTGCGCTCACCGCCGACCCGCTCGGGCAGGCTCGTGGTGGGCGCGGCGACGATGGCGCCGGTCGGGGCGTAGGTGAGCAGTTTCAGGGTGAGGGCGGAGCGGTGGACCATCTCGCGCCAGCGGCCGCGGTAGCGGGACTGCGCGAGCCAGCGGCGCCAGTAGGCGACCGTGGCGCAGAACTGGTCCTCGGCCTCGGCGTGGGCGCACCGCCGTGGGGCCACCTCGCCGCCGACCTGGTCCAGCGCGAAGACGGCGGACTCGCCCTCGGCGAGCTTGAAGTCCGCGCGCAGGTCCGTGCCGTCGCTCTCCAGGGGCACGGTGGACGTCAGGGCGAGGGACAGGGTCGCCGACTCGAACAGGACCGTGCAGCCCTCCATCCGGACCGTGTGCGGGTCGGCGCCGTAGTTGAAGCGGGGAGCCACCCGGGCGCGGAACGGAAGGGTGCCGCGCACGCACAGCACGCGCCGGATGAGCCGGTGCCGTTCGGCCTCGGCGGATCCCTGCCGGTCTCCGCCCACCGGCATGAAGTCCTGCACCTCGCCGACGCCGTCCTCGGTGAAGAACCGGGTGATCAGCACGTTGGTGTCGGGGAAGTAGAACTGCTTGGTGCGCGCCGCCTCGGCCGCGGCGAGCTCGAAACTGCCGCCGCGCTCGGCGTCCAGGATCGCGGCGAAGACGCTCGGGGCGTCGAAGGCGGGGCAGCAGTACCAGTCGATCGTGCCGTCGGTGCCGACGAGGGCGACACTGCGCAGGTCGCCGATCAGGCCGTGGTCGGCGATCGGAACGTAGCGGGATGTTCCCGTCTCGGGCCCTCGGCTTCGGGTGTCGGCCATCGCGGCTGCCTCCTGTCCCCTCCCTGACCCCCCTCGCACGGACCGGTACTCGCGGCTGTTGCGGTTCCTCCAGCTTAGGAGCGGTCTTCCGGATGCAGGGTGCCGTCCGACGGGCAATCGTGGGAGGAGGTCCCGCTCCCGCAGCACGAGGGCCGCACTCCGGACCCGGGCGGGGACCCAGCCGGACCCGAGGAGGCCACATGTCGACGTCACAACCCGATGCATCCCGCGAGCCCGGGGAGCGCTGCACCCCGGACGACGTGCTCCACGCCCGTACCGGCACCGACGTCTCGCCCGAGGACGTGGTGCTGGCCGCGGGCCGCGACATCACCCCGCGCAACCTGGAGTGGGCCAAGCGCAAGATCGAGACGGAGGGCCCGGCCGCCCTGGACAAGCTGTTGCCCTAGCTCTTCCCGGGCGCGTGCGAAAGGGATCGGAGCCCTGTCGTTCCGGTCCCTTTCGTTCGTCCCTTTCGCTGGGGGGCGTCGCTCTGCGAGACTCCGGGGCGTGCCCGACTTCGACATGATCGTCATAGGATCCGGACCGGGTGGCCAGAAGGCCGCCATCGCCGCGGCCAAGCTCGGCCGCCGGGTCGCTGTCGTCGACAGACCCGACATGGTCGGCGGGGTCTCGATCCACACCGGAACCATTCCCTCCAAGACCCTGCGTGAGGCGGTGCTCTACCTCACCGGACTCACCCAGCGTGATCTGTACGGTCAGAGCTACCGGCTGAAGGAGGACATCACCGTCGCCGATCTGACCGCACGCACCCAGCACGTGGTGGGCCTCGAGGTCGACGTCATCCGCAGCCAGCTCTCCCGCAACCATGTGGCCCTGCTCGCCGGGACCGGCCGCTTCGTCGACGGGCACACCGTCGCGCTGCGCGAAGTGACCGGTGAGGAAAGGCTGTTGACGGCCGAACACATCGTCATCGCGACCGGTACCCGGCCGGCCCGTCCGGACAGCGTGGAGTTCGACGGACGCACCATCATGGACTCCGACAACGTGCTCACGCTGGAGCGGGTGCCGCGGTCGATGGTGATCGTCGGCGCCGGGGTCATCGGGATGGAGTACGCCTCCATGTTCGCCGCGCTCGGCAGCAGGGTGACCGTCGTCGAACGGCGGCCGGGCATGCTCGACATGTGCGACGTCGAGATCGTGGAGTCGCTCCGCTACCACCTGCGGGACGTCGCCGTCACCTTCCGCTTCGGGGAGACGGTGGCCGCCGTGGAGCGGCACGAGAACGGCACGCTCACCGTGCTGGAGAGCGGCAAGAAGATACCGGCCGACGCGGTGATGTACTCGGCGGGCCGGCAGGGTCTCACCGACGGACTCGACCTGGAGAAGGCCGGGTTGAGCGCCGACGCGCGCGGCCGGATCGCGGTCGACGAGCACTACCGCACGCAGGTGCCGCACATCTACGCGGTCGGCGACGTGATCGGCTTCCCCGCGCTCGCGGCGACCTCGATGGAACAGGGGCGGGCGGCGGCGTACCACGCCTGCGGGGAGCCGGTCGGCAGGATGGGCGGCCTTCAGCCGATCGGCATCTACACGATCCCGGAGATCAGCTTCGTCGGGCGGACCGAGGACCAGCTCACCGAGGACCGGGTGCCGTTCGAGGTGGGCGTCTCGCGTTACCGGGAGCTGGCCCGCGGGCAGATCATCGGCGACTCGCACGGCATGCTGAAGCTGCTGGTCTCGCCGGAGGACCGCACGCTGCTCGGGGTGCACTGCTTCGGCGCCGGGGCCACCGAACTCATCCACATCGGGCAGACGGTGATGGGCTGCGGCGGCACCGTGGACTACCTGGTCGACGCGGTGTTCAACTACCCGACGCTCGCGGAGTCGTACAAGGTGGCCGCCCTGGACGCGACGAACAAGCTGCGGCAGATCGACCGGATCGGGGGCTGACCCCGGGGGCCGGGTCAGGGCTGGGTGCCGTCGTCCGGCAGCGTGTCGTCGTCGACGACGTGGACAGCGGCGATGTGGACGGCGGCCTCCTCGGCGCCGGCGGCTCCCGCGTCGACGCCCATGTCGGCGGCGGCCTCCTCCTCGGTGGTGTCGCCACGGCGCCCTCGTCCGGGGCGACGAGGCAGCCGGCGCGGTCCCTGCCTGCCTCTGGGCAGACTGGTTCGCCCTCGCCGCCGGGCAGATCGCCACCCCGTCGCCCTCGGGCCCGCCCTCGTCGGGCCGCTCCCGCGCCGGCCGCCGGCCGAGGCTCTCGCCCGCGTGCTGTTCGGCGGCCGTCGTGCCGTACTTGGTGACGCCCAGCGGCTTCTCCGGCGGGGAGCAGCCCTCGTCGAGGACGTCGTCGCAGGTCCGCTCCCCCACCCCGTTCTCCCTGTCCGGCGGCGCGGCGTCCGCGTGTTCCTCGTGGGAGGGGGTGGTCCCGCGTCCGTCAGGCGGACAGCAGTCCGCGGCCGAGCCAGTCGGAGGAGTCGCGGACGCCGGGCAGAGCGAAGAAGTAGCCGCCGCCGGTCGGGGAGATGTAGTCGACGAGGGGTTCGTCGATCAGCCGGGTCTGCGTGGCCTCGAACTGGCGGACGACGTCCTGCTGGTAGCAGCAGAAGGCCAGGCCCATGTCGAGGTTGCCGACGTTGTCGACGCCGCGGTCGTAGTTGTAGCCGCGGCGCAGGATGCGGGAGGCGTCGGTGCCGGCGGTGCGCGGGTTGGCCAGCCGGATGTGGGAGTCCAGCGGGATCGCCGTGCCCTTGGGGTCCTTGGCGTAGTGGGGGACGTCGGTCTCCTTTGCGCCGTCCAGTGGGGCGCCCGTGTCCTTGCGGCGGCCGAACATCTTCTCCTGCTCGGTCAGCGACACCCGGTCCCAGAACTCCACCAGCATGCGGATGATCCGGATCACCTGGTAGCTGCCGCCGGCCGCCCAGGCCGGCTCGCCCTGCCCGTCGCCCACCCAGACCAGGCGGCTCATCTCCCGGGCGGAGGCGACATCGGGGTTGGCGATGCCGTCCTTGAAACCGAGCAGGTTGCGCTGGGCGCCGGTGGGGCGCGGACCGCTCTGGAAGCCGTCGACGCGCCACTTGATCTGCAGGGCGCCCCGGGTGTGCCGGGCGATGTCGCGCAGTGCGTGCAGCACCGTGTCCTGGCGGTCGGCGCAGATCTGGAGGGACAGGTCTCCGTGGCACTCGGCGGGGTTCAGGTTGTCGTTGGGGAAGGTCCGCATGGGGGCGAGCCGGCGCGGTATCGCCTTGGCCAGCCCGAAGCGTTCGTCGAAGAGGGAGGCACCGACGCCGACGGTGACGGTGAGGGCGTCGGCGGGGATCTCGGGACCGAGGATGCCGTTGTCGGAGGGCGGGGCACCGACGCCCAGGTCGGTGGGGGTGCCGCCGGCGGTGAGGAAGCGGGCCCGCTCGGTGATGGTCCGCAGCAGTCCGGCGAGTTCCTCGCGGTTCTCGGCGATGACGTCGAAGGAGACGAAGGCGGCGGCCGCGGGGGCGGGCGTGAGGACGCCTGCCTGGTGGACGCCGTGGAACGGGACCGCTGCCGCGCCGGTGCCGTCCGCGGCGTGCGCCTGGCCCGCGCCGCTCCGGGCGAGGGTGAAGCCGCCACCCGCCAGGACCGCGCCGGCGGCACCGGCGCCCAGGGCCGTCTTGACGAAGGTGCGGCGCCCGTGGCCGGCGGGGCAGCCACCCTCGGGTGCGGACGTTTCGGCG
Organism: Streptomyces sp. NPDC091412; assembly: GCF_044756885.1. Taxonomy (NCBI): domain Bacteria; kingdom Bacillati; phylum Actinomycetota; class Actinomycetes; order Kitasatosporales; family Streptomycetaceae; genus Streptomyces; species Streptomyces sp. NPDC091412. The sequence continues at coordinate 249,258 of NZ_JBIVTV010000009.1, read as the reverse complement.
GACGGCATGGAGCGGTTCCCTTCGGTACGTACGGTCTCGGGTGTCACGGCGCGCGGTGCGGTCATCAGGCGGACTTCCGGATCTCCAGCAGGTCCGGTACGGGCGCGAGGTCCTCCAGAAGCTGTCCGGTGGCCCCGTCGAGGCGGGCCCGGGTGATCGCGTCGAGCCGGTTCACGGGGGTCCAGGCGTTCCCGTGGTGGGCCGCGTCGAGCAGCTTCTCCAGCCGGGCGGTGTCCGCGTCGACGGTGGGCAGCAGGCGCGGGGCACGGGAGGTGAGCAGCGGCCTGAGCACGGTGAGCAGTTCGCGGGTGCCGGCGAGGTTGGCGTCGGCCGTGGCCAGCTCGGTGCCGCTGCCCTGGTCGGCCTGGCCGGTGAGTTCGAACTGGAGGGTGTTCTCGAGGATCTCGTGGGCGCGCAGCGGCAGGTCACCGGGGTCGAAGGCCTGCGTGGGGAAGGCCTTGCGCAGGCCGTCGGCGTCGGCGGCGAGTTTCTGGGCGGGGGCCTTCAGCCGGTCCGCGCTCTGGCCGTGCCACAGGCCGTACTCGATGCGGTGGAAGCCGGTGAAGTCCTGGTCGTCCACTCCGCCGGGCAAGCCGTCGGGCCGGCCGTTGATCTTCTTGTCGAAGTCCTCGAAGGTGCCGTAGGCGGCGCCGAGGGAGGAGTAGGTGCGGTGGGCGGTCAGCCAGTCGGTACGGGCCGCGTCGAGGTCACCGCCCTGAATGTCGGCGTTCAGCCGGCCGGTCTGGGCGACGAGCGTGGCCAGACCCCGTCCGACGTACTGCCTGTACTCCTTGAGCGGGGTGGCGAGGTCCTGCTCGGACACCGGGACGACCGCCGTGGCCCCTGCCCCGCCACCGACCCGGACGGCCTTGGAGGTGACGGCCGTGCCGCCGGTGGGCACGCAGCGCCAGGCGTAGCTGCCGCCCGCGACGGTGGCGACCAGGTCGCGGGTGGTGCCGGGGGCCAGGCCCTCGATCTCGCCGTAGACCGCGTTGGTGGCCGGGTCTATCAGGTACACCTCGGACGTCTTCGACCCGGTGTTCCGCATCTGGAACGTCTGTCGTCCCGGCTCGGGCGCGGTGAAGCCCTTGCCGCACTCGGTCTCCGAGACGGCGACGGTCTGGGCTCCGGCGGGCTTGGGCCGTCCCAGGGCCACCACGAGTCCGGCCACGACCGCGGGCACCGCGACGACAGCCACGGGCACGACCCAGACGCGACGCCTCCGGCGGGCGACGGCCGCGAGCGCGGGCGATTCGTCCGGTGTCTCGCGGACGCCGCGCTCGGGCCTCCGCGACGGGTCGGCCCCCTCGGCCCGCACCTCACCGGGGCCGCCACCATCGGACGGATCGTCGGCCCCGGAGAGTGCGGACCTCTCGGCGTGGGAGGCCGCGGACGTCTCAGCCCGGGACGCGGCGGACCTCTCGGCCCGGGACGCGGCGGGCGACTCGGCCCGGGACGCGGCGGACCTCTCGGCGTGGGAGGCGGCGGGCGACTCGGCCCGGGACGCGGCGGACCTCTCGGCGTGGGAGGCGGCGGGCGACTCGGCCCGGGACGCGGCGGGAGTCCCGCTCGCCACCGCTGCCGTCGCCGCAGTGGCGGCACCCACGTCCGGCCCGGCGGCGGCTCGGTCCCCGCGCCCAGCAGCGACGGCGGCCGACGGCCCGGCCTCGGCCGCCAGCCCGGCAGGGCCGGCGTCCGGGGCCCCGGTCCCGGCCGCGGCGCGCGGCCCGCTCGCGGCGGCTGCCCGAGGCCCGCTCCCGGCGCCGGCACCTCGCGCGGCCTCCGGTACAGCAGCTGTCGGCGTGCCGGTCGGCGCCGTGGCGGGCGCCGGTTTCGTGGCGCGCACGCCCCGGACGAACAGGGTCATCACCAGGGCGAGGTAGCCGGCGTAGCCGAGGACCTGGAGCCAGGTCATCGTCGGGGTGAGGTTGAAGACGCCCTGGACGAGGGTGCTGTACCAGGAGCCCGCGTCGACGGTGCCGCCGAGGTCGACGGCGTACGCCGCCTTGCCGGGGAGGACTCCGCCCTCCTGGAGGTCGCGCAGGCCGTAGCCGAGGACCCCGGCCGCGATCACGATCAGCACGGCGCCGGTGGCGGTGAAGAACTTGGTGAGGTTGATCTTCAGCACCCGCCGGTACAGGCCCCAGCACAGACCGGCCGCCAGGACCAGGCCGATCCCGGCGCCCGTCAGCGGTCCCACGGACTCGCCGGCCGCGCGGGCGGTGGTCCACAGGAACAGGGCCGTCTCCAGGCCCTCGCGGCCCACCGCGAGGAAGGAGGTGAGGATCAGCACGCCCGCACCCATGCCGAGCGCGCCGGTCACCTTCTCCTTGATCTCACCGGAGAGGCTGCGGGCCGAGCGGCGCATCCAGAACACCATGGCGGTGACGAACGCGACGGCCACGACGCTGAGGGCACCGCCGAACGCCTCCTGCGCCGTCGCGGACAGCGAGGCGGCCGTGAAGGTGAGCACCGCGCCGAAGCTCATCGCGAGCGCGATGGCCGCGAGGACGCCGGTCCACACCTGTGGCAGCCGGGACTTGGCTCCGGCCCGGACCAGGGTGGCGACGAGGATGGAGACGATCAGTCCGCCTTCGAGTCCCTCTCGCAGTCCGATCAGGAAACTCGGAAACGCGTCGTCCCACATGCCGTACGGTCCTCCCTGGCACACCGCCCCGGCCACTCCGGGACCGGGTTAGCGAAGGCATGCCTAACTTCGTGATCCATCATGACTACAGACGTGTAGTCGACTGGTCATGAAGCGGCAATGGACCGGTAAAGGTCGACGCGCACACGGGAGTCCTCGGTCACAGCCGTTCTCCCACGCAGGAACCGCGTGCGGGGTCCGGTCGAGCGGCCCGGTTCACTCGTTCGGGCGACCATGGGAACGCCCCAGGGGTCTCCCTCGTCTACATTGACGTAGACGGTCTACAGATTTGTAGTCACTCGGCCGGTGCCTTCAGCCGCGCGCCCGCCGACCCGACGGAAAGGGCCCGCGACGATGATCGCACTCCCGCACCTGTCGTCGCAGCTCGCTGTCAACGTGCTGGACGCGCAGTCGCTGCTGGCCGCCTTCGGCGTGCTCGGCGTCGGCGTGGTGATGTTCGCCGAGACGGGGCTCCTGATCGGCTTCTTCCTGCCCGGCGACTCGCTCCTGTTCACCGCGGGCCTGCTGTGCACCGGCACGGCCGACCGGGGTGTGAAGCTGTCGCTGGCCCCGTTGCTGGTCGCGGCCGTCGTCGGCGCGCTCGCCGGCTCACAGTGCGGCTTCCTGCTGGGCCGCAGGGCGGGCGGCGCCCTGCTCGCCCGCAGCCGCTCCCCGCGCCTGCACGAGGGCGCCGGTCGCGCCGAGGAACTCCTGGAGCGGTACGGGTTCGCGAAGGCGATCGTACTGGCCCGTTTCGTGCCGGTGGTGCGTACGGTGCTCAACCCGATGGCCGGCGCCCTGGGGGTGCCGACCCGCACGTTCACCCTGTGGCAGGTCGTCGGCGGTCTCGTCTGGAGCGTCGGCCTCACCCTCGCGGGGTACGCGCTCGGCTCCTCCGTCCCGAACATCGACAAGTATCTGCTCCCCGTGATCGGACTCATCGTGCTCGTGTCGCTGATCCCGCTCGTCCCGGAGGTCCTGCGCTCGCGCCGGGCCGCGAAGGCCAAGGAGGCGCGCGGATGATCCTCGCCCTGTCGGGCTCGTCCATCGACGGCCCCCTGTACTCGGACGTGGTGGACCTGGCCCGCCACTCCCCCGTGTGGTGGGACGACATGGTGACGGTGTGGTCGGCCTACGGCCTGGCCGTGTTCGCCGTGCTGATGCTGGCGGTCTGGTGGCGCTCGCGCCGGGTGGATGCCGGGGCGGCGGCCACCGCTCTGGTGGTGCCACTCGTCGTGGTGCTCGCCTACGCCGTCAACTCGCTGGTGAAGCTGCTCGTGCGCGAGGTGCGCCCGTGCCGCACGCTGCACGTGGTCACCCTGGAGGCCTGTCCGGCCCGCACCGACTGGTCCTTCCCCAGCAACCACGCGGCGATCGCCGCCGCGGCCGCGGTGGCGCTGTTCCTCGTCTCCCGCCGGCTCGGCGCGATCGCCTGCGTGGCCGCCGTCGCGATGGCCGCCTCCCGGGTCTGGGTCGGCGCCCACTATCCGCACGACGTGGCGGCCGGGCTCCTGACCGGAGCGCTGGTGGCCCATGTCGTGATGAAGGCGCTGCTGCGCCGGCCGGACGCACTCGCCCGGCGCCTGGCCGCGACGCGGCTGCGGCCGTTGCTGGTGTCATGAGGCCCCGGGACACCGCCGACCTCGCGGGCAGCGCGGGGCTCGGCGCCTGGGCCGCGTTCGCCGTGCTCGGCCTGGTCGTCGGCGGCCATGGCACCCCCCTGTCCGTGGACGACGCCCTGCTCTCCTGGTCCCTCGGTCACCGCCCGGCGGTGGCCGTGGCGGTGGCCCGCGGACTCACCGCCACGGGGACGGGGGTCATCCCGTACCTGCTCGTCGCGCTGGCCGGCCTCGCCGTCGGCCGCACGGCCCGGCAGCGTGCGGTCGCGGCCGCTCTCGGCCTCGGCTGCCTGGTGGCGGGCCAGGCCCTGCGCTACGGCGTGATGGAGCTGATCTCCCGGCCGCGTCCGCCCCGGCAGGACTGGGCGGCCCACGCCTCGGCGTGGTCGTTCCCGTCCGGGCACACCACCACCTCCGCGCTGACCGCCGGACTGCTGATCCTGGCGACGGCCGTGCGTGCCCCGCGCGGCCGTGGGGCGTTCTGCCTCGTCGTCGGCTGCTGGGGCGCGCTGGTGGGGCTGACCCGGGTGTATCTCGGGGTGCACTGGTTCACCGACGTGATCGGCGGCTGGCTGTTCGCCGCGGGCTGGCTCGGGGTGTGCCTGTGCGCGGCCGCCTGGTGGCTGCCCACGGGCCTCGTGTCCGAGCTGACGGCGAGAGCCGGAGGGCCGGTGGAGAACCACGCGGGCCAGGGTCCCGGCGGTCGAGGACGGTCACGCCCTGTGTGACACCCCGGCGCCACGGCCTGCACCACGAGGACTCCGGCTCACCCCTCGACGCGATCCCGCCGCCGCGACCGGCCGACGACGGACGCGGGGGCCCGGCGGCGCCCCCGGCGGCGAACCGCGCGGCCACGAGCCGTCCACCGGGCAGCGGCCCGGCCACACCGGCGCCGGGGCCCGGGACAACTGGTCGACGAGACCGCGCCGGTCAGATCCGCGCCCAACAGGCCGACCGAGGACGTTCTCGTCGGCGACGGGGGTGTCTCGCCGGCCGCCGGCCGGATCGGCGCGGGGGTGTACGCGGCGGCCGCACGGCGCTGCGCGCCCCGCCCGGCGAAGGCGAGCGGACCGCCCCACAGGGCGGCGGCCCGCCGCGGCCGGCTGTGCACGGTCGCGATGCCGTTCGGCACCGCCGCGACCATGGGCCGGCACCGCGACCGCAGCGGGCCCCGCACCGCCGCCGTCACCGGCACGGCAGCGCCGAGGACGACGGCCGCGCCCATGACGGAGAAGTGCGGGATCCGCAGGACGCCCGGGCGGGCCGCGGCGAGTACAAGGATCAGACGCCGCACGGCGAGCGCGCTCGCGGTGCGGCCCGCGGACCGGCCGCACCGGATCAGGAACCGCAGGTCGACCGCGCCCGTCCCGAGACCGGGGGCCAGTACGTGGTGGGCGGCGCCGGCGGCGGACTACACGCCCGCGTTGGTGACGGTTGCGGAACTCCCGGCGTCAGGGGCCGGTGGCCCTGCGCGCCTGGGGCGCGACGTACAGGCGCAGGTCGCCGAAGCGGTGGGAGGGCCAGGTGCGGGCGTACGCGGGCGGGGTGCCGTCGGCGGTGGTGAGGGCGGCGACCGGCAGGCGCCGTGCGGTCTGGTCGATGGCCGCCGGGGTGCTGTTGGTGTTGGGGCCCGCGGTCGCGGCCGAACCGCAGCCGGTGTAGAAGGCGATCGGGATGGCCTCCTCACCGGTGAGCAGGCAGGGCGGGCGCACTCCGAGGCGGTGCAGCGTGGCGGCGGTGCCGGACCAGGCGCGGCGGTCGGTGGTGGTGCGGTGGACGGTGTGGGCGAGGACGGCGTACTGCACCGCCAGGTGTCCGGCGAGGCCGAGGGCGGCCAGGGACACGGCGAGGGGCCGCCACTTGCCGCTCGGCGCCCTGAGGAGGAGGACGAGGGTGTCGGCGGCCGGGATCGCGAGCAGGGCGTAGGCGGGCAGCAGGAAGCGCGGCGCCGCATATCCGATCAGGAACAGGTACGGGAAGGCGGCCGTGACCGCGCAGGCCAGCGCGACCAGCGTGGGCGGGGTCCGCCGGGCGCGCACGGCGAGGGCGAGGCCCAAGAGGGCGAGCAGGGGCAGGACATACCACCAGGCGGTGACAACCGGGTTCGGCTGCGCGCCGGTGCAGGGCCGGCACAGGGCGCGCCCGCCCAGGCTGCGCAGCTGGTCGGCCACGGCGAAGTGCCAGCCCAGGCCGCCCTGTACGGCGGAGCCGTCGGACAGCCGCTGGAACAGGCCCCCGTAGGCGACGTACGCCTCGATCACCCATTCGGCGGAGCCGGCGACGAGTCCGGCGAGCAGCGCGGCGAGCGGCTTCCAGCGCCGCTCCAGCAGGGCGAGGGCGAGCAGGGGCAGGACCACCCAGACGGCGTCCATGGGGCGCATCAACGCCATGAGGGCGGCGCCCCCTGCCAGGCCCCACAGTGCGGCGCGGTCCCGCCGGGCGGTCCGGACCCGCAGGAAGCAGCCCGCACAGGCGAGGGCGCCGATGGCCACCCAGTAGTTGGGCATGGCCTGCGGACCGTAGAACAGGGTCACCCACAGGGAGGCGAACAGGGCGCCGGCCAGGGCCAGGACACCGGAGCGGAACGTGTGCCGCCACACGCGCAGGGCCAGGTACAGGGCGAGCCCGGAGAGCACCGCGAGGTAGACGCGCAGCAGCGTGGTGGACGGCGACCAGGAGGCGACCGGCGCGACGAGCAGCGAGACGCCGCGTGCGCGCGGGGCGCTGAAGTAGGCGGCCGGTGCGTGTCCGCTGACCTGGCTGACGTAGATGGACTCGTCCCAGCCGAGGCCCATGCCGGGGCGGACGAGGAGGAGTTGGGCGAGGGTGAAGGCGGCGGCCACCGCCGCCACGAGGACGTCGCCGCGCGCCCGGCGGGCGCGGGCGAAGCCGGATCCCGGTCCCGCTCGCCGTGTCCCGGCGAGTATGGCGTGCGTACTGTCGGCCATCTCCACCCCTCACCCCCGCACCGCGGGGTTTCGGGCTCCCCGCGTTCCGCGCCGCCGGCGCGGGAACCAGGTAAGCAGGAACCAGGTAGGACGTCAGGGAAACAAGTAAGACGTCGGGGAAAACAGGTACGACGTCAGGGAAAACACGGACAAACTAACCCGCGCCGCGCTCACGCGCCGGGCGGGACGCCGCCGGACGCCCGACCCCCTACGCGCTGTAAGGTTGAGGGCATGGCTGGCAGAGGGCCTCACGGCAGGGTGGAACGGCGCAGTTCGGGCGAGTTGGAGAGCGAGGTCCTGGCGGCCTTGTGGTCCACGGAGCACCCGCTCACCCCTGCCGAGATCCAGCTGGAGATCGGCGGCGGCCTGGCCTACAACACCGTGCACACCATCCTCAAGCGGCTGTACGACAAGGGCCTGGTGCTGCGCGAGGTGGACGGGCGGCGGGGTGCCTACCGGCCGGCCAAGAACGCGGCCGAGTTGACCGCCCAGGCGATGCACGACGCCCTGGACCGCGGCCCCGACCCGATCGCCGCACTCCAGCAGTTCGTGACCGGGCTGAGCCCCGAGGAGGAGCGGGCCCTGCGCGAACTGCTCACCGGAGGGGCCGCGTGACGGTCGACGTCTACACCCCGCTGGCGCTGTCCGCGCTGCTCGCCGCGATCAGTCCCGCGGTCGGCCGGCGGGTGGCCCCCGCCCTGGCCGCGCGCGTGCTGACCGCCGCCGCCGCGGTGACGGCCGCCGCCACCGTGTGGTCCCTCGTGCTGCTGGCCGCCACCCTCCTCGACGACGCCCCGCCAGTCCTCGCCGAGGCCAGGGAGGCCGGATACGCGGTCCCGGACCCGGTGCCCGAGGCGATCGGGATCGCCGCCTGCCCGGCCCTCGCGCTGATCGCCCACCGGCTGTGGCGGGCCGTCCGCGCCGAGTACGCCACGCGCCGCAGGCTGCGGCGGCTGTGCGAGGGGCAGCCGGGGGACACCGAACTCATCGTCGCCGCCTCGCCCGTGCCGCGGGCGTTCGCCATTCCCGGCTCACCGGGCCGGATCCTGGTCACCGCGGCGATGCTCGGCGCGCTGGAGCCGGTCGAGCGCCGGGTGCTGCTCGCCCACGAACGCGCCCATCTGGCGCACCGGCACGCGCTGCTGGTGACGGCGGCCACGCTGGCCTTCGCGGCCAACCCGCTGCTCGGGCCGGTGCGCGACCAGGTGGCCTTCCTCGTCGAACGCTGGGCGGACGAACGGGCCGCCGCGGCGGTCGGCGACCGCACCACCACCGCCCGCGCGCTCGCCCGCGCGGCGCTCACGGCCGGGCGGGCGGAGCCTTCGTGCGCGCTGGGCTTCACCGATCGCGCCGTCACCCGCCGGATCGCGGCGCTCCAGTCCGCCCCGCCGCCGCATCTGCGCTCGGTCGCGGTGGCCGTCCTCGCCCTCGGTGCGCTGCCCGCCCTGGGCGCCGCCGACGCCACGGGCGACCTGCTGGGCCTGCTGGTGCACATCGTCCCGTAGCCCTACGGCGTCCCGTACGGCGAGGAGCGCACGCGTCAGCGGGCATTGGGCTTGCGGTGCGGGGGCTGTTCCGGGGCCGTCAGGTGCTTCGGCGGTGGGACCGGGCGGGCCGTGGCGGCTCCCGGACGGAGCGTGACCGGGGCACCGTGGTGACGGATCGTCATGGTCGGCCCGTCGAGCAGCGAGTACGTGACGCTCTGCTGGGTGACCTCCACGCGCAGCCGGCGGCCGCGGAACTGGAGTGTGAAGGCGAGGCGGCTGAACTTCTCCGGCAGCCGCGGCGAGAACCACAGCTCCTCACCGGTGCGGCGGGTACCGCCGAACCCGACCACCAGCGCCTGCCAGGTACCGGCCAGGGAGGCGATGTGCAGCCCGTCGCGGGTGTTGTGCTCCAGGTCCTCCAGGTCCATGAGGGCGGCCTCGGCCGCGTAGTCGTAGGCCAGGCGCAGATGGCCCGCCTGGGCGGCGATGACGGCCTGCACGCAGGCCGACAGTGAGGAGTCCCGTACGGTCAGCGGCTCGTAGTAGGCGAAGTTGCGGGCGATGTGCTCCTCGTCGAACTCGCTGCCGCAGGTGTACATCGCCAGCACCAGGTCGGCCTGCTTGATCACCTGCTTGCGGTACAGGTCGAAGTAGGGGAAGTGCAGCAGCAGCGGGTACTGGTCGGCGCGGGTGCCGGCGAAGTCCCAGCGCTGGTAGCGCGTGAACCCGGCATGCTGCTCGTGCACGCCCAGCTCGGCGTTGTACGGGATGTTCATCGCCTCGGCCGCGTCCCGCCAGGTGGCGCTCTCCTCGTCGTCGGCGCCGAGCCGCTCCGCCTCCTTCGGATGGCGTTCGACGACGTCGGCCGCGGCCAGCAGGTTCGCCCGGGCCATCAGATTGGTGTACGTGTTGTCGTCGGCGATCGCGCTGTACTCGTCGGGGCCGGTGACGCCGTCGATGTGGAAGGTGCCGTGGTGGTCGTGGTGGCCCAGCGAACGCCACAACCGGGCCGTCTCCACCAGCAGTTCCACTCCGGTGTCGCGTTCGAAGTCCTCGTCGCCCGTCGTCGCGACGTAGCGCACCACGGCGTGCGCGATGGCGGCGTTCACGTGGAAGGCGGCGGTGCCGGCTGGCCAGTACGCCGACCCCTCCTGGCCCTCGATGGTCCGCCAGGGGAAGGCGGCGCCGCGCAGGCCCAGCTGGGCGGCGCGCTCCCGGGCGGCGGGCAGGGTGTTCTGCCGCCAGCGCAGCGCCTCGGTCACGGCGTCGGGCGAGGTGTAGGTCAGCACGGGGAGCACGAACATCTCGGTGTCCCAGAAGGCGTGCCCGTCGTAGCCGGAGCCGGTCAGCCCCTTGGCCGCGATCGCCCGTTCCTCGGCGCGGGCGCCGGCCTGGAGGACGTGGAAGAGGGCGAAGCGCACGGCCTGCTGGATCTCCTCGTCGCCGTCCACCTCGACGTCGGCACAGGACCAGAAGTCGTCGAGGTACGCCCGCTGTTCATCGACCAGGCCGGTCCAGCCGCCGTGCGCGGCGGCCGCCAGGGCGGCGTCGACCTGGTCGCTCATCGCGGGCAGGGAGCGGGCGCCGGACCAGCCGTGCGCGACGAACTTCTCCACCCTCAGCCGCTGTCCCGGTTCGAGGACGGAGGTGACCGTCAGCCGGGCCAGGTGGGGATGGCTCTCGCTGTCGGTCGTGGTGTGCTCGGGTCCGGAGATCACGTGGTCGGCGGCCACGGCCACCCGCAGTCCGCTGTTCCGGGTGCGGTGGACCAGCCGCAGCCGTTTGCCGGACGCGAAGTCGTCCTCCGGCTCCAGCGGGGACTCCAGGGCCATCGCCGCCCGGGGGTCGCCGTCGGACTGGGGCATCTGCTCGTTGGCCACCAGCTCCGACTGGATGACCACGCGCGCCTGGGAGCCGACGGGCTCCACCTCGTAGGCGACCGCGGCGATCGACCGCTGGGTGAGGGAGACCAGGCGGGTGGAGCGCACCCGGACCGTCGTGCCGGCCGGGGAGATCCACTCGCAGGTCCGCTCCATCACCCCGCGGCGCAGGTCGACGGTGCGCTCGTGGGAGACCAGCCGGCCGTAGCGCAGGTCGAACGGCTCGTCGTCGACGAGCAGCCGCAGCACCTTGCCGTTGGTGATGTTGATGACCGTCTGGCCCGACTCGGGGTAGCCGTAGCCGGCCTCCGCGTACGGCAGCGGGTGCACCTCGTACACGCCGTTGAGGTAGGAGCCGGGCAGTCCGTGCGGTTCGCCCTCGTCGAGGTTGCCGCGCCAGCCGATGTGCCCGTTGGACAGCGCGAAGACGGACTCGCTCTGGGCGAGGACGTCGAGGCTGAGTTCCGTCTCGCGTACGGACCACGGCTCGACGGCGTACGAACGGTGGGTGATCACTCGGTTCCTCCTCCCCCGCCGAGAAGTTCGGCGAGGTCCTTGACGACCACGTCGGCGCCGTGCGCGTACAGCGCGTCGCGCTGGCCCACGCGGTCGACGCCGACGACGTATCCGAAGCGGCCCGAGCGGCCCGCCTCCATGCCGGCCAGCGCGTCCTCGAAGACGGCGGCCCGCCCGGCGTCGGCGCCGAGGTCGCGGGCGGCGGCCAGGAAGGTGTCGGGCCGGGGTTTGCCGGGCAGCGCGCGTTCCCGGGCGACCACTCCGTCGATGCGGACGTCGAAGAGACGTTCGGCGTCGATGGAGTGCAGGACGTCCCGGGTGTTGGCGCTGGAGGAGACGATCGCGGTCCGCAGGCCCTCGGCCCGGACGGCCAGGATGTAGCGCAGGGTGCCCTCGTACGCCTCCACACCCTCGGTACGGATTTTCTCCAGGAGGAGTTCGTTCTTGTGGTTGCCGACCCCGTTGACCGTCGGGGCGTCCGGCGGGTCGTCGGGGCTTCCCTCGGGCAGTTCGATGCCGCGGGAGGCGAGGAAGGTGCGCACCCCGTCGGCGCGGGGGCGGCCGTCGACGTACTCGTCGTAGTCGGCGACCTGGTCGAAGGGCCGGAAGCCGGCGCCCTCCCGCTCGCGCAGGAAGGCGTCGAACGTCTCCTTCCAGGCGGCCGCGTGCACCACGGCCGTCTTGGTGACCACCCCGTCGAGGTCGAAGAGGCAGACGGTGATGTCTTCGGGCAGACCGAGCTGTGTCATAAAGGCACCTTTCCCCGCATCGCGGCTTTGAGAGGGTGCCGAGTGCCACATCCGGCCGATGCCACATCCGGCGTTCGGTCGCGGCGAACGGTCGTCGGTCCCGCGGCCATCGTGCTCCCGGCGGCGGGCGTACGCCGGTCGCGCGGGCGCGTCCTCCCCTCGGTGCCGGGATCCGTCCCCGCCGACCGGGTGACACACTGTGCCGTGTGCCGCCGGCCTTCGACGACCTCCTCGCCCGTGCCCGAGCCCTCCCCCGTGCCGGACACCGGGCGATCCTCGGTGTCGCGGGCAGCCCGGGCGCGGGCAAGTCGACCCTGGCCGAGCACCTGGTGCGGGCACTGAACGGGTACGGGGACGGGGAGCCATGGGTGGCGCACGTGCCGATGGACGGCTTCCACCTCGCCGACGTCGAACTCGACCGGCTCGGCCGCCGGGACCGCAAGGGCGCTCCGGACACCTTCGACGCGGCGGGGTACGCGGCGCTGCTGCGCCGGCTGCGCGAGGAGCCGGACGAGACGGTGTACGCGCCCGGCTTCGACCGCGTCCTGGAGCAGCCCGTCGCCGGCACCGTCCCGGTACCGCCGTCGGCCCGGCTGGTGGTGACGGAGGGCAACTACCTGTTGCTGGACACCGGACTCTGGGCGCGGGTGCGGTCCCGGCTGGACGAGGTCTGGTTCTGCGAACTCGACGAGCCGGAGCGCGTGCGCCGCCTGGTCGCCCGCCACGAGGAGTTCGGCAAGTCGCACCAGGAGGCGGTGGCCTGGGTCCTGGGCACCGACCAGCGCAACGCGGACCTGGTCGCGGCGACCCGGTCCCGCGCGGACCTGATCGTGCCGCGGTCGGCCCTGCCGCCCCGCACCCGCGCGGCCTGAGCCCGCCCGGTCCCGCTCGTCCGGCGCGACGGGCGCCCCTGCCGCGTTGGACTATGTTGGGCCTCTGTGGGAGACAAAGGAGGCGCCTCGGTGCCATCGCCGCAGCAGGCACGCGCACAGGCGTCAGCGATCACCTCGGGAAAGACGGTTCCACGGGCGGAGGCCGCCCCCGCGTCCCAGCTCAGAACGATCTTCGACGGGCCCCATCTGTCTCCCGGGCAGCGCCGCATCGCCCAGTACCTGATCGAGAACATCACCGAGGCGGCGTTCATGTCGATCACGGAGCTCGCCGACCGGGTCGGCGTCAGCCAGCCGTCGGTGACGCGGTTCGCCGCGGCGGTCGGCTTCAGCGGTTACCCGGCGCTGCGCGAGAGGCTCCAGTCCATCGCGCTGCGGACGCTGGCGGGCGGGCCGGGCACGGCCGTGCAGGACCGGAGCAACGAGCTACAGGCGGCCGTCGACGCGGAGATCGGCAACCTGGAGAACCTGCGCCGGGACTTCGCCGACCCCGGCCTCGTGATCGACACCGGCCGCGAGTTGTCGCGCTCGACCCCGCTGACCGTGCTCGGCCTGCGCATCTCGGGGTCGCTCGCCGAGTACTTCGCCTACGCGGCGCGGCGTATCCATCCGGACGTGCGGCTGGTGACCCGCGGCGGCAGCGTCGCCTACGACGCGCTGCTGCAGGCCCGGGAGGCCGGCGGTACCTGGGTGCTGGCCTTCTCCATGCCCCGGCACGCCCACGAGACCCTGGCCGCCGTCCGTGTCGCCCGCGGCGCCGGGCTCAAGGTGGCCGTGATCACCGACCTGGCGCTCGGGCCGGTGGCCGACGAGGCCGACGTCACCTTCGCCACCGGGACCGGGTCCCGCCTGGTCTTCGACTCCTACGCCGCGCCCGGCGTGATGTGCGCGGCCCTGCTCCAGGCCATGACCGACGCCGACCCGGAGCGGACCCACGCCCGGCTGGAGGAGTACGAGCAGATCGCCGACCAGCACCACTTCTTCCTCCGGGACTGACCGGCTCACCACCGGTCCTCCACGGCCGGCGCGGCATCGGACGATCGACGTCTCCGTGCGGGCAATGCAAGCGGGCGTGAATGTTTACATACTCCTTGCCAACCGAACGGCATATATAAATACTGCTCACAGATCACGGCCCGGCCCAACCCCGGTACGTGCCACACCCTGCACGGGCACCTCGAGCCGCCGTCTCCCACCGGCGTCGGCACACGGGGTGCCGGGTCGGGCATCGCCTGCGCGAACGCCCGCGGCGGCCCCGGTCATCCCCTAGGCCGGGGCCGCTCACCTCGTCGTACCACCCCTCCACGACGCCGCACACCCGGAAGCGATGACCATGCCCCCGACGACCACGCGCCTCAGCCCGGACTGGCCCCGCCAGGTCAAGACCCCCGGCAGCTACGACTGGGAACGCTCCGCGGCCAAGTGGCTGCGCGAACTGGTCCCGGCGCGCTACGGCAGCTACCCCGCGCTGATCCGCCACCCGGTGCTGCTCGCCCGCCATGCGCGGATACAGGTCGAGCAGGAGATCCGGGTGGCCCGCACCGCCCTCCAGACCGCGCGCACCGAACTGCCCCGGTTGGGCATGCCCGAGTCGGTCATCGAGCACACGATCAAGCTGTACGCCGCCGAACTGCTGCAACTCCAGCACATCGCCCGCAGCGTTCGCGCGGTGACGGAGGCACTCGTGGAGCGCGCCGGACACCGGTGAGACCTCCCGGCCGCGCTCACCACGCGCCGGGTCGCGCGTGAATCAGGGCCGGCAATCCGGTGATCGGACCGGCCGGTATGTGCGATGCTCGACGCGTGACCAGCGAGCCCGCCGTTCCCGCGGAGTCCGGCACCGTCCCCGACATGGCGGCGCTGGCCAAGGTGGTGGCGAGGCAGCGGGCCGAGCTCGACCGGCTCCAGGACCAGGCGGCGGCCTCGGCCGTACTGGAGCGGGCCAAGGGAGCGCTGATGGCGCTGACCGGCTGCGCCGCGGAGGCCGCGTACGAGGAGCTGCTGGCGCGGTCCAAGGCCGCGAACCGCACGCTCATGGAGGAGTGCTGGATCACGCTCGGCGCCCTTCGGTCCCGGCCGGACCACGCCGGCGCCGAGCCGGCCACCCCGTCCCCCGCACCCGCGGGCACCGCGCCCTCCTCCGCACGGCCCGCACCCTCCGACGCGGGGCCGGCAGCCGCCGAGACCGGGACGGACGTCCCCGACGGAAGCGGCAGCTCGGACGTGCTCGCCGTACTCGGCCGGGCCCTCGTCCGCGTCCGCACCCCGCGGGACCTCGCCCGGTGTCTGCTGGACCATCTCTCCGTGCCCGTGGGGGCCGCCGCGGTGATGATCTACCGGCGGCTGCCCGCCGGAGGGCTGGAGCTGATCGGCCACGCCGGCATCGACGACGTGTTCGCCGACCTGTGGCGGCACGTGCCCCCGGTCAGCGGGGTGGCCGCGCGCCACCCCCTCGACACCCGCGAGGAACTGTGGCTGGAGGACCTCGCCGAGGACAGCAAGCGGTACCTGCCGATCGGGGGCCCGGCCGGACCGTGGCTCACCCGCGCCTGGTTGCCCGTGCTCAACGGGGACGCGGCGGACGCCGTCATCGGTGTGCTGCGCGACCGCCCCGGCCCGTTCCTCCCGGACGTCCGGGAGCTGCTGCGCGGGGCGACCCGGCTGTGCGCGGGCCGGCTGCGCGCCTTCACCGCCTGGCCGGAGCCCGCCGTGACGGGCGCCGCGGACGCGGCCAAGGCTGTGGTCCACGCCCTGTTCGACGCGCTGCCCGGCACCACGCTGCTGCTCACCCCGCTGCGGACACCGACGGGCGAGGTCGAGGACTACCGCATAGACGCCGCGACGGCGCGGACCGTCGACACGGTCGGCCGCGGCGGACGCGAACTGGTCGGCCGGCGGCTCCTCGAGTGCTGGCCGGCCGCCGCCCGGGAGCCGCTGTGGCAGGGCTGGCTGGACACGCTGACCGGCGGGGAGCCCTACGAGGGCGAGCCGTTCGCGCGGCAGGAACTGGTGGCGGGCGGGCAGGAGTTGTCCACGTACTCGGTGCGGGCCGCCCGCCTGGGCGACGGTCTGGTGGTCACCTGGCTGCGGCACGAGTCCTCCGACCGGCAGGAGCAGCGCCTGGCGGACATTCAGCGGCTGGGTCATCTCGGCTGGGCCACCTGGAACCTGGTCAGCCGGGAGGCGGTCTGGTCGTACCAGGTCTACGAGTTGTGCGGCCGCGACCCCGGCGACGGACCGGTCCGCCTGGCCGAACTGCCGGAGCTCGCCCTGCCCGAGGACGCACCCGGGCTGGCCCGGGTGGTGCGCGAACTGCTCACCGAGGGCAAGCCGTTCGACGTGCCGTTCCGGATCAGGACGGCGGCCGGGGTGCGGCATCTGCGGCTCGTCGCCGAGGCCGTCCCGGACGCCGAGGGCACACCGGTCCAGGTGCACGGCTTCGTACAGGACCTCACCGCGCAGCGCAGCGCCGAACTCGCCCTCGTCGAGAGCGAGCGGGCGATCCTGGCGCAGCACGGGATCCTCCAGGCCGAGCGGACTCTGGCGGGCCGGCTCCAGCACGCGCTGCTGCCGCTGCCGCGGCGGCCCGTACGGCTGGCCGGGCTGCGGGTCGACGTGGTCTATCTGCCCGCGCAGTCCGGGATCCACGTCGGCGGTGACTGGTTCAGCGCGATCGAACTGCCGGGCGGCGACGCGCTGTTCGTGATCGGCGACGTCGCCGGGCACGGCATCGACGCGGTGGCCACCATGGCCCAGCTCCGTTTCACGGCCAAGGGCATGATCTTCACCGGTTCGGCGCTGACGGACGCGCTCCTCGGACTGAACACCCTGCTGCTCCACTCCCGGGACACCCGTCGCACGGCCACCATGGTGCTGGCCCGCTACAAGCCGGCCGAGCGCCGTCTGCTGTGGGTCCAGGCGGGACACCCTCCGCCGCTGCTGCTGCGCCGGGGCGAGCCCCGCTACCTCGACCGTCCGCGCGGTGTCCTGCTCGGGGCGACCGGAACCCCGGTGTACGAGGAGGCGGAGTGCCGGCTGGAGCCGGGAGACCGGCTGCTGCTGTACACCGACGGCCTGGTCGAGCGGCCCGGGGAGGGCATCCAGGAGGGCCTGGAGCGACTCGCCGCGGCGGCCGCGACCGGCCGCGGCGGTCCGGCCGGTGCGCTGGGGCCGCTGCTGGCCTCGATGCTGGAGGGCGAACGCCGCGACGACGTCTGCGTCCTGGACCTCCGGGTGCCCGCGCAGCCGGTGTAGGCCCCGCTCGCCGGGGCCCTCACCGCAACCCTCCCCGCACCGTCCGCCGCGTCCAGCGCGGCCGCCGGGTGACGCCGGTCCGGCGCGGCCGCCCCCGACCGGTTCATCCGCCGTCGACCGTCGTACGGGACTCCAGCGCGCGGCGGGTGTCGTCGCCGTAGACGCCGGTCTCGTCGCCGCTGATGCCGTACCAGAGCTGGAAGCGGGCGACGGCCGCCCTCAGTTCGCCGTCGTAGCGGCCGTCGGCGGAGCCGTCGCGGTAGACGTCCGGGACGCGCAGGAGGCGTTCTTGCAGTTCGGTGACGTCCGGGCCGCTGTCGCCCTCGCGCAGGGTGCCGGCGCCGTCCGGATCGGCCGGCGCAGTGCCGGTGGCGGTGGCGATGGGGGTCGCGGCCCGGGTGGGCGTGGCGGCGGCGCTCGCGGACGGTCGCGGTGGGGCCGCCGCCGCGCCGGCGGCCTCGCCCCGGGCGGGCAGCAGGAGGGCGCAGCCGAAACCGAGCAGCGCGGCCGAGGCCACGGCGACCGCGACGGCGGCCCCGCGCAGTGAGCGCCCCGCCGCGTCCTGCTCCAGGACCGGGGCCCGGCGGGGTGCGGGACCCCGAGGTGCGGGACCCCGAGGTGCGGGACCCCGAGGTGCGGAGCCCCGAGGTGCGGGACCCCGGGGTGCGGAGCCCCGAGGTGCGGGACCCCGGGGTGCGGAGCCCCGAGGTGTGAGGCTCCCGGCCGATGCGGCCGGGAGTTCCTCGGTCGCCGCGTCCTCGACGGATCCGTCGGGCGGCCCCGGCGGATGCTCGCCGCCGGTGTCCCGCTGGTACTCCCTGAACTCCCGCATGAGCTCGGCGAGGGCGTCGGTCCGTCTGGGCCGGATGACGCGTACCGGCTCCAGGGGCGCCCCGTCGTGCGGCTGTCCGTGTCCGGGCGGTGTCGACACACTGCACTCCTCACGCTCTGCGTCCGGGCCCCGTCCCGAGGAGTGATACGCGGCCGCCGCTCGGCCGGTTCAGCGCCGCCCGCGGTGCGGCTCGCGGTGGCGGCTCACCCGGCGGCTGCGAGGAAGCGGCGCAGGGAGGACTTCATCGCGGCGACGAAGGCGTCCCGTCGTGTGTCGTCGACGGCGTCCAGGGACAGGTACGGGTTGAGGTCCTCCAGTTCGACCAGCAGCAGTTCGCCGCTCGGGGCGCGGCAGGCGTCGACCCGCTGGATGCCGTGGGCGAGGGTGTTCCATTCGACGAAGCTCCGGGCGAACTCCAGGTCCTCGCGGGAGGGTTCGTAGGGGCGCAGTTCCCAGCGCCGTGCCGGGTCCGGGGCGTGGAGGGCGTACTGGAAGTCGTGGTCGACGAAGTAGAACGAGACCTCGTAGGCGAAGTCGATGTGCGGCTGGACAAGGAGGCCGCCGCCGGCCAGGCCGGGCAGTTCCCCGGCGGGGACGATGCGCAGGCCTATGGAGTCGGCTCCCATCTTGGGCTTGACCACGTAGCGGTCGGCCGCGGGCAGACGGTGCAGGTCCTCGGGGCGGTCGACGGTGGGGATGACCGGGCGGCCGGCGGCGCTGAGGTCGAGGAGGTACTGCTTGCCGGCCATGTCCGCGCGGCCGGTGAGCGGGTTGTAGACCGGTGTCTTCCGGTCCAGGGCCCGGGCCCGGAAGTCGTCGTAGGCCGCCTGGTACTCCAGGACGGGTCCGCTGTTGCGCACGACGACGGCGTCGAAGGCGTCCATCAGCGCGGCGGCGTCCCGGGGGTGGCACAGGGCCAGGTCGAAGTCCTCGCGCAGGCGCGAGGTGAGCCGGATGTCCTCGTCGCAGTAGCGGCGCCCGCGGGCCGGGTACGCCAGGTCGGTGACGTAGAGCAGACAGGAACGAACGGACGGCATGGCTGTCTCCTGGAACGTGGTGTCCGGTGGGACGGACGAGGAGCGGGAGAAGGTGAGGAAAGGTTACTGCGCAAACCGCCGGATGCTCCCCTTGCACTCGGTTCCCCATCAGGCTGCACCGAGTGCCCTCCACGCCCGTCCGGATGCTACGTTCCGGTCCATGAGCTCCAGCAGCGCCGCGTCCCGCCGCGGTGAGAAGGCGCGGACGGCGGCCGGGCGGACGCCCATGCGGGAGGCCCTCGTGGCGGCGGCGTTCCGGCTGTTCCTGGAGCGCGGCTACGAACAGACCACCGTCGACGACATCGTGGCGCTCGCCGGGGTCGGACGGCGGTCGTTCTTCCGCTACTTCCCCTCCAAGGAGGACGTGGTCTTCCCCGACCACGAGCGGTACCTGGCCGACATGACGGCCTTCCTCGCCGCCGGCGGCGAGGAGGACGAACCCGTGCGGCGGGCCTGCGACGCGGCCCGCCTGGTGCTGCGGATGTACGCGGAGAACCCGGCGTTCTCCGTCCAGCGCTACCGGATCACCAAGCGCGTACCGGGGCTGCGGGCGTACGAGTTGTCGGTGGTGTGGCGCTACGAGCGCGCGCTCGCCGGCTATCTGCGGACCCGCTTCACGCAGCGGCGCGACGGGACGCTGCGGGCGGACGTGATCGCGGCGGCGGTGGTCGCGGCGCACAACAACGCCCTGCGCTCGTGGCTGCGTTCGGACGGACGGGGCGACGCGGCTGCGGCGGTGGACCACGCGCTGAACCATGTGCAGGCCGCCTTCTGCGACCCGGCCGCCCCCCGCGCCGAACGGCGGCCCGGGCCGGCACAGGAGGACGTGGTCGTCGTGGTCGCGCGGCGCGGAGCGCCCCTGTGGCGGGTGGTGCGGGAGGTCGAGACGGCGCTCGCGGAGGGCCTGCGGCCCCCGGACTGAGGGCAATTGAGGGTACGCAGTGCCTTTACGAGTGACACCCAGTGCCATACGCTGGGCGTGTGCACGGTGGCGCGACCACCGTGCACACGCGTGCCCGGGTGCGCCGCGCACAAGGGATTCCGGCCGAGCGCAGGGAGTTGACCAGCGTGTACCACCACTCAGGAAACACCGTTCTTGCGGCAGCCGACTCCACGACCGGCCTTCTCGAGCCCGCGGCCCACGACTCGCGAGCCCTGTACTTCCAGCGCTGCACCTGGTGCGGGACGGCCGTGTACCACCGGCTGCTGTGCCCGGTGTGCCGGGGCAGCGACCTGCGCACCGAGCGCAGCGCGGGCACGGGCACGGTCCGCCACTCCACGGTGGTGAACCGCAACTCCCCCGCCGCGCGCAATGTGTCGCTGATCGAGCTGAGCGAGGGCTTCGTCGTACGGGGACGGGTCATGGGGCCGCCCATCGGCATCCACGGCGGCGACCGGGTCCGGCTGTCCACGGCGAAGGACCCGGTGCGCGGCGAGCCGGTCTTCCAGCTGGTCGACGAGCCGTACGGCGCCTGGAGCTGACCGGCGGTCAACCGCTCACGACGTTGACCGGCCGTCAACCACCCGCGACGTCCGAGCGATCCCGCTCCGGCACACTGTCTGCGGCGACCGGTCGGTCGGGCCCCGCGAGTCGGAGCGCCACGGCGGCGAGCGTCAGCACGGCGCACCCGGCGTAGACGCAGCCGGGCCAGGCGAGCAGCGCCGGATAGGCGCCGGGGTGGACCAGGCGGTCCTCGGCGCCGATCAGGAAGGGCAGCACGCGGGCGACGGTGACCACGGCCCACCACGCGAGCGCGACGCGGCTGAGCAGGCGGCCGCGGAGGGGTCCGTGGGCCAGCCAGATCATGGCGGGCAGGCACCAGATCCAGTGGTGGCTCCACGAGACGGGGCTCACCAGCAGCCCGTACAGCTCCACGGCGACCAGGACACCGAGCAGGTCGTGCCGCCGTACGGCGGAGCGCAGGGCACAGACCAGCGCCACGGTCACCAGAGCGAGCACGGACCAGAGGACCACGGCGGCGGTGGTGTCCTGACCGAGCAGTCTGGCGACGGCACCGCTCAGCGACTGGTTGCGCACCGACCAGACCGGGCCGACTCTGGCGGTGTCCGTGACGAGCGTGGACCAGTAGCGGGCGGACTCGCGCGGGGCGACACCCCAGGCGAGCGCCGTCGCCGCCGCCGCGGCCACGACCGCCCACGCGGCGGCCCGCCACTGCCGGGTCGCCAGCAGATACAGCCCTCCGACGGCCGGGGTCAGCTTCACCGCCGCCGCCAGACCCACCCCCGCTCCCCTGCCCGGCGCCGCGCGCGGCACGGCCAGGCCCCACAGGACCACGGCGCCCAGCAGCAGATTGACCTGACCCTGGTCGAGGGTGTGGCGCACGGGCTCCAGCCACAGCCCGGCGGCGGCCCAGAGCAGAGCGCGCGGCCGGACCCGGCCGCCGGGACGCGGGCCCAGCAGCCGCACCGCGCACACGGCGACGACGACCAGGGCCGCCACGGACAGCGACTGCCAGAGCGCGACCAGCGCCGCCCAGGGAAGCCGCGCGAGCGGCAGGAACACGAGTGCGGCGAAGGGCGGGTAGGTGAACGGCAGCCGCGGGATGGGCGGGGTGGTGCGCAGCGCGTAGTCGTACAGGCCGCCGGAGAGCACGTGCGGCGCGGCCTCGCGGTAGACGCGCAGGTCCAGCGGGTGGGTGGGGTGGGTGACGACGGCTGCGACGTGCACCGCCAGGGAGACGGCCAGGCACCAGCCGGCATGGCCGGTGAGCCATTGTCCGATCCCCCGGCTCCTGGCCCAGATCCCTCGCACCGCACCAGCCCCGTCGTCTCGCAGCGCCCCGCACACTAGCCCAGCGGGTACCGCGTGCGGCGGCTGCCACGCGGTCAGAGGGTCACGCGGATTCCGACGGTTCCTCCCAGACCGCGGCGCAGTCTGCTGCCCAGGAGGGTGAGGCGGCCGATCACGCCGTACTTGCGGGCGATCAGCCCCCGGTAGCGGGCGGTGGTGTCCGCGTCGCAGATCTCCGCCCGCGCCTCCACCTGTTCCCCGGTCGGATGCCCGCGCAGGTCGCAGGGGCCGACGAGGACGTCGGCGCGGTTGCGGATCCGCTTGACCTTCCAGGAGTCGGCGGTCGTCCACACACCGAGCGCGTCGCCGTCGCGCACCACCCAGACCGGGGTGGCGACCGGGGTGCCGTTCCTGCGATAGCTGGTGACGAGCAGGTACTTCCCCGCTCCGAGCCGCTCCACCGGGGTGTCGTCCATGCGCCGCAGTCTAGGCCCGGCGTGACAGTGGAAGACTCGGGCTGTGGTCCGGGACGACGAGGACGGGGCGGGACGGATGATGTGGGACGGGGTACGTGAGGTCGCCTGCGACGAGTCGGGGTCCGACGGTGAGAACCTCACCGACGGCAACACCGACGTCTTCGCGCACGCCAGCGTGCTGCTGCCGGCGGAGTCCGCGGCCGGGTGCGTGCAGGAGATACGGAACCGGATCCGCTCGCCCGCGGAGGAGTACAAGGCCGGCCATCTGCTGCGGGAGAAGCACCGGGCGGTACTGGAGTGGGTGCTCTCCCCTGCCGGGCCGCTGTACGGGCACGCCCGGGTGGACCTCACCGATAAGGCGTTCTTCGTGGTGGACCGCGCCCTGGACCTGCTGCTCGGGGACGCGGCCGGGGCGGACGCCCTGTACGGCACGGGGCGAGAGGCCTTCGGCGCGGACGGATGGCGGCGGTTCCTGCGGGCGGCCAACCGGCTGCTGCGGGCCAGGAGCGACGCGGAGCCCGTGGACCCGGTGGACGCCTTCTTCGCCCATGTCGAGGAACTGCGGCGTGTGAAGGTTCCCGAACCGGCCGCGGCGGTTCTGGAGCGGCTGGCCGGCAGCCGGGAGCGCGCCGAGGCCTACCGGGCCCGGGTCACCGCCGGCCCGCCCCTGATCCCCGCGCTCAACCCGCTGCTGCCCGCGATCCTGCGGACGGCCGCGCTGTGGAGCGCGCCGCGAACCGCCGTGCGGCTCGTGCACGACCGGCAGAACATGCTCACTCCCGACCGCGTCGACTGGCTCCTGCGGACGGCCCGGCAGCGGGGTGTGGCCCTGGACGGTGTGGAACTCGTCCACTCGCGGCTGGACCTGCGGGTGCAGCTCGCCGACTTCCTCGCCGGCGTCGCCCGCAAGCTCGCCTCCGACGAGCTGAACGGCTGCGGCGACCCGGTGCTCACCGCGCTGCTGCGCCCCTACGTCGGTACCTCCTCCGTCTGGGGAGACGCCCCGAGCTGGGCCCTCCTCGGCCCGCTCCCGGACGGCCGCGGCCGGGGGACGCGGGCCGGCTCGGGGGCGCGGCTCCCCTGTTGAGCGGGCGCGCCCGAAGAAGATCACCCGAGCGCTGAACACAGCCGTGCCGCGCCACGTATGGAGGAGGGGCGCTCAACGACCGTAGCGCCTCGCGGTGTTGAGACCGCGCGTTCGGGTTCGGGAGCCATGCATGGGGCACGCACGACGACGGGTCGTCCGGCGGGTGGCACGGCTGACGGCCGTCGCGGGACTCCTTCTGGGGGGCGCGATGGTCGCGCAGGCGGCGATGGCGAGCGAGCCTCCCGACGCCTCCGCCGCGCGTGGCACCGCGGGGCCGGCCGGCACGTCCGGCACGTCCGGCGCCGACCTGGTGGCCCGGCTCGGCACCTCGCGCACGGCGGGCAGCTGGATCGGCTCCGACGGGCGCCCGGTGGTCGCCGTGACCGATGAGGGGACGGCGGCGGAGGTGCGGCGGGCGGGCGCCGAGGCGAAGATCGTGCGGCACAGCATGAACGAGCTGAAGGCGGCCACCGCGGCCCTGCGCGCGGCGCCCCGGGTGGCCGGCACGGCCTGGACGATGGACTACCGCGCCAACCGGGTGACGGTCGAGGGCGACAGCACGGTCTCCGCCTCCGACTGGGCCCGGATGACCGAGGTCGCCGGCAGGGTCGGTGGCTTTGTACGCATGGAGCGCACCGAGGGCGCCTTCACCACCCGTCTCAACGGGGCGCAGCCCATCCTGTCGACCGACGGGCGCTGCTCGGCGGGTTTCAACGTGACCGACGGGCGGACCGACTTCATCCTCACCGCGGGCCACTGCGGGCCCACCGGTTCCCTCTGGTTCGCCGACGGCCAGGGCGACCGGCAGCTCGGCAGGACGGTCGCCGGGTCCTTCCCGGGCGGCGACTTCTCGCTGGTGCGGTACGACTCCGGCAGCGCGGGCCAGGGCGCCGACGTGGTGGCGATCGGCGGCGGCAACGGCGTACGGATCACGGGGGCGGGCGATCCGGCCGTGGGGCAGCGGGTGTTCCGCAGCGGCAGCACGAGCGGGCTGCGCGACGGCGAGGTGACCGGACTGGACTCGACGGTGAACTACCCCGAGGGCACCGTCACCGGTCTCATCCGGACCACGGTGTGCGCCGAGCCGGGCGACAGCGGCGGTCCGCTGTTCTCCGAGGGGATCGCCCTGGGGGTGACCTCGGGCGGCAGCGGCGACTGCACACGGGGCGGTACGACGTTCTTCCAGCCGGTCACCAAGGCGCTGTCCGCGCTCGACGTGCGGCTGATCGTGTCCGACGCGCGGCAGGACACCGGGCAGAGCGCGGAGCCGTCCGCCCCGGCCACCCACAGCGCCATCGCCCCCGGCACGGCCTCCCCCGGCTCCTCGGCGCCGGTGGCCGGCGGCGCCGACGGGACCACGCCGCTCTCCCGGCTCTCCGACCCCGAAAACGTCGGCCCCGGTCTCCTGATCATGGGGGGCAGTCTGATCGCCCTGGTGGCCACCCGCTGGATCCGCGCGGAACGGGACCGCAAGGCCTACCAGAGGTACTACTCGGCGACGTGGAGCTGACGAGAAGGACGGACGGCGGCGACGGGCGGACCGACGGCGGAGGTCGGAGGGCAGAGGTCGGAGCCGGTTCAGGCCGCCCTGTCGGATTGCGGGGCGGCCGCGGCCCACTCCATCACCAGGCGCTGGTACTCCTCGCGCTGCTCGGTGGTCAGAATCCCGCCCGACCTGCGCCACAGCGCCCGGATCTCCTCGTTGACCTCCGCGGCCGATCGCTCGGAGACGGGTTCAACACTGGTGGACATGCCGTGAAGCATATGCCGCCCGGCGTGAAGGCGCTGTGAATAAGTACGAGCGATACAGACATATCGGACCGTGTCGCTCATCACGTCAATTCGGCAGGTCACCGGCGTGAGTTCGCACTCGGCCGACGGGTCTCGGTGTCGGCCTGCCCGTGCCGTCAGGTGCCCGGCTTGCGCCCGTAGACGAACACGTCGTCGCCCTTCTTCAGCAGCGACCAGTATTTCTTGGCGTCCTTCGTCGTCATGTTGACGCAGCCGTGCGAACCCGGCGGGTTCCACATGCTCAGGCCGACGGAGTGGAAGGCCTGACCGCCGTCGAAGAACTGACTGTAGGGCATGGGCACGTTGTAGACGGTCGAGACGTGGTCGATGTCCCGCCAGTAGATCTTCTTCAGGCCGGTGCGGGTCGTGTACCCCTTGCGTCCCGTGCGCACCGGTACCGGCCCGTAGACGAGCCGACTGCCGTCCTGGATCCAGCTGAGCTGGAGGGTGAGGTCGACGCAGGCGATACGGCCTTTGTTGACCGGGCACTTGCCGCTCTTGTTGGGCTTCTTGCCGACGGCCTTCTGCTTGTTCATGAGGTTCATCACGCCCCAGGTGACGGAACCCGCGTAGCCGATGTTCGGCGTGATGCCGTGCTTGTTCTGGAAGGCCCGGATGGCCTTGCAGTCGGCGGCCGACTGCCGTCCGTCCACGGGCCGCCCGAGGAACTTCTCCACTTGCTTCTGGTACGGTCCCGCCTGCGTCGTACAACTCGCCGCCTGCGCCGGTGCCGTACCGAGCGCGAGCGTGAGTGGCGCCACCAGCCCCGTGACGCCCAGTA
This sequence comes from Streptomyces sp. NPDC091412, assembly GCF_044756885.1. Taxonomy (NCBI): domain Bacteria; kingdom Bacillati; phylum Actinomycetota; class Actinomycetes; order Kitasatosporales; family Streptomycetaceae; genus Streptomyces; species Streptomyces sp. NPDC091412. The sequence continues at coordinate 223,512 of NZ_JBIVTV010000009.1, read as the reverse complement.
CGACCGCTCCCCGCCTGCCGATGTCCCTCATAACGACCTTGCCCCCTAGGTGCGTTCCGGCACTTCCCGACACCTAGACCCGTGGCGGGGCACATCGGTTGCGCAGCGGCGCGTGCCGAGACGAAACGGTGACACGCGCCCGGCGGTCGAGGCCGGGGCCGGGCGGTCCGCTCAGGTGTCCCCCTCCTCCCGCTCCTCCTGAACGGCCGCGCGGAAAGCGGTGTTGACCGCGGTGAGGCCGCCGTCGACGGTCAGGGTGGTGCCGGTGATCCAGGCCGCGTCGCGGGAGGCGAGGAAGGCCACCGCGGCGGCGATGTCCTCCGGTTCGCCGACCCGGCCCAGCGGGTACAGGCCGCGGACCCGGTCGAGTTCGACCTCCCGTCCCTCCCAGGCCGAGGTGCGGACCGTGCCCGGCACCACCAGGTTGACGCGGACGCCGCGGGAGGCGGCGTGTCCGGCGAGGGTACGGGTGAGCGAGGCAAGCCCCGCCTTCGCCGCGCTGTAGCCGTGGTTGCCGAAGTCCTGGACGCCGTTGACCGAGCCGATGCCGACGATCGCTCCCCTGCCGCCCGCCGCCAGGTGGGGCAGGGCGGCGCGGCAGCAGCGGTAGGCGCCGGTCAGGGTGATGTCGAGGTCGCGGGCCCACACCGCTTCCGGGTCGTCCTCGAACAACGGGGTGTCGGGCGTGCAGTGGGCCGCGCAGTTGACCAGGACGTCGAGGGATCCGAAGGTCTGGACGGCCAGGTCCACGGCCGCCTGGACCGCCTCCCGGTCCGCGACGTCCAACGCGTGTGCCCGGGCCGTGAGTCCACGCTCGCGCAGCGCCGCCGCCGTGTGCTCCGCCACGTCCCCGTCCAGGTCGGTGACCAGGACCCCGGCCCCCTCCTCGGCCAGCCTGCGCGCGGTGGCCGCGCCGATGCCCCGGCCCGCACCGGTGATGAGAACCCCGTGTCCGTCGAACCGCCCACTGTCCGTCATGCGCCGAACCTACTTCCCCGAAGGCCTCCCGGGCAGTCGGCGCGCACCATGTCCTCGCTCCGGCGAGTCCCGCAACTCCCCACGCCCGTCGGCGTCGTGGCCGACGGGCCGGGAGATGCGATGCCGTGGTGGGGCGGCGCCCGGTCAGCGGTAGCCGGTCGGGTCGGCGGGCCCGCCCGCGTCCTGGACCTCGACGAGGTACCGCCAGGCGTCGGGGCGGCTGCCGTCCAGGTCGGTGAAGCCGTAGTCCTGGGCGAGCCCGCCGCTGGAGAGGGAACGGCCGTTCCAGCGGGCCACGTCCGGGTCCGCGGCCAAGGCGGCCACGGCGCGGCCCACATAGCGCGGGGTCTCGGAGATGGCGAAGTGCGGAACGCGGTCCAGGGCTTCGCGCCAGTTGTCCTCCCGGACCCCGAAGTGGTCGAGCATCAGCTCCGAGCGCAGCCAGCCGGGGGTGAGGGCCACCGCCGTGGCGCCGCGCGGGCCGAGTTCGTGGCCGAGCGCGAAGGCCATGCGCAGGACGGACGCCTTGGCGAGGTCGTAGAAGAAGTTGACGCGGTAGGTGTCCCGGTTGTACTCGGCGGTGCCGTCGGTCATCTCCACCACCAGACCGCCGGGGTGACGCAGCAGCAGCGGCAGGGCGTGATGGCTGGTGATCGCGTGTGTCTCCACCGCGAGCCGGAGCAGCCGCAGCCCCTTGTCGAGGTCGTGCTCCCACACCGGGGTGTCCCACGCGAAGAGGTGCTCCGCGCCCCAGATGTCGTTGACGAGGACGTCGAGACGGTCCTGCTCGCGCGCGATACGGTCCACGAGGGCGCGGACCTGGCCGGGCTCCAGATGGTCGGCCGGTACGGCGATGCCGTGGCCGCCGGCCTCGGTGACCAGGTCGGCGGTGTCCTCGATGGTCTCGGGGCGGTCGTACTCGGAGCGGCGGGCGCGGGTGGTGCGTCCGGTGACGTAGACGGTGGCGCCGGCCGCGCCGAGCTCCACCGCGATTCCCCGTCCCGCTCCCCGCGTCGCCCCCGCGACCAGCGCGACCTTGCCTTCCAGTGGGCCCGGCATGTCCGACCTCCCGATGCGTCTTCCGTCGATGCCGTCATCGAGAGTGCCGGGGAAACCGGACACCTTCTGTCGCCTTTCGGCGCGGGAAACGGCGCGGGAAACGGTGGAACGCGGGCGGGAAGCGGTGAAACGCGGGCGGGCCGCACGAGCACCTCCCGGTCCCGTACGGCCCGCCACCCGGGCTCCCCACCCGCTTCTCCCGCGTCAGTGCCCGCGGGCGATCCACTCCTCCAGGTGCGGGGCCTCGGCACCGATGGTGGTCGGGTCGCCGTGGCCGGTGAGGACCTTCGTCTCGGGCGGCAGCGTCAGCAGACGGTCGCGGATCGAGTCGATGATCGTCGGGAAGTGGGAGTAGGAACGGCCGGTGGCCCCGGGACCGCCCTGGAAGAGCGTGTCGCCGGTGAAGACCACGCCGAGTCCGGGGTCGTACAGGCAGATAGCGCCCGGGGCGTGGCCGGGCGTGTGCAGGACCTTCAGGTCGGCGCCGGCCGCCTCGATGACCTGGCCGTCGACCAGGTGCTCGTCGGGGTCCCGGTTCGGGTGGGTCATCTTCCACAGCGGCAGGTCGTCGCCGTGCAGCCAGATGGTCGCGCCGGTGAGGTCGGCGAGCGCCGGGGCGGCGTTGACGTGGTCGTTGTGGGCGTGGGTGCACACGATGGCGGTCAGCCGGCGGTCGCCGACCGCCGCGGCGATGGCCTCGGCGTCGTGGGCGGCGTCGATGACGACGGCCTCATGGTCGTCGCCGACGATCCACACGTTGTTGTCGACGTCCCAGGTGCCGCCGTCGAGCGTGAACTGCCCGGAGGTGACGAGGCGTTCGATACGGGCGGCCATCAGAGCACCACCACCGAGCGCAGCACGTCGCCGTGGTGCATCCGCTCGAACGCCTTCTCCACCTCGTCCAGTTGGATGGTCTCGGTGACGAACTTGTCCAGCGGCAGGCGTCCTTGCAGATGCAGGTCGATGAGCATCGGGAAGTCCCGGGAGGGCAGGCAGTCGCCGTACCAGCTCGACTTCAGCGCCCCGCCGCGTCCGAAGACGTCCAGCAGCGGCAGTTCCAGCTTCATCTCCGGGGTCGGCACGCCGACCAGGACGACCGTGCCGGCCAGGTCACGGGCGTAGAAGGCCTGTTGGTACGTCTCGGGGCGGCCGACCGCCTCGATGACGACGTCGGCGCCGAAGCCGCCGGTCAGCTCGCGGATGGCCTCGACGGGGTCGTTCTCCTTGGAGTTGACCGTGTGCGTGGCGCCCATGGTGCGGGCGGTCTCCAGCTTGCGGTCGTCGATGTCGACGGCGATGACCTTCGCCGCGCCCGCCAGGTACGCACCGGCGATCGCCGCGTCGCCGACACCGCCGCAGCCGATGACGGCGACCGAGTCGCCGCGGCCGACGCTGCCGGTGTTGATCGCCGCGCCGATGCCGGCCATCACGCCGCAGCCCAGCAGCCCGGCCACCGCCGGGGAGACCGACGGGTCGACCTTGGTGCACTGACCGGCCGCCACCAGGGTCTTCTCGGCGAACGCGCCGATCCCGAGCGCCGGGGAGAGTTCGGTGCCGTCGGTCAGGGTCATCCGCTGCCGCGCGTTGTGGGTGTCGAAGCAGTACCAGGGCCGCCCGCGCAGACAGGCACGGCACTTGCCGCACACGGCCCGCCAGTTGAGGATGACGAAGTCCCCGGGCGCGACGTCGGTGACGTCGTCGCCGACCGACTCCACGACGCCCGCGGCCTCGTGGCCGAGCAGGAACGGGAACTCGTCGTTGATTCCGCCCTGCTTGTAGTGCAGGTCGGTGTGGCAGACGCCGCAGGCCTGGATCCGCACGACGGCCTCTCCCGGCCCCGGGTCCGGCACGACGATCGTCTCGACCCGCACCGGTTCGTTCTTGCCGGGTGCGATCACGCCGCGCACTTCCTGCGCCATGGTGGTGGTCCCTTCCGTCGAGCGGTGTACGTCCCCCGACCCTACGTCCGACTGATCGGTAAGGGACACCGAGGGGGCCTCTGATCTGCGGGGACGGGCGGGCGAGGCGCGGGTGCCCGGCCCGCGGGGCGGAAGCTCAGCGCTGGCTGGCGGGAACCGGCCCGAAGACCGGCGGGACCAGGCGGGTGACCTGGTTCAGCCGGCCCACCTGGTTGAGATCGCGTACGCGGTCGACCCCGGACAGCCGTTCGGAGACCGTGGGCGGTTCGGCCCGGTGTTCGGCCGGGACGCGGGTCCCGGGGAGGGAGTCGAGCAGGCCGGGTGGCTGGAACCCGCCGACGGACGGGGCGCCCGCGGCGCTCGTGGGCAGCGTGGTCAGGCCCGTGACCGAGACGGCGCGTCCGACGGCGGCGACGACGCGTCGAGTGCAGACCATGCCCTCGGCAACGCCGTCCGGGCCCGCCCGGACACGGGCCCGCGGCCACGCTCACCCGTCGGGCTCAGCGTCCGGACCCCGTTTGCCGCGCCCGCCGGGGCGGAGGAGTCTCGAACTGTGAGGCCCGCCGCGGCCCGCTCCTCGCAAGGGCCGCGGCCCTCGGAGGAGGTCCCGTCATGTCCACCTCGGCAAGCCCCGCCTTCGACACCGACACGCTGCGCCGCGGCATCGAAGGAGACACGGCGGACACGCTGCTGTCGCTCTACGCGGACGACGCGGAGATCCGCATCGTGGACCGCGACACCCAGCCCAGCAACCCCAAGGTCCTGCACGGCCGGGACGAGATCGGCACCATGCTCCAGGACGTCTACGGCCGCGACATGACGCACCGGCTGGAGCAGTGCGTCGTGCAGGGCGACCATGCGGCGTACGTGGAGTCCTGCCAGTACGCGGACGGCGGCCGTGTCCTCGCGGAGTCCATGGTCTCGCTGCGCGACGGCAGGATCGCCGAGCAGATACTGATCCAGGCATGGGACGAATAGGCGGGAGAGCCGCGAGGTTCCAGGTCGGCTCCCGTCCGACCCGGACCTTCTCGGCCCGCGCCGGCCTGGGCCGGTCCCGTTCGGCCCGGTCGCGCCTGCCGGGGGCCCTCGACCGCGGTGCCCCGCCTGGCGTCCGACGCGGCGGTCCGCTCGCTGCCGCGGGCGGCGCGGCCGCGTCCGGGCCGTACGGCGGTGCGCGGCCTTCGGCCGCGACGGGCCGTGTGGGTTAGGGTGAGGCGGGGCCGTGACTGGCGCTGAGGTGGAGCACCACCGGGGAGCGGTCCACGCAGAGTCGTGAGCCGCGCGCCTGGGCAATTCCCCGAACGCCCAGGAGTGGACCATGTCCCAGGCCCGTCCGATGGACGGCACCGCGCTCGCCCGCCGTGTCGTCGAGGAGACCGCGCGGAAGGCCGCCGCACTCACCGAGCGCACCGGTACGACGCCCTGTCTGGCGACCGTGCTGGTCGGTGAGGACCCCGCCTCCGTCACCTACGTACGGATGAAGCAGAACCGCTGCCGCAAGGCCGGTATCGACTCCCGCCATGTGGCACTGCCGGCCGCGACCACCACCGAGGAACTGGTCGACACGCTGCGGTCGCTGTCCAAGGATCCCGCCGTGCACGGCATCCTGCTCCAGCACCCCGTCGGCGAGCACATCGACGAGCGGGCCGCGTTCGAGGCGATCGCGCCCGAGAAGGACGTCGACGGGGTCACCTGCGCCTCGTTCGCGGCGATGAGCTTCGGCCTGCCGGGGTTCGTGTCCTGCACGCCCGGTGGCATCCTGCGGCTGCTGGACGCGTACGACGTCGAGCTGCGCGGCCGGCGTGCCGTCGTGGTGGGCCGCAGCGCGATCCTCGGCAAGCCCGTGGGGATGCTGCTGCTCGCGCGGGACGCGACGGTGACGTACTGCCACTCGCGGACCGCCGACCTGCCGGCCGCCGTGCGTGAGGCGGACGTCGTGGTCGCCGCGGTGGGCCGGCCCCGGCTCATCCGCGGCGAGGACGTCAAGCCCGGCGCCGTGGTGATCGACGCGGGCTACAACCAGGGCAACGTCGGCGACGTCGACTTCGACTCCGCCGTGCAGCGGGCCTCGCTGATCACTCCGGTGCCCGGTGGGGTGGGCCCGATGACGATCGCCACGCTGCTGGAGCAGACCGTGACGGCCGCCGCCCGGCAGCTCGGGGTGTGACCGGCGTACCGGAACCGGATCGGGGGTGCGACACCCCTCGGGTCGTTCACGGACGGCGGGCGGCCGCACGGCCATACTGGCCGTCGTGCGCGTAGCGATCATGACGGCGGGATCCCGGGGCGACGTCGCCCCCTTCACCGGACTGGGGCACGGCCTGGCTCTCGCGGGTCATGAGGTCACCCTGGTCACGCACGGATGCTTCGAACCGCTGGTCGCGGGCTCGGGCCTCGGCTTCCACCCGCTGCCGGTGGACCCGCGGGCCGAATTGGAGTCCTCGCGGGGCCGGGGACTCCACCGCAGCGCGACCGGCCCGGGCAAGATGCTGCGGGCCGTGGGGCTGGTGCGGGCGGCCATCGCCCGGATGACGGACGATCTGATCGCGGCGGCCGAGAAGAGCGACCTGCTGCTGCTGGCCGGCTCACTCGGGCCGGTCGGGCACGCCATCGCCGAGGCGCTGAACCTGCCCAGTGTGAGCGCCCATCTGCAACCCCTCTCCCCCACAAGGGAGTTCGCCCCCCCGCTGCTGGGCGGCGGACACTGGGGCGGAGCTGCGAACCGCCTCGCCGGACACGGCGTGGACCTGGCCGTGGAGCGGGTCTTCTCGGCGGCCGTACCCGCCGTGCGGACCCGGCTGGGGCTGCCCGCCCGCGCGGTCACCGGCCGCCGCGTCCGCCAGGAGCAGCGCGGGCCGGTGTACCACGGCTTCAGCCCGCTCGTGGTGCCCAGGCCCCGTGACTGGCGCAGCGCGCTCCAGGTGTGCGGGTACTGGTGGCCGTACGACCGTTACACCCAACTCCCGGACGGCCTGTGGGACTTCCTCGACGCGGGCCCTCCTCCGATCTACGTGGGGCTGGGCAGCGCCACCGTGCCCGACCCCGGGCGACTCAGCGACACCATCGTGCGCGCGCTGCGCCGGGCCGGACTGCGCGGTGTGGTCCAGCAGGGCTGGGCGGGGCTGGAGGCGTCCGGCGAGGACATGCTGACCATCGGCGAGGTCCCGCACTCGGCCCTGTTCCCGCGGCTGGCGGGCGTGGTGCACCACGCCGGGGCGGGCACGACCGCGGCCGGGCTGCGGGCGGGCGTCCCCGCGGTGCCCGTGCCCGTCCAGTTCGACGAGGGCTTCTGGGCCGATCGTCTCGTCGGCCTCGGCGTGGCACCCTGCTCGGTTCCGCTGCGCGGCCTCACCGCGGACAACCTCGCCGCGGCCCTGGTCCGCGCCACCCGTGGCTACGGACACCGGGAACGGGCACGGGCCCTGGGCGCCCGGATCCGCGAGGAGAACGGCCTGGCACCGGTACTGAACGCGGTCGAACAACTCGCCCGCTAGTGCTGTGGCCGGAAAGGTTTGCCGGGAAGCTCGCGGCGTCCGGTGCCGGGGGCACCTCCCACGCCGTTCAGGCAGTGGTTCCCGTGGTTTCCCGCAGTACGGACGCGGCACGGACGACGGGCCGGTCGGCTAGCTATAGCTAGAGCGGGTCGGCCCCTGTGCCCAGACGGCGGCGGCCTGGCGACCGCGTCACCACCTGACCCTCATTCCCGGAGGCAGGAGACTCGGCGGCAGCCCGTTCCGCAGCCGTACGGCCTCGCTCGCGGCTGTCGCCCATTGGCAACAGCTCCGGTTCGGCGGCGGGTTGGGGACCGGTGCCCAAGGGGCGGCGGGGGGGTGATCACGGCCCGAGTCTCGCAGTTCGCCGGACGGTCCAGCACGACGGATCCAGCCGCATCGCGGCAGCATGGCGCCTGGCCGTCCGTGTTCACGGTACGAGCAGGCCGGGCTCATACCTGCCGTCAGCACGCGTCCACGGGGACTGTGCCGTCGCGACGGTGCCCTGGCCGTCGACGGCTGACGGTACCCCCCTCGCGGCCCGTCCACCCCGCCGTTCCCGGCGACGGTGCACGGGTGTGCTCGTGGCGTGGCGGCTCCATGGTGTGTCTGGTGTCAGGAGGACAACGGTGCGAGGCGTGCAGGCCGTTCGCGGGTCAGGTCCTGTTGTCGCGGGAGGGGTTGTACGCCGTGTAGGGGTCCTCGTCCGTTTCCCCGCGGTCGCGGCGTTCGGTCTGGTAGGCGGTCCAGGCATCCCTGCCCTGCCGGATGGACTGGGACGGCGTCCCGGTGCTGGCGCAGAACTCGGCGAAGGTCAGGTCCGATTCGGCCAGGCGCCAGCGCCGCTCCGTCCGCGGATCGTCGCGGGTACGCGCTCGGTCGAGGCCCTCGATGCTGCGGGCGCGGGCGAGCTCGTCGACGTCGTAGGCGATGCGCCGCAGCACGGCCGCCACCCGCGGCAGATCGACCACCACCGGGTGCCGGTCCGGGAAATCGGCCTCCGGCCGCAGGTTCACCACTGGCGGATACTGCTTCCGCTCCAGGTGGTCGATCCACTCCGCGCACTGACGGATCCAGCCGACCTCGTCCACCAGCCGCCCGGTCACGTCCGCGCGCCCCGACAGTTCCTCGTCGTCGCTACCGTCCGGATCCTCCGGAGCAGGCCAGCCCGCTGCCCGCAACTCGGCCGGCATCGCCTCCAGCACGTCCGCCTGGGCGTCCTTGGTCAGCTGGTGTACCCGGGTCGGTGATAGACCAGCCGCCTCCGCCGCCTTCCGCACCGACACCCCGTCGGCCCGCGCCCAGGCAAGCGCCCCGTCCCGTTCCTTCTCGGCCTGCTCCAGCCGCCACGCGGCCCGCCGCACCCGCGCCAGCACCCGCCGCTCCCGACGAAACTTCCCCAGCCAGTCACCCCTCACCAGCCGCAGCTTGCCAGGTTCGACACGGCGACACAGAAGTGTTCAGCAAACTGAACACCCAACCGCTACCCACCGCACCGAAACTCCCCGAGGGCCGCGTAGAACTGCGCGTCGGTGCGGACCGTGCCGTCGGCCCGCCGCTCGGTGTCGGCGTTGACGGTCCCCGGGGCGCGCTGGACCCGGGCCCGCAGCGACGCCCGGCCACCACGAGCGACGGGGGCGCCGCCCATCGGCAGCGCCCCCCTTCGCATATCTCCTGAACAGCCCGTACTCCAGGGCCGGTACAAGTCCGTTCCGGAGCCGCTCGAGTCGCTCCGGTCGCTGACCGATCATCGACAATTCCGCTCCGCCTGTTGCGTAAACGGCCGCGCCGGCTCTACCGTCCTTTACGAAACGGTCGTAGCGAAACCAACTCAAAGGGAGGCCCGAGCCGTGGTCCCTGCTGCACGACGCGGACGCCCCCGCACCGAGGGAGCCGACGAGAAAATCCTTGGGGCAGCGCTGGAGCTCCTGCTGGAACGCGGCTACGACCGCTTCTCCGTGGACGAGGCCGCAGCCACCGCCGGCGTCGCCAAGACCACGCTGTACCGGCGCTGGCCCACCAAGGACCACCTGATCGTCGCGGTGGTCGCCCGAATGCAGGACGAGGTGCCGGTCCACTACAGCGGCGATGTGCGGGCCGACCTCACCCGCTACCTCAACGCCATCGTGCACGGCCTGGACCGGGTCCGGCGGGCCGGCCGTCCGGCCGGTTCCGGTGACACCTCGGCCGGCCTCGTCGCCGAGGTCGCCGCCGCGGCAGCCCGCCACGCCGATGTCGGCGCGGCTGTGCACGCCATGTTCGCCCGTCGCAACGCCGTTGTCCTCGCCCTGCTCCAAGAGGCCAAGGATCAGGAGGAATTGCGCCCCGGCCTGGATCCCGAGGTCCTCTTCGACCAGCTCGCCGGAGCGCTGTACTACCGCCTGCTCGTCACCGGCCGCCCCCTCGACGGGGCATACGTCGGCCGCCTCGTCAGCACGGCCCTCGAGGGAGCGGCCCGCTGACCCACCCCCCGGGCCTGCCCGGAAGGAACGGCCCTACACGAAAGTGGAGAGCCCATGACCGTGACAGCATCTTCCGCCACCTCCCGCACCACGCACCCCGTCCGCCCCCGGCGGAACCGCAGGCGCCGCCTCCTCCTGGTGGCGCTCGCCGCACTGGTGGCCCTTCTCGCCGGCTGGACCGCTTGGACCACCACCCACCCGACCCGGCTCACCGCCTCCATCGAGATCGACGCGACACCCGACCAGGTCTGGCAGGTGCTCACCGACCTGCCGGCCTACCCGGAGTGGAACCCGTTCATCACCTCGGCGCAGGTGACCTCCTCGGGAGGCGCCCTGCGGCAGGGCGCGCACCTGCGCAACGTCCTGCACTTTGCGGACGGCAGCACCACCGTCTTCACCCCGGAACTGCTCACCGTCTCCCCCGGCCGGGAGCTGCGCTGGCTGGGCCGGTTCGGTCCGGGCTGGATCGCGGACGGCGAGCACCGGTTCACCATCGAGCAGCTCGGGCCGCACCGCGTGCGCCTTACCCAGAGCGAGAGCTTCACCGGCGTGGCCGTGCCCTTCCTCGGCGGCTCGCTCGACAGCACCACGCTCCCCCAGTTCCGCCTGATGAACCAGGCCCTTGCAGCGCGGGTCACCTCACTCGCCCAGGGCTGACTGGACGTCAGTCGACCCCATTCGAGCGGCCACGCGTCCTGGGTGTACAGGTTGGGCCGGAAGAGAGGTTGCTGACTGCGACCGAACCAACGTCGGTGAAGAGCGCCGCGTAGTCCGGCAGAACGGGCCAAGCCTCGCGCAGTGCGGCCAGGGTCGCGCAAGGCCTCCGAGGGCAAATCCCGCGCCGCAGGGCTCGTCGCTTTGCCAACCGCTCAGCACCCCGCCCCAAGCTGGATCTCGGCCACCGTCTCCTTGCAAGGAGTGAACGCATGACATCCCCAACGCGCCATAAAGTCATCCGGAGTTCAGCCTCGGGCCCGGTCCGTGGGGCCTGGTCCCTGCTCGCCGTGTTTCTGCTGGCCTGGACCGTGCTCGAGATGGTCAACCACGGCGGCGGGACGATTCCGCTGGGCATTGTGGGCTTCATCGCTCCTGACCTGACGCTGTTCGTCGGGCCGGCGGGGCCGCACGAACCCGGGCAGCTCCCACGCGGCAAGGTGGCCGCCTACAACCTCGTCCACCGGCCGATCGGCCCAGTTCTGGGGCTCGTCGTCGTCCCCTTCCTGCCGGGCGACGGACCAGGTGCCAACGTGGGGCTGTTCACCTTCGCACTCGGCTGGCTGCTGCACATCGCTTCTGATCGGGCGCTCGGCTACGGACTGCGCACTGCCGACGGCTGGCAGCGCTGAGCGCCGACCGAGCGGCTTCCGCGGCCCCGGACGCAGCGACCGAAGCTCCGCACGACCTCGACCAAGGCTCACCTCAGGAGGCTTTCTCCATGGACACGAATCAGCGGACGGCCCACGAGCCCTCCGCGGCCGACGGCCCTGCTCTCCGCTACCCGTTCCACCGACCGTGAGCGATCGAGATACCCCCCCCCGTCTACGCCGAGTTGCGAGACCAGTGCCCCGTCGCGCACATACGACTGCCCAGCGGCGACACGGGGTACGTGGTCAGTCGATACGACGACGTGCGCACGGTGCTCGCCGACGGCGCGTACAGCCGGGCAGCCACCGTGGCACCGGGTGCGCCCCAGCTCTCGAAGACCCCGCCGCTGGCCGGTGGGCTGTTCACCATGGACCCGCCCGAGCACACCCGGTTGCGCAAGCTGGTGCTACGGGAGTTCGCCAACCGCCGTGTGCAGCAACTGCGCCCGCCTATCCAAGAGTTGACCGATGGTCTGCTCGACTCCATGGAAGAGCTATCCCCGCCAGTCGACCTCAACACCGAGCTGGCCTTCCCCCTGCCGGTCATGGTGATCTGTGAGCTGCTCAAAGTGCCCTTCGAGGACCGGGACCGCTTCCGCGCATGGTCGGACGCATTCGTGTCGCTCACCTCGCACACCGAGGAGGAGTCCGCGGCTCAGCGCGCGTCGATGATCGCCTATCTCAAGGAGCTCATCGACCGCAAGCGCGAGGAGTGCCCCGATGACCTCATCGGGGCGCTCGTCGCCGCGCACGACGACGCTCAGCTCTTCCGCTCACTCAGGACGCAGAACTCGTTGCCCTCCGGGTCGAGGAGGGTCACCCAGTGCTGCTCGTCCTGCACGGTGTCGGCGCGCCGGGCACCGAGGGAGAGCAGCCGGGCGACCTCGGCCTCCTGGTCGTCGGGGCGGAAGTCGGGGTGGAGCCGGTTCTTCGACGTCTTGCCCTCGGGGACAGGTACGAAGAGCAGCCCCGGCATCTGGTCCGGCTCAGGCCGGATCTCGATGATCTCCTCGGATTCGTCGACCACTACCCAGCCGAGAGCCTCGGCCCACCAGCGCCCGAGAGCGACGGGGTCGGCGGAGTCGACGATGATCTGTTCCCATTCCAGTGTCATGGGCCTGAGCATAGACAGGACCGGCGGCCCACCCGTCCCTCCGTCGAGGGGCGGGCCGCCCCGGCGGCCCTGGCTCATCATCTCCCGGCAGTGACAGGAGAGCGAACACGGCCTCGGAGTCCTGGCTCAGACACCAGCCGCAAGGTAGCGGTGGATCACGCCTCTGCGGTCGCGGTGGCCTGTTCGTCGTGTTCGCGCAGCATCCGCATGACGGTAACAGGGCCGCGTGCTCAGCGGGTGGCGCGTACGGCGGCAAGCCGGTAGCCGCGGGCTTGATACGCCGGGACGAGCTCCTCCACCGCCCGCTTGCCGGGCCCGCTCGCCGTGGAACGTCTCGCCGGTGCCGCCCTGGACGCTCACCCGCTGACCGTCGGCGGACGCGATGAGGGTGACGGTGACTTCGTCGCCGTCGGTGTCGCGGACCAGCTGCCACTCGCTCCGGCTCTCGCCCGGGACGTGCGCGCGCACCTCCACCCGGAAGACAGGTACGTCGCGGGCCTGGCCCGTGGTGCTCTGCCACTCGCCGGCCACCGCGTGGCCGAGGCGGGCGAGCGCGCGGTCCGGCTCAGGGCCTGTCCGGCCCTGAGCCACCGCCGGAAAGATCATTGCTCTGCTCTGCCCCCGTATTCCATACTGAGTGCCGCCGCCGGAGACCCTGGCGGCGTTCAGGGGGAAATCATGCGTATTGCTCGTAAGGCAGGCGTCGCGCTGACCAGTCTCGTGATGGCCGGGGGCCTCGTCACCGCGACATCTGGCTCGGCTTCCGCCGCGACGGACGAGATCTGCACGTACCCGTCCGTCGATGTCTACAACGACGCCGGCAAGTGGGCCGGCTCCGGTCTGTGGAGTGCGAACCCCGGCTGTGGCGTGACGGGGGACACCCTCGGCGCCTTCGACGCCACCGCCGACGGATATGGCGTCGTCGCCCATCTGAGCGCGCCCGACGGCAGCATCCCCGAACGCGTGGTCAGCACCTCCGGCCACAATTCGCCTTACACCGCGTGGAAGAGCGGCAACCTGCCCGAGGGCCATCAGTACATCATGTGGGCCTGCCTGACGAAGGGCGGCGTCACGTCCCACTGCTCGAAGACCAAGATCGTGACCTCCTGACGCTCGCGTCCGATGACGGCTTGCGTTTGACGGCTTTCGTCTGACGGGTCGCGTCTCCCTCGCCGGGTGAGCCCCGGCCGCCGCGGTGGACTCCGCGGCGGCCGGGGCTTTCGGCTGGGACGCCGGTGGTCTCGCCCCTCTCGGGCCGGCCGACGTGCGGCGTCAGGCCGCCGTGGTGGCCGCTACCCCGAGGTGCCGGGCGAGGAAGCGGGCCGCGCTGTCGGCCTCGAACCTGGGCAGGTCGAAGTGGAGGCTCGCGTTCACGGCCCCGGAGTCCCAGCCCGGACACCAGGGAACAAATAACCGGTCGGTAGCTTTCAGGGCTTGGTGACCGTGGCCTTCTTCGGCTGGCGAGGCACGGTTTTGGTCTTGTCGAGGTGCCCGTACACCGTCGACCGGGGAACGCCGAACATGTCGGCGATCTGCTGGACCGTCTTCTCTCGCTCGCCGTAGAGCCGTTGGGCGAGCGCGGCCTGATCCTCGGTGAGCTTGGCCGGCGTCCGCCGACCCGGCCGCGGGTCGACGTTCGTCCACGCTCCCTGGTGGGTCTACCTCGGTCGAGTGCTCGTGGCGCTGGTGCCGGCGGCGCTGCCGCAGGAGTCCGAGCACCGGCGCGACTTCCAGGGTGCGCCGTTAACGAGCGGCGAACCAGGTGACAAGTGGCTTTCTGTAATCAGAGTGACGCTCGGTCAGGGAGAGCGAGGCGGGGCCCGGGGAGTTCGCCGGCCGCTTGGAGAGCGGCGACGTCGGCGCGCGCGGCCTCGATGGCTTCGGGGTACGCCTCGCGCTTGGCGTGCTCGGCGAGCGCCCGGTAGACGCCGGCGACGGAGGGGCCCGGCCCCTTGCGCTTGCCGGTGGGGATGATCAGGTCGGGCTGGATCTGCTCGACGGACTCGCCGTTCGCCCTGCGGCGGAGCACCGGTGTGCAGCATGTCGTCGGTGACGACCGGCGGCCGGCCGCCGTGCTTGCCCTTGCAGGCCGCGGTGTCGAGCCCTTCCAGCATCGACATCGCGGATGTTCTCCCGCTCGGTCTCCGCCATCGCCGCGAAGAACGCGAACAGCAGCTTGCCCGGCCGCGGTGCCGGGGCGGCACGGTGAGGAGACGCCCACCGAAGGGGAGACGGGACACGCGCACTGAACCCGGGTGGCTCCTGAGGTGGAGGAGTTCCCAATTCCACGGCCGGGCACGACCGGGGGCCCGTTTCACGTACTTATGTGATCATGATATACACATCCTTCACATCTTCTTCACTGTCAGTTTCCTAGGCTGGGACTCCTCGTGAGCGCTGCTGGTTCCGGCGGGCGGGTGCAACCCGCCCGCCCAGGTGATCCTTCCCGTGTCGGCCCCTACCGGATCATCGGCCGCCTCGGCTCCGGCGGCATGGGGACCGTCCATGCCGGTCTCACCGCCGACGGGCTCAGGGTCGCCGTCAAGGTGATCCACCCTGCGCAGGCCGAAGACCCGGAGTTCCGGGCCCGGTTCCGCCGCGAGGTGCAGCTGTCCGCGCGCGTGCAGGGGCCGTGCCTCGTGCCGCTGCTCGCCGCCGACCCCGAAGCCGACGCACCCTGGCTGACGACCGCCTACGCTCCGGGCCCTACCCTCAACCAGTACCTGGCCGACCACGGCCCCCTGACCGGCGGCACCTTGTACGCCTTCGCGACGGGCACGGCCCAAGCACTGGCGGCCGTCCACGAAGCCGGCGTCGTCCACCGGGATGTGAAGCCGCAGAACGTCATCCTCACTCCGGCCGGCCCTCGCGTCCTCGACTTCGGCATCGCCCGCGCCGCCGACGGCACGAGCGTGACCCGGACGGGCGTCATGACCGGCACCCCCGGCTGGATCAGCCCCGAGTACTACCGCACCAGCACCGCCGGGCCGGAGGGCGACATGTTCGCCTGGGGCGCGCTCGTCGCCTACGCCGCCACCGGCCGGCTCCCGTTCGGCACCGGCGCGCCGGACGTGGTCGCGTTCCGAGTCATGTCCGGGGACCCCGACCTGGACGGTGTACCCGAGGAACTGCGCGAAGTCGTGGAGAGCGCCCTCGCGAAGGAACCCGCCGAGCGGATATCCGCCGCCTCGGCCGCCCAGGAGTGCTCGCGGTTCCTCGCCTCCCAGGCCACCCAGGTCCTCGCGGGCGGCGACGGACCGGCACCCACCCGGGTCGGCGAACTGGTCACGGCCGTGTGGGAGATGCCCGCCGTGGACGACCCCACCTGGCACGCCCCCTCCCCACCCTCCCGCAGACGGGCCGTCACAACTGTGCTCGTGGCCGCCGCCGTGATCGGCGCTCTCGCCGGGGGCGCCTTGGCCTTTCCGGCCGCCTTCCCGAACGGCGGAGACCGAGGCGGCGCGCGGGACTCCGCCGCAGGCCGGTCGACCGCTTCCCCGGCCCGTCACGCCGGCGGCGCCACCGGGCCCGTCGGAACCCCTGGCCCCGCTGCGGCGACGCGGACCGCGGCCGATCCGCGCGGGATCCGCGTACCGGCCGATCCGCTGGCCGGCGTGGCCCACCCCGCCTTCACACGGGCCGGCAACGAGGCCCAGCCGTCGGACGACGAGTGGAGAGCGAGCACCACCGCGAGCACCCAGGAGGAGAAGGACACCGCCCAAGCGATCGAGGACGACGTGAGGTCCATGCTCGCCACCAAGGGCCTGGACCACCTCACTGCCACGGTCACGTTCAACCGGCGTGCGCAGACCGTGATGGTGACCGGCGGGCCGGTCTCCCAGCTGCCGGAGGACGACCAGGAGGTGTTCCGCAGGGCAGGAGAGATGGCATCCTGCACCACTCTCGCCCACCGCCTCCAGACCAGCCCCACCACCTGGCCCTACGGCCGTTACTCCGCCTTCTGGAAGAACTCCGACGGCGACATCGAGGCGGACGTCCTCGGCTTCGGCGAGGCCACCGACGGGTGCTACTACGAGGTCGCCGGGCAGTGGCAGGGAGACGAGGCCGGCATGGCGACCGCGCAGATACCCAGTACCGACAAAGACGAGATTCGAGTCGCCGACGCCACGGACAAGGCCATCACCGCCGCGTGGAAGATCCGGGTCGCCGAGGGCAACGGCGTGGACCCCTCCGCCGCGGACGACGACATCAACCTCGGGTTCGACCCGGCCGAGAAGGCCGCGTACGTGTGGATCCAGGACACCTATGGAGCGCTGGTCGGCCGCGCCCAGAGAGCCAACTTCCAGGATGTCGCCCGAAGGACTACCTGCAGGAAGCTGAGGGACGAGTACAGCAGGAACCAGTCCTGGCAGTACATCCGCTGGTCCGTGGCCGTCTACAGCGGGAACATGGGAACCCCCGAGTTCATCGGCTCGGGTGACTGCCTCTCCTGACCGCTGCTTTCCCGGAGGCAGGAGACTCGGCGGCAGCCCGTTCCGCAGCCGTACGGCCTCGCTCGCGGCTGTCGCCATTTGGCGACAGCTCCGGTTCGGCGGCGGGTTGGGGACCGGTGCCCAAGGGGCGGCGGGGGGTGATCACGGCCCGAGTCTCGCAGTTCGCCGGACGGTCCAGGACAAACGGCATTAGGAATCAGTGTCAGGGGACACCGACGCCCAAGACGCGGACATCCTGACCAGGCGCCTGCACGAACTGGACGCCGACCGGTACGGCCAGATCTTCAGCGACGACCTCAAACGCCTTTGGTCAACGGACGAGGACCCGAAGACCCTTTGCCGAGGGCTCCGGGGCGGGAGAGGATGCGTCCATGATCGACACGAATGAGAACCCCGAGGAACAGGCCGCGATCGCCGCGGCGAAGGACGGTGAACTGCGCCTGCACGACCCCGCCGTCCGGGCCTCCGCCGTCGGCGTCCGGCTGTTCGACCCCGAGTTCGTCGAGGTCGGCGCCTCCGGGCGGCGCTGGACGTACGAGGAGATGGTCGCGGCCCTGCCCACCCTGCACGGCGGAGCGGACAGCCCGCGCATCGAGGCCTCCGGCATGCGCGGGGTGCTCCTCGCCCCGGACCTCGTGCACCTGACGTACGAGAGCGTCATCGCCGGCCGCCGGGCCCGCCGCAGCTCCCTGTGGCGCAAGGGCGAGGGCGACACCGGATGGCGGCTCTACCACCACCAGGCCACCCCCGTCCCCGAGGGCTGAACACCCCTGCTTTGACGGGGTTTTCAGCCAGGTGCGGGTGCCATTAACGAACGTGTCACCGACCCTGGTGGTTAATTACACAGAGTGTCCGAACGTCGGAAGTCACCAGCCGCGAGTATGCCTCCATCGCTGACAAACCGGACGGGAAGTGGTGCCTCCGCAAACGTCGCCGTGACAATTAACCACCAGGATCGCGCACCGTTGCGGCCGCTTTCGCCCAGTCCCTGGCCGGAGTTGAGGGAGAAGAGATGGGCGGGATGGGCGGCGCAGACGCAGCCGGGGATCGGTGCGTGCTCGCCGTGGTTGTGCGTCGGCCGGGGTGGCCGCGCCGTCGGGACTCGGCGGGCTGAGGCATCAACGGGCCGCCAGCTCGTTCAGCGGGATCTCCAGGATCTCGCTGAACGTGGGGAACGGGTGCACCACGTCGGCGGCGACGTCCACCGGGACGCCGGCCCGGATGGCGAGCGAGACCTCGGAGATCCATTCCTCGGCATGGCCGCCTAGGGCCGTCGCGCCGATCACGGTGCGGGTATCGGGATCGGCGAGCAGCATGAGCCACCCGGTGGACTCTCCTTCCGTCGCCGAACGAACCGCTTGGCTCATCGACGTACGTGTGGTCAACGGCTCGATCCCGGCCGCCCGGGCAGAGGCGACGGTGTGGCCCACCGAGACGAGCACCGGATCGACGTAGACCGCGTGCGGCACGGCTCGGTAGTCCGCGGTGACGGTGCGGCCGCGGAGGTTCGCGGCAACGATCCGGCCCTGGTAGTGAGCGGTATGGGTGAACGGCGCGACTGCGGTGACGTCACCCACCGCCCAGACGTGGTCGGCCCCGAGGGCCCGGCATCGCTCGTCCACCGTCACCGCCCCGCGGGGGTCCAGGTCGATCCCCAGCCGCTCCAGTTCCAGCCCGGCCGACCGCGGCCGCCGTCCGGTGGCGAGCACCACCACGTCCGCCTCGACGCGCTCCCCGGTGTCCAGGAGCAGGCGCGCGCCCGTGCCGTGCGGCTCGGCCCGTGTGGCCTGCGTCGCCGTGTGCAAGCGGACGCCCTGGCCGGTCAGGACCTCCGCCAGGGCGGTGGACGCTTCCGGCTCCTCACGGGGGATCAGCCGCCGGTTGCGTTGCACCATGGTGACGGCGGTGCCGAAGGTGGCGAAGAGGAACGCGAGCTCGCAGCCCACTGGTCCGCCGCCGAGCACGACTGCCGAGCGGGGATGGTCGGAGGTGCTCATCGCCTGGTCGCTCGTCCAGACCGGTACCGCCGACAGGCCCGGCAGCTGCGGCCACACCGGCTCCGACCCGGTGTTGAGCACCAGGTCTCGGTAACCGATCTCGGTGCCGTCCACCTCCACGACCCCGGGCCGGACGACCCTGCCGTCGCCCCGCAGGAGGGTCGCACCGGTCTTGGCCAGTGCGCTCGCGTTCGTGCTGTCGTCGCGACCATGAACGATGCGCTCCCGGCGGCGCACCGCCTCCTGGTAGGCGTCGGCCCCCGGGACGCGTCCGGAAAACAGCCCAGCCCACTGCGGGTCCGCCGCCGTCTGCCACACCCGTGCCGAGCGGAGCATCGCCTTGCTCGGCACACAGGCCACGAACGGGCATTCGCCCCCGACCCGGGCCCACTCGACCACCGCCACCGAGCGGTCACCGACCGAGCCCCAGATCAGTTTGGCGGCCGCGCCCGCCCCGAGGATAACGACGTCGTAGGTGTCCACGGCTCCTCCGATCGCCGCTGCCCCCTCAGCGGCCGGACACGAGTTTCCCAGGCCATCCCCGTCGTTCATCCTATGAGCCCGGGCGGTAGCGCGCAGCCCGGAACACGGCGGCGACCTGAGCGTGGCAGCCGGTGTCAGCAGCACTCATCTGGGAGTCGCCGTAGCAATTCACCAGCCACAAACGGCAGTCCGTGAACAACAGCACCGCTGCTCAGGGGCCGTTCGCCGCGCCGGGTCCGTCGGTGGTCGTCCTCCCGGCACTGCTGCGGAGGTTCGCGCCGACGCATCTCGGTTAGGCTTCCAGGCTCAGAAATGATCAGGTGTTCGAGGCTCTGACCAGGCCGTCGGACATGACATCGGGGGATGGGCAAGCACGTGTTCAACGCCGTCTTCGGGGACGACATATGGTTCCTGGCCGAGCTCACAGCCGTGGCCGCCGTCCTGGGGCTCCTCGCGTGGCACGTGGCGCGCCGGTGCCGTATCGCCCACGCGGGCTGGTGGGCGCCGCTGGTGTTCTGTCTCACCGGAGTCCTCGGGGTCACGCTGGCGCTGCGCGGCGGCACGACCGGACGTGCCGAGTGCGTGGTCAACCACGACCTCACCGAGCCGCTGTACACCACGCAGGGCATGTGGAACCTGGCGATGTTCGTACCGCTCGGCCTCTTCGGCGTGCTCGCCCTGCGCCGACCGCTGCCCGCGCTGGCCGGCGTCCTGGCACTGCCGGTCCTCATCGAACTCGCCCAGGCACTGGCCCCGTTCGTGAGCGGCATCTGCGACAGCGCCGACGTGGAGATGAACGCCGGCGGCGGTGCGCTGGGCGTGGCCGCGGGGCTCGTGCTGCTGCGCGGGCGCGTCGCCTGGCGGGCCTGGGCCGCGCCCATCGCGGCCGTGACCGCCGTCCTCGCCGTGCTCGGGGCGGTCGCCTGCCGGACCGCCGTCACCCTGAACCACATGGACGGCTCCAGCGTGCGGGACGCCCGCGGTGACGAGCGCGTGGCCGCCGAGCGGGCCGTACACCAGGCCTTCGGCGACCGCTACCGGGTCGGCGCCGTCAGGATCAGCCCCGGCCTCGACGGCTACAACGGCTGGATGAACATCCAGTTCGCGGGCGGGTTCCCCGCGGAGCTGATGTGGCCCGGAGGACGCCGGCTGAACGTGGACTTCGGGAACACCGCGAGTATGGGAAGCATGGAGAAGGTCGGTTACATGGTGCCGGGCGCCGGCACGCCCCACGGCACCGCCGACGCCCACCGCATTGCCCGCACCTACATGCACGCCCACTACGCCTGGGCCGAGTCGGCGTCCTGGCACGCCACTCGAGCGGTCCACGACAGCGCCGGCTCCGGCTGGGTGACCTCCTGGCGGTTCAAGGAGCGGGGCGCGGAGATGCCCCGCAGCCTCGACGTACGGATCAACCCCGCCGGACGCGTGTACGGGATGCAGGTCGACCTCGGCCCCACGCATGTGCCCCTCCCCGCCAAGCTGATCTCGGCACGGCGGGCCGAGGAGATCGTCCGCGAGGAGCGGAGGAAGACCCGTGCCGACACGGCCGGGCTGCGGATTGAGGTCGGTCCGCTCACCACCGAGCGGACCATGGGCCATACGGGTCCGTGGCGCGCGGTGTGGTCGGTGGTCGTCACCGACACCCGGTGCACACCCGCCGCGGACGGAGACGGCTGCGAACCGATGACGGAATCGTTGGACGCGGCCACGGGCGAAAGCGCGGACTGAGGGGAGCGCAAGCGCGCCAGTGCACTCTTGGCCCCTGGCGCGCTGTGTGGACGTCTGCCTCAGCTCACGTCCGAAGGGTCCGGCCTCGGGGAACATCGGTACAGCGGTTATCGGTGAGAACGATGACGGCCGCTGAGCGCCGCCAGGTGGTGCGCGCCGCGGCGGCCGGGGATGCCGTCAGGAACCGACCCGCTCGTAGCGGAGCGAGGTGTAGCCAAAGCCGTCGGAGTAGACCTGTGCAATGCTGGCGGCCCCGAGAGCGTCGACCCGTCGAGCCTGCAGCCGGATCGTTGTCGGCCTGCTGACACTGATCCGCTCGCTGATCGGTGCGGTCCCGTTGCCGCCGGCCATGGCCTCGCCCGCGTTCAGGTTGATGACCTGGTACACGAACCGCTCGCTCTGCGACACCTCGGCGCCGGAGTCGACGTCCCACAGCCGCGCGGTGATGGACGTGTTGATGAGCGGAGTGCCTGAGAGGCGTCCGCGGACGTTCGCGTCGAGATCGTATGTGCCACGCTTGGGGAGGGTGACCTCGAGCGGGGTGTCAGTCCAGACTCCGTTCGGCAGGTTGACAGGCGTATTCAGCGTTGCGATCCCTCCACTGTTCGATGCGGGTGCGATGGGTGCCGTACTCGCGTTGCTCGGCGCAGTGAATGCGGTCGTGGTGCCGATGAGCAGCGTTGCGGCGATGGCGGCGAGGCCAGTGCGCAGGACTGATTTCATGGTTCCTCCCGGACGAAGGCGATTCGGAACATGCCTCCGATAAGGTACGGAACCTGACAGAATATGAATATATTGAACATGCTGGTTGAATGGGTGACAGCGGCTCGTGCAGCAGACAAGTGAGGCACACGGGGGTTGCAGGGGTATCTCGGCGATACTCCACTTAGGGCGCGCTACCGACCAGCCGGAGGGCCGGCCGGTCTTCCTCGGCGCCGAGCATTCGACGAACCTGGGGCACGCTCCAGGCCAGTTCACGTGCCAGTTCCGTGATTGTAGGCCGTGGTCGCAGGCAAGGGTCCTTGGCCCAGCCCACTTCCCCTTCCAGGGAGAGGAGACCACCGTGTCGGCCCTGTTCTCGTATAGCTAATCCGTTGCTAACGCCACCGTGGGACAGCCGTTGAGCCCGGGTGTTGTTCGAGCAGCATTGCTGATCACCTGGTCAGCTCTGGCTGCGCGAGGGGACGCCGAAGGGATGCCTTTCGTATAGCTGGCACCGAGCGCCTCGCCGTAGACCGGCGGCCTTCGGCGTCTCCGACTGCATGGGCGGACGCCACCACCCTGACGGCCGCTCCTCGTTAGCGCTTGTGGGACGAGCCCACTACACGGAGACCTCTTACCGCGCGAGCCGTCTAAGCTCCTGCTTAGACCGAGGCCCGCGTGGTGCGCTGGTGCCGCGAACGACTGGTGAGGTGTCGGCCCAGCCGTCAGCAAGGCGGTCAAGGACTTCGAGAAGCGGTTCTGCCGCAGCACGACGGACCGGCTCAGCCACAGCACCCGTTCGCCGCTGGAGGACCTGATCGCGGGCGACGGCGCCGAGCACGGCACAGACAGCGCCGACGCGGTGGCCGGGGGCGGGCGGTCGCACTTCACCGAGCTGAAGACCGACCCCGGCGCCCCTGGCCTTGAGTGCCTGCTGGCCGAGGTGAACAAGCTGGAGCGGGTGCGTCGGCTGGAGCTGCCTGCGGACCTCTTCGCCGACGTGTCGGAGAAGCTGGTCGACGCCTGGCGGGCGCGTGCGTCGAAGGAGTACCCGGCGAACCTGGAGCGGATGAAGCCGCCGCGACGGCTGACGCTGCTGGCCACGTTGTGCCCTGTCCGGCAGACGGAGATCACCGACTCGCTGGTGGACCTGTTCATCCAGCTCGTGCTGAAGATCAACACGCGCGCGGAGCTGAAGGTCGAGAAGGAGCTGGGGGGCGGAGCTGAAGAAGGTCCGCGGTAAGGAGGCGATGCTCCTGCGGGTTGCGGAGGCGGCTCTGTCGGAGCCGTCCGGCACGGTGCGGCGGGTGATCTTCCCGGTGGTCGGCGGAGAGAAGACGCTCAAGGCCCTGGCGGCGGAGGCCGCGGCGAACGAGGCCCGCTACAAGGCCCGGGTCCGCTCCGTGCTGCGGTCGTCGTACTCAGCTCACTGGCGGCGGATGCTCGCACCGCTGTTGAAGGCGCTGGAGATGAAGTGCAACAACACGGCCTACCGGCCGGTGATGGATGCGATCGACCTGCTCAGGCGATACCTGGAGCAGCCGCTGAAGGAGGGCGCGTTCTTCGGCCCGGCCGAGACGGTGCCCCTAGGTCCTTTCGTCACATTCCCGTCCTCCGCCCGGAGGGCGGGCCGCGCGGCGTCCGGTGCGTGCGATCGCAAGGCGCCGGGGCGATCTCGTGACGGAGCCACGTGGACGGTTCGGCAACACGGCGGGGAATCCCCCGGGTCCCCCCTGCTCGAAGAGCTTGGGGGAGGGCGTGCCAGGCGTCGTCGCACGGCAGGCGGGAATGTGACGACAGGGCCTGGGGGCCCGTCCTCCACCCGCCCCGGGGCCCACCGGACGCCCGGCGGCCAGCGACAGGCGGCCGCCCTGTCCGGGGAACGTCGCGACCCGGCGGGTACTCCGACCGCGCCAGCGGCCTCCGCGGCGTGAGGCGGCGGCACGGGGCGCCGCCTGTCCGCCCGCGTCCGAACCGCCACCACCGTGCCGCCCACCGCGTCCCGGACCCCGGCGGGTGGGTGCAGGGTCGTGGGCGGCGGCAGGCGGGCGGGCGTCATCGTCCCACCCGCTGTGTCAGGTTGAGCAGGTACTGCTTGCGGTCCAGTGGGTTGTGGTCGGTGCGTGGGCGCTCGGGGACCGTGTCGCCCGTGACCGGCGCGTAGTGGTCGAAGGCGCTCTCCAGGTCCCCCTCACCGCGGGTCAGCCCCGGCAGGCGCTGCTCCAGCGCGTGCACCCGGGCGGCCGGGACGCCGCCCTCCAGAAGGCACACGGATCCGTGGGTGACGGTCGTCCGCGGCACGGCTCGCAGTGCGGACAGCACCGGCAGCAGGGCGCCGAGCGTGTCCGCCGGGACCTCGGCGCGGAAGCGGTGCACCGGCTCGTGGACCAGCGTGCCCGCGCGGCGCAGCGCCTCGATCAGCACCAGCGGGGTCAGGCCCCGGAAGTCGGCCCCGGTGCTGGACATGCTCTTGTCGAAGCCCTGGTGGGCGTGGCTCTGCCGGGGCGAGTAGCCGCAGTGGGTCAGGGTCACCGTGCAGTCGATGACCTGCCAGCCGTGCAGCCCCTGCCCGAGGGTCTCGCGCACGGTGTCCTCCACCGCCTTGAAGAAGGCGTACGGCATCGAGCCCAGTTCGACCTCCAGGCGGAAGTCCACCCCGGAGCCGGCCGGCGCGGGGTCGACGCGCAGCCCGACGGTGGCCAGGAAGGGGTTGCCGTCCTTCTTGTTGAACTCGACGGCCGCACCCGTGCCCACCGGCCGCTCGACGCACAGCGGGGTGGTCTCCCGGAAGGTGACACACAGCCCGAACTCGTCGGCGAGCGTGGACTGGAGGACCTCCTTCTGCACCTCCCCGTACAGGGACACGGAGGTCTCCTGCCGCGCCTCGTCGTGGCGCAGCCCGATCAGCGGGTCCTGTTCGGCCAGCCGGGTGAGTGCGAGGTGCAGGGCCCCGCCGCCCACGCCGGGGCCCGGTTCGACGACGGTCTCCAGGGTCGGCGGCGCGAAGAAGTGCTCGTAGGCCTTGCCGGGCTCGCCGACCGTGTCGCCGATCCGGATGTCGGCCAGGCCCCACAGTCTGGCGATGCGGCCCGCGGACACGGCGTCGGCGCGGACGTCCGTGCCGTGGTCGAACACGCCGATCGCGGTGACCCTGCCCTCCGTGCGGGCGTCGCCGTAGGGGACGCGGTCGCGTACCCGGAGGGTGCCGGAGAACATCCGCGCGTACGCCACCTTCTCCCCCGCGAGACCCCGCTCGACCTTGAACACGGTGGCCGAGACGGGCCCGTCGGGGTCGCCGCCCGCGGCGGGCAGCAGTTCCTTGACGCCGCCGATCAGCGCGTCCACTCCGGCACCGGTGATAGCGGAGCCGAAGTACACCGGGTGCACGAGGGCCTGCCGAGTCTGGGCGGCGAGGGCGGCGCGCAGGCGGTCGGCGCGGAGGGTGCCGTCGACGTACGCGGCCAGCAGGTCGTCGTCGTGCTCGGCGAGGACGTCCGGCGCGGACGGGCCGAGGCCGGGCACGAAGCGGGCCTCGCGGGCGCCGATTCCCGTCACCCGCCCCATGGGTACGACGGCCGGTGTCAGCCGCCGGGCGACGGCACTCAGCAGTTCCTCCTGCCGGGCGCCCCGCCGGTCGATCTTGTTGACGAAGAGCAGGGTCGGGATGCGCAGCCGCCGCAGGGTGCGCATCAGGACGCGCGTCTGCGCCTGGACGCCCTCGACGGCGGAGACCACGAGTACCGCGCCGTCGAGCACGCCCAGCACCCGCTCCACCTCGGCGATGAAGTCGGGGTGGCCGGGGGTGTCGATGAGGTTGACGGTCACGTCGTCGACCGGGAAGGAGACGACGGCGGACTTGATGGTGATGCCGCGCTGCCGCTCCAGCGCGAGGGTGTCGGTCCGCGTACTGCCGGCGTCGACGCTGCCGAGCGCGTCGATCACCCCCGCGGAGTGCAGCAGCCGTTCGGTCAGACTGGTCTTACCCGCGTCGACGTGCGCGAGGATGCCGAGGTTGAGCAAGTGCACTGGGCGTCATGTCCTTCTTGATGGCGGGGATTCCTTCCGGGGTGGACATGGACGCTGTGCGCATGGGTGCTCCTCGTTCGGTGACGACGTGATGACGTGCAGTGCAGCAGAGCCGAAGCGCCGGGGCAATGGATTAACGGTCAACGACGCCTGTCGCACCACTCGCCCGCGCCCCGACACGGTCATAGAGTGACGTACACCACACGGTCGACGACATTTCCCCCACCCATGCCCATACGGCCCCCGGAGGGAACATGACCCACATCTCGGTCACGGTGGACGGCACGGCCTACGAGGACGAGGTGGAACCCCGTCTGCTCCTGGTCCACTATCTGCGCGACCGCCTCGGACTGACCGGTACCCCGATCGGCTGCGACACCTCGAACTGCGGAGCCTGCACGGTCGAGTTGGACGGCGCGAGCGTCAAGAGCTGCACAGTGCTGGCCGTCCAGGCGGACGGCGGCGAGGTGACCACGGTGCAGGGACTGGCCAGGGACGGCGAGTGGACGGAGCTGCAGCGCGCGTTCCACGAGCGGCACGCGCTGCAGTGCGGCTACTGCACCCCCGGGATGATCATGGCCGCGCGCGATCTGCTGCGCGAGAACCCCCACCCCGGCTCCGACGAGGTGCGCAAGGCGCTGGAGGGCAACCTGTGCCGGTGCACCGGCTACCAGAACATCGTCCGCGCGGTGCTCGCCGTCGCCGAGGGGGAGACGGCCGCCGGCGAGCGGACCGGGTCCGCCCAGGAGGTGACGGCATGACCGACCAGGCCGTCGAACGCGAGGTCGGCAGGGCCCGGCTCCGCAAGGAGGACGCCCGGCTGATCACCGGGCAGACCAACTGGACCGACAACATCACCGTCACCGGACTGCTGCACCTGGCCGTCCTGCGAAGCCCCATGGCGCACGCCCGCATCGAACACATCGACGTCTCCCCCGCCCTCGAACGCCCCGGCGTCGTCGCCGCCTTCAGCGGCCGCGACCTCGCCGGGGGACTGGGGTCGCTGCCCTGCGCCTGGCCGGTCACCGAGGACATGGTGCTGCCGGACCATCCGCCGGTCGCGGTCGACGAGGTGCGCCACGCAGGTGACCCGGTGGCGGTCGTGGTGGCCCGTGACCGGTACGCGGCGGCCGACGCGCTGGAGGCGGTCGAGGTCGACTACGAGCCCCTGCCGCCGGTCCTGGACCTGGAGGAGGCGCTCGCCGACGACTCCCCGCTGGTCCACGCCGACAAGGGCACCAACCGCGCCTATGTGTGGCCGCTGAGGACCGGCGAGGACTTCGAGGCGGTCAAGCAGCGCGCCGACATCGTCCTGCACCGCCGCTACCGGCAGCAGCGCCTCATCCCCAACGCCATGGAGCCGCGCGCGGTCGTCGTCACCCCGCTGGCCGCCTCCGGGGAGTTCACGGTGTACTCGGCGACGCAGATCCCGCACATCCTGCGGATCATGCTCTCGGTGGTCACCGGCGTGCCCGAGCACAAGCTGCGGGTGATCGCCCCCGACGTGGGCGGCGGCTTCGGCTCCAAGCTCCAGGTGTACGGCGAGGAGGCCATCGCGGTCGAGGTCGCGCGCAGGCTGGGACGACCGGTGAAGTGGACCGAGTCCCGCTCCGAGGGCTATCTGGCCACCCACCACGGCCGCGGCATGATCCAGGACATCGAGATCGCCGCGACCCGCGAGGGCCGGCTGCTCGGTCTCAAGGTGGACCTGATCGCCGACATGGGCGCCTATCTGATGCTGGTCACTCCCGGCATCCCGATCCTGGGTGCCTTCATGTACCCGGGGATCTACAAGATGGACTCCTACGAGTTCAACTGCACCGGTGTGTTCACCACCCGCACCCCGACCGACGCCTACCGCGGCGCCGGGCGCCCGGAGGCCACGTACGCCATCGAGCGGGCCATGGACGAACTCGCCGCCGAGGTCGGTCTCGACCCGGTGGAGGTGCGGCGGCGTAACTGGATCCGGCACGAGGAGTTCCCGTACGCCTCGATCGCGGGCCTGACCTACGACAGCGGGAACTACGAGGCGGCGACCGAGAAGGCGCTCGCCCTGTTCGGCTACGACGACCTGCGCGCCGAGCAGCAGCAGCGCAACGAGCGCGGGGACGGCGTGCGCCTGGGCATCGGCGTGTCGACGTACACGGAGATGTGCGGGCTGGCGCCGAGCCGGGTGCTGCGGGACCTGAGGTACTCGGCCGGCGGCTGGGAGGCGGCGAGCATCCGCATGCTGCCCACCGGCAAGGTCGAGGTGGTCACCGGCACCAGCCCGCACGGACAGGGGCACGTGACCTGCTGGAGCCAGATCGCCGCGGACGTGCTGGGTGTGCCGTTCGAGGACGTCGAGGTGCTGCACGGCGACACCCTGGCGGCGCCTCAGGGCATGGACACCTACGGCTCGCGCTCGCTGGTCGTGGGCGGGTCGGCGGTGCACCGCGCCGCCGAGAAGGTGGTGGACAAGGCGCGGAAGGTCGCGGCGCACCTGCTGGAGGCGAGCGAGGACGACCTGGAGTTCAAGGGTGGCGTGTTCTCGGTGAAGGGCTCGCCGGAGGCGCGCAGGACCATCCAGGAGGTCGCCTTCGCGACGTTCACCTCGCACGACGTGCCCGACGGCATGGAGCCCACCCTCAACTCCGAGTACCTGCTCGACCCGGAGAACTTCTCCTACCCGCACGGCACCCATCTGTGCGCGGTCGAGGTCGACACCGAGACCGGGCAGACCCGTATCCGCTCCTACGTCTGCGTGGACGACGTGGGCCGGGTGATCAACCCGGTGATCGTCGAGGGGCAGGTGCACGGCGGACTGGCCCAGGGCATCGCCCAGGCGCTGTACGAGGAGGCCGTGTACGACGCGGAGGGCAACCTGGTCTCCGGCACGATGGCCGACTACCTGGTGCCGTCGGCGGCGGACCTCCCCGACTTCGTGACCGACCGGACCGAGACGCCCGCGGTCTCCAACCCGCTCGGCGCCAAGGGCGTCGGCGAGGCGGGCACGATCGCCTCGACGCCCGCCGTCGTCAACGCGATCGTGGACGCGCTGCGCCCGCTGGGCATCCACGACGTGCGGATGCCGTGCACCCCCGAGCGGGTCTGGGAGGCCGTGCGGTCCGCGCAGGCGCGGTCGGCGCGGAAGGAGGCCTCGGCATGATTCCCCCCGCATTCGACTACGCCCGCCCGGCCAGCGTCGACGAGGCCGTGCGCACTCTCGCCGACGCGGGCGAGGACGCGAAGGTGCTGGCCGGCGGGCAGAGTCTGCTGCCCCTGCTGCGGCTGCGGCTGGCCTTTCCCGAACTCGTCGTCGACATCGGGCGGATCCCCGGGCTGCGCGGGGTCCGCGAGGACGGCGGCACGCTCGCCATCGGCGCGCTGACCACGCACCACGACGTCGTCCACGACCCGCTGGTGCGGCGGTACGCGGGCCTGCTGGCCCAGGCCACCGAGACGGTCGCGGATCCCGCCGTACGGCACCGGGGCACCCTCGGCGGCTCGCTCGCGCACGCCGACCCGGCCGGGGACCTGCCCGCGGTGGCGCTGGCGCTGGACGCCGAACTGGTCGCCGAGGGGCCCGGCGGGCGGCGCGCGATCCCGGCGCGCGAGTTCTTCGCCGACTATCTGCAGACCGCGCTGGCCCCCGACGAGCTCCTGGTGGAGGTACGGGTGCCCAAACGTGAGGGCTGGGGCTACCGGTACGAGAAGTTCCACCGGGTGGCGCAGTCCTGGGCCATGGTCGGTGTCGCCGCGCTGGTGCGGCGCGACGACGGGCGCATCGCGGAGGCGCGGATCGGGCTGACCAACATGGGGTCGACCCCGCTGCGGGCCGCCGCCGCGGAGGAGGCGCTGGCCGGTGCCGGGGACGCCGACGCGGTGGCGCGGGCGGCCCAGTCCGCGGCCGAGGGCACCCGGCCCTCGCGGGACGCGTCGGCCTCGCCCGAGTACCGGGCGCACCTCGCGCGGGTGCTGACCAAGCGGGCGGTCCTGGCCGCCGCCGGGATGGGGTGAGCGCCGATCACTTCCATCGACAGCCCCGAGCAGGTGCGCTCCCGTCTGGAGCAGACCGGCTACCTCGTCGACGACGGGCTCGCCATCGCCTGCTTCCTGGCGCTGCGGCTGCACCGGCCGGTCTTCTGCGAGGGCGACGCGGGCGTCGGCAAGACCGCGCTCGCCTCCGCCCTCGCCGAGGCGCTCGACGCGCCTCTGATCCGGCTCCAGTGCCACGAGGGGATCGACGCCTCGCAGGCGCTGTACGACTGGGACTTCCCCCGTCAGCTGCTGCATCTGCGGGCCGCCGAGGCCGCCGGGGTCAGGGACGCGGAGCGGCTGGAGCGCGAGCTGTACGACCGGCGGTTCCTGGTCGCCCGGCCGCTGCTGCGGGCCCTGCAGACCCAGCCGTCGGTGCTGCTGGTCGACGAGATCGACCGGGCCGACGACGAGTTCGAGGCGTTCCTGCTGGAGCTGCTGTCGGAGTTCCAGGTGACGATTCCGGAGCTGGGCACGCTGCGGGCCGAGGTGCCGCCGGTGGTCGTCCTGACCTCCAACCGCACCCGCGAGGTGCACGACGCGCTGAAGCGGCGGTGCCTGTACCACTGGTTCGACCATCCCGGCTTCGGCCGCGAACTCGCCATCGTCCGGCGCAGGTTGCCGCAGGTGTCGGCGCGGCTCGCGGAGCAGGTGACCGCGCTGGTGCAGGCCCTGCGCGCGGAGGACCTGCTGAAGCCGCCGGGCGTGGCCGAGACCCTGGACTGGGCGCGCGCCCTGGACGCCCTCGGGGCGAACGAGGTGGACGCGGAGCTGGCGGTGGCCACCCTGGGATCGGTGCTGAAGTACCGCGAGGACACGGACCGGGCCCGCGGTCTGGACTTCGCCGCGGTCCTCGCGGGACGGGGAGCGTGATCGCCGTGGCCGGGGAACGACGAGGACACCGCGAGGTACTCGGAGCGGACACCGCAGGGCACAGCACGGACGCCGGGGCGGGCAGGCGCGGCGAAGACCTCGGTCCCAACGGGCCCGACAGCCGGGGCAACGCGCTGCGTCCTCAGGAGCACCAGCCCAACAGCCGTACCACCGCGGCCGTCGCGGGCGCCGGCACAGGGCGCAGTCCGGACGCCGGGGCGGACGGGCATGGAAAAGCTCCCGGTCCGCACGGGCCCGACGAGCTGGGCCCGCAGGAGCACCGACCCCAGATGCGTAGCACCGCGGACGTCACCGGCCCTGCCCAGGACCGCCGCGCCGGGCACACCACGGACGCCAGGGCCGGCAGGCATGGCGAAGGGCGTCGGCCGGAGGGTGATGCCGCGTTGTTGGGGTTCGCGCGGGCGTTGCGGGCCGCCGGGGTCGCGGCGAGCGCCGAGCGGGTGCACGCCTTCCTGCGGGCGGTGGACACCCTGCGCCCCGGGCTGCGGACGGACGTGTACTGGGCGGGCCGGGTGACGCTGTGCGGGGACCGGGACGACCTGGAACGCTACGAGCGGGTGTTCGCCGCGTACTTCGGCACCGACGGGACACCGGCCCGCCCGGCCCGGACCGCTCCCCCGCCCCGGCCGCGACCGGTCCTGCGGGAGGCGCCCGCAGGGTCGCGCACCGGACCGCCCGGAGAGCGGCTGCAGGGGCCGCCCACCGCAACGCTCGCCAGCTCCGCCGAGGTGCTGCGCCACCGCGACGTGGCGGAGCTGGACCCCACGGAACGCGCACAGGTGCGCCGGCTGCTCGCCGCGTTCGCGTTGCGCGGGCAGCCGCGGCGCACCGCGCGGCGACGGCCGGCCCGGCGCGGGGACGTGGACCCGCACCGCACCGTGCGGGAGTTGCTCCGGCTGGGCGGCGAGCCGGCGCTGCTGCGGCGGCACGCGCGCGCGGAGCGGCCGCGGCGGGTGGTGCTGCTGGTCGACGTCAGCGGATCCATGGGGCCCTACGCCGACGCCCTGCTCCGCTTCGCGCACGCCGCCGCCCGGGGGCGGCGCACGGAGGTGTTCACCATCGGCACCCGGCTGACCCGGGTGACCCGGGAGCTGTCGCACCGCGACCCGGACCTGGCCATGGCCGCGGTCGCCGAGGCCGTGCCGGACTGGCGCGGCGGCACCCGCCTGGGTGAGTTGCTGCGGGAGTTCCTCGACCGCTGGGGCCAGCGGGGCATGGCGCGCGGCGCCGTCGTGGTACTGCTGTCCGACGGATGGGAGCGCGGCGACCCGCACCTGCTCGCCGCCCAGATGCGGCGCCTGCACCGGCTCGCGCACCGGGTGATCTGGTCCAACCCCCGCAAGGCGCGCCCGGGCTACGCGCCGCTGGCCGCCGGCATGGCGGCGGCGCTGCCCAGCGTGGACGACTTCGTCGAGGGTCACAGCCTGGCCGCGCTGGAGCGTCTGGCGGCGGTGGTGCAGGGCGCCGGCACGGACGCGGCCGGCCAGGTGCCGGGGTCGTGGGAGAGGAGCTGAGCGTGCGGGACATTCTTCCGGTACTGGAGCGGTGGTACGCGGCGCGGGTGCCGTTCGGCCTCGCGACCGTCGTCACGGTCAGTCGCAGCGCGCCGCGCGACCCCGGTGCGGCGATGGCCGTGGGGCCGGACGACGAGGTGGTGGGGAGCGTGTCCGGCGGGTGCGTGGAGGGGGCGGTGTTCGACCTGGCCCAGGAGGTCGCGGCCGGCGGCGAGGCACGGGTGGCGACGTTCGGCTACAGCGACGAGGACGCGTTCGCGGTGGGGCTCACCTGCGGTGGTGAGATCTCCGTGCTGGTCAGGCAGGTGACCCAGGAGTCCGACCCGGCCTTCGGCGCGGTCGCCGCGTCCGTCGCCGCGGGCGACCCGGTGACCGTGGTGACCGTGGTGGACGGACCCGCCCCGCGCGGGGCGACGCTCGCGGTGTGGCCCGACACGGTGGCGGGCACGCTGGGCGCGGCCGGCCTGGACGTGGCGGTGACCGCCGACGCCCGCGGCGAACTCGCCCTGGGCGCCACCGGGCTCAGGCACTACGGTGCGCGCGGCGAGCGCCGCGAGGACGCCGTCACGGTGTTCCTGCACTCCTTCGCCCCGCCGCCGCGGATGCTGGTGTTCGGCGCGATCGACTACGCGGCCGCGGTGGCCCGTATCGGCGCCTTCCTCGGCTACCGCGTCACGGTGTGCGACGCCCGCCCGGTGTTCGCCACGCCGAAACGCTTCCCGGACGGCGTGGAGGTGGTCGTGGACTGGCCGCACCGCTATCTGCACGGCACGGACACCGACGAGCGCACGGTGATCTGCGTCCTGACCCATGACCCGAAGTTCGACGTGCCGCTGCTGGAGGAGGCGCTGCGCCGGCCCGCCGCCTACATCGGCGCGATGGGGAGCCGCCGTACCCACCACGACCGGCTGGAGCGGCTGATCGACGCCGGCCTGACGGACGACGAACTCGCCCGGCTGCGGTCCCCGGTGGGCCTCGACCTCGGCGCCCGCACGCCGGAAGAGGTGGCCGTGTCGGTCGCGGCCGAGATCGTCGCGCTGCGCTGGGGCGGCACCGGTACGCCCCTGACCGCGACCGCCGGAGCCATCCACGCGACCGGCTCCGCCTGAGTACGAGGAGAAGTCATGGAACTGAACCACGAGTTCACCGTCCCCGTGCCGGTCGACGACGCCTGGCGGGCGCTCCTGGACATCGAGCGCGTGGCGCCGTGCCTGCCGGGGGCCACCGTGCAGGAGTACGACGGCAAGACCGTGACCGGCTCGGTCAAGGTCAAGCTGGGGCCGATCACGGTGACGTACAAGGGGACGGCGGTCTTCGAGGAGCAGGACGAGGCGGCACACCGCATGGTCCTCGTCGCCAGCGGCCGGGAGACACGCGGGCAGGGCACGGCGCGGGCCACCGTCACGGGCACGCTTCAGGAGCGTGACGGCGGCACGGGGGTGGCGGTGCGGACCGATCTGACGGTGACCGGCCGTCCGGCGCAGTTCGGGCGCGGGGTGCTGGCGGAGGTGGGGGACCGGCTGGTGGGGCAGTTCGCCGACTGTCTTTCGCAGCGGCTCGCCGAGACGCCGCCCGTGGCCGCCGGCGCCGCCGCCGGGAGCGCCGAGACGGAGGCGCGCGAGGAGCACGCGGCCCGGTACGCGGAGCCGGAGCCGCTGGATCTGCTGCGCACCGCCGGGGTACCGGTCGCCAAGCGTGCCGCCGTGGCGGTCGGCGCGGCCCTGGCCGTGGCACTGCTGATCGTGGGCGTCCGCCGGCTCCGGCGCCGCTGACCGGACGGCCACTGGGTGCGGTGCGGAGGGTGTCCGTGAGCCTCGATCAGTCCCTCGTTGCCACTGTGACCTGCTGTTCCGACTTGTTCCGGGTTTCTCGCGGGTTTTGCGGATTCGGTGGTGTGAGGCTGTGCGGGAGGGGTACGCGCGCCATCAGCGGATGAGGCATGCATGGCCTCCGCAGCACATGTGCCGCGCATCCCAGTGGGAAGGAGGTCCGTGAAAGCGCACACTCGTAGCGCCCGGGCCGCCGCCACGCATCGAGCGGCCCGGATCTCGCCGAGAAGTCGGAAACGAGAAAGGGAAGAGTGACCCCGGGGCAGCCCCTGAGTCAGGGGCTGCCCTCCTGCGTGGTCACGCCGTCGTACGCCGTCGCGTGGCACGGGTGTGTCACGGGGTGCGGCGTGGCAGCCGGTGCAGTTCCACGTCGGTCAGGCGGCCGCTGGTGACGGTCGCGGTCATGTAGGTGCAGTGGGGTTGGCGGCGGCGGTCGGTCGGGGAGCCCGGGTTGAGCAGGCGCGGACCGGAGGGCGCGGTGGTGTCCCAGGGGATGTGGCTGTGGCCGAAGACCAGGACGTCGAGGCCGGGGAAGCGGGCGGCGCAGCGGGCCTCACGGCCCTGGGCCGGTCCGGTCTCGTGCACGACGCCGAAGCGCAGCCCGTCCAGGTCGGCCTCGGCCACCTCGGGAAGTCGGGCGCGCAGTTCGGGGCCGTCGTTGTTGCCGTAGACGCCGATCAGGCGGCGGCTGCGGCTCTCCAGCAGGTCGAGCGTGGCGGCGTCGACCCAGTCCCCGGCGTGGAGGACGACGTCGGCGCGCGGGAGTTCG
Source organism: Streptomyces sp. NPDC091412 (assembly GCF_044756885.1). Taxonomy (NCBI): domain Bacteria; kingdom Bacillati; phylum Actinomycetota; class Actinomycetes; order Kitasatosporales; family Streptomycetaceae; genus Streptomyces; species Streptomyces sp. NPDC091412. The sequence continues at coordinate 188,709 of NZ_JBIVTV010000009.1, read as the reverse complement.
GCGAGCAACCGCGGGGGCAGTTCCTTGGCGCGCTTGGGCAGATGGGTGTCGGACATCAGCAGCAGACGCACCAGGTCAGCGTACTGCGGGGCGCCGCGGCGGCGAACCGGCCCAGATCTTCAGCCAAAACTGTTCAGTCCAGACTGGACAGTTCCGTCCGGGCGGTTCTACGGTGCTGTCATGGATCACAAGGCCGGCGAGGTACCGCCGGGCATCTCGGCCTCCGCCGCGCGCGCCGCCCGCGACCTGCGGGTGGTGTTCAGCCGGCTGCGGCGCCGGATCCGTGAGGTCGCGCGGGACGAGGACCTGACCCCGCCGCAGGTGTCGGCGCTCACCCTGGTCGGCAAGCACGGCGCGGCCACGGCCAGCGCGCTGGCCGCCACCGAGGGGGTCCGGCCACAGTCCATGGCCGCCACGCTCGCCGCCCTGGAGCGGCACGGGCTCATCCGGCGCAGCCCCGACCCCGAGGACGGACGGCGCCAGCTCGTCACCCTGACCGAGGGTGGCCGCGAGCGCATCGCGGGCGACCGGCAGAGCCGCGGGGAGTGGCTGACCCGGGCCCTGCAGGACCGTTACACCGAGGCCGAACGGGAGACGCTCCTGGAGGCCTTCGCCCTGCTGGAACGGCTGACCCGGCCCTGAAAAGCACCACAGCCAGAAAAGCTCACCTCCGAAAGGCCCGCCCCCCATGGCACTCACCGCACTCGACCCGCGCACCGCACTCGTCGTGATCGACCTCCAGGCCGGCATCGTCGGCGCGCCCACCGCCCCGTACTCCGGCGCCGAGGTGCTCTCCCGCACGGTCGGGCTCGCCGACGCGTTCCGCGCCAGGAACCTGCCCGTCGTCCTGGTCCGGGTCTCCTTCGCCGCCGACTTCGGCGACGTGCCGCCCGGCCGCACCGAGGCGGTGCGCCCCGGTGGTGGCGCCCGTCCCGAGGGCTGGGACGTGATCGTTCCCGAGCTGGCGGGGCACCCGGGCGACATCACCGTCACCAAGCACAACTGGGGCGCCTTCCACGGCACCGACCTCGATGTGCAGCTGCGCCGCCGCGGGGTGACGCAGATCGTGCTGGCCGGCATCGCCACCAGCATCGGCGTGGAGTCCACCGCCCGCGCCGCCCACGAGCACGGCTACCACGTCACGCTGGCCACCGACGCCATGAGCGACATGGACGCCGAGGCCCACCGGGGCAGTGTCGAGCGGATCTTCCCGCGCCTGGGCGAGACCGGCACCACCGCCGAGGTCCTCGAACTGCTGGCCAAGACGCACGGCTGACGCGGCGAGGCACCTCGCCGCCTCACCGACCGTCTCCCCGGGCCCGTGACCCGGCGCTCGCCCGGACCCGGCGGCTCAGTCCTCACCCCGCACTATGTTCGACTCGTTGCCCGTGCGGTCCTTCTGGGGGCCGCCACGGTCCTCGAGCGCGGGGAGGCAGGTGCGCACGCCCTCCTCCCGCGGACGACGGGCCTGCGCCCAGCCCGTCTCGGGGTGCCGGACAAGGTGCTTCTCGCTGGTGTGCGCGGTCACGACGCCTCATCTTCCTTCTGCGTCAGGTGCTGCGGAGCGGCTCCCTCCGGAACGCCGTGCTCCAAACGACCCGAGTCCCCGGAACCGGTCCCGGCAAACCCCTGACCGGCACCCTGGCCCTGGTCACCCGCCGCCGGAGCCCCCACTGCCGAACGAGCCGCCGGAGCCCCGTCCCAGCGCGGGCGGGTCTGGTCCTCGCCGCGCCTGCTGCCGGACGAGCCGAGTTCGTGCGGGGTCGGCCGGCGGCCGGTCTCCTCGGCGCGGGGCTCCTCGGCCGGCTCACGCCGCCGGCGGACCTCGTGGACCGGTCCGGACTCCGGCAGCGTCGGATGTCGCCACCCCGGGGAGTCCTCGGCTCGCCCTGTTTGACCCTGCTGCCGAGCCGGACGGTCCACACCAGGACCGCCGCGATCACCAGACCGCCGACGACGATGACGGCGATCCCGGCGGCCGAGCCGGCGCCGGCTGCTTCGTACCAGGTGGTGTCCCTGGCCGGCGCCCACCCGGCCCTGCCCGGCCGATGCGTGCCGAGCCGGCGAGGGCGTGGCGCGGACCCGGCCGCGGGGCAGGGCGGTAGCCTCGCCGCCGATGACCGATACGTCCGAAACATCCGCATCCGCCGCCGAGCGGCCCGCCACCCCCTCCCGGCCGTTCGGCCGGAAGCTGTTGGAGTGGGCCTCGACGACCGATCACAAGGTGATCGGCAGGCTCTACATGGTCACGGCGTTCGGCTTCTTCCTGCTGGCCGGCCTGCTGGCGATGGGGATGCGCGCCGAACTCGCCCGGCCCGGCCTGCAGTTCATGAACCAACAGACCTACAACGAGCTCTTCACGATCCACGGCACGATCATGATGCTGCTCTTCGCCACGCCCATGTTCGCGGGCTTCACGAACGCGGTGATGCCGCTCCAGATCGGCGCCCCGGACGTGGCCTTCCCTCGTCTCAACGCCCTGTCGTACTGGATGTACCTCTTCGGCGGGCTCATGGTCGTCTCGGGGTTCCTCGTGCCCGGCGGCTCGGCGGCCTTCGGCTGGTTCGCCTACGCGCCGCTGAACAGTGCCTACTACTCCCCCGGCGCGGGCGGCGACCTGTGGGTGATGGGGCTGGTGGTGACGGGTGTGTCGACGACGCTCGGCGCGGTCAACTTCATCACCACGATCACCACCCTGCGCGCGCCCGGGATGACGATGTTCCGGATGCCGATCTTCACCTGGAACGTGCTGTTCACCTCGATCCTGGTGCTGCCCGCCTTCCCGGTGCTGACCGCCGCGCTGCTCGCCCTGGAGGCGGACCGGAAGTTCGGGGCGCACGTATTCGACGCGGCGAACGGCGGGGCGCTGCTGTGGCAGCACCTGTTCTGGTTCTTCGGCCACCCGGAGGTCTACATCGTCGCGCTGCCGTTCTTCGGGATCGTCAGCGAGATCGTCCCGGTCTTCTCCCGCAAGCCGCAGTTCGGGTACCTGCCGATGATCGGGGCGACCATCGCGATCACCATGCTGTCCGCGGTGGTGTGGGCACACCACATGTTCGCCACGGGCGCGGTACTGCTGCCGTTCTTCTCGATCATGTCGTTCCTGATCGCGGTGCCCACCGGGATCAAGTTCTTCGCCTGGATCGGGACGATGCGGGGCGGCTCGCTGTCGTTCGAGACGCCGATGCTGTGGTCGTCCGGCTTCCTGGTGTCGTTCCTGCTGGGCGGGCTCAGCGGGGTGCTGATCGCCTCGCCGCCGCTGGACTTCCACGTGACCGACTCGTACTTCATCGTGGCGCACCTGCACTACGTGCTGTTCGGCACCGTGGTGTTCGCGATGTTCGCCGGCTTCTACTTCTGGTGGCCCAAGCTCACCGGGAAGATGCTGGACGAACGGCTCGGCAGGATCCATTTCTGGCTGCTGTTCCCCGGCTTCCAGCTGACGTTCCTGGTGCAGCACTGGCTCGGCGCGGAGGGGATGCCCCGCCGGTACGCCGACTACCTGCCCGCCGACGGCTTCACCCTCCTGAACACACTCTCCTCGGCGGGGGCGTTCCTGCTCGGCGTGTCCACCCTGCCCTTCCTCTACAACGTCTGGCACACCTCGCGCCATGGACGGCAGGTCACCGTGAACGACCCCTGGGGGTACGGACGCGCCCTGGAGTGGGCGACCTCCTGCCCGCCGCCGCGGCACAACTTCGACGCCCTGCCCCGGATCCGCTCCGAGGCCCCCGCCTTCGACCTGCACCACCCCGACATCGTCCAGCGGGCAGAACTGGAGGGACGCCGATGAAGGTGGAAGCCCTGCTCTTCGGCGGCGTCGCACTCTTCTTCGGCGGCAGCGCCGCCCTGTACGGCGTCTGGTCGGGCGAGCCGGCCGGCACGGCGGCGCTGGTCATCGCGTGCGGAATGGCGGCGCTGGTCTCCTTCTTCTGCCTGATCCAGTACCGGCGCAAGGGAGTGCGCCCGCAGGACCGCCGTGAGGCCGAGGTCGCCGACGCCGCCGGGCCGCTGGAGTTCTTCCCGCCCGAGAGCACCTGGCCGATCGTCACCGCGCTGGGCTTCTCGGTCAGCGCGCTGGGCGTGGTCTACGGGGTGTGGCTGTTCCTCATCGGTCTCGGGGTGCTGGTGCGGGGGGTGGCGGGGATGGCGTTCCAGTACGTTCACCGGGGCGAGTGACGACCGGTCCCGTCGGGGCTCCGGGGCGGCGCGACCCGACGGCGCGGTGGTCGCTCTCGTAGCCCCCGGTGATGGACTGCCGCACCTCGCCGGTCTCCTCGCCCTCGGCGAGGATCTCCTGTTCCCTGGCCAGCAGGGCGTGGCACAGGGCCCGGGTGACCAGGAAGGCGGCGACGGGGGCCAGCACGAGCGCGATCCGCAGCACCCAGGTGATCGTGTTCACGGAGACCCGGAAGGCGGCCGCGATGATGTCGTTGCCGCCCTCCAGCAGCAGCACGCCGTAGAACACGAGCCCGGCGACGCCGAGGCCGCTGCGGACGGGGCGCTCCCGCGGCCGGTCGCACAGGTGCTGTTCCTGGTGCCACTCCCCCGTCAGCCACTGCTCGGCGAACGGGTACGCGTACAGGACGGCGAACAGCAGCCCCGGCAGGACCACCGCCGGCAGGAAGGCGTTCCACATGATCGTGTGCCCGGCCACGTTCGTCTCCCAGGCCGGCATCAGCCGCAGCGAGCCCTCCAGGAACCCGACGTACCAGTCCGGCTGGGAGCCCGTGGACGCCTGGTCCGGCTGGTAGGGGCCGTACGTCCACACCGGGTTGATCTGGGCGATCCCGGCGAGCAGGACCAGCACGCCGAAGACGGTGAACTGCAGGCCCAGCGAGGAGGCGGTGAACTGGGGAAAGAGCGGTTTGCCGCGCACGTTGCGGCCGCCGCGGCCCGGGCCGCGCCACTGGGTGTGCTTGAGATGGAAGACCAGGATCAGGTGCGCGACGACCAGCGCGATCAGGACGCCCGGCAGCAGCAGGATGTGCAGGCTGTACAGCCGGGGGATGATCTCGTGCCCCGGGAACTGGCCGCCGAACACGAGGAAACTCGCGTAGGTGCCGATCACCGGCAGGGACAGCACGATCGCCTGGGCGATGCGCAGCCCGGTGCCGGAGAGCAGGTCGTCGGGCAGGGAGTAGCCCGCGAAACCCTCGGCGACGGAGAGGGCGAACAGCGTCACCCCGATGACCCAGTTGATCTCCCTGGGCCTGCGGAAGGCACCGGTGAAGAAGATCCGCAGCAGGTGCGCGCCGATCGCGGCGACGAAGACGAGCGCCGCCCAGTGGTGGGTCTGCCGCAGCAGCAGCCCGCCGCGGATGTCGAAGCTGATGCGCAGGGTGGAGTCGAACGCCTCCGACATGAGCACCCCGCGCAGTGGCGCGTACGACCCGGCGTAGGCGACCTCGCTCATCCCCGGCTGGAAGAACAGCGTCAGCCACACGCCGGTCAGGACCAGCACGAGCAGGCTGTACAGGGCGAGCTCGCCGAGCAGGAACGACCAGTGCTCGGGGAACGCCTTGCGCATCAGCCCGCCGCCCTCGGACAGCGGCAGCCGGGCGTCCAGGAAGCCGGTGAACCGCTCACCGGGTCCGGCGCCGCGTACGGGGCGCCCGCGCCGTGCCGGGCTCACGGCTCCTCCGCTCCGCCGCCCTCGTCCCGGCCGCCTTCGCCCGCCTCCGGGGCCGACCGCGCGGCCCTCTCCACGCCGGCCTCGATCTCGGTGCGCGGCTTGCCCTCGTCGCTCGCGTACTCGCTCAGGGCGGCCTGGAGATCACGGGCCAGGTCCCGCCAGGCCCGCCAGGCCGTCTCGTACGTCTCGCTCTGCGTTCCGGTCCACTGCGCCTGCGCGGGCGGTCCGTAGTTCTGCCGCAGCTGCTCGACCCGGTCGTGTGCCTCGTCGGCCGCCCGCTGCTTGGCCACGAGCTCTTCGAAGGTGTGTGACACAGCCCAGGACCCTAAGCACGACCGGCGCACGCGGCAGTCCCGACCTGCCGGGCGGGGACGCGGCATACCCGTGTGGCGGGTCGCGGCGCCGCGGGCGGGCTCAGAGCGCCAGCTCGCTCCACACCTGCTTGCCGCCGCCGGACGGCACGGTGCCCCAGGCCGCCGACATGGCCTCGACGAGGAGGATGCCCCGGCCGCCGGTGGCCTGCCAGCCGATGCTGGTCGGCTTGACCGGGGTGCGGGGCGAGGCGTCGGCGACGGCGACGCGCAGCCGCCGGTTGACCAGGGTGAGGTCCAGGCGGACCTGGCCGTCGGTGTGCACGAGGGCGTTGGTGACCAGCTCGGACACCACGAGGAGCACGGCGTCGGTGTCCTCCGTGACGCCCCAGGAACGCAGGGTGCGCCGGGTGAAGCGGCGGGCGTGCCGGACCGCTTCGGGCACCCGCCACACCGACCAGCTCTCCCTGAGCGGGCGTACGGCCATGCCGTCGTAGCGCATCAGCAGCAGCGCGATGTCGTCGTCGCGGCCCGCGCCGGTCAGCAGGACGTCGGCGACCAGGCCGAGATGGGAGGGGTCGGCGGCGGCCAGGTCGTGGGCGAGTCGGGCCATGCCCACGTCGATGTCGGCGTCCGCGGACTCCACCAGGCCGTCGGTGGTCAGGGCGAGCACCGTGCCGGGTTGCAGCCGCAGCGGGGTCATCGGGAAGTCGGCCTGCGTCAGTACGCCGAGCGGGGGCCCGCCCTCGGTCTCCGCGATCTCGGTACGGCCGTCCGGGTGGCGCAGCACCGGCGGAGGGTGTCCGGCGCGTACGCACCAGGCGGAGCCCTGCTCCATGTCGACCTCGACGTACGCGCAGGTGGCGAACAGGTCGGTCTCCATCTCCAGCAGGAGGCGGTTGGCGTGCGAGACCACCACGTCCGGCGGGTGGCCCTCGGCTGCGTAGGCGCGCAGGGCGGTGCGCATCTGGCCCATCAGGGTGGCGGCGCCCGCGTTGTGGCCCTGCACGTCGCCGATGACGAGGGCCACGTGGTGGTCGGGCAGCGGGATCACGTCGTACCAGTCGCCGCCGACCTCCAGTCCGGCCGTGGCCGGCAGATAGCGGGCCACCGCCTCGGCGCCGGGCAGTTGCGGCAGACGGCTGGGCAGCAGGGTGCGCTGGAGCATGCCGACGAGTTCGTGCTCGGCGTCGAAGGCGCGGGCGCGCAGCAGGGCCTGCCCGGCCAGGCCGGCCGAGGCGGTGAGCAGGGCGCGTTCGTCGGGGCCGAAGTCGTGCGGGGTGTCCCAGCCGATCAGGCAGGCGCCCGCCATGCGGCCGGCCGCGGGCAGCGGCAGCACCGCGAGGCCGCCCGGGCCGACGTCGGCGAGGGCCGGTTCGAGGGTGGCCCCGGCGGGCCAGATCTGGGCGCGGCCCTCGCGCAGCGCGGCGGCCAGGGTGGGCATGGCTCGCACCGGCGCGTCCGGCCACTCGGTGCGCCACTGAAGGCGCCACAGCTCGGGCCAGGCATCCGGTTCGGGCGGGTCGAGGACGGTGACGACGAGCCGGTCGTTCTCCAGCTCGGCGAGCGCGATCCGGTCGGCCCGCAGCGGTGCGCGCAGCGCGGCCACCACCGCCTGGCCGACGTCCCGGACGGTGCCCGCGGTCGCCAGGGCGGCGGCGAGCCGCTGGACGCGGGCGACGTCGTTGACGCCGGGGCGCAGCGTGGAGGCGTCGGCGACGGTGCCGACCAGGCGGGCCGGACGGCCCTCGCCGCCGGGCAGCAGCCGTCCGCGCAGCCGCAGCCATCTGGGTTGGCCGCCCGGTCGCAGGGCGCGGAACTCCAGCTCGCGTTCGCCGATGGACATGTGGTCGGCCTCGACCACGGACATCAGGGACGGCAGGTCCTCCGGCACGGTCAGCGCGAGCAGTGTCTCCACTTTGCCGTCGAAGCCGGGCCGGCCGATGCCGAACAGGTCCAGGATGCGGTCGCCGACCTCCACTCTCCCGCTGTCCATGGCGAGGCTGAACGCGTCCGGCGGCAGCTCCTCGCCCTGGGCGGCCTCCGTGGCCTCGGGGCACGCGACGGCCTCGGCGATCAGTTCGAGGCACGCGCGGCCCTCGTCGTCGAAGCCGCCCGGCTCGTCGGTGACGGCGAGCAGCGCGCCGCCGTCCGGCCCGCGCAGGGGTAACGCGGCCAGGGAGAAGACGTCTTCGGCCGGCATCCGCCGGAAGTCGGCGGAGCCGGCGAGTTCCTCGGGTCGCAGCCACACGGGCCGGCCGGAGCGGCAGGCGTCCGCCGCCGGGGACCGTCCGGCCAGGGGGTAGCTGTCCCGCAGCCCGTACAGGGTCCGCGGGACGCCGACCGACTCGGACAGGCACAGCAGTTCGCCCGTCGCGGCACGGATGTAGACGCCGGCGAACGCGGCCCCAGTGAAGACCAGGGCCTGCTCCAGCACGCGGCGCAGCCGGTCGGCGGTCGCCGGTGCGGAGGTGAGCGTTCTGAGAGCGAGTTCGGCCCGCGGGGTTGTCGTTCTTCGTGCAGTAGCGCCCTCACTGACCACATTGGTCATTACAGCGTGTATCGGACGATTACGCAGCCCCTGTGACAGTTCCGGGAGTTCCGGGGTGGACGACGCCCGAAAGGTTCGCACGTGTGGCGGAGGGCGCGGCTGCCGGACGACCGATCGGTCCGGCCCTCCGCCGGGAGGGCCGGACCGATCCACTGACCGGCGGGCACCGCCGGCCGGCAGGCCGGTCGGTGGCGTGGGGGAGCCGGTCAGCGGCCCGGGGCGAGCGGCTCAGGGGGTAGCCGCCCGGGGGCCGTTCAGGGGGTCCGGGTGCGCCCGGAGCCGTACGCGGGGCCGGAGTTGTGGCCACCCGCGCCGGACTGGCGGTCACCCGCACCGGACGGGTCGGTGCCGGACTGGCCGGCGCCGGGCTGCTGGTCGCCTGCGTCTCCGGCGTCGCCGGCCGCGTCTCCGACGTCGCCGGCCGCGCCGCCGCCGTCGCCCGCGCCGAGCGTCGCGCCCGTCGCCTGGAGGGCGGTGGTGACCGGCTGGAAGAAGGTCTCGCCGCCGCGGGTGCAGTCGCCGCTGCCGCCCGAGGTGAGGCCGACCGCGCCGCCGTCCTGTGTGAACAGGGGGCCGCCGCTGTCGCCGGGCTCGGCGCAGACGTTGGTCTGGATGAGGCCCGTGACGGTGTCGACACCGCCGGTCTCGCTCTGGAAGTTGACGGTGGCGTCGAGGCCGGTGACCGTGCCGTTGCGCAGTCCGGTGGTGCTGCCCATGCGGAACACCGTCGCGCCGACGGTGGCCTCGGCCGCCCCGGTGATCTCGACGCTCTGCCCGTTGCCGACGTCGACCGCGCTCGGGGCCTGCGTGCCCGGGTCGTCGTACGTGACGAGGGCGAGGTCGCTGCCGGGGAAGGTGGCCTGGTCCACGGTGGCCACCGGCGCGCCGTTCTGGGAGTCGGACCACTGCTCGGCCGCGACGCCGCAGTGCCCGGCGGTCAGGAAGGCGGGACTGCCGTCGCCCGCGGTGACGTTGAAGCCGAGGGAGCAGCGGACGGTGCCGCCCTGCGTCCGGGCGAAGATGGCGTCGCCGCCGGAGGCGAAGGTCTTGAAGGTGCCGGCGGACTTCTTCAGGGTCGCCATGCCGGAGCCGAGGCCGCGGACGGTGGACCGGAGCCTGTTCCACCTGGCGCCGGTGACCGTGCTGTCCGCGGTGACCACGACCCTGTTGGTGCGGGGGTCCACGGCCCAGGAGGTGCCGGGGATGGAGGCCTCGGCCTTCAGGGTCCGGGCCGCGGAGTTCAGGGCGGCGGTGCTGTTGCCGACCTGCCGGACGGACGCGCCCGCCTTCTTCGCCCGGAGGGCCATGCCGGAGTCGCCGCCCACCACGTTGACGACGAGCCGCCGTTCGGCGCTGTCGTAGTAGGAGCCCGCGAAGGAGTCGCCGAGCGCCGTGGCGAGTTGCGCGGAAAGGCCCGAGGCGTCCGCGGCCCTGAGGGTCCTGGGAGTGGCGTCGCCCGCCGCGCCGTCCTGGGAGGCGTTGGCGTTCGGGAGCAGCACCGCCGCCGCACCGAGCGCCACCACGCCGCCCGCCGCTATCGCGGCCTTGCGCTTCGGAATTCGCTTGTGACTCAAACTTCTCGACCTCCTGGGGACGGGGCCTGTACCGCCGTCCGGTGGCGGTTGGGGGACGCCTGGACGGCAGTTGGTACGCAGGGGGCGGGCGACGTGTTCAATCCCGATCGCCAACTCCCCACGGACCATGCCGAATCGGCCAACTCCCCCGGCCAGCAGTGGCTGATGGGACGCTCCGCGACCGCAGGGCGACGGACGGTTGCGAACAGCAAGCGGAATCCAGGCTTCAGCGAATCTGCACATCGAATGCCCAACGAAGTCACCGCGGTCGGAGGATCTGCACAGCCGCGCGCCCCCTGCGAGGGCTTCGGGGCCCGGTTCCGGACGCACCGGCGCAAGGGCAAGGGAGGCGGTGCGCCGATGCGGTGCGGTGTGTGAAGAAGTCGCCGCCATGCCGTTGCCGAGCCTGCACGCTTCCTCGGTCGCATCGACAAGTGCCCTGGTGGGAGGCCTGGTTGAGTGGAATCGGCGGGCCGCACCGTGCTTACATCCATCGCAGCGCGGGACCCCAGCCGGGCGCTCGGGAAGGGGCCCGGTACCCGCGGTCGCGGCCGTCTTTCCCCAGAGAAGGCCGCTCCCCCCTTGTGAGACATCCATATGAAGGGACGTTCCATCATGAACCCCACCCCCCAGGTTGAGACCGCCGAGATCTCCGACGCCGAGCTCGACAACGTCTCCGGCGGTCTGTCCGTGAACGCCCTGGGCACCGCCACCGGCCTGGTGGACAGCGTTGTCCCGGTCTCCGGCGTGGTGAACACGGCCGTCGGCACGGTCGAGGGTGCCACCGGTCTGAGCACCGCCCCGGTCGCCAACCTGGTCGCCGGTCTCTGATCGCACCTCGTTGCCGCCGAGTCCCGGGACCGCACGCCGGTTCCGGGGCTCGCGGTTGCCGCAGGAAGCCATAACGTGCAGTTCCGACAACAGGCCCTCGCCAAGCTCCAGTCGCCGGAAGAACTCGACCTCCCGGTGCGGCTCGCCCGCCCCCAGGGATGGCTCGTCCTGTCCGTCACCCTCGTCGCCATGGCGGCCGCGTCCCTGTGGGCCGTGACCGGATCGGTGGCGTCCACCGTCGGCGCGCCGGCCATCCTCACGCACGGGCAGGGCAGTTACGTTCTCCAGAGCCCGGTCGCCGGACAGGTCACCGCGGTCCTCGCCAAGGAGGGCGAGCGGCTGCCCGCGAACTCGCCCGTGCTCACGGTGCGTACCGGCCAGAGCGAGGAGACCGTGCGCACGGTGGCCGCCGGCCGGATCACCACGCTCGCCGCCACCATCGGCCAGATCGTCTCCACCGGCGCGGACGTCGCGGCCGTGGAGAAGGTCGCCCATGCCTCCGACCCGCTGTACGCGACCGTGTACGTGCCCGCCGAGAACGCCGCCGCCATTCCCGCCGGCGCCTCGGTCGACCTGACCGTCTCCTCGGTGCCCGCCCAGCGCTACGGCGTGCTGCGCGGCCATGTGAGGACGGTGGACCGGTCGGCCCAGTCCGCCCAGCGGATCGCCGCCTTCCTCGGGGACGGGCAACTGGGCGAGCAGTTCACCCGGAAGGGCCGGCCCGTCGCCGTACTCGTCCGGCTCGACACCTCGTCCGCGACGGAGAGCGGCCTCGCGTGGTCGTCCGCCGGCGGACCGCCGTACCGGCTCGACTCCATGACCCCGGCCGCCGCCTCGATCCGGCTGGCCGACCAGCGTCCCCTCGATTGGCTGCTGCCGTGACCACCACCCAGGAGACCGGCGGCCGCCGGCGCGCCGCCCGGCCCCGACGGCCCGTCCCCAAGGGGCGGGGCAGGACGGTCCGCACGCCCACCGTGCTCCAGATGGAGGCCGTGGAGTGCGGCGCCGCCTCGCTCGCCATGGTCCTCGGCCACTACGGCCGCCATGTCCCGCTGGAGGAGCTGCGCATCGCCTGCGGCGTCTCCCGGGACGGCTCACGGGCGAGCAACCTGCTGAAGGCGGCCCGCGGTTACGGTCTGACGGGCAAGGGCATGCAGATGGACACCGCCGCCCTCGCCGGGGTGAAGGCGCCGGCCGTTCTCTTCTGGGAGTTCAACCACTACGTCGTCTACGACGGCATGGGCCGCCGGCTCGGCCGGCGCGGGGTGTTCGTCAACGACCCCGGCAAGGGCCGCCGGTTCGTGCCCATGGAGGACTTCGACACCAGCTACACCGGTGTCGTGCTGGTGATGGAGCCCGGCGAGGACTTCGAGCGGGGCGGCCGCAAACCCGGAGTGCTGGGCGCCCTCCCGGCCCGGATGCGCGGCACCGCGGGGACGATGCCGGCGGCGGTGCTGGCCAGTCTGCTGCTGGTCGTGGTCGGCGCGGCGGTGCCCGCGCTCGGCCGGACCTACATCGACACCTACCTGATCGGCGGCCAGACCTCGCTGCTGGGCGTGCTGTTCGCGTCGATGGGCGCGTGCGTGCTGCTCACCGTCGTGCTGACCTGGTTGCAGCAGGCCAACCTGCTGCACGGGCGCGTCATCTCCTCCACGCTCGCCAGCGCCCGCTTCCTGCGGCATCTGCTGCGGCTGCCGGTCACGTTCTTCGCCCAGCGCAGCCCGGCCGACCTGGTGCAGCGGCTGGCCTCCAACGACCAGGTGGCCGAGACCCTCGCCCGCGACCTGGCGGCGGCCGGAGTCGACGCGGTGGTCGTGGTGCTGTACGCGCTGCTGCTCTACACCTACGACCCGCAGCTGACGTTCGTCGGTATCGGCGTGGCCCTGCTGAACGTCGTGGCGATGCGGGTCGTCGTACGGCTGCGCGCCACCCGGACGGCGAAGCTGCGCGCGGACAACGCCCGGTTGACCAACACCGCCTACACCGGGCTCCAGTTGATCGAGACGATGAAGGCGACCGGCGGCGAGGACGGCTACTTCCGCAAGTGGGCCGGGCAGCACGCCGCCACCCTGGAGGAGCAGCAGCGGCTCGGGGTGCCGACCGCCTGGCTGGGCGTGGTCGCACCGGCGCTCGCCACCCTCAACAGCGCGCTGATCCTGTGGATCGGCGGAATGCGGGCCGTCGAGGGGCACATCTCGGTCGGACTGCTGGTCGCGTTCCAGGCGCTGGTGACCCGGTTCACCGCGCCGCTGACCCGGCTCAACGGCGTCGCGGGCCGCATCCAGGACTTCGCGGCGGACGTGGCCCGGCTCAAGGACGTCGAGAACTTCCAGGCCGACCCCCTGTACACCCGCCCCGGCGGCGGGGACTCCACCCGGCGGCTGCGCGGGCACGTGGAGCTGGAGAACATCACCTTCGGCTACAGCCCGCTGGACAAGCCGCTGCTGACCGGCTTCGACCTGACCGTCGGACCGGGCCGGCAGGTGGCGCTCGTCGGCGGCTCGGGCAGCGGCAAGTCGACGGTCTCCCGCCTGATCTCGGGCCTGTACACGCCCTGGGACGGAGTGATCCGCATCGACGGGCAGCGCCTGGAGGACATCCCGCGTGGGGCGCTGGCGGCCTCCGTGTCCTTCGTCGACCAGGACGTATTCCTCTTCGAAGGCACGGTCCGCGACAACGTGGCCCTGTGGGACCCGTCGATCCCGGACGACGCCGTGGTGGAGGCGCTGCGCGACGCGGCCCTGTACGAGGTCGTGACGCGCCGCCCCGGCGGCATCCACAGCGGGGTCGAGCAGGACGGCCGCAACTTCTCCGGCGGGCAGCGTCAACGCCTGGAGATCGCCCGCGCGTTGGTGCGCCGGCCCAGCATCCTCGTGCTCGACGAGGTGACCAGCGCCCTGGACGCCGAGACCGAGCGGGTCGTGATGGACAACCTGCGGCGGCGCGGCTGCGCCTGCGTGGTGATCGCGCACCGGCTGTCCACCGTGCGCGACAGCGACGAGATCGTCGTGCTCCAGCACGGCACGGTCGTCGAACGCGGGCGGCACGAGGAACTGGTCGCGCGCGGCGGCGCGTACGCGGCGCTGGTCAGGGAGCGGTGAGATGACGACGGCGGACGAGCCGGACCTGGTACTGGGCGCGCTCGGCTCCCTGGGTACGCCGATCGACTGCTCGGGCTTCAACCGGCTCGACCTGGCGGGCCCTCAGGAGCTGTGGCTGATCGCGGCGGGCGCGGTGGACCTGTTCGCGGTCGACGCGGCGGAGCAGGGGCACTGGCACCACCTGGGGCGGCTGGAGGCGGGCTCGCTGCTCCTCGGTCCCGTCGCGGGCCCGCGGCACACCGTGGTCGCACGCCCGCTGCGGGACTGCGTGGTGCGCCGCATCGGGCTGCGCGAGCTGTACCAGCCGGCCGGCACCCAGACCTGGTCGTACGACGAGTACGGCAACCCCCAGTACGTTCCGCCGCAGACCAGCCCGCTGGAGTACGCCCTCGCGCTCGGCGTCGGCCGCGGCCTGTCCGTGCTCTTCCAGGCGCCCATGGCCGAGGAGCGGGCGGCAGCGCCCACGGACGACGACGTGTTCTGGATGCAGGTCCCGCCGGGCAGCGTGCAGTACGGGTCGCTGTACGGCGCCCAGGCCGCGGCCGATCTGCTGATGGACCCCGCCCTGTGGCAGAGCATGGTCGATCAGCAGTACCGGCTGCTGACCGCCCTGGACCGCTGGATCGAACAGCTGGAGCGCACCCACGAGACCCGGACGGCGGCCGGTATCAAGGCCGGTGAGGCGGTGCGCGCCCAGGCCGACCGGACGCTGCTGGCGTCCATCGGCCGGTCCTCGGCGGGGCGGCCCACGGCCGCCGACGCCGACGCCGGTTACGCGGCCTGCGAACTGGTCGCCCGGGCCGCCGGGATCACGCTGGCCGCACCGCCCCAGGCCGGCACCGAGAGCGACCGGCTGGACCCGGTGGAGCGGGTCGCCCTGGCCTCCCGGGTGCGTACCAGGGCCGTACGCCTCCAGAGCCGCTGGTGGCGGGAGAACATCGGCCCGCTGGTGGGCCACCGGGCGTTGTCCGGGGCGCCGGTCGCGCTGCTGTGGCGGCGCGGCGGATACGTCGCCGTGCACCCGGCCACCGGGCGGGAGAACCCGGTGGAGAGGGCGAACGCGGAGGAGTTCGAGCCGCGCGCGGTGATGTTCTACCGGCCGCTGCCCGACCGCCGGCTCGGCCCGCTCGGGCTGCTGCGGTTCAGTCTGCGCGGTACCGGCGGTGATCTGCTGAGCCTGCTGTCCGCCGGGTTGGTGACGGTCGCCCTCGGGGCGCTGGTGCCCATCGCGACCGGCAAGGTGCTCGGCCAGTACGTGCCCAGGGCCGAGCAGGGCCTGATCGTGCAGGTGTGTCTGGCCGTGATCATCAGCAGTGTGGTGGCGGCGGCCTTCACGCTGCTGCAGAACCTGACCGTGCTGCGGCTGGAGGGGCGTATCGAGGCCAGCCTCCAGTCGGCCGTGTGGGATCGGCTGCTGCGGCTGCCGACGAAGTTCTTCACCGAGCGGTCCACCGGCGAACTGGCGAGCGCGGCCATGGGGGTCAGCGCGATCCGCCGGCTGCTGGCGGGGGTCGGCCCGGTGGTCGTCCAGTCGGTGACCGTGGGCGCGATGAACCTTGCGCTGCTGTTCTGGTACAGCGCCTCCATGGCGCTGGCGGCGCTCGGCATGCTCGTGGTGATCGGCGCCGTGTTCCTCGGGCTCGGGCTGTGGCAGGCGCGGTGGCAGCGGCGTCTTGTGGTGCTCACCAACAAGCTGAACAACCAGGCCTTCCAGACGCTGCGCGGACTGCCGAAGCTGCGGGTGGCGGCGGCCGAGAACTACGCGTACGCCGCCTGGGCGTCCCAGTTCGCGCACAGCCGTGAACTTCAGCAGAAGGTGGGCCGGATCAAGAACCTCACCACGGTGCTGGGCGCGGTGTACCTGCCGGTGTGCACGCTGCTGATGTTCATGCTGCTGGCGGGCCCGGCGCGCGGCTCGATGTCGGCGGCGGCCTTCCTGGCCTTCAACACCTCGGTGACGATGCTGCTGACCTCGGTCACCCAGCTGACCGGCGCCTTCGTCTCGGCGGTGGCCGCGCTGCCGCTGCTGGAGGAGATCAGGCCGGTGCTGGACGCCACGCCGGAGGTGCGCACGGCCAGTACCCGGCCGGGGCCGCTGTCCGGGGCGATCGAGGCGCGGCGGCTGTCGTTCCGCTACACCGACGACGGGCCGCTGGTCCTCGACGACGTGTCCTTCGCGGTGCGGCCGGGCGAGTTCGTGGCGGTCGTCGGACCCAGCGGCTGCGGAAAGTCGACACTGCTGAGGCTGCTGATCGGGTTCGACCGGCCGCTGTCCGGCAGCGTGCTGTACGACGGTCAGGACCTGGCGGCCCTGGACCAGTCGGCCGTGCGCCGGCAGTGCGGTGTCGTGCTCCAGCACGCGCAGCCGTTCACCGGTTCGATCCTGGACGTCATCCGCGGCACGGAGCCGTGCACGGCCGAGGAGGCGATGGCGGCGGCCGAACTGGCGGGGCTGGCGCGGGACATCGAGCGGATGCCGATGGGCCTGCACACGCTCGTCTCGGGAAGCGGCGCGGTCTCCGGCGGCCAGCGGCAGCGGCTGATGATCGCCCAGGCCCTGGTGCGCCGGCCGCGGATCCTCTTCTTCGACGAGGCGACCAGCGCGCTGGACAACGACACGCAGCGCACGGTGATCGAGAGCACCCGCAAGCTGAACGCCACCCGCGTCGTCATCGCGCACCGGCTGTCGACGGTGCTGGACGCCGACCGGGTCGTCGTGATGGAGGACGGCAAGGTCATCCAGCAGGGGCCGCCCGCCGAACTGCTCGCGGACACGGGCGGGCGGCTGCACGAACTGGTGCGGCGGCAAATGGCGTGAGGGCCGGTCCGCGCCGTTCGGCCCCGGCGCCCGGGCGGTTCAGTCCTGGCCCGGGACGGGCGCCCCGGAGGGTACTCCGGCGGCGACGTACGCCTCGTAGAAACCCTTCCACTGGGCGTGGACCCCGGCGTGCGGTCCCTCGAAGCGCTCGCCGCGCGCCAGGGCGTCCAGGGCGGCCAGGCAGACCTCCCAGCCGGCGCCGTTGCGGGCGGCGGTGTCCTCGGCGGCGAGGACGTCGGTGAGGGTGAAGCGGGTGTGCCGATCGTCGATTTCCTCGAGGTCGAAGTGGAGTTCGCTGTCGCCCCACTCGAAGGACAGGTGCCGGGGCGGGCCGACGGCGAGCACGGTGCCGGTGAACTCGTCCGCGCCCGTCTCCCCGCGGAAGGCGATGGTGCCGCCGGGCCGCAGGTCCATCTCGGCGCGGAACGGGAACCACCGCGCGAGGTCCCCGGGGTCGGTCACGAAGTGCCAGACGCGGTCCACGGGGTGGCCGTAGGCACGGGTGAAGCGAAGGGCGGGGCGGCCGTCGCCGAGCCGCAGAAAGGTGCCGGTGAGATCGACGGGCATGGGGATCAGTCCTTCGTCCGCTCGCAGGGGTCGGGCGTCGACGGAATGTACCGGCCCGGGCCCGTGCGAAACACGTGGAACCGCCGGGCCGGGCGCGACGGCCTTCACTCGCAGGCACTCGACCCCGGGTACGCTCCGGCCGACGCCAGGGGCGCTCCGCCGATGCCAGGGACCGGCGGGCGGCCCCACTCCGCCCGCCGGTCCCTTTGTGCGGAATCGCCCGGTCCCCGCGGCAGGGCCCGCACTCCCCAGTCACGGGACCCTTCAGGTGTGTGCGAGGAACGCGCGATCCCGGTCTCAGAACGCGAAGACGCTCGTCATTGAAGCGTTCTTCACGCACTCGTTGGCATAGGTGCGCTCGTAGGAGACGCGCCTGCCCTGCCAGACGCCCTGGGCCGTGACCACCACGGGGTTGTACTCCCTGGTGCATGCCACCCGGTCGTCCGCCGTCAGCGCGGCGAAGTCACCGTCCGCGCCGCGCAGTTCCGCGCACGCCTCGGTCGCGGCCGGGTGGGTACCGAAGGACGTCGGCGCGCAGCTCAGGGTCACGGCGCGCTCCGGCGCGGCGTTCGCCGCGCCGACGCCGTGCCCCACGGTGAGTACCAGGGCCGAGGGGGCGTAGAGGCCGGCGGCGGCCGGTGCTGGGCCGGCGAGGGCCGGCGCCGTGAGGGGCCCGCAGACGGCGGTGGCCGTCAGGCCGAGGGTCACTGCCCAGCGCGCGGTGTTCCGCATCGTGTGCTTCCTTCCGCTGGAAGTCGTCGGGTGCCGGCCCCGGCTCGGTCGGTGCCGGAGCGGCGTGCGGGAGTCTGCCGAGTCCGGGGCGGAAACTCACGTCGAACCCGCGGGTTTCAGTAACCTTGCGTATTGAATCAGTGGCGCGAAGTCACGGAACGCCGCCGCGACAGCCCTTTGTCCATGGGCCCGGCGATCATCGGATCCGGCCGGATGGCCTGTTTCCCCGCGCTCGTCAATCGTCCTGAAACACTCCCGTTCCGCTCTCGGCGGACTTGTCCGCGACCCCTTGTGTTCATGTACGAGCCGCGTAATGGTCATTACATGATTACGACAGAGCAGCGAGAGAAAGTGCGCGGCTGGTTCGCCGGCCGTCTGCCGGACGATCTGTTCGAGGAACTGGTCGAAGTGGCGGTGGACCGCGAGGAGATCACCGTCATCGGCCGGATTCCCGCGCCCCGGCTCGCCGGGGACGCCGGGCCCGCGGAGCGGGAGGCGGCCGTCGAGGGCCGGGTGGGGGAGTTCCGGGAGCGCACCCGGGAGGACCGGATGGCGGTGGCCCGCGAGGCCGAGCACCGGTTCGGCCGGAAGGTGTCCTGGGGCGTGGAGTGCGCCGGGCGGCGCGCGCTGTTCACGCATGTCGCCGCGCCCGTCATGACCCGGCTGCGCCAGCCCGAGCGCCAGGTCCTCGACACCCTGATCGCGGGCGGCGTCGCCCGCAGCCGCAGCGACGCCCTCGCCTGGTGCGTGCGCCTGGTCCAGCGGCACACCGACGACTGGCTCGGCGAACTGCGCGCGTCGCTGGAACACGTACAGCGGGTCCGGGCCCAGGGACCCGATGCCCGGCCGGAGGACGCCCACGACGAGGAGGCTCACGACGAGGACACCCGCGGCCGGGGCATCCCCAACGGGGAGGGGTGAACGGAGGGTGGAGGATTCATCCACCGGTGGCGTGAAAGATGGACGAACCGTCCTCTGGTGCGGCTCACGCACGGCGCCTTAGCGTCAGCGGACCCCCGAGGACGGTGCCCTTTCCCCGCCGCACACCCCGCGCCGGCGAGCGCCCGTCCACCCGCCGCGCCACCACGCGCTCCACCGCCGTCCTCCGATGGAGCTCCCATGTCCCCGCAGCAGTCACCGCAGGCCCAGCCGCCCGCCCCCTCCCCCGCCACGCCGTCCCTCACCGAGGTCGAGAGCCACGGCATCGAGCGCATCCCCGACGCCGACCGCTCCGCCAGGCCCCTGGACCTGTTCCGCATCGCCTTCGGCGGCGCGAACACCTTCTCCACCTGTGTGCTGGGCGCCTTCCCGATCCTGTTCGGCCTCTCCTTCTGGCAGGGCCTGGCGGCCACCGTCCTCGGGGTCGTCGCGGGAGCGCTGATCCTGTGCCCGATGGCGGTGTTCGGCCCCGTCAACGGCACCAACAACGCGGTCTCGTCCTCGGCGCACCTGGGTGTCCACGGCCGCGTGGTCGGCTCGTTCCTGTCGCTGCTGACCGCCACCGCGTTCTTCTCCATCTCGGTGTGGAGCTCCGGCGACGCGCTGGTCGGCGGCGCGCACCGGCTCTTCGGCCTGCCGCGCGGCACCGCCTCGTACGCCGTCGCCTACGCGCTGTTCGCCGCGCTGGTCCTCGTGGTCTGCGTGTACGGCTTCCGCTTCATGCTGTTCGTCAACAAGATCGCGGTGACCTCCGCGAGCGTGCTGTTCCTGCTCGGCGCGGTCGCGTTCGCCGGGGACTTCGACCCGGGGTACGCCGGGGTGTTCACCGCCTCGGCGGACGCGGCCACGCGGTCGATGTTCTGGCCGTCGTTCATCGGCGCGGCCCTGATCGTGCTGTCCAACCCGGTCTCCTTCGGCGCGTTTCTCGGCGACTGGTCGCGCTACATCCCGGCCGACGCCCCGCGCCGCCGGGTGGTCGGCGCCGCGTTCCTGGCGCAGATCGCCACCCTGCTGCCGTTCGTCTTCGGCCTGGCGGCGGCGAGCATCATCGCCACCAAGGCCCCCGCGTACGTGGACCCCGCCGCTCCGGACTTCGTCGGCGGGCTGCTCGCGATCTCGCCGAGCTGGTTCTTCCTGCCGGTGTGCCTGCTCGCGCTGATCGGCGGCATGTCGACCGGCACGACCTCCCTGTACGGCACCGGTCTGGACTTCGCTTCGGTGGTCCCGTGGCTGTCCCGGGTGCGGGCGACCGTGCTGGTCGGACTGCTGGCCTTCGCGTTCATCTTCATCGGGCGGTTCGCGCTGAACCTGGTGCAGTCGATCTCGACGTTCGCCACGATGATCGTCACCTGCACCACGCCGTGGATGGTCGTGATGATGCTCGGCTTCTACACCCGCCGCGGCTGGTACGACCCGGACGCTCTCCAGGTCTTCAACCGCCGTCAGCGCGGCGGCCGGTACTGGTTCACGCACGGCTGGAACTGGCGCGGCCTGACCGCCTGGTGGGTGTCGGCGCTCATCGGGGTGCTGTTCACCAACATCCCGGGGCAGTTCGTCGGCCCCCTGGGCGACGTGGCGAACGGCGTCGACATCAGCCTGCCGCTGTCGCTGGCGTCGGCCGCGGTGCTGTTCCTGGCGCTGCTGTGGCTGTTCCCCGAGCCCCGGGCGGTCTACGGTCCCGAGGGTCCGCGGCTGGCCCGTGCCGTCGACGTCCCGGTACCGCCGGTCACCGGACCGGGCGCGCAGGACGGCGGCGTGGTGCCGGTGCCCGCCGAGGCCGGCTGACCGGTCCGCGAGGCGGCCCGCCGGCGCGGGCGGCCGCGCGCGTCGGCGGTGCGCGAATCGCGGAGCGTTGTCACACCCGCCCGGTACGTTGGCCGGCATGACTCACTTCGTATTGGTGGCCGGCGCGTGGCTGGGTGCTTGGGCGTGGGACGAGGTCGTGCCCGGTCTGCGGGAGGCCGGGCACGACGTCCACGCCCTCACCCTCAGCGGTCTCGCCGAGAAGAGGGACCTGCCGGCCGGGCAGCGGACCCACGTCCAGGACATCGTCGGCCACGTGGAGCGCCACGATCTGCGGGACGTCGTCCTCGTCGGGCACAGCTACTCGGGCATCCCGGTCGGTCAGGCCGCCGAGCGGATCGGCGACAGGCTGCGGCGCGTTGTGTTCGTCGACTCCAACGTGCCGCTGGACGGCAAGGCGTTCGTGTCGGGCATCGGCGGCGACCAGGTCCGCCGGGAGCTCGACGCGAACGACCGCACCTGGCCACCCCTCCCTCCGGACGACTACGCCGGCCAGGAGCTGACCGACGAGCAGATCCAGCGCATCGTCACCGAGGGCACGCCGCACCCCGGCGCCTCGCTCACCGAACCGGCCGTGCTGAAGCGTCCGCTGGACGAGTTGCCCGCGACGTACGTCAAGTGCCTGCTGGACGGGGCCGAGCCGATGCCCGTCGTGGCCGAGGCGCTGAAGAGCGAGCGATGGGAGCTGGTGGAGATGGGCACCGGCCACTGGCCGATGTTCTCCCGGCCGGGCGAACTGGCCCGGATCCTGGTCGAGTCCGCGGCCGCGGACTGACGAGCGGGCGGTCGGTTCCCGGAGGTGCCGGCCCGCGCCTACCGGCCAGTATCGTCGGGTCACGCGCGTGACGGGCGACTTCGGGAGGGACGGATGGCGAAGCACTGGGCGGACTTCCAGTACGAGATCTATCTCAACGGCATGACGGGCGCGGTACCGCGGCTGCCCACCGACCTGACCCGCCTGGAGGAGCTGACCGAGCGACGGCTCGGCCCCGGCCCGGTGGGCTATGTGGCGGGCAGTGCGGGCAACGGCAGTACGGCGCGGGCCAACCGGGCCGCCCTGGACCGGCGCCGGATCGTGCCGCGCATGCTCCGGGACGTCCACGCGCGCGACCTGTCGGTGGAGGTGCTCGGCCGGACCCTGCCGGCCCCGCTGGCGCTGGCGCCGGTCGGGGTGCTGTCGATCCTGCACCCGGACGCGGAGCCGGCGGCGGCGCGTGCCGCCGCGGCGCAGGGCGTGCCGTTCGTCCTGTCGTCGGCCTCCAGTACGCCCATGGAGCAGGTCGCCGAGGCGATGGGGGACGCCGAGCGCTGGTTCCAGCTGTACTGGGCCAAGGACCGCGAGGTGACCCGGAGCCTGTTGAGCCGGGCCGGGGCGTCCAGGTTCAGCGTCCTGGTGGTCACCCTGGACACACCGCTGCTGGCCTGGCGGCCCCGCGATCTGGACCAGGCGTACCTGCCGTTCCTGCACGGCGTGGGCACCGCCAACTACTTCTCCGACCCGGCCTTCCGGGCGGGTCTGGCGAAGCCGGTGCACGAGGATCCCAACGCGGCGGTGCTGCACTTCGTGGGCATGTTCGCCGACCCCGGCAAGACCTGGCCGGATCTGGCCTTCCTGCGGGAGAACTGGGACGGCCCGATCGTCCTGAAGGGCATCCTGCACCCCGACGACGCGCGCCTGGCCGCCGACGCCGGTATGGACGGCGTGGTGGTGTCGAACCACGGCGGGCGCCAGGTGGCCGGCTCCGTCGCGGCCGCCGACGCGCTGCCCCGGGTGGCCGAGGCGGTCGGCGACCGGCTGACGGTCCTGTTCGACAGCGGTGTGCGCACCGGGGACGACGTGTTCAAGGCGCTCGCCCTCGGTGCGCGGGCGGTGCTGCTGGGCCGGCCGTACGCGTACGGGCTCGGCCTGGACGGCCAGGCGGGCGTCGAGCACGTGATCCGCTGTCTGCTCGCGGAGTTCGACCTCACGCTCGCCCTGACGGGACACGCCGGGCCGGCCACGGTCGGCTCGGGCGACCTCGTCGAGGACCCGGCCTGACCCGAGCCGGCCGGTCGTGGCCGCCGCCCGGACGCGGGCGGCGGCCACGACCGCTCACATGGTGACGTCCGGCGGTGCGGCCCCGCGGGCGGACGGCGTGCCCGGCCCGGCGACCGACAGCGGCCCCGGAGTCACCGAAGCGGAGTCGGCCGCCCAGCGCTGCGCGGCCGTGCCGTCGCCGACCTTGACGACGATGTCCGCGTCCGCCTGCGGCGAGGCGGAGGTCAGGGCGAGTCCTTCGCCCCAGCGGGGCAGCAACTCTCCCCGCGCGCCCACGTCGTAGCGCACGTCGGGGCCCCGCTCGTCACCGGCCTCCGCGCAGGTGCCGAGGACGACCACGCCCGCGTCCGCGTGCGAGTCCAGGCACAGGCCGGGGTCGGCGACGCTGCGCAGCAGCCCGTCGTCCTCCAGCGTCCACCGCTGGCTCCAGGCCGAGGAGCACTCGGCCAGTGCGGTGACCGCTCCGGCCTTCGGCTCGCCCCGGACGGCCAGACACAGGCCGGCCTCGATGTTGCGCAGCCGGGTCTCCTCGGTCGACGGGGACGGCAAGGCGGTGCCGGGTGCCGCGGAACCGCCGGACGGGGCCTCGGACCCGGCACCGTGCGCCGTGTCCCGCGTGCCGGACGCGCCGGTTGACGCCGCCGGGGCGGTGCCGTCGCCGTGCGACCACAGGCTGACGCCGAGCACGGTCGCGAGCAGGGAGGCGGAGACGAGGCCGAGACCGGTGCGCAGCGCCCGGGACGACCGCGGGCCGGCCGGGGCGCGGCGGACCGGCGCGGCGATCCGGGACAGCAGCCGGCGCCGGCCGGAGCCGGCCGACCGTCCCCCGCCGTGCCGGGCGGAGCCTTTCGTGCGCGCGGCGTGCCCGGCGCGGCCCGGGCGGGAGTCGACGTAGCGGCGGGCGCCCCAGCCGAGCACCGCCTCGGCGAGCAGCACGCCCGGTGCGTTCTCCACCTGGCCGAGCTGCCCGGCGGCGTCGCGGCAGTAGCGGCAGTCGTCCAGATGCCGCTCGACGTCCGGCAGCAGGGCACCGCCGCGGCGGATCGGCACGTCGAGCAGCCGGTTGTAGAAGCGGCAGTCGTCGGTCGGCGCGAGGTCGCGGTGGGCGCGCACGCAGCCCTCGCGGAACTTGTCCCTGGCCTCCTCCAGGGTGCGGGAGGCGGTGTCGGGGTCCATGCCCAGCAACCCGGCCGGGACGCCCAGCGGTTCGGCCTCCACCTCGGTGTGCCACAGCAGGCACCGGGCGGCCGGGACGAGGCCCTCGAAGGACCGCTGGGCGAGCCGGCGGTTCTCCGGGACCAGGGTCGCGGCGGCCCGCATGCCCCGGCCACCGGCGGGCTTGTGCAGCTCGGGCAGGGCGGCGGACAGGCGGTCCTCGGCGGCCCACAGCCGGACCGTGTCCCGCACGGTCAGCAGCAGCCGGGGGCGCAGCGCGGTGCCCGGCTCGCCCAGGGTCAGCCGGTCGAAGACCTGATGGAAGGCGGCCGAGGTCACCATGGCCGCGAGGGGCGCCGGGGAGGCGAGGCAGATCACCGCGTAGTCGTGGACCGGCTGCCAGTGGCGGGCGATCAGCAGGGCGACGCAGTGGCCGACTTCGTCGTCCGTGCTGCCGGTGAGCCGGGCGGCGAGGGATTCGTCGGACTCCCCGGGGATCCCGCCGGGCGGCGGGCTGGGAGGACGGGAGGGGTGGGGGGTGGGCACGAAGAGGCTTCCTTTGGTACGTACCTGTGTGGAGCGGGCCCGCGGGTCTGGCACACGGCCGGCGGACGAATCGGCGCGACTCCCCAACTGTCCCTTCAGGACCGGCCCTTGCCCACGCACGGGCCGCTCAGCCTTGCACAGCTCGTTGACACACAACAAGACATCCCGACAACACGGGCATCATTGACGGAAATTCAGGAAGCGGGACGTCACCGGGCGCTGTGGGCGTACACCACCGAGCGGTGCACGCCTACGCGTTCCCGTCGTCGCCGCGCGCCCCGTGTGAAGCACGCGCACACATCGGCGCCGCGCGCACGCTCCCCGCGCGACCGGCCCGGGAGTGCACTGGTTTCGGCCTCTCCAGGCCCGGCGCGGGACGGCGGCTCTCCTGCGCGCGCCGGACCGCCGACCGTGTTCCTCCCACCCCACGGCCTGCGGCCCCGGGGGCGTACGGCGAGTGGTGTCAGATCTCCCAGGAGCGCAAGCGGTCGGCGGCGCCGTAGACGTCGGCCTTGCCGGACATCAGGTCGCGGGTGAGGTCGACGAGCGCGCCGTAGGGCGGGTCGATGCCGACGCCGCTGACGAACATGTAGGCCACGGCCGTCGCGCAGGCGAAACGGGCGTTGGCCGACGGCAGGGGTTTGAGCACGGCGAGGGTGTGCAGCAGGGCGGCGGCCCGCCAGGCGGGATCCGAATTGACGCCGAGACGCGGCGGGTCGACACGGTGGCGGGCGACCGCGGCCACCAGGGCCGAGAAGTCGTCGACGGCGGGCTGGTCCGGCAGGACCTCCTCGTGGCGCTGGAGCAGCCAGGGCACGTCGATGTGGATGACGGGGGTCATCGGTCAGGCCGCCCGCCCCTCGCCCTTCGTGGCTGTCTCGTCCTCGGGAAAGGCCGTCGCGAACTCGTCCGCGTGGGCGGTGAAGAACCGCCGGAAGGCCTCGGCGCCCTCCTGGAGGGCCCGGTGCCGGGCTATGTCCGCGGCGGCGGCCTCGCGCACCAGTGCCTTCATCGACGTGCCGCGTTCCTTGGCGATCTGGCGCAGGTCCTCGAGCTCGCGGTCGCTGAACTCCACATTCAGAGCTGGCATGGTCCACACGGTACCGCGCGGGTACTTTCCCGTAAATATCCGCTGGTCACAGTGGTGGGACAGCGGTACCGAGGGACGGATCCGCGGCAGTCGGGGCCGCGCGCCGCCGCTCCGCTGGGGACGCGGCGGCGCTCCTGCGGTCCGGCTCGCTCACCCGCGTCCGGGGTGAGCGGGCGGCCCGGCCTGCCGGCCCTGGTCCGCCGCGAAGGAGGCCATCCAGGCCAGCGCCGCGTTCCAGTTGATGGCCGTCTCGTTGGTCGACCAGGACTCGATGTCGTCGATGTAGCAGAACTGGCCCACGCAGCCCTGGAGTTTGCTCTGCGCGTACGGGTCCTGAATGCTGGAGTTGGC
Source organism: Streptomyces sp. NPDC091412 (assembly GCF_044756885.1). Classification (NCBI taxonomy): domain Bacteria; kingdom Bacillati; phylum Actinomycetota; class Actinomycetes; order Kitasatosporales; family Streptomycetaceae; genus Streptomyces; species Streptomyces sp. NPDC091412. The sequence goes on along the minus strand of NZ_JBIVTV010000009.1, from coordinate 162,667 downwards.
CCCGCCCGCGACGGTGCCCCTGGGCGGGTTCGGCAGGCTCGGCTCGAGCTCGTGGGCGTACCAGCGGCTGTGCTGGTTGTGGGAGCTGACCGTGCCGTAGCCGGTGACGTAGGAGATGTTGAGGGCGTTGCGGCCCAGGATGTAGTCCATGCTCTGCACCGCGCCGTCGCGGTACTTGGTGGCGCCGTCGAGGTCGTAGGCGGCGGCGAGGACGCGGGCGTTGTTGAGGATCTGGCTGTTGGAGCCCCAGTCGTACATGTTGTTCGCGGGCGCGTACGGCATGCCGTAGGGCTGCGCCTTCAGCGTGGCGAGGTACTTGTCCGCGCCCTTGATCACCGACTGGCGCACCTTCTCCCGGCCGGACAGCCTGCTCGGGACGGTGGCGAGGTCGAGGCGGGCGGGCACCGCGGTCGCGGCCCAGTCGAAGCTGACGCTGCCGAAGATGTCGGCCGTGTGCAGGGGGGACTTGGTCACGTAGTCGGCGAACTGCCGCTCACCGGTGGTGAGATACAGCTCGACGGCCGCCCAGTAGAACTCGTCGGTGGCGTTGTCGTCGGGGTAGGCGCCGCCGCCGATGCCGTCGTCCGGGTCCGGGTAGAGAGCCGGACGGGCGAGGGCCGCGGTCCAGGCCGTGCGTGCGGCACGCAGGGCCTTCGCCGCGAACGCCCGGTCGTAGGGCTCGTAGAGGCGGGCCGCCTGCGCGGCCGTCGCCGCCAGGTTCAGGGTCGCCTGGGTGGTCGGCCGGTGCAGTTCGCGCTTCTGCGGGTCCTGGCTCGGCAGCAGCGGCAGCCCGGTCCACTGCTCGTCATGAATCTTGCTGTGCGCCATGCCGGCCAGCGGCTGCCCGGCGGGCACCTGCATCTTCAGCAGGAACTCCAGCTCCCAGCGGGCCTCGTCCAGGATGTCGGGCACCTTGTTACCGCTCTCCGGGAGGGCGAGCGTCCGGTCACCGAGGCTCGCGGGCCGGGCGGTGCGCGCGTACAGGGTGCGCTCGTAGGTGCTCAGCAGTCCCCAGGTCGTGATGCCGCCGTTGACGACGTACTTGCCGTGGTCGCCGGCGTCGTACCAGCCGCCGGTGACGTCCAGCGTGTAGTCGCACAGGCCCGGCCGGCAGGGCACCTTGGCGTCGCCCTGGTTGGGGGCGGCGTTCAGGTGGCCGGCCGGGCGGGCGTAGCCGGGCCGCAGGTCCTCGCGGATCGGGATGCCGCTGCGCTGGGTGTAGTAGTGCTTGAGCGAGTCCAGGCGGAGCTGGTCGTAGACACCGGCGCCGATGTCGAACGGGTGGCTCGTCTCGCCGTCGGCGACCAGCGTGAAGCCCTTGCCGCTCCCCTTGTAGGTGCCGAAGTCGATCGAGTGCACCCTCTGCCCGGAGGAGACGTCCGTGCCCCGCGGCGCGCTCCAGCCGTGGGCCACGACGGTCCCGCGGGCGTCGTGCAGCCGCCAGGGCAGCTTGGCGCCGGCATCGGTGACCAGCGTGGCGTTCTTGGGGCCGCCGGGGAGATAGCCGACCTGGTTGACCCGTACCCGCGGCCCGGTGTCGGGCCCGTAGACCTCCGGCGGGACGCCACCGAGGAGCGACACGTCGTCCAGGCAGAAGCGCCAGGGGTCCGCGGTGCCGCCGAGCTGGAAGGCGACCTGGCCCTGGGTGGTGTCGACGGGGGACGTGAAGGTGTAGGAGTAGGCGTTCCCCGAGACGCTCAGCTGCGGGCTCACCTCGAACCAGGTGTCGTAGGGCGCCACCGAGAGCCCCGCGAGCGCCCGTACGACATGCCCGTCGGGGGTGCCGGTCGCCGTGAACGACAGCCGATAGGTCTCGCCCTTCACCAGGGTGATGTCGTTCTGCCCGACGGCGGCGTCCCAGCGATTGGCGGTGCCGCCGGGCACGTCCGCGCACAGCCGGCCGTCGGACAGGCCCGCGGTGACGTTGCTGGTCGTCCACCACGGCTCGGCGGTGGTGTCGAAGGTGCCGTTCCTGACCTGCTCGACCTCGTCGGCCAGGGCCCGCGGGGCGGACGGCAGGGTGGTGAGGGCCGCCGCGAGCAGGGCTGCCACGGACAGCAGGGTGGTTCTGCGTCGTTTCACGTCTGAGCTCCTCGGAGGAGGTACGGGCGGCGTCCATGGGAGCGCTCCCAAGGACGAAGGCACCATGCTTGTTGCAGCCATGACATCCGTCAACGGTCCCGACGGGACGTGTTGCCTCCCGGGCCGCCGGCACGGCCTTCCCGCCGGACGGCCGCCCCGGCCTTCCCCCCGCGGCGCCGACGCGTCCGTCCCCGGCGCCGGCGCGCCGCACGGCGCCCCCCTGCCGCGTGACCGCGTTCGACCGGCAGGGGGGTCGCCGTCCGTACGGCGCCGGTACGCACTAGGCTGGAACGGAAGTGACGCACCTGTTCACTGTGAGTGTGCGCGATGGAGTGGCGACGATGAGCCCCGTGTATCCGTTCGACGATGCCGCCACGGCTCGCGCCGTCGTCGACGAGCACGGCGTCCTCGTCGAATGGAACGAGGGCGCGCGCCGACTGCTCGGCTGGGCGCCCGAGGAGGTACTGGGCGAGCGGGCCGCGACCCTGCTGGCCGACCGCCCGGACACCCGCCTTCCCGACGAGCCGCGCTGGAACGGCACGCTGACCGTGCGTCACCGCGACGGGCGTGCCGTGCCCGTCTGGGTCCTGGCCCACCACCGGCGCCCCGAGGACGGCGGCAACTGGCTCCTGGTCACCCCGCTGGAGGGCGGCGGCCCCCCGGACCCCGACGACCCGCTGGTCCGGGCCGAGCTCATGCAGTCCCCCTGCGCCGTGGCGATCTACGACGAGCGGCTGCGGCTGCACGGGATGAACGCCGCCATGGCGGACGTGCTCGGGGTGCCGGCCGATCGGCTGCGGGGCCTGCGCCTCTCCGAGATCGGCGGCCGCCGGCAGAGCGAGGACTTCGAGCGGCACATGCACCGGGTCCTCACCACCGGCCGGGGGAACGACGTGCGGACGTATGTGCCGATAGGCGGCGACGGCCAGGTGACCGCCTGGCTGGCCCGGATGTCCCCGATCACCGACCGGCAGGGACGGGTGCGCGGGGTGTGCGTCGCCGCGCACGACTTCACCGAGCAGTACCGGGCGCGCGAACGGCTGCAACTGGTCAACGAGGCGAGTGTCCGCATCGGCACCACCCTCGACGTCGCCCGGACGGCGCAGGAACTCGCCGACGTCTGTGTCCCGGCCCTCGCCGACTTCGTCAGCGTCGACCTGCTGGATCCGCCCGAGCACGGCGGGGAACCGCTCACCGGGCCGGTGACGATGCCGGTCGTGCTGCGCCGGGCCGCCCACCGCTCCGTCAACGCGGGCAGCCCTGAGGCGCTGGCCGTCGCCGGGCGGACCGAGCTGTACCCGGCCACCTCCCCACAGGGCGCCTCCCTGGTCACGGGCCACTCCGTGGTGATCTCCAAGGAGTCGGGCGACCTCGAGAAGTGGCTGTCCTGGGACCCGGTGCGCCGCCTGCACGCCCGCGAACTCGGCGTCCACGCCACGATGTCCGTGCCGATCCGGGCCAGGGGCGTGACCCTCGGGGTCGCCGTGTTCACCCGGTTCCGGCAGCCCGCCCCGTTCATGCCCGACGACGTGCTGCTGGCCGAGGAGGTCACGGCCCGCGCCGCCGTCTGCGTCGACAACGCCCGGCGCTACTCCCGCGAGCGGGAGACCGCCCTCGCCCTCCAGCGCAGCCTGTTGCCGCGCAGCCTGCCGCGGACCGCCGCGGTGGAAGCGGCCTCCCGCTACCTCCCGGCGGCCCGGGCCGGGGTGGGCGGCGACTGGTTCGACGTGATCCCGCTGTCCGGGACGCGGGTCGCCCTGGTCGTCGGGGACGTCCTCGGGCACGGTGTGCAGGCCTCGGCCAGCATGGGCCGGCTGCGCACCGCCGTGCGCACCCTCGCCGACATCGATCTCGCCCCGGACGAGCTGCTCACCCATCTGGACGACGTGGTGGCCCGGTTGTCCGCCGAGGCCGGGGCCGAGGGACGGCCCGGCGAGGTCGGCGCGACCTGTCTGTACGCGGTGTACGACCCGGTCTCCCAGCGCTGCACGCTCGCCCGCGCCGGGCACCCGCCGCCGGTGCTGGTCCCGCCGGACGGCCCGCCCCGCCGGGTCGAGCTGCCCTCCGGTCCGCCGCTGGGCCTGGGCGGGCTGCCGTTCGAGAGCGTCGAGCTCCAACTGCCGGAAGGCAGCGTGCTGTCCTTCTACACCGACGGGCTGGTCGAGAGCCGCGAGCGGGAAACCGACGCCGGGCACCGGCTGCTGTGCGACGCGCTGGCCGCCCGCAGCGGCTCGCTGGAGGAGATCTGCGACCGCGTCCTGCACACCCTGCTGCCGGCGGGCGGCGCCTCCGACGACGCGGCGCTACTGCTGGCCCGCACCCGCGCCCTGCCACCCTCCCAGGTGGCGACCTGGGAGATCCCCGCCGACCCGTCACTGGTCGCGCCGGTCCGCAAGCAGGTCGTCGACCGGCTCGACGACTGGGGGCTGAGCGAGGCCGCGTTCACCACCGAACTGGTGGTCAGCGAGCTGGTCACCAATGCGATCCGGTACGGCACCCCGCCCATACGGCTCCGACTCATCCACGACGAGTCGCACCTGACCTGCGAGGTGTCCGACACCACCCACACCGCTCCGCACCTGCGCCGTGCCAAGACCTGGGACGAGGGCGGCCGCGGCCTGCTGCTGGTCGCCCAGCTCACCCGGAGGTGGGGCAGCAGGCACACGGCCGAGGGCAAGACGATCTGGGCGGAGCTCAGCCTGCTCGACGACGAGTGAGCCCGGCCGCGCCTCAGGATCCGTCGGCCAGCCAGGGCCGCACCCGCCGCCGTGCCTCGTACAGCCGCGACTTGAGCGTGCCCAGCGGGATGCCCGCCCGCTCGGCGGCCTCGGCGTACTCCAGCCGGCAGATGTCCCGGTACACCAGCGGAGCCACCAGGTGGGGATGCTCCCGCTCCAGCCGGTCCAGCGCCTCCAGCAGGTCCACCCGGGAGCCCGCGATGACGCTCGTGGTGCGCGGGTCGGCGTACTGCGCGGGCTCGATCCGCGCGGGCTGCTCGGCGGCGCGGCGCTTGAGCTCCCGGTACTTCTGGCGGCAGCAGTTGGCGACGACCGTGTAGAGCCAGGTGCCGAAGCGGCTGCGGCCCTCGAAGGAGGTGATCCTCCGCGCGATCTGGAGCAGCACGTCCTGCGCGGCCTCCTCGGCGTCCTCGCGGCAGGGCAGGAAACGCCCGCAGCGCCGGACCACCTCGGGCCGGACCTGCTGGAGCAGGGCCTCCAGCGCGGCGCCGTCACCGGCGGCGGCACGGCGGGCGAGGTCTTCGACCGGCGCGGCGTTCTGCACGACAAGGCCCCCTTTGCGTCGATCCCGGGGAGGCATGATAGTCGCATGCACTCCCTCGAGCGGATCGGCCGCTACCGGCTCGAACGGCGCCTGGGCACGGGCGCCTTCGGCACGGTGTGGCTCGCCCACGACGACGAGCTCGAGGCCCCCGTGGCCGTCAAGGTCCTCGCCGAGAACTGGTCCCACCGCCTCGACGTGCGCGAGCGGTTCCTGGCCGAGGCACGGCTGCTGCGCAGGGCCGGCTCGTCCCGGGTGGCCCAGGTCTACGACATCGGTGAACTGCCCGACGGCAGACCGTACTTCGTCATGGAGTACGCCGACGCCGGCACCCTCGCCGACCTGCTCGACGCCGGTCCGCTGCCGGTGCCGGAGGCCCTGCGGCTGACCGCGCTGGCCGCCCGTTCCGCCCACGCCCTGCACGAGGCGGGCATCGTGCACCGGGACGTCAAGCCGAGCAACGTGCTGCTGCGCACCGCGCCGGACGGCACCCACCGGGTGCTGCTCGCCGATCTCGGGCTCGCCAAGAGCCTGGCGCAGGCCTCGGGGCTGACCCTGGCGGCGGGTTCGGCCGGGTACCGGCCGCCTGAGCAGGCCGGGCCCTGCGCGGGCATCGACGCACGGGCGGACGTCTACGGACTGGGCGCGGTCGGCTACCGGCTCGTCACGGGCACGGTGCCCGCCGAGCCCGGCGCGGTGGTACGGCCCGAGCGGCTGCGGCCGGGCCTGGACCCCGGTGTCGCCCGGGCCCTGATGCGGGCCCTGGAACCGGACCGGGAGCGGCGCTGGCCCACCGCCGAGGCGTTCGCAAACGAGCTGGAACGGCTGGCCTCGGCCCAGGCGGCCGCCGTCCGTCCGCGCGGGCGGTCCAGGACCGTCGCGCTGGCCGCCGCCGTGGCGGCCGTCGCCGTCGCCGGGGCCGCCTTCGCCCTGGTGAACCGGCCGTCCCCGGCGTCCGGCGTGGGCGTCGAGGACGCCACCGGCCGGATCGCGGTGCGGGTACCCGACGGATGGGGGCGCCAACTGCGCGACTCCGGCTGGGATCCCGCGGCGCTGGGGCTGCCCGCCGGGCACGAGCCGGGGCTCGCCGTCGCCGACGACCTGACCCGGTGGCAGGACCTCGGGGCCGACGTACGCGGGGTGTTCGCCGGACTGAGCGAGCACGGCGACGTCACCGCCCGGGTCGACGCGCTCGGTCACCCGGGCTGCCACTACGACGGCGTCCGCGCCTACACCGGTGGGCGGTGGCACGGCCGGATCCGGGCCTGGAGCGACTGCCCCGGCGGCGGCCGGCTCACGGAGACCGCGCTGGTCCCGGCCGGCGGCGGGCAGCCGCAGGTGTACGTGCAGATCCGTCAGCGCGGCGGCGGCGACGCGACCGACCGGGTACTGGGATCCCTGCGCGTCACCTGACCCCGTACGAGGTCGAGCAGGTCGACCCCGTACGGGTGAGAGCCGCTCGACCTCGTACCGGCTGGAGCCGCTCGACCCCGTACGGGTGAGAGCCGGCCGGGGTCCGCGCGGGAAGAAGTCACCGGGAGAGAAGAAGTCACCGGGAGAAAGGTGCGGCCGGCCGCGAACTTTTCGCCCGGTCCGTGCATCGGACACTCAGGACGGCGCACCCGGCGCCGTAGGCACGCGGTCACCGCGTGCGAGCGACCCAGGAGTGTGGAACATGGCGCACAAGTCCCCGTCCGCCCGCCGGGCGGCCCTGCTCGTCGGCGCGGTCGCCCTGCTGGGCCTGCCGCTGACCGCCTGCGGCCACGGCAACGGCAACGGCACGAGCGGTGCTCCGCAGAAGGTGTCCGGCACCGCCGCGCCCGCGACCGGCGGCGCCACCGCCGGGACGGCCCCCGGCACGGCTCCCGCCACGAGCTCCGCGCCCAGCGGCGGCGCCGCGCCCCCGAGCGGCACGGCCACCGGCTCCGCCCCGGGCACCGCCCGGCACACGGGCGGCACCCCCGCCCCCGCCACGAGCACCCGCTGTCACACCTCCGAACTCAGGGCGTCGGTGGGCCGTGAGAACCCGGGCGCCGGGCAGGAGAACTTCCCGGTCGTCCTGACGAACACCTCCGGCCGCACCTGCACCGTGCACGGCTATCCCGGCGCCGCCTTCGTGGACGCCTCCGGCAGGCAGCTGGGCCCGGACCCGAAGCGGCGGTCCTCGGGCACCCCCACCACGGTGACGCTGAAGCCCGGCCAGAGCGCCTGGGCGGGGCTGACCTTCTCCAACCCCGGAGTGAGCGGGGCGAGGACGGCGACGCCCGCCTCGCTGATCGTCACACCGCCGGACGAGCGCGACCACCTCACGGTGAGGTGGACGGCCGGCCAGGTGCCCGTGGGCGGCAACGCCTCCTCGGTGTTCCTGACGGTTCTCAGCCCCGGCACCGAGCCCTGACCCGTACCGTCGGCGGCGCTCTCCCGCGCAGGTCCGGCACGGCCCTTTGCTTTGATGGGCGGGCACCATCGGTCACGTCCTGAGGAACACCGCTCTGAACACCCCGCTGGCCGAGGCCCTCTCGGTCGTCCTGCTCGTCGCCGTGCTCGCCTGGGCCGTCGTCCGTCCCTTCGGCTGGCCCGAGGCGGTCATGGCCGTGCCCGCCGCCGGGATCGCCGTCGCCACCGGCGCGATCCCGCTGGACCACGCGCGGGCCGAGGCCGAACGGCTGGGACCGGTGGTCGGGTTCCTCGCCGCGGTGCTGGTGCTCGCCCACTTCTGCGACGTGGAGGGGCTGTTCCATGCCTGCGGGGCGTGGATGGCCCGCCGGGCGCGCGGCCGCCCGGTGCGGCTGCTGACCGCCGTGTTCGCGCTGGCGTCCGCCATCACCGCCGTGCTCAGCCTGGACGCCACGGTCGTGCTGCTCACGCCGGTCGTGTTCGCCACCGCCGCCCGCACCGGCGTACGGCCCAAGCCGCACGTCTACGCCTGCACGCATCTGTCCAACACGGCGTCGCTGCTGCTGCCCGTCTCCAACCTCACCAACCTGCTGGCGTTCGCGGAGAGCGGGCTGAGCTTCACCCGGTTCGCGGCGCTGATGGCGCTGCCGTGGCTGGTGGCGATCGGAGCCGAGTACGTGGTGTTCCGGCGCTTCTTCGCCCGCGACCTGACCGCCGCGGTGCCCTCGCCGCGCACCGGCGAGACACCCGAGCTGCCGCTGTTCGCCCTGGTCACCGTGGCCTGCACGCTCGCCGGGTTCGTCGTGGCCTCCGCGTTCGGCGTGGCACCGGTGTGGGCCGCCCTGGCGGGGGCGCTGGTACTGGCAGGGCGCGCACTGCTGCGGCGCAGGGCGAGTGCGCTGAGCGTGGTGCGGGCCGCTGCTCCGTCCTTCCTCGCCTTCGTCCTGGCCCTGGGCATCGTGGTCCGCGCGGTGGTCGACAACGGTCTCGCCGGTGCCCTCGGGCACCTCCTGCCCGGCGGTACGGGACTGCTCGCTCTGCTCGCCGTCGCCGCGCTGGCCGCCGTCCTCGCCAACCTGATCAACAACCTGCCCGCGGTGCTGGTCCTGCTGCCGCTGACCGCGCCGACCGGGCCGGGGGCCGTCCTCGCCGTGCTGCTCGGCGTCAACATCGGCCCGAATCTCACCTACGCCGGGTCGCTGGCGACCCTGCTGTGGCGACGGATCGTGCACCAGCACGAACACGGTGTGGACCTCAAGGAGTTCACCCGGCTGGGTCTGCTGGCCGTGCCGGCCGCGCTCGTGCCGGCCGTGGTGGCACTGTGGGGGGCGCTGACGGTGCTGTGACACGGAAGGAGGCCGACCGGATGCGTGTGATCACCTGGCTGGTGGAGGGCACCTGGCCCGCCTGTGTGGACGCCGTGCGCACCCATGCTCCGCACGCGTCCGACGTCGTCCTGCTGCACGTCAGCGGGCCGGAGGTGCCCGCGGTGGCGCACGGGGCCTTCGCCGGGCTGCTCGGCCGCGGCCGCGCCGAGCGCGACCCGGGCGACCTGCTGACGGACCTCGGCGGCACGTCGGCGGCCGAGCTGCTCGAGGCCGCCGCGACTCGGCTCGGGCGGCCGTGCACCCGGATGGAGCGGCGCGGGCGGGTGGAGCGCGAGGTGGTGGGGGCCGCGGAGGACGCGGACCTGCTGGTGCTGGCCCGTGACGGCGACCGTGAGCGGCTCGGCCCGCACAGCCTGGGTCCGGCCGCGCGGTTCGCCGTCGACCACGCGCCCTGCGCGGTGCTGCTGGTGTGGCCGGAGGCGGCGCCGGACCTCACGACGATGCCCCCTCCACCGCCGCCGCACCACCGCTGACGTCGTTCAGCGGCCGCCGCCGTGGCGGTGCCGCCTGTTCCGGTCGTCCCACGAACAGGGGTGTCCGTGGGAGGAACAGCTGTCCGTGGCGGACGGCTCGGCGCTGCCGGCCGTGGGCGGCGGGGTCGTCCGGGGCGCGCTGCGGGCCGGGGCGGGTGTCTCCGCCGGTTTCGCAGGCTCCGATGGTCCGGGGCCGGGCCGGGCCGACGAGCCGCCGTCCAGGTCCCAGTTGACGACCTCCATCTGGAGCTCCGGCGCGGAGGAGTCCATCGCCCAGCGCTGGGTGTCGTTCTTCGCGCGGGTCTTGAGCACGAGGGCGCCACCGCCGTCGGTGGCGGCGGGCGTCAGGGCCAGGTCCTGGTCGAAACGGGGTACGAGCATGCCCTGAAGGGTGAAGTCGTAGCGGATGTTCCTGGCGCCGGGTCCGGAGCCGGCCACGCAGGGGGCGAGCCGTACCGAGTAGCCGAGGTGGGAGTCCAGACACAGGCCGGGCGCGGCGCCGCTGCGCAGCAGGCCGTCGGTCTCGTACACCCACTGCTGGCCGGGGGCCGAGGAGCAGGCCGCCAGCTCGGTCTCCGCGCCGTCGACGGCCTTCTCGCCGACGACGTCGACGCACAGTCCGGACGCGGCGTTGTGCAACCGTCCGCGCAGGGTGCCCCTGGCCGCCGTCCCGGCTCCGGTCCACGACGGTCCGGAGGCCGAGGCGCCGGTGCCGGGCGGCCCGGAGGGCTGTTGTTCGGCGCGTGTGGGGGTTCCGTCCCCGGAGCCGAGCACCGCCCACAGCGTGAGCGGCAGCACGACCAGCCCGCTCACCGTCGCCACCGCGATGACCAGGTTCCGCTGCCGCGCCCGCCGCGCCGCCTTCCGGGCCGACCGCCCCCGCGTGGCCGCACGGCCCCCGGCCGTCCCGCCCGCCGACGCCACCCCGTCCCCCGGTCCCGCTGCCGCGGCGCCGCGGCCGGCCGGCACCGGCTCCGTGTCCGGCGTTGGCGCCCTGCGATCGGCAGAGGCCGGCTCGGCCCCGGTACCGCGACCGGCCGGTGCCGCACGCGAGGCCGGGCCGACGGCCGCGGTGGCGGGCGGCGGGGCGGAACCCCAGGGCTCGGCAGCGACGGGGGCCGCGAAGGGCGCGGCGGCGGACATCTCGGGGGCGGGCCCACCCGCCGGGTCGGTGCCGAGGGCGCCGCCCGGGCCGTCGGGCCGCCCGGCCGGGTAGGCCTGGCCGGCGGCCACCGGACCGGACGGATCCGGCGCGAAAGGCTCGCCCCCGCTCGGCGTCTCCGGCCACCCCGACGCGAACGGCCCTCCCCCGGCGGACGCGACCGGCCCCGACGCGAACGGCCCTCCCCCGGCGGACGCGACGGGCCCCGACTCGGCGGCGGGCGCGGGGTGTTCCGGTTCCGTCAGGGCCGAGGGACCGGCCAGGCGGGAGGCACGGTAGGCGCGGGCACCCCAGCCGAGGACTCCCTCGGCCAGCGCGCCACCCAGGTCCGCGTTGAACTGGGCCAGTTGGTCGGCGGTGTGCCGGCAGTGCGTGCAGCCGGCCAGGTGCGTGCGCAGATCGGGGTCGACGTGGACGCCGCCGCGCCGGTAGGTCACGTCGAGCAGTCGCAGGTAGAGCAGGCACTCCTGCCGGGGTGCGACCTCGCGGTGCGCCTGGAGGCACTCCTCGCGCAACCGCTCCCGGGCCCGCCCGAGTTCGACGCGCGCGTCCTCCTCGTCGAGGCCGAGCAGCCGGGCCGGGACGGCGAGGGGTTCGGCGTCGACCTCCGCGTGCCACAACAGGGCGCGGCCCGTCTGCGGCAGCCGCTGGAACGCACGGGACAGCAGACGCCGGTCACCCGGCGGCAGCAGCCGCGGCGCGATCCGCTCTCCGTCGGCGCCCGCGGCCCTCAACTCCGGGTGCAGCATCTCCTGGCGGTGGTCCGCGCTCCACTCCGCCGCGATCCGGCGTACGGTGACGAGCAGTTGGGGCCGCCAGGCGGCGGTCGGCCCGGACTGCCGCAGGAACTCGCCGAACAGGCGGGTGAAGGCCGCGGTGGTGAGCATGCCCGCGGGATGCGGGCCGTCCGCGCACAGCCGTGCGTAGGCGAAGGCCGACTCCCAGTGCCGGTCGAGGAGTTCACCGACGGGCAGCAGAGTGGGCGAGGTACCCGTCCACTTCCGGAGTTCGGCGCTCAACTGCTCGTCCGTGGTACCGAACGGAGCGGGTGACGTGGGGGAATTGGACGTGCCCGGGTCTTTCACGGCCGCATTCCTCCATACACACCGCGGATTTGGTCCGTACCAAAAAATCCGCCCCAGAAAGGCGTGTCGGCATCTCGAACGTCCACCGCGCAGAGGGTGGGCCCATGGCCTGCTCGCCGACTGGCCACACCTTTGCACAGGCCAGCGGCGAGCAACAAGGGATCACGCGGTTTTGTGCATAACGCTCCCGGCGCCCTGTGTTGACGAATTGTCAATTCCCGTGGATGGAATGCGATTACTGACCGATGCACAGGCCAATTGCCGCCCTCAGTGACCGCTGACGGCGTGCGGTGTGTACGGCCCTTCCAGCTCCTCGGCCTCCTTGTCGCTCAGCTCCAGTTCGACCGCGGCCACCGCGTCCCGCAGGTGCTCCGGCCTGGACGCGCCGACGATCGGCGCCGTGACCGTGTCCTGGCGCAGCAGCCAGGCGAGGGCGACCTGGGCGCGCGGGACCCCGCGGTCCCCGGCGACGCGGGTGACGGCCTCGACGATGCCGCGGTCGCCCTCCGTGTAGAGCCGGCCGCCGAAGGCGTCGGTGGCGCTGCGCCCGGTGGTGGTGCCCCAGTCGCGGGTGAGGCGGCCGCGGGCCAACGGGCTCCACGGCAGGACGCCGACGCCCTGGTCCGCGCACAGGGGAAGCATCTCCCGCTCCTCCTCGCGGTAGAGCAGGTTGTAGTGGTTCTGCATGGAGGCGAAGCGGGTCCAGCCGTGCAGCAGGGCCGTGTACTGGGCCTTGGAGAACTGCCAGGCGTACATCGAACTCGCCCCGATGTAGCGGACCTTGCCCGCCCTCACCAGGTCGTGCAGCGCCTCCATGGTCTCCTCGACCGGCGTGTGCGGGTCCCAGCGGTGGATCTGGTACAGGTCGACGTAGTCGGTGCCCAGCCGGCGCAGGCTGTGGTCGATCTCCGTCATGATCGCCTTGCGGGACAGCCCGCCGCCGTTGGGTCCCGGCCGCATCCGGCCGTGCACCTTGGTGGCGAGCACGATGTCGTCGCGGCGGGCGAAGTCGCGCAGCGCGCGGCCGACGATCTCCTCACTGGTGCCGTCGGAGTAGACGTTGGCCGTGTCGAAGAAGGTGATCCCCGCTTCCAGCGCCTGCCGGATCAGCGGGCGTGACGCCTCCTCGTCGAGGGTCCACTCGTGCGTGCCGCGGCCGGGCACGCCGTAGGTCATGCAGCCCAGACAGATCCGCGACACCTCGAGGCCCGTCGAACCGAGCCTTGCGTACTGCATCGTTGCTGCTCCTGTTCTTGGTGCGGTCGCCGGTCACGAGCCGGGGCGGCCCGCGGGCGTCCGCGTCGGAAACGTGTCCAGCAGGTCCAGTGCCCGTTCCCAGCCGAACGCGGGCCGGCCGCCGTCCCGCGCCGGTTCGCCGGAGAACGGCTCCCCGAAGCGGACGCCCATCCCGCGCAGGCGGGCGAGGCTCTCCCGGTAGGCGGGGTGGGCGGCGAGGGTGTCGGACACGCACGGCAGGACCACGACCGGGACGCCCAGGCCGTACGTCTCGCACAGGGTGCCCAGGGCGAGCGTGTCGGCGGTCCCGGCGGCCCACTTGTTGAGCGTGTTGAAGGTGGCGGGCGCCACGACCACGGCGTCCGGCGGCGGGAACGGGCGCGGGTCGGCCGGCGTGCGCCAGGCCGACCGTATGGGGCGGCGGGTCAGCGCCTCGACCCCGGCGGTGTCGAAGAAGCCGCCCATGGCGACCGGGGTCGCGATGACACCGACCTCCCAGCCCCGTTCCTGCGCGGCGGTGATCAGCTTGCTGACGCCCTCGGCAATGCCGGCGGCGCAGACGACGACGTAGAGGAAGGGTTTCCCGGACGCTGTCCCGGACTTCGTCCCGGGCATTGCCCCGGAGGGCTTCTGGGCCTGTTCGCTCACCCGGGAACCCTAGTCAATCCCGCGCCGCCGGGGCCACGGGGCGGCACGACGGGCAGCCGGCCCGCCGACCGCCGCGTCCCGCGGCGGACCGGTGGCCGGCGTGGCCCGTTACTCGTCCTCGGACAGCGTGATGGCGCCCACGGGGCAGGCCCGAGCGGCCTCCCGGACCAGCGGGTCGCCGGCGCCGTCCTCCCGGCCGGGCAGCAGGGCGCTGAAGCCGTCGTCGTCCTGGGTGAACACACCCGGCGCGGTCAGGGCGCACTGTCCGGCGCCGATGCAGCGGTCCTTGTCGATCTCGATGTGCATGAAGGCAGCCTCTTACCAGCTGACGGGGAGTTCCAGCATCCCCTGGATGGTGTCGCCGGGTTTGAAGGGAATCTCCTCCGGCGGGGCGGCGAGCCGGAGCCCGGGCAGCCGTTCGAGGAGCGTGCGCAGGGCGATCTCCAGCTCGGTGCGGGCGAGGTTCTGGCCGAGGCACTGGTGGATGCCGAAGCCGAAGGCGACGTGATGGCGGGCCGAACGGTGGAAGTCGAGGGTGTCGGGCGCCGGGTAGACCTCCTCGTCGCGGTTGATGACGGAGGTGGAGAAGACCACGCCGTCCCCGGCCCTGATCGTGGTCCCGGCGATCTCGATGTCCTCGGTGGCCTGGCGCAGCAGCCCGTCCGCGATGGACAGCATCCGCATGAGTTCCTCGATCGCGTCCGGCAGCAGCGTGGGGTCGGCGCGCAGCTCGGTCAGCCGGTCGGGGTGCAGCAGGAGCGTGTAGGTACCCAGGGAGATCATGTTGGCGGTGGTCTCGTGGCCCGCGACCAGGAGGATCATCGCCAGCGCGGTCAGCTCCTCGCGGTCCAGCTCACCCTCGTGCAACCGCTGCTGGACGAGTTCGTCCAGCAGGCCCTCGCCGGGCTGCCGACGCTTCTGGTCGATCAGCTCCTCCAGGTACTCCGCCAGCCGGTCCCGGGCGTCCTGCGTGTCCTCGGCCGTCGGTCCGCGCAGCAGCCGCCTCGACTGCTCCTCGAAGAACTCGTGGTCGGCGTAGGGCACGCCGAGCAGGGCGCAGATCACCATGGACGGCACCGGCAGCGCGAAGGCGCGCACCAGGTCGACGGGCGGTCCCTGCGCGATCATCGCGTCCAGCAGTTCGTCGACGATCTCCTGGATGCGCGGCCTCAGCTCGGTGGCGCGCTTGAGGGTGAAGCTCGGGATCATCATCCGCCGCTGGGTGCGGTGCTTGGGGTCGTCGACGCCCAGGAGCGCCGGTTTGCGGTCGCGGACCGCGGCGAAGCGGGGCGTGGTGGCCGGGAAACCCGAGCGGGTGCGGTCCGTGGACAGCCGGGGGTCCACCAGCAGGTCCCGGGCGACGGCGTGGCCGGTCACGAGCCAGGCCGGGCGGCCGTCGTAGAGCCGGATGCGGGCCAGTGGCCGGGCGGTGCGCAGCGGGTCGTACCCGGTGGGCGGGTGGTAGGGGCAGGCCCGGTCCTGGGGAAAGGAGACGGGCTCGGACAGTTCGGTCAGGTCTGTCATGGAAGACCTCGCAGACGAAGGATGCGTCGTGCCGATCTTCATTAGATGCCCGGGGCACCTAGGGCACGACATGAAGTTCGGCCAGATCGGGGACCTACGGCATCTGGCTGGGAACCACCCATTCCGCATCGTAATTCGGTTGCCGCCGAAACGGCGCGGGCTGCAGGATCCGGCCATGTCCACGACCGATGTGTTCCCGCCGCTGCCGTCCGCCGCCGATCTCTCCGCGCGGTCCCAGCAGCAGCCCGGCCGTCCCCGGAGGCCCGGTCCGCCGCGGTCGTGAGCGCCGCGCTCGTCGCGGGCCTGCTCGCGGGCTACGGCATCGCCGTACCCGTCGGCGCCGTCGCGACCTATCTCGTCACCCTGACCGCCCGTACGTCCCTGCGGACCGGTGTGTGCGCCGCGCTCGGCGTGGCGACGGCCGACGGCCTCTACGCCCTGCTCGCCACCCTCGGCGGCTCGGCCCTGGCCGCCGCGCTGCGGCCGGTGCTCGTGCCGCTGCGCTGGGCGTCGGCCCTGCTGCTCGCGGCGCTGGCCGTCCGGGGCGCGGTCGGCGCGGTGCGGCGGTACCGCGGGCACCGGCTCGCCGCCCGGGCCGCCCCGCCGCCGGTGAACCCGGCCCGTGCGTACCTGGCGCTGCTCGGGATCACCCTGCTCAACCCCACCACGCTGGTCTACTTCGCGGCGCTGGTGCTCGGCACCCGCGGTACACAGGCCGCGCCCCCGTCCCAGCAGACGGTGTTCGTACTCGCGGCCCTCGCCGCGTCCGCGAGCTGGCAACTCCTGCTCGCGAGCGGCGGCGCCCTGCTCGGCCGCGCCCTGACAGGCTCCCGGGGACAGCTGGTGACGACCCTGGCGTCCAGTGCCGTGATCACGGCACTGGCGCTGCGAATGCTGCTGCCAACGGGATGAGCGCCCCGCCCACGGTGCACCCACGGGGACGGGACCCTCCTCCAAGGGATGCGTCCCTCCCACAGGGGGAGGCCGGCCCGGGGGCGCCTTGCGCCCGCGGGGCGACGCGGTCCGCCAGTGAGGTGACGGAGTCCGCCCGGAGGGCGCCGTGCGCCCACGGGGGCGCGGCCCCCCGGACGGAACGAGGCCCACCCACGGGCACACGCTCCCCCACCAGCGGAGAACGCCGTACACCCGCAAGGCAACACGGCCCGCTGCACGAAACGGGACCCGCCCGCAGCGAGAGGCTCCCCCGCCTGCAAGCGACGCAGTCCGCCGGCAAGGGACGCCATGCGTCCACGAGGGACCCGGCCCGCCCGCGAGGCGACGCGGCGTGCCCGGCCGGCGGTGTGGGCGCGGGTGGGGATGAATCGTGGGGGTGCGGATGTTGAATGGCGTTGCACCATCAGTCAGGGAATGCGACGAGAGGACGGCCGGCATGGCTCTTGAGGGCGAGTACGAGCCCAGCCCGACCCAGTGGGTGCGGGAGCAGGTGGAGCTGTACGAGAGCTCCGGCGGCACCAAGGGGACGACGCTGCTGGACACGGGACTTCCCGTGATCCTGCTGACCACCGTGGGCGCTCGGAGCGGCAGGATCCGCAAGACACCGTTGATGCGCGTGGAACACGAGGGGCAGTACGCCGTGGTGGCCTCCCAGGGCGGTGCGCCCCAGCACCCGTTCTGGTACTTCAACCTCAAGGCCGACCCCCGCGTCGAGCTCCAGGACGGTCCGGCCAAGCAGGACATGACGGCCCATGAGGTGACCGGTGGGGAGAAGGCGCGATGGTGGGAACGGGCCGTGGCCGCGTTCCCCCCGTACGCCGAGTACCAGGAGAAGACCTCGCGGGAGATCCCGGTCTTCGTGCTGGAACCGGCCGCCGGGAACTGAGCCGCGCGAGAAAGTCCGGCCGGGAGGCATGAGCCCGTCCCGTCCGGGCATGCGTCTGTCAGGCCCCGCCGCGCTCCCCCGTCGCGGCGGGGCCCCTTCGTGCCCGCTCGCTCCCCGGCCACCGCGGCCCACGCCGTGCCGCCGGCGGATTTCGGGGAACGTGTTCACCAGGACATCCGTCGAGCAGGGAGGACACATGAGCGGCGGGGGCGAGGGCAACAACGCCTACGGCCACAAGGCCTTCAAGCGGTCCAAGAGCCACTTCGCGGACCGGATCACCGCCGACGGGCGGGACGGCTGGCCGGTGGAGGCCGGACGTTACCGGCTGGTCGTCAGCCGTGCCTGCCCGTGGGCGAGCAGGTCACTGGTCTCCCGGCGGCTGCTGGGACTGGAGGACGCCCTGTCGCTGGCCGTCGTGGATCCGATCCAGGACGACCGGAGCTGGCGCTTCACACTCGACGCCGACGGCCGGGATCCCGTACTCGGGATCCGTTTCCTCAGCGAGGCCTACGACCGGCGGGAGACCGGCTACCCCGGTGGGGTGAGCGTGCCCGCGGTCGTCGACGTGCCCAGCGGCGAGCTGGTCACCAACGACTTCCAGCAGATCACGCTCGACCTCGCCACCGAATGGAGCGCGCTGCACCGGCCCGGCGCGCCGGACCTGTACCCGCGGGCGCGGCGCGACGAGATCGACACGGTGATGGCGGAGGTGTACGAGGACGTCAACAACGGTGTGTACCGGGCGGGCTTCGCCTCGAACCAGGAGGAGTACGAGGCCGCCTGCTCGGGCGTGTTCCGGCGGCTGGAGCTGCTGGCGTCCCGCCTGGCCGGGCAGCGCTACCTCGTGGGCGACACGATCACCGAGGCGGACATCCGGCTGTTCACCACGCTGGTCCGGTTCGACGCCGTCTACCACGGCCACTTCAAGTGCAATCTGTGGAAGCTCGCCGAGAACCCCGTGCTGTGGGCGTACAGCCGGGACCTGTACCAGACCCCCGGTTTCGGGGACACGGTCGACTTCGACCACATCAAGCGGCACTACTACCAGGTGCACACGGGCCTCAACCCGACTCGGATCGTGCCGCTCGGGCCGGACCTGTCCGGATGGCTGAGTCCGCATCACCGCGAGGAGCTCGGCGGGCGCCCGTTCGGCGACGGGACCCCTCCGGGTCCCGTACGGCCCGGCGAGGAGGTTCCGCCGCGAGGCCGGCCCTGACGGCCCCGGCGCCCGCCCCGGCGACCGCACCGGCGACCCCCGTACCCGCAGAGGAGACACCGATGGCCAAGAAGAAGCACAAGATCCCGCTCGCCTACCAGCCCGTCGGCTTCGCGCTGGGCTGGGTCGGCGGCACGCTGGCGGGCTTGGCGTTCCGCGCGACGTGGAAGGCCATCCGTCACGAGGAGGAGGTCCCCGAGGCGCTCGACGAGGACCGCCGCTGGGGCGAGATCCTGCTCGCCGCGGCCGTCCAGGGCGCCATCTTCGCCGTCGTGCGCAGTGCCGTCGACCGGGCGGGCGCCACCGCCGTCGAGCGCTCGCTCGGCGTCTGGCCCGCCAAGGTCAGGGACGACCACGACTGACCCACGCCGCCGTGGAAGCCCGGTGACCGCACCCGCGGGGGCGGTGGCCGGCGGGGGCGGCCGGCCACACCGCCGCCTGCCTCGGTCAGCCCTGTTCGGGGCCGGCGTGGGGGACGCGGCGGAGGGTGAAGGTGTGACCGGCCGGGTCGGAACAGCCACGTTCCTCGTACGGGCCGGGGGCGTCCTTGGCTTCGACGGGGCGGCCGCCGAGTTCGACGACTCGGCGCTCGGCCGCGTCCAGGTCCTCCACCAGGAAGTCCAGGTGCGCCTGGAGCGAGTTCTCGGGGCGGGGCCAGCTCGGCGGGGTCGCGTTCGCGTCGCGGCGGAAGGCGAGCCGCAGTCCGTCGGCGGCCCTGATCTGCACCAGGTTCGCGGTCACGTCCGTCTCCCGCGCCTGGAGCAACTCCTTGTAGAACATGGCGAGTTTCTCGGGCTCGGCACAGTCGAGCACCACGACGCCCGCGTTCACCAGTGACATGTCTCCTCCGTAGGGTCCGGCGGCGGGACGTGGCTGCCCCTCCACCTCTTCCTCCCGGATGTCCCGGCCCCGCGGATTCAGGCACGCGCCGCGGACGAACCCCGGCGGAACCGGCCACCCGTCAGGCGGTGGCAGCACAAGGAGAGCCCGGACCCGCGGGACGCGCCGCCGGATGAGCGGGCGGGCGCGGGCAGGCTCGTCCACCATGAACCGCATGGAGACGATGCGCGCGATCGGTCAGGACGTCCTCGGCGGTCCCGAGGTGCTGCGGGAAATCGAACTGGAGCGGCCCGTGCCCAGACCCAACGAGGTGCTGGTGCGGGTGCGGGCCGCCGGGGTGAACCCCACGGACTGGAAACACCGGGCCAACGGCGGCTTCCTCGGCGAACCGCCGTTCGTGCTGGGCTGGGACGTCTCCGGGGTGGTCGAGGCGACGGGCATCGGAGCCTCCCTCTTCCGGCCCGGGGACGAGGTCTTCGGCATGCTGCCGTACCCGTTCGGCCACGGCTCGCACGCCGAGTACGTGACCGCTCCGGCCCGGGCCTTCGCGCCGAAGCCGGACGCGATCGACCACACCGGGGCGGGCGCGCTGCCGCTGGTGTCGCTGACCGCGTGGCAGGCGCTGGTGGAGCGGGCGGATCTCCAAGCGGGACAGCGGGTGTTGATCCACGCGGCGGCCGGCGGAGTCGGCCATGTGGCCGTGCAGATCGCCAAGGCGCGCGGCGCGTACGTCTTCGGCACCGCCGGCGCGGGCAAGCACGACTTCCTGCGCGGCATCGGTGTGGACGAGCCGGTCGACTACCGCTCGACCGACTTCACCGAGGCGGTACGGGACGTCGACGTCGTGCTCGACACCATCGGCGGCGACACCTCGCTCCGTTCGCTGCGGGTGCTGCGCCCGGGCGGCCTCCTGGTGTCGATCCTGCCGGTCGGCTCCGACGAGCTCTACCACGAGGCCGAGCGGCTCGGCGTCCGGGCGGTCCGGATGCTCGTCGACGCCGACCACCACGGCATGAAGTCGATCGCGCAGCTCGTCGAACAGGGCAGGCTGCGCGCCACGATCGCCGGTACCTTCCGGCCGGCCGAGGCCGCCAGGGCGCACGAGCTCGGCGAAACCGGCCGCACCACGGGCAAGCTGGTCCTGCTGATGGACTGACGCCCGGTGACCGGGCACACGGTCCGGCGATCCCCCCGGTCACACGGAGCCGGACGCGGCCCCGTGCTGTTCCAGCGCCGCCTCCAGCGTCGGCTGCGGGGGTAGCAGCCGGGACAGCCCGGTGACCTTCAGGATGCGCAGGGTCAGCGGGTGTGTGCACACCAGGTGCAGCTCTCCGCCGTGGTCGAGGACCCGGCCGCGGGCCCGGTACAGCAGGCGCAGCCCTGAGCAGTCGAAGAAGTCCACCCGGCTCAGGTCGATCACGACCCGGGCCCCGGGCCGTGCGGTGGCCCGGTCGATGTGGGGGGCGATCTGTGCCTCCGCGGCGATGTCGATCTCGCCGCGGAACTCCAGCACGGTGTGCCCGCGGTCCCGATGGACGCGCAGATGCCGGGTGAACGGCGGCGCAGGATCCTGCTGCACGACGGCATTCCCCTCCAACCGGCTCCAAGTACGACGGGCCCGGAGATCACAGCATCCCCCGACCCTTGGGGCCCAACACCCCTACTTGCTCAGCAAGTTACCCTCGTAGGAGTGAATTCCAGCATGTTCGGTTGACATATGTCTCCGAATTGCAGCCGACTACGGCTACTCGGTGGGCGGTGCGTCGAACAGGGCGCTGACCGACTCGCCGTTGTGGATGCGGCGTACGGCCTCCGCGAGGGCCGGGGCGATGGACAGGATCCGCAGCTTGTCCTTGTGGGCCCGGTGCTCCTCGTCCCCCACCGGCACCGGCACGGTGTTGGTGCACACGATCTCCAGGACGTCGCTCTGCTCGGTCAGCCGTTTGAGGGCACCCGCCGCGAACAGGCCGTGGGTGCAGGCGACGCGGATGGAGCGGGGCCCCAACTCTCGTAACCGGTGGAGCAGTTCGAGCACCGTACTGCCCTTGGCGATCTCGTCGTCCAGCACGATGACGTCCCGCCCGGCCACATCGCCGATGACGGAGCTGATAGTCACCCGGTCGTCGGCGTAGCGCTGCTTGGCCCCGGCGGCCACCCGGGCCCCGATCATCCGGGCGAACGCGGCCGCCTCCTTGGCGTTGCCCAGGTCCGGGGAGACCACGGTGGTGCGGGACAGGTCGTACTGCCGGAAGTGTTCGGCGAGTTCACGCAGCGCGTGCAGATGGTCGACCGGCACCGAGAAGAAGCCGTGCACCTGCGGGGCGTGCAGCGTCATCGCCAGCACACGGCTCGCGCCGGCCGCGACCAGCAGATCGGCCACCAGCCGGCCGCCCAGCGAGATACGCGGCGCGTCCTTCTTGTCCGAGCGGGCGTAGGAGTAGTGCGGCATCACGACGGTGATCCGCCCGGCGGAGGCGCCGCGGGCCGCGTCGCACATCAGCAGCAGCTCCACGAGATGCTCCTGCACCGGCTTGACCAGCGGCTGGATGAGGAAGACGTCCCGCTCCCGGCAGTTCGCCCGGAGCTGCACCTCCAGGCAGTCGTTGGCGAACCGGCTGACCCGCGCCGGGCTGAGGGGCACACCCAGATGGGCGCAGACCTCCGCCGCCAGGTCGGGGTGGGCGCTGCCGCTGAACACCGCGATGTCTCGCACGATCCGCTCCTCGCTGATCATTTCCGGCTCCCGGCTCATGCTACTGATCGCCCGCTGACGGGCCGCGGTACGCCGCCGCCGGGGCCAGACGGGCCCCACGGCGCTTCACCGCCCTGCGCCCGGCCAACTCGTCTGTCTGGCCACGGATTTGGCGGGCATTCTCAGGAGGGAGGAAGGAGAACCGTGGGATGACGACTCCCCCCGAGCGAGCCACCCGGCGCATGCCCGGCTGGGCGAAGGCGGTGAGTGCCGTCGTGGTGGTGCCGGCGCTGCTGTTCGCCGGTGTCGCGCTGGCCGTGCTGCCCGGCATCAAGGACCTGTTCGGCACCGAGACGCACGACCGCTCGGGCCCCGCGCTCCTGAAGTCGATCCAGGACCTCAGCCGTTACGACGCCGCCTCCGGCAACTTCCAGGTCGTCGTGGACCTGGAGAAGGACAGCAAGTACCTGCCCGACGCCATCCGCGGCACCCGCACCCTCTACGTCGGGGCCGGCACCGTGGACGCCTACGTGGACCTCGGCCGGCTCGGCGACAAGGACGTGACGGTCGACGGCGACCGCACCTCGGCCACGCTGCGGCTGCCGCACGCACGGCTCGGCCGCCCGGCCCTGGACGCGGACCACTCCTACGCCGTCTCCAAGAAGCGCGGTCTGCTCGACCGTCTGGGCGACCTGTTCTCCGACAACCCCAACAGCGAACAGGCCGTACAGCGGCTCGCGGTCAAGCACATCGCCGACGCGGCGAAGGACAGCGGCCTGACGGCCCGGGCCGAGGCCAACACCACCGGGATGCTCGAAGGCCTGCTCACGTCACTCGGCTTCAAGGAGGTGCACGTCACGTACGGGCCCTGAGCAGGCCCCCGCCGACCTCCGCGACGCCGGCCCCACGCAGGGCAGGGCAGGGCATCCTTGACCGGTTCGCGGGTAACCGGCCTACAAGGCAAGGCAGTTGACGATCTGGAGGACCGGCATGGCCCGTGTGGCGATCAGTCCGCGTACCGTTTTCCGCCCGCGCAAGGGCCGGTCCGGGACCGGCGGGCGGCGGGCCGAAGGGGTCCGCCGACCGCTGGCCTGGCCGCTACGGCTGCTGGCGATGCTGTGCGCCTTCGCCTTCATGGTGGCGTTCGCGGTCGTCCTGGCGCAGCTGACGCTGGAGCCGTCGCCCGCGTCGGCTTCCATCGCGCACAGCAATCTGCGTCCGGGCAGCTCGCTTCGGGCCTACCTGGAAGGGGCGGGGACGCGGGAGGCGGTCAAGCAGATCGGCGGGAACGTGCTGCTCGGTGTGCCGTTCGGCGTGCTGGTGCCGGTCGTCGCGCCGGGGGCGCGCAAAGTCCTGCCGGTGCTGCTGCTGACCGCGACGGTGATGCTGCTCGTGGAGTTCGCGCAGGGCGCCCTGATCACCGGGCGGGCCTTCGACATCGACGATGTCATCCTCAACACCTCGGGCGCGCTGCTGGGTTGGGTACTCCTGGGCCGACGCATGGGCCGGGCCGTGCACGCGCGCAAGCCGCGTGAGTGATGGCCGGAATTGGTCCGTACCACATATTGACGGCCCCTTATCTCACTCCTTGAATCAAGGGCGACACATTCACCCCCCACAACGGATCGGCGGCCCGGGCCCGGGCCGCCGCACGGAAGGGAGAGCCGTGGCCCGTCCACGCCTGCTCCGCAGATGTCTGTTCGCCGCCCTGTCCGCCGTCCTGGTCGGCTCCGCCGCCGTCGGCCCGGCGCGGGCCGACTCCCCGAAGGCGGCCGCCCCCACGGCGGCCACCCCGAAGGCGGCCGCCGCCGTCACGTTCTCCGACACCTTCGACGGCCCCGCCGGCGCGGCCGTCGACTCCTCCAAGTGGCAGATCGAGACCGGCGACAACGTCAACAACCACGAACGGCAGTACTACACGTCGGGCAACAAGAACGCGGCCCTGGACGGCCAGGGCCATCTGGTGATCACCGCCCGGCGCGAGAACCCCTCCAACTACCAGTGCTGGTACGGCACCTGCCAGTACACCTCGGCCCGGCTGAACACCTCCGGGAAGTTCACCGCGCAGTACGGGCACGTCGAGGCCCGGATGAAGATCCCGCGGGGGCAGGGCATGTGGCCCGCGTTCTGGATGCTCGGCACGCCGGTCAACTGGCCGGACTCCGGTGAGATCGACATCATGGAGAACGTCGGTTTCGAGCCGTCCACCGTCCACGGCACGATCCACGGCCCCGGCTACTCCGGCTCGGGCGGCATCGGCGCGGGCTACTCGCTGCCGAACGGACAGAACTTCGCGGACGCCTTCCACACCCTCGCCGTCGACTGGGCGCCGGACTCGATCACCTGGTCCGTGGACGGCAACGTCTACCAGCGGCGCACGCCGGCCGACCTGGGCGGCAGGACGTGGGTGTTCAACAAGCCGTTCTTCCTGATCCTGAACCTGGCCGTGGGCGGCTACTGGCCGGGCGACCCGGACGGCTCCACCTCCTTCCCGCAGCAGCTCGTGGTCGACTCGGTATCGGTGACCACGAGCGACACGTCCGGCGGCGGCGCGATCCGCGGGCTGGCCGGCAAGTGCGTGGACGTGGCCGGGGCGAACTCCGCCAACGGCACCCCGGTGCAGCTCTACGACTGCAACGGCACCGCCGCCCAGCAGTGGACGGTCGCCTCGGACGGCACCCTGCGCGCACTCGGCAAGTGCCTGGACGTCACGGACCGCGGCACCGCGGACGGCTCCACCGTCCAGTTGTGGGACTGCGGCGGCGGCGCGAACCAGAAGTGGGTGGTCTCCTCGGCGCACGACATCGTCAACCCGCAGGCGAACAAGTGTCTGGACGTCACCGGAAACAACTCCGCCAACGGCACCCGGCTCCAGATCTGGACCTGTACGGGCGGCGCCAACCAGAAGTGGACGGTGGGCTGAGCCGGTGGACCGGTGCTGAGGGCTGGGGCCTCTCGTTTGGATCATGCCGGGCTCGCGGGCCCTGGCACCGCTCCCCCAAGCTCTTCGAGCAGGGGGTACCCCCAGCCGCGTTGTCGTCGGTTGGCAGCACCAGACCCCGCTCCCTGATCCGGCCTGATCCAAACGAAAGACCTAGTGCACGGTCCAGGTGAACTTGTCGCCGCCGACCCAGCGGACCACGTCCGGATCGTCGAGGTCGTGGACGCTGATGCCGAAGGCGGCGGCGGCTTCCAGGACGTCGATGACGGTCTTCGCCTCGCCGACCACCTCACCGTCGATCTCCACGATACGGAAGGGCGGACTGCCCGGCTGCACGGCGAGCACCAGGATCCGCGGCCGGGAGATGTGCAGGGCAGCTTCGGTCATGCCATCCAGCCTAGAACGCCGACCGCGGCGACGGGTTTCCGGCGCCGCCGGGCCCGGGGTTCCGCACCGCCGCGGCGTCCGCCCCGACGGGCCGGCCCGGAAGCATCCGGGCCGGCCCGTCGGGTGCCTTCCGGTGCCGTGTGGTGCGGTCCCGGTGGCGCCGGGGAACCCTGGGGGTGGAGGTGGCGATGAACCCTGTCGAGGCACTGGACCGGATCGCCTTCCTGCTGGAGCGGTCGCTGGCGCCGACCTACCGTGTGCGCGCCTTCCGCACCGCCGCCCGGGTGCTGTCGGGGCTGCCCGAGCGCGAGGTGGCCGAGCGCGCCACGGCCGGGACGCTCCAGTCGCTCCAGGGCGTCGGCCCGAAGACCGCCCAGGTGGTGCGGGAGGCACTGGCCGGGCAGGTGCCCGGCTATCTGCGGAAGCTGGAGGACGAGGCCGACGAACCGCTCGTCGCGGGCGGCGAACGGCTGCGGGCGCTGCTGCGCGGCGACTGCCATCTGCACTCCGACTGGTCCGACGGCGGTAGCCCGATCGAGGAGATGGGCCGGACCGCGGCACGCCTCGGGCACGAGTGGGCGGTGCTCACGGACCACTCGCCGCGGCTGAGGGTGGCCCGCGGGCTGTCCGCCGAGCGGCTGCGCGAGCAGCTGGAGGTGGTCGCGGAGCTGAACCGGACATGGGCGCCCTTCCGGCTGCTGACCGGCATCGAGTGCGACATCCTCGACGACGGCTCGCTCGACCAGGAGCCGGAGCTGCTGGAACGGCTGGACGTCGTGGTGGTGTCGGTGCACTCCAGACTGCGGATGGACGCCCGGTCGATGACCCGCCGCATGGTGGCCGCCGTGCGCGATCCGCACTCCGACGTCCTCGGCCACTGCACCGGACGGCTGCTGACCGGGCGGGGCCGGCCGGAGTCCGAGTTCGACGCGGACGCGGTGTTCGCCGCGTGCGCCGAGACCGGCACGGCCGTGGAGATCAACAGCCGCCCGGAGCGGCTGGACCCGCCGCGGCGGCTGCTGCGCCGGGCCGTGGACGCCGGCGTGTTGTTCTCCGTCGACACCGACGCCCACGCGCCCGGCCAGCTGGACTGGCAGATCCACGGGTGCGCGCGGGCCGAGGAGTGCGGGGTGCCCCCGGAGCGCGTGGTGACCACGTGGACCGGGGAGCAGCTGCTGGACTGGGCCCGCGAGCGCCGGACGCCGTGAGGCGTGCCGCCCGCGCGTCCCTCGGTGCTCGTCCGTGCGGTCGACGCCCGCGCGGGTCCGCGTCGACCGGCCGTGACCGGGTACTCGGTGGGCCGCACTGTCAGCCGCCGCCGAGAGGAGCCGAGGGTGAGCAGCGCTTCGGGCAGCCGGGTCGTCGTCACGGGCGCGACCGGCAATGTCGGCACGAGTGTCGTACGAGTCCTCGCCGAGGATCCGGAGATCGGATCCATACGGGGGCTGGCCCGCAGGATCCCGCAGTGGTCGCCGCCGAAGACGCAGTGGTCGGCGGTGGACGTGTCCTTCGAGCAGTCCGGGCTGGCCGGGGAGTTCGCGGGCGCCGACGCCGTGATCCATCTGGCCTGGGCCTTCCAGCCCACGCACGATCCGGCGGCCACGTGGCGCACCAACGTGCTGGGGAGCATCCGGGTCTTCGACGCGGTGGCCGCCGCGCGGGTGCCGGTCCTGGTGCACGCCTCGTCGGTCGGCGCGTACTCACCGGGGCCGAAGGACCACGCGGTGGACGAGTCGTGGCCGACCCACGGCTGGCCGGACGCCGCGTACTGCCGGGAGAAGGCGTATCTGGAACGGGCCCTGGACATCTTCGAGCGGGACCACCCGGACGTGCGGGTGGTCCGGATGCGGCCGGCCTTCCTGTTCAAGCGGGAGTCGGCGAGCGAGCAGCGCCGGATCCTCGGCGGCCGGTTCCTGCCGGGGCAGCTGGCCCGGCCCGAGCTGATGCCGTTCCTGCCGGACGTCCCGGGCCTGCGGGTGCAGGCGCTGCACACGGACGACGCCGCCCGGGCCTACCGGCTGGCGCTCGCGCACGAGGTGCGGGGAGCGTTCAATCTGGCCGCCGAGCCGCCGCTCGACGCGCAGGTGCTGGGCGAGCTGCTCGGCTCCCGGCCCGTCCGGCTGCCGCGCACCGCCGCCCGCTCGGCGATCGCCGCCGCGTGGGGACTGCGCCTGCTGCCCGCCTCCCCCCAGCTGTTCGACGCGGTCCTCCACCTCCCCCTGATGGACTGCACCCGGGCCCACACCGAACTGGGCTGGCGCCCGGAACGTACGGCGACGGAGGTCCTCCAGGAGTTCCTCCAGGGGGTGCAGCGGGGCGAGGGTGCGGACACGGAGCCGCTGCGGGGCCGCAAGGTCGGGTGAACCGGGACCGGATCGGCAGGCGCAGGGGCAGGGGTCCCCGAGGGGAGCCGGGCCACGGCCCCGGAGGTGTCAGCCGTGTGCCCGCAGCGCCCGCATCTGTTCCTCCAGCGGACCGAGCCCGACGTCCCGGCGGCGCTCGTCGAGGGTCTGCGGGCGGCGCACGGGGTACGGGCACAGGGTGACGGGGTTGATCCGCGTGCCGTAGAACTGCGGCTCGCCCAGTTCCACGGCGCAGTGGTCGGCGATGTAGGCCAGGTGCACCGCGGGGCAGCGGCCGTCCGCGGTGGCCTGGGCGATCAGATCCCGGCACCGCAGCCGGAAGCCCAGGTCCGGGGCGTGCAGCAGGATCATCAGGGCGGCCGTCGAGGCGGCACCGCCCACGGCCTCGACGGTCGGCCAGCCGTGCAGGCGCACGATCGCCGCGAGCGCCTCGGCGTTGTCCCGGCGGCACCGGGCCACACTCCGTCGCCGCTCCGCCGTGGGCGCGGCCCCCGCCTCCCGCGTCGACTCCCGGTCCGCGTCGGCCCTGCGCACCAGCTCGGCCGCCACCGGGGAGGCGGCCTCCCCGGACAGCGGCACCGCGTCCTGCCCCACGGCCGGTACCGCTCCCCGCCCCTCGGCCAGTGCCGTTCCCCGCCCGGCGAGCGGCACCGCGTCCCTCTCGACCGTCGGCACCGCCGCCTCGGCCGGTCCCGTCACCGATCCGCCCGGGACCGCGAGGTCTCCGCCCGAGACGTCCGGTCCGCGGCATGTCGTGGGCGTGCCCACGGGATGGTCCGGAGAGGCCGTCATGGAGCCGTGCCCCCGCGGCGGCGCAGCGTGAACCACACTCTCTTGCCGGGGCGGCCGGGTTCGGGCGGCGCCATTCCCCAGTCGTCCGCCAGCGCGGCGACGATGGCGAGTCCGCGTCCCGACTCCGCGTCCGCGTCCGCCGGTCGCGGTCGGGGCAGCACCGGCGAGGAGTCCGCCACCGTCACGCGGAGGGTGTGCGGGCTCCACTCGACGGTCACGGTGACCGTGTCGTCGGGGCCGGTGCGCGCGTGCTTGACCGCGTTGGCGAACAGTTCGTCCGCGGCGAGCACCGCGCCGTCGCGCTGGTCGGCCGACAGCGGCAGCCGGGCGAACTGCTCGGTGACCAGTCGCCGTACGGCCGCCGCCCAGGAGGGGTCGGCGGGGACGGTGGAGCGGACGCGGAAGGGCTCGTCCGCGGCGGGGCCGGCCGGCCGGTGCCGGGTGTCCGCCGGTGCGGGCGGCGGCCCGGGGCGCCAAGCGCCGGATGCCGTCATCGGTCCTCCTTCGGACGCGGCGGCGCGGCGCCCCGGGTCAGGACCGCCGCCCTCGTCCGCGTGCGGGCGGGGCCGGGGTCCGGGCTCCTCGACTGTCCGTCGGTCACGATGGCCATCCAGGTCTCGCGTCGCGTTCCCGTGCGGGCCGGGTTCGCATCTGGCGGAACGTCAGTTTCCTTGCTGAAAAGCGCAGTTGGCCGGTGCGACGGCCCGCTGTGCGACAGCTCCTCCTGTCACTATGGTCTCGGACACACTCGGCCCGCAACCTGCGTTCTGATAATTTCAGAACGTTCACCAACAGCCTGTCTGTGTCCTCGACGCCGTGCCACACTGCACGCGAAGTCGGCCGTTCGGGAGGTAGGACGTGAGGGAGAACCGCTCAGGCGGGAGCGCGCCCACCGTCCTGCGGATGGTCCTCGGCAAGCGGCTGCGGCACCTGCGGCAGCGGGCCGGGGTCTCCTTCGAGGACGCGGCACGGGCCATCGAGGTCACGCCGCTGACGGTCCGCCGGATAGAGAAGGCCGAGGTCGGCCTGCGCATCCCGTACGTCAAGGAGTTGTTGCGCACCTACGGCGTCCCCGCGGCGGAGATCGACGACTTCGTCACCCTGGCCCGGGAGGCCAACCGGCCGGGCTGGTGGTACAAGTACCGCGACGTGCTGCCGGAGTGGTTCAAGGCGTACGTGAGCCTGGAGAGCGAGGCCAGCGTCATCCGCCTCTACGAACCTCATTACGTGCCGGGCCTGTTGCAGACCCGCGACTACGCCACCGCGCTCATGCGGGTCGGCTTCCCCAACGAGTCGAAGGAGGAGATCGCCCGTCGCGTGGCCCTGCGCCTGAGACGCCAGGACCTGCTCGCCAAGCCGGACGGCCCGGCCATGTGGGCCATCGTGGACGAGACGGTGCTGCGCCGCCCCGTCGGCGGCCCCAGGGTGATGCGGGCCCAGCTGGACCGGCTCGTCGAGGTGCTCCGGATGCCGAAGGTCAGTATCCAGGTCATGCCCTACTCGGTGGGGGCCCACCCGGGCGCCTTCGGCCCCTTCCACCACTTCCGCTTCGGCTTCTCCGAACTGCCCGACGTCGTCTACACCGAGAACCTCGCGGGCTCGGTGTACTACGACCGGCCGGAGGACGTCGTGACCTATCTCGAAGTTCTGGACCGGATGTCCGTGCAGGCGGAACCGGTCGCACGGACCAGGGACATCCTGGGCGAACTGCGTAAGGAGTTGTGATCCATGGCATCCAACGCCCCCCTCCACAGCGGCATACCGGCCGGTGACCTGGGCACCGAGGGCTGGCACAAACCCTGGAGCGGCACCAACGGCGGCTCCTGCGTCGAGGCCAAGCGCCTGCCCGACGGCAGGGTCGCCCTCCGCCAGTCCACCGACCCCGAGGGGCCCGCGCTGCTCTACAGCCGGGACGAGATGATCGCGTTCCTCCGGGGCGTCAAGGCGGGCCAGGCGGACTTCCTGGTGGACTGAGCCCGAACCGGACCCGGAAGAAAACCGGAACAGCCCCGGCCGGCCCCGCAGCGCGCGGGACCGGCCGGCTCCGCGTCGGGGTTCGCGGCATGGGCCCGACCGCATCGGTCCGGGGACGGGGGCGGGGCGGCCCCCTCCTCGACATCATCCTGAACTCGGGCCACGCATACGGATGTTGACGCTAAGTTGAAGACAGACACCGACCGCCGCACGCACGGCAGGAGACCCCCCATGGCAGACGGCGAGCTCACCCCGGACCAGGACGCGCTGTCCAAGATCGACACCACGGTGCCGCACTCGGCCCGCATCTGGAACTACTGGATGGGCGGCAAGGACAACTACGAGGTCGACCGGATCGCGGGCGACGCCTACCGCGAGCACGCGCCGACCATCGAGACCATGGCCCGCGCCTCCCGCCAGTACCTGGTCCGCGCCGTGACCTACGTGGCCGGCGACCTCGGCATCCGCCAGTTCCTCGACATCGGCACCGGACTGCCGACCTACGACAACACCCACCAGGTCGCCCAGCGCATCGCCCCCGAGTCGCGCATCGTCTACGTCGACAACGACCCGCTGGTGCTGCGTCACGCCCAGGCCCTGCTCACCAGCACCCCCGAGGGTGTGACCGAGTACATCGACGCGGACCTGCACGACCCCGAGGCGATCGTCGAGCGAGCGGGCAAGATCCTCGACTTCGACCAGCCGGTGGCCCTGATGCTGATGGGCATCCTCGGCCACGTCCAGGACTACGAGGAGGCGAAGTCGATCGTCCGCCGCCTCCAGGCCGCGCTGCCCTCCGGCAGCTGCTTCGTGCACTACGACAGCACCGACACCGACCAGGCGCTCAAGGAGGCCCAGCAGGGCTACGACGACACCGGCGCCGTCCCGTACGTGCTGCGCAGCCCGGAGCAACTGGCCGCCTACTACGAGGGCCTCGACCTGGTCGAGCCCGGCATCGTCTCCTGCCCGCTGTGGCGTCCCGAGCCGGGCACCGTGCCCGAGCCCACGGACATCCACGGCGGCGTGGCCCGCAAGCCCTGACACCCGGGCGGCGGAACTCGCGGGCCACGCCCCGGACTACGGCGCCGTGCGCAGGAAGTCCGCCAGCGCCTCCAGGAGCCGGTCGACGTCCTCGTCGTCGTTGTACGGGGCCAGTCCGATCCGCAGCCCGCCGGTGTCGCCCAGGCCGAGCCGGCGGGAGGCCTCCAGGGCGTAGAACGCGCCCGACGGAGCCGCGACGGCGCGTTCGGCCAGGTGGCGGTAGGCGTCGACGGTGCTGCGGCCCTCCATGGTCAGCAGCAGGGTCGGGGTGCGCTCGGCCGCGCGCGAGTGCACGGTGATCTCCGGGAGGCGGGACAGCTCCTCCTCGACCCGGCGGCGCAGTGCGTCCTCGTGCCGTTCGAGCGAGCCGAAGGAGGCGAGGAGCCGTTCCCGCCGGGTGCCGCGCGCCCGCGGGTCCATCCCGGCGAGGAAGTCCACGGCGGCCCGGGTCCCGGCCAGCAGTTCGTAGGGCAGGGTGCCGAGTTCGAAGCGCTCGGGCACCGCGTCGGACGAGGGCAGCAGCTTGTCCGGGCGCAGCGTCTCCAGCAGGTCCGGGCGGCTCGCCACGACGCCGAGGTGCGGGCCGAGGAACTTGTACGGGGAGCAGGCGAAGAAGTCCGCGCCCAGGGCGGCGAGGTCGACCGGGGCGTGGGCGGTGTGGTGCACGCCGTCGACGTAGAGCAGGGCGCCGCGCTCGTGGGCCAGGGCGGCGATCGCGGGCAGGTCCGGGCGGGTGCCGATCAGGTTGGAGGCGGCGGTGACCGCGACCAGCCGGGTGCGGTCGGACAGCTGGTCCGCGATGTGCCGCGCGGTCAGTTCGCCGGTGGCCGGGTCGAAGTCCGCCCAGCGCACGACGGCTCCCACGGCCTCGGCGGCCTGGACCCAGGGCCGGATGTTGGCGTCGTGGTCGAGCCGGGTGACGACGACCTCGTCGCCCGGCGCCCACGTCCGGGCCAGCGTGCGCGAGAAGTCGTACGTCAGCTGGGTCGCGCTGCGCCCGAAAACGACTCCGGACGGCTCCGCGCCCAGGAGGTCCGCCATGGCTTCCCGGGCGGTGGCGACGCAGTCCTCGGCGTTGCGCTCGCCCGCCGTCGTCAGGCCCCGGTTGGACAGCGGACCGGCGAGCGCGTCGGCGACGGCGTCGATGACCGGCTGCGGTGTCTGGCTGCCGCCCGGCCCGTCGAAATGGGCCCACCCGGCCTTCAGCGCGGGGAACTGCGCGCGGACACCGGCGATGTCATGCGTCACGGACGACTCCTTCGAACGCTCCTGGTGCGGGATGCGTCCCCATGATCCATCGCCCCGCGCCGCGAGGACAGCCCCCTACGTTCTGCGTTCCTCCAGGGCCGTCTGCCAGGCGGGGACCGGGTCCTTGGGGGCCGGGTCGGCACGGCGGCCGCCGCGGGTGAAGAAGTCGGCGAGGGGGAGGATCGCGGCGCCGACGGTGACCGCGTCCGGGCCGAGCCTGCCCAGGTCGATGGTGACCCGCTCGGCGGGGTGGCGCAGGGCGTACGCGGTCGCGTGGCGGCGTACCGCGGGCAGGAAGCGGGGGCCGAGCTGGAGCCCGGCCCAGCCGCCGATGAGAATGCGCTCGGGCTGGAAGAGGTTGATCAGGTCGGACAGGCCGGCGCCCAGGTATTCGGCGGTCTCCTCCAGCACGGCGAGCGCCACGGGGTCGGCGGCGGTGCCCTCGGGCGGGTAGGCGGCGGCCAACAGGGCGGTCAGCGCGGTCTCCTCGTCGGTGCCCCGCGGTGGCCGGCCGCCCTCCTCGCGCCAGCGGGCCAGCAGGGATTCCGCGCCGGCGTACGCCTCCAGGCAGCCCAGGGCGCCGCAGCGGCAGCGGCGCCCCCGTACGCGTACCGTCAGATGCCCCCACTCCACGGCCCGGCCGCGCTCGACCTCGGGGGTGACCAGGCAGGCGCCCACGCCGGAGCCGAAGAGCACCACGACCGCGTTGCCCGCACCGCGGCCGGCGCCGAACCACATCTCCGCCTGGCCCAGGGTCTTGGCGCCGTTGTCGATGAAGTACGGAACGCCGTCCGGGAGCCGGGAGCCGGCGCGGAGCAGGGACTCCAGGGGCACCGCGTCCCAGCCGATGGTCTGCCCGTGCACGACGGCACCGCGGTCGGGGGTGGGCTCGACGATGCCGGGGACGCCGATCCCGACCCCGAGGAGGCGCTCCGGGGGCAGGCCGGCCGCGGTCAGGACCTCGGCGATCCCGTCCCGGATGTGCCCGGTGATCACGTCGACGTCGTAGCCCAGTGACTCCAGTGGCCGTTCCGTGCGCGCCAGTTCGGTGAGGGTGAGGTCGAACAGCTCGACGCGGACCCGGGTCTCGCCGACGTCCACGCCGATCATGTGGCCGCTGCCCGGCGCGACGCGCAGCAGGGTGCGCGGGCGTCCCCCGTCGGAGTCGACGCTGCCGGCCTCCTCGACGAGGCCGTCGGCGACCAGGTCCGCGACGACGTTGCTGACCGAGCCGGAACTCAGGCCGGTCGCGGGGCCGAGTTCGAAGCGGCTGAGAGGGCCGTCGAAGTACAGCCGTTGCAGTACGGCCGAACGGTTGCCCCTTCTGAGATCGCGCACCGTGCGCCCGTTCCGCCCCGCCATGTGGCTCCCTCCCGAACCGTGCCCGGGCTGCAACATACCGCTGCGGGCCGTCTGGGCGCGACTTCTGCGATCCCTTAGTCCACGCAATAAATTAAGAGGTGACGGCAAGGCGGCCGATCTCCTCGAGCGCGGCGGACAGTTCGGGGGTGACATGATCGCGCGTCCAGCGTTCGTGCGCGTGCCCCAGGGCACGCGGAATCGTCTCGGTGAGCATGATCAGGTAGAGGTAGCTGCGGTACAGGGCGAGCCGCAGGCGGGCCGTCCGCCCGAACCCGGCCCGGCCGCCGGCCGCGCGGTAGCCCGCGAGGAACGCCCGGTCCTCGCGGATGTCCCCGAGCAGCGCGAGCGAGACGAAGTCGGCCGCCGGATCGCCCCAGAACATGCGCTCGCCGTCGATCAGGCCCCCGATGCGGACGCCGCCCTCCGAGCGGTCGACCAGGATGTTGCCCGGCCACAGGTCGAAGTGGACGAGGCGGGGTACGGCGACCCCGTCCAGGGCGCCGTAAGCGGCCGCGGCCGTGCGGGCGATCTCGCCGACGGGCCGGGGCAGCCGGGCGCCGTAGCCGCGGGCGTCTTCGAGGGCGGCGGCGTACATCGCGGTGAAGGCGGTGCGCCAGTCCGGGGCGAGCGGGCCGAGCGCGCCTGAGGGGTAGCCGAAGCCGGGACCGGTCACCTGGTGCAGCCGGGCCACCTGGCCGCCCAGCCGGGTGCGCAGGTCCGCCGCTTCGGCGCCCGTCACCGACGCGTCCCACGGCTCGCCGGGGCAGGCCGTCATCAGCAGATGACGCCGGCCCGCCTCCTCGCCGACCGCGACCACGCGCGGCGCCGGCACTCCGGCCCGCCCGGCCCCGCGGCAGAACTCGGCCTCGCCGACGAGGAGGTCCCTCTCGTAGCGCAGACCGGGCACGGTCGGGGCGGGCGGAACCTTCAGCACGTACCGGGTGCCGTCCGCCAGGCACAGCTCCTCGACGGTGTTGTACGTGCCGCCGCCCAGCGCACGGAGCCGGGCGAGCCGGCCGGGCGGGACACCCGCGGCCCGCAGCACGCGCCGGGCCCGCCCCCACGACCGCGTCGGCGGTGTCGCCAGGTCACCGAAATCCATTGGACCCCCCTATCGGATCCTGCTTACCCTAGCCGCAAAACTAATACCCTTAGGCAATTTCTCCCACCCCCCCCCGGAGGCCCACCATGAGATCACTGTCCGAGCGGGACGTCCGCGACTCGTTCGTCAACTGCTCCAAGGGCGAGGCCAAGCGCCTGTCGCTGCCCCGCGACCTCGGTGACCGCCCCTGGGACGATCTGGACTTCCTGGGCTGGCGCGATCCGGGAGCGCCCGATCGCAGTTATCTGGTCACCGAGCGGGAGGGCCGGCTCATGGGCATCGCCCTGCGCTTCCCCGCCTCGCGGCGCGGCTTCCTGCACCGCAGCATGTGCTCGCTGTGCCTGACCACCCACCGCGGGGGCGGAGTCTCCCTGATGACCGCCCGCAAGGCCGGAACGGCGGGCCGCGAGGGCAACTCGGTCGGCGTATACATGTGCACCGACCTCGCCTGCTCGCTCTATGTGCGCGGAAAGAAGGTCCCGGACTCCGGCCCGCGCTTCGAGGAGAGCCTCACGCTGGAGCAGCAGATCGCCCGCACCACGGCCAATCTGGGGGCCTTCCTCGACAAGCTGTACGCCTGACCGCACGGCCGGTCACGTTCGACCTCTGCGCGATCGGGGAACAGCGCAAGGGATGCGGAAGGTACGTGACTGGACTTCGCCCCTGGTCCGGCTGGCGAAACGGCACCGGGACCCCGTGGTCGTCCAGGCGCTGCGCTCCACGACCGCGGCGACGATCGCGTATGTGATCGCGTTGCGGCTGAGTCCGGAGCCCGCGCCGCTGACCGCGCCGCTGACGGCGCTGCTCGTCGTCCAGGTGACCCTCTACTCCACGCTGACCACCGGCATCCGCCGGGTGAACTCGGTGGTGGCCGGAGTGCTCGTGGCCATCGCCTTCTCCCTGCTGGTGGGGCTGACCTGGTGGAGTCTCGCACTGGTGATCCTGGCGGCGCTGGCGGTCGGGCACCTGGTGCGGGTGGACGAGTTCGTGCCCGAGGTGGCGATCAGCGCCATGCTGGTCCTCGGCGTCACCGCCGTGGGCAGTACCGCCTCGGCGCGGGTCGAGGAGACCCTGATCGGCGCGGTGGTCGGCCTCGGCTGCAATCTGCTGCTCGCTCCCCCGGTGTGGACCGAACAGGCCGGTGCGTCGATCGAGGGCCTGGCCCGCCGCGTGCGGCAGCTGATGCTGCGGCTGGGCGAGGAGGCGGCCGGGCATCCGCCCGTGGAGCGCGCCGCGGAGCGGCTGCACGAGGCGCGCCGCCTGGACCACGACATCTCCGAGGTGGACGCCTCCCTCAGGCAGGCCGAGGACAGCCTGCGGCTCAATCCGCGGGTACGCGAGGGCCTGCTGCACCGGGTGGTGCTGCGCACGGGGCTGGACACGCTGGAGATCTGCACGGTCGTGCTGCGGGTGCTGGCCCGCACCTTCACCGACCTGACGAAGCGGCGGGCCCCCGAGCCGATGTTCTCGCCGCAGGCCGGAGCCCTGGTGCAGGAGCTGCTGTGCGAGATCGCCGACGCGGTGGTCAGCTTCGCGGTGCTGGTCACCACGGACGTCAGCGTGAGCGCGGAGGAGGCCGAGTCCCGGCTGGCCGCCCAGCTGCGCCAGACCTCCGCCACCCGCGACAAGGCGGCACGGCTGCTCCTGGAGGAGGCGCAGCGGGACACGGGCCAGTGGCAGCTGTACGGCGCGGTGCTCACCGAGGTCGACCGCATCATCGACGAGATGGACACCGAGCACCGCTCCCGCCGGCTCCTGGAGGAGCTGGACCGGTACACCCGCGCCCAGCGCGAGCGCGCCCCGCGGCTGACCCGGCTCGGGGACCGGCTGGGCGCCCCGGTCCGGCAGCGGCGGAACCGTGAGGGCGTCGCGCGGCGTTCTGTGCGTGAGGGGCGCGGTCCTACGACGGCGCGGTCCTGTGAGGGAGGGGAACAGGCATGACCGACTCGAAGGTGCGGATCGACGGGAACACGCTGCGGCTGCCGGGCGGTGTGGCGGTGCGGTTCGTGCGCACCCTGCGGCTGCCGGAGAAGGGTACGCATCCGCTGCCGCCGGGGCTGGGCGAGTTCCCGGTCCGGCGGGTGGCCGACTACGCGGACTCGGTGCCCGAGGAGTGGCGGGCGCGCGGCGGCGTGATGCTGCCGGTGTATCTGCGCGAGGCCATGTGGCTGAGCTTCGCGGGCACGACCGAGCCGGCCGCCCTCCAGGTCGGCGTGGGCAAGGTGTGCGCGGTGTCGGGCCGGCCCTGGAGCGACCGGCTGTCCCGCGACCCGCAGAACTACGTGGTGCTGCCCCGCCAGCCCTGGCTGGACGGCATCAACTCCGGCAAGGGCACCGTGCGCCAGTTCGTCGCCGTGCCGCTGGGCCTGGGGGCGAGCGTCGAGGGCCAGGTCACGGGCGAGGAGGTGTGGGGCGGCGTGCAGTTGCAGTCGTTCCCGCTGAACGACGCCGAACTGACCCGGTGGCACGAGGAGGAGCGGCGGCGGCTGCGGCGGGAGGCGGCCCTGTCGGCCCAGATCTGCGGTGCCGCCCCCATGGCGGCTGCCGCGGCGCCCGCGCCCGGCGCCGCGCCGGCCGCCCCGCGCCGGGCCGCGCCCGCGATGGGGCTCGGTGTCGGCGGCTCCATGCGTCAGGAGGTGTACCGGGACGACCGGCCGCCGGGCGCCTGGTCCGAGCGGCCCGCGGGGCGGGTGTTCGTGCACCTGGTGACGCCTCCGCAGTGGCGCCGCATCACCGGCGAGGCTCCCCCGCCCTCGCCCGTGGACCGCGCCGCGTACACGAGCGCCGGACTGCCCTGGTTCGACTACTACGACCAGGACGCCGAGGACCTCTCCCCCACCGACGCCCTGTCGGAGGTGCGGCCGGCCGGTGACTGGCTCGGCGACGACCACGAGCCGTGGCAGGAACCGTCGCCGCGGCAGGTGCGGCCCCTGAAGGACGCTCCGGGCAGGCCGGTGGAGGACGGGGACTGGTAGGCGCACCGGGCTGCGCCTCGCGGATCCGGGACGCGTGGGTGCAGGCGGTCCGCGCGTCCACCCGGACCCGGCCCGGCCGTCGTGGCCCCGCACAGGGCGCCGGCCGCGGCCACCTGGGCTCCGTGGCCCGTGGCCCGTGGCTCCGTGACTCCGTGGCTCCGTGACTCCGTGACTCCGTGACTCCGTGACTCCGTGGCTCCGTGGCTCCGTGGCTCCGTGGCTCCGTGGCTCCGTGGCTCCGGCCGAGGCATGCCGGCGGTGCGCGCGGTCCACGATCTGGGGGGACCGGTTGCGGGGCGCGGTCGTGGGCGACCTGCGCGGCGGCAGTCACGAGGCGCCGCCACCCGGCCGCGACGTCCTGCCGCGGTTGCGTGGGAGCGGTGGCGCGCGTCAAGGTGGCAGTCACGACCGGGGCAGCCGACGACCTGAGGTGCGGGCATGGACAGTGGTGCGAGGGCGTCGCGTGGGGGGTCCCCCCTGCACGGGCGGCGCCAGGAGTCCGGGGGAGGTTGGAGCAGGCGGCAGTTCGTGGGGGCCCTGACGGGAGCCGTCGCCGTGCTGGCGGTCCCGGCGCCCGCGACACCGCGGGCCGGGTCCGCGCCCGGGAGCGCGCCGGAGGCCGCCGCGAGCGGTCGGCAGCCGGCGGCGAGGCCGTCCGGTCCCCGGCCCCTGTATCTGGGCACCTACACCTCCGTACCGGGCGGCGGCAAGGGCATCGGCCTGGCGGTGTACGACCCGGTGTCGGGTGCCGTCGGCGGCCGGGGCACCATCGCCGGGGTCGCCGACCCGTCGTACCTCGCCGTGCATCCCGACGGGCGCACGCTGTACGCGGTCGACGAGCGGCAGCACGGCGGGGTGACCGCGGTGCGGCTCGCCGACCGGAGGGTCCTGGGCACCCGGAGCACCGGCGGGTCGGGGCCCTGCCATCTGTCCGTGCACCCGAGCGGGCGCTGGCTGCTCAGCGCCAACTACGGTTCCGGCAGCGTGGCCGTGCACCCGATAGCCGCCTCGGGCGCGCTCGGCGAGCGGGCCGACCTGGTGACCCACACCAGCCCGCGGCCCGGCCCCGGACAGCAGGGACCGCACGCCCACCAGGTCATCACCAGCCCCGACGGCGGCCATGTCCTCGCCGTGGACCTCGGCACCGACACCGTCTACACGTACCGCCTGAACACCCGCACGGGCCGCCTCACCGAGGTCTCCCAGGCGCACACCCGGCCCGGCGCCGGACCGCGTCAACTGACCTTCCACCCGGGCGGCCGGTACGCCTATCTCGCCAACGAGGTCGACGACACCCTCGCGGTGTGCACGTACGACCAGTCCACCGGCCGGCTGACCATCGGCGCCACGCAGTCCACGGGCGGCGGCGCGGGCAAGAACTACCCGTCACAGGTCCTGGTCACGGCCGACGGCCGGTTCGCCTACCTGGCCAACCGGGGCCACAACACCCTGGCGCGGTACGCCGTGGAGGCGGGCGGGGCCCGGCTGCGGCTGCTGGGCACGACGCCGGTCGCGGGCGACTTCCCGCGTCAGATCGCCTTCTCGCCGGACGGCGCGCTGCTGTTCGCCGCGAACCAGAAGTCGAGCACCGTCAGCGTCTTCCACGTCGACCGCGCGAACGGCGCGCTGCACCGGGCGGGTACGCCGTTCCCCTCACCGGTCGCCGTCTGCGCGCTGCCGCTGTAGGGCGCGCGGGCAGGAGGCTCCGCCCGCCTGGAGCAGCAGGACGTGCATGCGCTCGGTGAGCGCGGCGAGGTCGTCGGCGGGCGCGTGGAACGGAAGCCGGACGTCGCCGTGGGTGCGGGCGCGCTCGATGCGCAGGGTCAGTCCGTGCCGGTCGACGGCCAGCGGCCGGACGCGCACCGCGCCGTGCAGGCTGTCGGGTCCGACCAGCCGGGTCAGCCGCTCCACCGCCTCGGGGTGGGCGTCGGCGAGGTGGGTGAGCAGGCCGGCCTCCGCCAGGGCGAGCGGGTCGGGCGCGGCGGTGGTGAACTCCTCCGCTCCGATGACGACCGCGCCGGACGGCTGCCGCAGCACGATGCGCGTGGGGTGGAACGTCAGGTGCCGCGCCTCGGGGACGAGCCGGCCGGCGAGCCGGAGCCTGGCGCGGATCCGGTTGCGTACGGGGACGGGGGCGACGTCGGCGAACTCCAGGACGGCGGACGGCTCACCGCGCGGCGCGCAGATCGCGGCGGCGGGCAGGGCGCTGTCCTCGGGTACGTGCAGGAGTACGCGGCCGTCGTCGCTCACGGTGTGGGCGCCCACGTACTCCTCCCGTCCGCCCTCCGCGGTCACCGCGCAGGACCAGGCGGCGGCGAGCAGGGACCGCGCCCGTTGTGCCGCCGCGGGCGCCGCCGTCCAGGTCTGGCTGTCGTCCATCCCTCAACCTCCTTCTTAGGTAAGGCTTGCCTAACCTATCGAAGATCGGAGAACGTGCCAACCAAGCGGGCCGCAACCAGCGGGCGCGGAGGACTGTGAAACGGCGCACGGCGCCCGCTCCGGCGCAACACCGGCGGACCGGGCGCCGGTGCGGGACGGCGGCGGGTCAGCTCCGCGCCGTCCAGTGCGCGGGACGGGAGACCGATCCGGGCAGCCGGGTGCCGGCGCTGCCCCGCGCCGCGTCGGCCTGCGGCTGGGTGAGGAAGATCGCGCCGGTCAGATCGGCGTCGGCCAGATTCGCGTTCCGCAGGTCGGCACCTATCAGGTCCGCGTCCCGCAGATCCGCCCCGGTGAGGTCGGCGGCGATCAGGCAGGCGCCGCGCAGACTGGCCCCGCGCAGGTCCGCGCCCCTCAGCCGGGCCCCGGCCAGGTCCGCGCCCCGCCGGTCCTTCGGCCTGCCTTTCCCGCGCCGCACTCCGGCCCGCGCCAGCTCACTGGTGCGCAGCAGCAGGACGTTGACCTCCCGGCGGTGCGCGCCGACGTCCAGCGCGGCCAGTTCCCCGGGCGGCAGCTGGGTGAGGTGCTCGGTGTGCTCCAGCGCCCGGCGCAGCTCGTCGTGCACCGGACGGGCGGCGCTCAGGGAGAGCGCCTCGGTCACGTACCACAGCAGTTCGTGCAGGTGCCGCACCACCGGGAACACCTCGAACATCCGCCGGGCGTCCTCCCCGGACCCCGTGCGCCAGTCCCGTCCACCGAAGACGGCCTGCGAGACCTTCTGCCCCGCTCCGAAGCAGTCGTAGACCGTGCACCCGGTGAAACCCCGCTGCCCAAGCCGCGTGTGGATGCCGCACCGGTGGTCGTCCCGAAGGTTCGGGCACGGCTTCCCCGCGGGCTTGTCCAGGGCGAAGTCCGCGGAGGCGGCGAAGGGCAGCGCGACACAGCAGAGCCCGAAGCACCGCGCGCAGTCGCCGCGCAGTCCGCTCCGGTCGTGCCGGGTGTCTTTCCGATCTTGCATGTTGTTCAGCCTCATGAGCTTGGGGTGCGGGGCCCGGTCGGGCGGCTCAGCGCAGGAAGGCGGCAGTGGCCGCCACGAACCGGTCGGCGTCGTCGAGCCACGGGTGGTGCCCCGCGCCGGGCTGGACGACCAGTTCGGCGTGCGGGAAGAGCCCGGCGTACTCGGCCATGGCGGCGGGGGGCGAGTTCAGGTCGACCTCACCGGCGAGCACGAGCACCGGGGAGGTGAAGCGGGCGAGCGCCGCCCGCGTGGCGTCCGGGTCGAAGGCGCCGTCGGCGGCGTACGCGGCCGCGGCCTCGCCGTTCTTCTGCTCGGCGTCGGCGGCGTCGAGGGCACGGGCCGCCGCGTGCCAGCGGCCGTGGCGGAGCGGGGCCACCGCCTGCCAGTGGGCGTCCGTCGCCCGGCCCGCCGTGATCTCCTCCAGCGCCGCGTACGCCGTCGCGAACCACGGTTCGTCCTCGCGCCGCCGTGCCGTTGCGCGCCGGACCTCTCCGGTGACCTCGATGCCGACGGCCAGGACGCTCGGCGTGATCAGCGCCAGCCTGCCGACGCGTTCGGGGTGGCGGGCCACGTAGAGCGCCGCCAGGTTCGCGCCGGCGGAGTGCGCGAGCACGTCCACGTGCTCCACGCCCAGATGCTCGCGCAGCGCCTCGACGTCGTCGACGAGCCGGTCGCAGCGGTAGCTCGCGGGATCCCGCGGTACCGCCGATGCTCCGGTGCCCCGCAGATCCGGCAGCACCAGCCGCCGGTGCGCGGACAGCCCGCCGAGGTCACCGAGGTAGTCCGAGGCCCGCATGGGTCCGCCGGGCAGGCAGATCACCGGCGGGCCCTCTCCGAGGGCCCGGTAGGCGAGCGTCGTCGCGTCGTACGCGCGGTAGCCGGGCATGGCGACGACCCTGTCAGGGCCGTCGCCCGCCGGGCAACCGAATTCCCGGTCCGGGACCGCTCAGTCCTCCCGTGCGGCGGCCAGGTCCAGGTGCCCGAGCCGTTCGGGGTCGGCCAGGATGTAGAGGTGGGTGATCCGGCCGCCGGAGACGACGACGCCCATGACCGACCGCGGCCCGCCCTCGGGGGCGTTGGCCACCCCGACCGAGCCGTTGACCAGCACCAGGCGGGCCGTCCCGGCGTACTGCGCGAAGGTGAGCGCCTGGGCGGCCACCGTCCTGGCCCCGTGGACCACCTTGGAGGCGGCCGTGCCCCGGACGAGCGCGCCGGAGTCGACCCTCAGCACCACGTCCGGGTGGAGGACGGCCACCAGCGCCTCGAAGTCGCCACCGCGCGAGGCGGCGAGAAAGGCGTCGAGCACCTGCCTCTGCCGCGCGAGGTCGGCCTCGGCGGACGGAGTGGCGCCCTGCACCCGGCGGCGGGCGCGGCTGACGAGCTGCCGGGTCGCCGGGGCGCTGCGCTCCACGATCGGCGCGATGTCGTCGAAGGGCACCGCGAACAGGTCGTGGAGCACGAACGCCAGCCGCTCGTCGGGCTGAAGCGTCTCCAGGACGACGAGCAGGGCGAGCCCCACCGAGTCGGCCCGGACCGCCTCCTGCTCCGGGTCGGCCGGTGTCAGGGGCCGGATCACGGGGTCCGGCACGAAGGTCTCGTCGATCGGCTCCTCGCGGCGGGCGTTGCGTGCCCGCAGCAGGTCGAGGCAGACCCGGCCGGTCACGGTGGTGAGCCAGGCGCCGAGGTTCCGGATGGCGCCGGTGTCCGTGCGGGTGAGCTTCAGCCAGGTCTCCTGGACGGCGTCCTCGGCCTCGGGCACCGAGCCGAGCATGCGGTAGGCCACCGCCCGCAGCTGCCCGCGGTGCTCCTCGAAGCTCCGCGCCAGGACTTCCTCGTCAGTCATGCCGGACATGTCCTTCCCACCCCGTTCCCCGTACGCCGTTCCGCCGGAACGTCCCGAGCACCGAGCATCCTAGGGCCGCTCGTTTGGATCATGCCGGGCTCGCGGGCCCTGGCACCGCTCCCCCAAGCTCTTCGAGCAGGGGGTACTCCCAGCCGCGTTGTCGTCGGTCGGCAGGGCTCCGCCCTGCCGCCCTCCTCCGCCGTGCGACGCACGGCACCGGACCCCGCTCCCTGATCCGGCCTGATCCAAACGGAAGACCCCAGGCCGCTGGGTCACGGACGCGGACCGGCCGGCGCCGTCGACGTCACGTCACACGTCGCCGCGGACGAGCCCGAGCAGCCGGTCCAGGACGCGGGGTCCGCCGGCCCGGACGCCATCGTGCTCGAACTCGTCGGTGACCCAGGTGCGCAGGCCGCGGATCGCGCGGGCGGTGCCGAGGGCGTGGGCGGTGTCGACGTACATGTCGTCGTGGTACACGGCCGCGGCGACCGGGACCTCGTTGGCGGCCAGGCGGGCGGGGTCGTACAGGGGCCGCCAGTCGGTGCGGGCGGCGAGCAGGCCGGCGGTCTCGCGCAGCGGGCGCAGCGCCGGGTCGCAGTCGAACATCCAGGGGTGCACGGTCTCGCCGGTGAACAGCACCGGCCCGTCCCCGGCGAGGGCCTTGGCGGCGTCGAACTGCGGGAACTCCGCGCGCACCCGCTCGGCCGACCATGCGGTGGGACGGGTGTCCTGGCCGTAGATCGCCTCGTGGACGAGGGCGTACAGCGGGTGGCCGGCGTACGACAGCAGGCCCTGCACCTCTTCCTGGAAGGCGTCGGACAGTTCCGGGCCGTTCGGGGTGCGGACGAAGGCGTGCTCGAGGAGGAAGTGCAGGCGGTGGCTGCCGTCGCCGCCGCCGAGCATGATGCCGAGCGACTGGAAGGCCTCGACGGTCAGCCGGTAGCCGTTCGGGAGCACCACGTCGTGGGTGAGCAGGTGGTCGGCGATGCGGCGGGCGCGGTCGACGTCCTGCGGGTAGCGGGCGTAGTGGGCGGCGACCTTGCGTTCGATGCGCGGGTAGGCGGCCCGGTAGACGTCGTCGGCGTGGGCGTCGAGGGAGGGCAGGCCGCCGGTGATCAGGGCGGCGGCCATGCC
The DNA here is from genome assembly GCF_044756885.1 of Streptomyces sp. NPDC091412. NCBI lineage: Bacteria > Bacillati > Actinomycetota > Actinomycetes > Kitasatosporales > Streptomycetaceae > Streptomyces > Streptomyces sp. NPDC091412. Next base: position 118,249 of record NZ_JBIVTV010000009.1, on the reverse strand, counting down.
CTCGGGGTGCGTCGACAGGTAGTTCACGGTGCAGAAGCCGCCGAAGCTCTGCCCGAGGACGGTCCAGGGCGCTCCGCCGGTCACGTCGGGACGGATCGCCTCGCAGTCGCGGACGATCGAGTCGGCGCGGAAGTGCGTGAGGTAGTCGGCCTGTTCGGCGGGGCCGCCGCGCAGCGTCAGGGTCTGGCGGTTGGCGGGCGTGGAGTGGCCGGTGCCGCGCTGGTCGAGGAGCAGGACCCGGTAGTCCTCCAGGGCCCGGCCGAACCAGGCCTGCCGTCCGATGAAACGGTTCGCCCCGAAGCCGGGACCGCCCTGGAGGTAGACCAGCCACGGGAGGTCCCTGCCGGCCTTGTCCCGTGCGACGGCCTCACGTGCGTAGAGCTCGATCGTCTCCCCGGCCGGGTCGTCGTGGTCGAGCGGCACGGTGAAGGTGCGGTCGGTGAGGACGACGCCGGGGTGGCGGTAGCTGACGGTCAAGGGTTCTCCCGGGACGGAGGGTTTACGGCCGCGTCCCAGTTCAGCACATGATCCTCCGCCGCCTGACCACGGGGATCCGGAATTCGTACGGAAAGCGCGGTGGACGCGTCACTGGGTGGCCGGTGGGCGCCCGGGCAGGCTGGAGCTGCGTACCACCAGCTCCGGCTGGAGCACCACCCGCCGGTGCTCGTGCACCGCCGGCGCTCCCGGCGCCTCGGTCTCCTCCAGCAGCAGCTCCGCCGCCAGGGCGCCCATGGTGACCGCGGGCTGGCGGACCGAAGTGAGCGGCACGGCCGCGGCGGCGGCGAACTCGATGTCGTCGTAGCCGACGATGGCGAGGTCGTCGGGGACACGGACCCCGGCCGCGTACATGGCCTGAAGCACGCCGAGGGCGAGCAGGTCGTTGGCGCAGAAGACGGCCGTGGGCCGGTCGGCGAGGCCGAGGAGGCGGGCGCCCGCGTCCCGTCCGGCGGCCACGTCGAGACGCTCGGTGGGCAACTCGCGCAGCGCCTCGGGGCCGAGACCGGCCTCGGCGAGCGTGTTCAGGGCGCCGGTACGGCGGTCGCGGACCTGGTTCAGGCCGGGCGGGCCGCTGACGTACGCGAGGGAGCGGTGCCCCGCGTCCACCAGGTGCCGTACGGCCAGCGCGCCGCCCGCCACGTCGTCCACGGAGACCGAGCACTCGGTGGCGCCCTCGGCGACCCGGTCGACCAGCACGAAGGGGATGCCGTGGCGGCGGAAGGCGGCGATGTTGCGGCCGGTGGCGTCGGCCGGGGTGAGCAGGACGCCGCGCACCCGCTGTTCGGCGAAGAGGGACAGGTACTCGGCCTCCTCCGCGGGACTCTGCGCGCTGTTGCAGACCATCACGCCGAGCCCGGCCGCGCGGGCCGCCCGCTCGGCGCCCCGGGCGACGTCCACGAAGAAGGGGTTGCCCATGTCGAGGACGAGCAGCCCCATGATCCGGCTGCGGCCCGCGCGCAGCTGGCGCGCGGACTCGCTGCGGACGTAGCCGAGCCGGTCGATCGCGGACTGCACCCGGACCCGGGTCTCGGTGGCGACGGTCTCCGGACGGTTGATGACGTTCGAGACCGTGCCCACGGAGACACCGGCGGCGCGTGCGACGTCCTTGATACCCACCGATGGGGCCATCGGGCGGAAACCTCCAGGGATGCGGGGGGCGGCGGGCGAGCCTTCACATTACCGTCATGGCCCCGCGCATCCGCGCGGGTCGGAGGGGGGCCGGATGCGGGTCGGGTGAGGTGGAAGACCTCGCCGAGGGGCTTCGTCTCCTCGTCCGGGCGGGTGCCGCCCGGCCGCTAGAAGTCGAACTGGTCGATGTTCTTCGCGTCGAAGACGGTCGGCTTGCCGAGGTTGATCAGACCGTCCTCGCCGATCGTGTACGACCCCATGGCGCCGGCCTTGAAGGTCTCGCCCTCCTTGCCGGTGATCTGTCCGGAGGAGAGGGCGACCGCGGTGTACGCGGCCAGCTCGCCGAGCTTGGCCGGGTCCCACAGCTCGAAGGCCTCGACGGTGCCGTTCTTGACGTACGTGCGCATGTCGTTGGGGGTGCCGAGGCCCGTCAGCCTGACCTTGCCCTTGTACTTGGAGCCGGACAGGTACTGGGCGGCGGCCTTGATGCCGACGGTGGTCGGGGAGATGATCCCCTTCAGGTCCGGGTACTGCTGGAGCAGACCCTGGGTCTGCTGGAAGGACGCCTGCGCGTCGTCGTTGCCGTAGGCGATCTTGACCAGCTTGACGTCCTTGTACTTGGGGTCCGTCAGCTCCTGCTTCATGTAGTCGATCCAGGTGTTCTGGTTCGTCGCCGTCTGCGCGGCGGACAGGATCGCGATCTCGCCCTTGTAGCCGATCTGCTCGGCGAGCAGTTGCACCTCGGTGCGGCCGAGGTCCTCGGCGGACGCCTGTGAGACGAAGGCGTTGCGGCAGTCGGGCTTGGTGTCGGAGTCGTAGGTGACGACCTTGATGCCGTTCTTCATGGCCTGCTTCAGCGCGGTGCACAGGGCGCCCGGGTCCTGCGCGGACACGGCCATCGCGTCGACCTGCTGCTGGGTGAGGGTGTTGACGTAGGAGACCTGGCCGGAGGTGTCCGTGGCGCTGGACGGTCCGACCTCCTTGTACTTCTCGCCCAGTTCCTCCAGGGCCTTCCTGCCGCCGTTGTCGGCGGAGGTGAAGTAGGGGTTGTTGACCTGCTTGGGCAGGAAGCCGACGGTCAGGCCCTTCTTGGTCGGGGCGTTCGGGTCGGCCTTGCCGGCCGAGGAGGCGGCCGCGCCGCCGTCCTTGCCCACGTCGTTCTTGGTCGTGCCGCCGCAGGCGGTGGCGGCCAGGGCGAGGGAGGTCGCGGCGGCGAGGGCCGCGCAGGTGCGGCGGATCGTCGGCTTGCGCATGGTGAACGTCCTTTACGAGGGTGGCGAGGTGGGCGGAGCGGTTTACGAAGTCGGTGTGGACGCCTGCGACTCGGGCGCCGGGGAGGCTCGGCGCCGGTCCCTGGCGACGGAGACCTGGCGTGCGACCCGCGGGCCGAGGACGGAGACGACGAGCAGCGCGCCGGTGACGACGATCTGCGACTGGGCGGAGACGTTCAGCAGGCTCATCACGTTCTGCGACGCGCCCAGCAGGAAGACACCGGCGACGGCGCCGCCGAGTGTGCCCTTCCCGCCGTCGAAGTCGATGCCGCCGAGCAACACCGCGGCGACGACGGAGAGTTCCAGCCCGGTGGCGTTGTCGTAGCGGGCGCTGGCGTAGTGCAGGGCCCAGAAGACGCCGGTCAGGGCGGACATGAAGCCGGTGGCGACGAACAGGATCAGCTTGCCGCGCTTGACCCGGACGCCGGCGAACCGGGCCGCCTCCTCGCTGGCGCCGATCGCGAACAGCGATCGTCCGAAGGGGGTGGCGTGCAGGGTGACCACGGCGATCGCCAGCAGGAGCAGGAACGGCAGGAACGCCTGCGGGAGGAAGGTGTTCCCGACCCGTCCGGCAGCGAAGTCCAGGTACGGGGTGGGGAAGTCGGTCACGGCGTCGGAGCCGAGCACGATCTGCGCGATGCCCCGGTAGGCGGCGAGGGTGCCGATGGTCACCGCGAGGGACGGCAGCCCGAGCCTGGTCACCAGCAGGCCGTTGACCAGGCCGCACACCCCGCCGAGCAGCAGGCACAGCGGGATGATCGTCTCGATCGCCATGCCCTGGTTCCACAGGGCGCCCATCACCGCGCCGGACAGACCTGCGGTGGAGGCCACCGACAGGTCGATCTCACCGGAGACCACGAGGAGGGTCATCGGCAGGGCGATCAGCGCGATCGGCAGGGTGTTGCCGATCAGGAACGACAGGTTGAGGGCGTTGCCGAAGCCGTCGACGAAGCCGAAGGAGAACAGCAGGACCACGACGAGCAGGGCACCGACGACGGTGTCCCAGCGCACGGCACGCGAGAGGTCGAAGTCAGCCATGGCGGGCGTTCCTCTTCTTCAGGGCCGACGCCACGCGCAGCGCGACGACGCGGTCGACCGCGATGGCGAGCAGGAGCAGCAGACCGTTGATCGCCAGCACCCAGACGGAGCTGACGCCGAGGGCGGGCAGCACACTGTTGACGGAGGTCAGCAGCAGGGCGCCGAGGGCCGCGCCGTACACGCTGCCGGAGCCGCCGGTGAAGACCACGCCGCCGACCACGACCGCGCTGACGACGGTGAGTTCGTATCCACTGCCGGTGCCGGAGTCGACGTTGCCGAACCGGGCCAGGTACATCGCCCCGGCCAGACCGGCGAGGCCGCCGCAGAAGGTGTAGGCGGCCAGGACGCGCTTGCGCACCGGGATGCCGGCGAGCCGGGCGGCCTCCGGGTTGGAGCCGAGCGCGTACAGCTCGCGGCCGCTGCCGTAGTGCTTGAGGTAGTACGCCGTCGCCACCAGGACGGCGAGGGCGATCAGCGCCGGGTACGGCACCGTCCCGATCCCGCCGGAGCCGAAGTCGACGAAACCGCCGGGCAGGTCGGCCGCGGTGATCTGGCGGGAGCCGACCCAGACGGAGTCGACACCCCGGATGATGTAGAGCGTGCCGAGGGTGACGACGAGCGCGGGCACCTGGCCGAGGCTGACGAGGAGCCCGTTCAGCAGACCGAAGCCGGTACCGAGGAGCACCGCAAGGATCACCGCCACCACGGGGTTGCCGCCGCCCTGCAGCCAGGTACCGGCGGCGAAGGCGCTGATGCCGAGCGTGGAGCCGACCGACAGGTCGACGTTGCGGGTGATGACGACCAGGGACTGGCCGGTGGCGACCAGCACCAGGATGGTCGCGTTCAGCAGCAGGTCCTTGACGCCCTGCTCGGACAGGAATGCGCTGTTGCCCGCCTGGGCGACGGCGATCAGCGCCAGGAGGACGACCAGGATGGCGAGTTCACGCATGGTGAACACGCGGTCGACCAGCCGGGTGCCACTGGATCGGTGCGCCTCGGCGGCGGAGGCGGGCTTGGGGGCGGTCGCGGTCACGCGGCCCTCCCCGTGGCTGCGGCCATCACGGTTTCCTCGGTGGCGTCGGAGCGGGGGATCTCGGCGGTCAGCCGGCCCTCGTGCATCACGAGCACCCGGTCGGCCATGCCGAGGATCTCGGGCAGGTCGGAGGAGATCATCAGGACGGCGACCCCGTCGGCGGCCAGTTGACCGAGCAGCCGGTGCACCTCGGCCTTGGTGCCGACGTCGATGCCGCGGGTCGGCTCGTCGACGATGAGCACCTTGGGACCGGTGGCGAGCCACTTGGCGAGGACGACCTTCTGCTGGTTGCCGCCGGAGAGGGTGGAGACGGTGTCGGCGATCCGGGCGTACTTGACCCGGAGCCTGACGGCCCAGTCCAGGGAGCGGCTGCGTTCCGCGCCGCGGTCCATCAGGCCGGCCCTCACCGTCGTGCGGAGTCCGGTGAGGCCGATGTTGCGCTCGATGGACATGTTCATCACCAAGCCCTGGGCGCGCCGGTCCTCGGGGACCAGGGCGAGCCCGGCGGCCATCGCGGTGGACGGGGCGCCGTTGGTGAGCCGGCGTCCGTCGACCTCGACCTCGCCGGCGTCCCAGCGGTCGATGCCGAAGACGGCGCGGGCGACCTCCGTGCGCCCGGCGCCGACCAGTCCGGCGAGGCCCACGATCTCGCCGCGCCGCACGTCGAAGGAGACATCGGTGAAGACGCCCTCTCGGGTCAGCCGGCGCACGCTGAGCGCGACTTCGCCCGGTGCCACGTCCTGCTTGGGGTAGAGCGCGTCGAGGTCGCGGCCGACCATGCGCCGCACGAGGTCGTCCTCGGTCATGCCGTCCAGCGGCTCGCCGGCGATCCGGGCACCGTCGCGCAGGATCGTCACCCGCCGGCAGATCTCGAAGATCTCCTCCAGACGGTGCGAGACGAACAGCACGGCGGCGCCCTGGTCGCGCAGGGCGCGCACGACGTCGAAGAGGCGGGCGACCTCACTGCCGGTCAGCGCCGCGGTCGGCTCGTCCATGATCAGGACGCGGGCGTCGAAGGAGAGCGCCTTGGCGATCTCGACGATCTGCTGGTCGGCGATGGACAGTCCGCGTGCGGGACGGTCGGGATCGAGGTCGACGCCGAGGCGTCCCATCAGCGCGCGGGTGGCCTCGTGGGTGGCCTTGTGGTCGATACGGCCCAGGGCCCGCCGGGGCCTGCGGCCCATGAAGATGTTCTCGGCGATCGACAGGTCGGGGAAGAGCGTCGGTTCCTGGTGGATGACGGCGATGCCGGCGTCGCGGGCGTCGCCCGGGCCGTGGAGGACGACGGGCTCGCCGTCGAGCAGCACCTGGCCGGCGTCGGGCCGGTGCACCCCGGCCAGGGTCTTGATGAGGGTCGACTTGCCCGCGCCGTTCTCCCCGGCGAGCGCGTGCACCTCTCCCGGCAGCAGCTCCAGGGACACGTTCCTGAGGGCACGCACCGCACCGAAGGACTTCGAGATGTCCCTGAGCGCCAGCACCGGGGCCGGACCCGTGTCGGACGGGTGAGTCATGGGGGCTCCTCGACGACGCCTGCGGAAGGTCCGCCCCACGTCGTGAAAGGTTTCAACTTGGTTGCCGGGACGTTAGGCAAGGAGCCGACGGCACGTCAATGGGTGCGGATCGAAAACATCACGGGATCGAAGATTCAGAGGAATTACGAGAGGCTGCCCGCACCGGAAGGGTTGACACCCCCGTCGACGACTCATAGCTTCCACTTCTGAATCGTTTCACGAGAGGCTGTTCAGATACCCGCCAAGGCCTGTCAGCAGACTTTCGACCCGACGTCACAGGAGCCCTGCAGTGACCGAGCTCGCCGCGGTGAAGGCCGCCCTCAAGACCCAGGCCGTCGAGACGCCGTCGTGGGCGTACGGGAACTCGGGGACCCGCTTCAAGGTGTTCGCGCAGGCGGGCGTGCCGCGAACGCCCTGGGAGAAGGTGGACGACGCGGCCCAGGTGCACGCCGTCACCGGCGTCGCGCCGGCCGTCGCGCTGCACATCCCGTGGGACAGGGTCGACGACTACGCGGCGCTCGCCCGGCACGCCGAGGACCGCGGCCTGACGCTGGGCGCGATCAACTCCAACACCTTCCAGGACGACGACTACAAGCTCGGCAGCGTCTGCCATCCGGACGCGGCGGTGCGGCGCAAGGCGGTCGACCACCTGCTGGAGTGCGTCGACATCATGGACGCCACCGGATCCGGCGATCTGAAGCTCTGGTTCGCCGACGGCACGAACTACCCCGGCCAGGACGACGTGCGGGGACGGCAGGACCGGCTGGCCCAGGGGCTGGCCGAGGTGTACGAGCGGCTCGGCGAGCGGCAGCGGATGCTGCTGGAGTACAAGCTCTTCGAGCCGGCCTTCTACACCACGGACGTCCCGGACTGGGGAACGGCGTACGCACACTGCCTGAAGCTGGGACCGAAGGCGCGGGTCGTGGTGGACACCGGGCACCACGCCCCGGGCACGAACATCGAGTTCATCGTCGCCACCCTGCTGCGGGAGGAGAGGCTCGGCGGGTTCGACTTCAACTCCCGGTTCTACGCCGACGACGACCTGATGGCGGGCGCGGCCGATCCCTTCCAGCTGTTCCGGATCATGTACGAGGTGGTGCGCGGGGGCGGGTTCACGTCCGAGGTCGCGTTCATGCTCGACCAGTGCCACAACGTCGAGGCGAAGATCCCGGCGATCATCCGGTCCGTGATGAACGTCCAGGAGGCGACGGCCAAGGCGTTGCTGGTGGACCGGAACGCGTTGTCCGCCGCACAGGACTCCGGGGATGTGCTCGAGGCCAACGCCGTCCTGATGGACGCGTACAACACGGACGTCCGGCCGTTGCTGCGTGAGGTGCGGGAGGAGATGGGACTGGACCCCGAGCCGCTTGCGGCGTATCGCCGGTCGGGGTGGGCGGAGAAGATCGTCGCCGATCGGGTGGGGGGCCGGCCGGCCGGGTGGGGGGCGTAGTTCCGGGAATCGTCCGCCGAGTACGCCCTCTTGTCCTGTACTCCCCTCTCCTGAAGGGAACCCCGTATGTCACTTCACCCCGAAGCCTCCGCCCTTCTCGCCCGGTCCCATCGGCTCGGCGCCGATCCCCGTAACACCAACTACGCGGGCGGCAACGCGTCCGCGAAGGGCACCGGCACCGATCCTGTCACCGGCGCTGACGTGGAGCTGATGTGGGTGAAGGGGTCCGGGGGCGACCTCGGGACACTCACCGAGGCCGGGCTCGCCGTGCTGCGGCTGGACCGGCTGCGGGCGCTGAAGGACGTCTACGCGGGTGTCGAGCGCGAGGACGAGATGGTCGCCGCGTTCGACTACTGCCTGCACGGCAGGGGAGGGGCGGCTCCCTCCATCGACACCGCCATGCACGGGCTGGTCGGCGCCCCGCACGTGGACCATCTGCACCCCGACTCCGGTATCGCCCTCGCCTGTGCCGCCGACGGGGAGAAGCTGACCGCCGAGTGCTTCGGGGACCGTGTGGTGTGGGTGCCGTGGCGGCGGCCCGGGTTCCAGCTGGGGCTGGACATCGCGGCGGTCAGGGAGGCCAATCCGCGGGCGATCGGCTGTGTGCTCGGCGGGCACGGGATCACCGCGTGGGGCGCGGACTCCGAGGAGTGCGAGCGCAACTCGCTGCACATCATCCGCACCGCCGGGGACTTCCTCGCCGAACGCGGGAAGCCCGAACCGTTCGGGGCGGTCGTCGCGGGGTACGAGGCGCTGCCCGAGGACGAGCGGAGGGAGCGGGCCGCCGCCCTGGCGCCCCATGTACGCGCGATCGCCTCGCGGGACAGGGCCCAGGTCGGGCACTTCAGCGATGCGCACGTCGTGCTCGACTTCCTCTCCCGTGCCCGGCATCCGCGGCTCGCCGCGCTCGGCACCTCCTGTCCCGACCACTTCCTGCGGACCAAGATCCGGCCGCTCGTGCTCGACCTGCCGCCGACGGCTCCGCCCGCGCAGGCGATCGCCCGGCTGAAGGAGCTGCATGCCGAGTACCGCGAGGAGTACACCGCCTACTACCGGAGGCATGCCCTGCCCGACTCCCCCGCGATGCGCGGCGCGGACCCGGCCATCGTGCTCGTGCCGGGCGTCGGCATGTTCTCCTTCGGCAAGGACAAGCAGACGGCCCGGGTGGCCGGCGAGTTCTACGTCAACGCCGTCAACGTCATGCGGGGCGCGGAGGCCGTGTCGGCGTACGCGCCGATCGAGGAGTCGGAGAAGTTCCGTATCGAGTACTGGGCGCTGGAGGAGGCCAAACTCCGGCGGATGCCCGCGCCGAAGCCCCTCGCGACACGCGTCGCACTCGTCACCGGCGCGGGCAGCGGCATCGGCAGGGCGATCGCGCGGCGGCTCGTCGACGAAGGCGCGTGCGTCGTGGTCGCCGATCTGAACGCTCGCAACGCCGCCGCCGTCGCCGAGGAGCTGGGCGGGCCCGACAAGGCGGTCGCCGTGACGGTGGACGTGACGGACGAGGAGCAGATCGCGGGTGCCTTCGAGGCGGCGCTCCTCGCCTTCGGCGGGGTGGACCTGGTCGTCAACAACGCCGGCATCTCGGTCTCCAAGCCGTTGCTGGAGACCTCGGCCGAGGACTGGGACCTCCAGCACGACGTCATGGCGCGCGGGTCGTTCCTGGTCTCGCGGGAAGCGGCGCGGGTGATGATCGCGCAGGGACTGGGCGGTGACATCGTCTACATCGCTTCCAAGAACGCCGTGTTCGCCGGGCCCAAGAACATCGCCTACGCGGCCACCAAGGCCGACCAGGCACATCAAGTGCGGCTACTGGCGGCTGAGTTGGGTGAACACGGGATCCGGGTCAACGGGGTCAACCCGGACGGGGTCGTCCGCGGCTCCGGAATCTTCGCGGGTGGCTGGGGCGCACAGCGGGCCGCCGTGTACGGAGTGCCGGAGGAGAAGCTCGGCGAGTTCTACGCCCAGCGGACGCTGCTGAAGCGGGAGGTGCTGCCTGAGCACGTCGCGAACGCCGTCTTCGCGCTGACCGGCGGGGAGCTGACCCACACCACGGGGCTGCACGTCCCGGTCGACGCCGGCGTCGCGGCCGCCTTCCTGCGATGAGCCCGGACGTGAAGGCGTACGCCGCCGTCGACCTCGGCGCGTCCAGTGGCCGGGTCATGGTCGGCCGGGTCGGCCGCGACCGGTTGGAGCTGACCGAAGCGCACCGCTTCCCCAATCGGCCGGTGCGGCTTCCCGAGGGTCTGCGCTGGGACGTGCTCAGCCTGTACGCCGGGGTGCTGGACGGGCTGCGGGCGGCGGGCCGGGTGGACTCCATCGGCATCGACGGCTGGGCCGTGGACTACGGCCTGCTCGACGCGGACGGCGCCCTGCTCGGCAATCCCGTCCATTACCGCGACGCGCGCACCGAGGGCGTGGCGCGGAAGGTCCGGGCGACGATGCCGGCCGCCGAGCTGTACGCGGCGACCGGCATCCAGTACGCGCCCTTCAACACCCTGTACCAGCTGGCGGCGGCCCGCTCCTCTCCCCAACTCGCCACCGCGCGACGTCTGCTGCTGCTCCCCGACCTGCTGACGTACTGGCTGACGGGCGAGCAGGGCACCGAACTCACCAACGCCTCGACCACCCAGCTCGTCGACCCGCGCACGCACGACTGGTCGTACGAGGTCGCGGCCCGGCTGGGCATCGACCTGGACCTGTTCGCGCCGCTGCGCCGGCCCGGGGATCCGGCGGGCGTGCTGCGGCCCGAGGTGCTGCGGGAGACCGGGCTGAGCGGGCCCGTGCCGGTGACGACCGTCGCCTCGCACGACACGGCGTCCGCGGTGGCCGCCGTGCCCGCCGGCGGGGAAGGCTTCGCGTACATCTGCACGGGCACCTGGTCGCTGGCCGGCCTGGAGCTGGACGCGCCGGTGCTCACCGAGGACAGCCGCGCCGCCAACTTCACCAACGAGCTCGGGCTCGACGGCACGGTCCGCTACTTGCGCAACATCATGGGGCTGTGGCTGCTCCAGGAGTGCGTACGGGCCTGGGGCGACCCGGATCTGGGCGAGCTGCTGCGGGAGGCTGCCGAGGTGCCCGCGCTCCGGTCGGTCGTGGACGCGGGCGACGCCGCCTTCCTCGCGCCGGGCCGGATGCCGGAGCGGATCGCGGCGGCCTGCCGGGCCTCCGGTCAGCCGGTGCCCGGCTCCCCCGCCGAGATCGCCCGCTGCGTCCTCGACTCCCTCGCCCTCGCCCACCGCCGGGCGGTCGCCGAGGCGCGGCGGCTGGCCGACCGGCCCGTCGACGTCGTGCACATCGTGGGCGGGGGCGCCCGCAACGCCCTGCTGTGCCGGCTGACCGCCGACGCCTGCGGGCTGCCCGTGGTCGCCGGGCCGGCCGAGGCGGCGGCCCTCGGCAACGTCCTGGTGCAGGCCCGGACGCACGGGCTCGTCGGCGACCGGGCCGGGATGCGGACCCTGCTCGCCCGGACACAGCCGCTCGTGCGGTACGAGCCGGGCGGCGACGCGGCGGCCTGGCGCGCGGCCGAGGCCCGGCTCGCCGCCGTCACGCCGTGAGCCGCCGCTTCGCCGGGCCGGGAGCCCGCGGTCCTCGCCACGCCGGAAACGGAGTCTCCCGTCGGGCCCCTCGCCCGACTACGCCCCCCACTACGCTGAACGCGTGTGGGAGGTGCCCCCCTCACGCGTCCGCCGACCGACCACGAGGAGCCGCGATGCGTGTCGCTCTGTTCCTGACCTGCGTCAACGACACGCTCTATCCGGACACCGGGCGCGCGGTGGTGAAACTCCTGACCAGACTGGGCGTGGAGGTGGACTTCCCGATGGCCCAGACTTGCTGCGGACAGGCGCACTACAACGCCGGGTACCGGCACGAGGCCGAGCCGCTGGCCCGGCGTTTCGCCGATGTCTTCCGGGACTACGAGGCGGTCGTGACCCCGTCCGGTTCCTGCGGTGCGATGGTGCGGGAGCTGTATCCGCGCATGGGCGCGCGGGCACGGGCGGAGGGACGCGGGGGCGGGCTCGCGGACACCCTGGCCCCGGTGGTGCCCAGGACGTACGAACTGACGGAGTTCCTGGTGGACGTGCTCGGGGTGACGGACGTGGGCGCGTACTACCCGCACACGGTGACCTATCACCCGACCTGCCACGGGCTGCGCAGCCTGGGCCTGGGCGACCGTCCGCTGCGGCTGCTGCGCGCGGTGAAGGGGCTGGAACTGCTGGAGCTGCCGGGGGCCGAGGAGTGCTGCGGTTTCGGCGGCACCTTCGCGGTGAAGAACCCCGACGTCTCGGCGGCGATGGGCGCCGACAAGGTGCGCAACGCCGAGTCGACGGGCGCGGAGGTGCTGTGCGCGGGCGACAACTCGTGCCTGATGCACATCGGCGGCACGATGGCCCGCCTCGGGACAGGCATGCGGCCGGTGCACATCGCGGAGATCCTGGCCGGCACGGAGGAGGAGGCCGCGGCATGAGCACGACGTTCGTGGGAATGCCCGGCTCCCCGGCGTTCCCCGCCTTCCCCCGGGCCGCGCACGACGCCGTGCGCGACACCACCCTGCGCGGCAATCTGCGCCACGCCACCCACACCATCCGCGCCAAGCGGGCGGCGGCCGTGGCGGAGATGCCGGACTGGGCGGCGCTGCGTGCGGCGGGACGGCAGATCAAGGACCACACCCTGCGTCATCTGGACTGGTATCTGGTGCGGGTGGAGGAGGCGGTCACCGCCGCGGGCGGCACCGTCCACTGGGCCGCCGACGCCGACGAAGCCAACCGGATCGTGGCCGGACTGGTCAAGGCCACGGGCGAGAGCGAGGTCGTCAAGGTCAAGTCGATGGCCACCCAGGAGATCGGCCTCAACGAGGCCCTCGAGGCCGCGGGCATCCGGGCCTACGAGACCGATCTCGCCGAGCTGATCGTGCAGTTGGGCCACGACCGGCCCTCGCACATCCTCGTGCCCGCGATCCACCGCAACCGCGGCGAGATCCGGGACATCTTCCGCTCCGAGATGAGCCGGTGGGGCCGCCCGGCCCCCGAGGGCCTCACCGACGCGCCCGCCGAACTCGCCGAGGCCGCGCGGCTGCACCTGCGGGAGAAGTTCCTGCGCGCCAAGGTCGGCATCTCCGGAGCCAACTTCGTCGTCGCCGAGACGGGCACGCTGGTGGTGGTGGAGTCCGAGGGGAACGGGCGGATGTGCCTGACCCTGCCCGAGACGCTGATCTCGGTCGTCGGCATCGAGAAGATCGTGCCCACCTGGCGCGACCTGGAAGTCTTCCTCCAGACACTCCCCCGCTCCTCGACGGCCGAGCGGATGAACCCGTACACGTCCATGTGGACCGGCACCACCGACGGCGACGGGCCCGAGACGTTCCACCTGGTGCTGCTGGACAACGGCCGCACCGACACCCTCGCCGACGAGGTCGGCCGCCAGGCCCTGCGCTGCATCCGCTGCTCGGCCTGCCTGAACGTCTGCCCGGTCTACGAGCGGGCCGGCGGACACGCCTACGGCTCGGTCTACCCCGGCCCGATCGGCGCCATCCTCAGCCCCCAACTGCGCGGCACGGCAAGCGAGATCGACGCCTCCCTGCCGTACGCGTCCTCACTGTGCGGCGCCTGCTACGAGGTGTGCCCGGTGGCCATCGACATCCCCGAGGTGCTGGTCCACCTGCGCGAACGTGTCGTCGAGGGGGGCCCGGCCACGCACGCGGGCAACAAGGTGCTCCTCAAACCGGCCAAGGGGCACGCCGCCGAGCGCGCGGCCATGCGCGCGGCCCGCTGGGCCCTGACCCGCCCCGGCGCGCTGCGCGGCGGCCAGCGACTCGCCTCCCGCACCCGCCGCTTCCACCCCCGCACCCTGCCCGGCCCCGGCCGGGCCTGGACCGGCACCCGCGATCTGCCGCCGGTGCCGGCGGAGCCGTTCCGCGACTGGTGGCAGCGCACGCACGGCGGACCCGGCGGAAAGGACGCGCAGTGAGCAGCAGGGACCGGATCCTGGGCCGGGTACGGCGCGCCCTGGTGGACGTACCTCCGGACGACGCTCCCCCACCAGTGCCCGAACGGCCCGGGAGGCACCCCCGGTACGAGCGGGAGGTCTCCCGCGACTATCTGCGGCAGCACGGCGACCGGAGCACCGAGGAGACGGTGGACCTGCTCGCCGAGAACCTGGCCGACTACCGGGCGATCGTGCACCGCTGCGACGCGGAGGGGCTGCCCCGGCTGATCGCCCACCTGCTCGGCGAACGGGGCTCGAACACCGTCCTGGTGCCGCCCGGACTGGAGCGGGGCTGGCTGACCGCCATCGAGGTCACCCTGGTCGCGGACCGGCCGGACAGCACCCCGCACGAACTCGACCGGGTCGACAGCGTCGTCACCGGCTGCGCTGTCGCCGTCGCCGAGACCGGCACCCTCGTCCTGGACGGTTCCCCCGATCAGGGCCGGCGCCGGATCACGCTCGTCCCCGACCACCACATCTGTGTGGTGCGCGTCCCGGGCCAGGTCGTCTCCTCCGTGCCGCAGGCACTGGAGCGCCTCGACCCGACCCGGCCGCTGACCTGGATCTCCGGCCCCTCCGCCACCAGTGACATCGAACTGGACCGGGTGGAGGGCGTGCACGGGCCGCGCACCCTGGAGGTGGTGCTGGTGAGCGGTGAGTGACGTCGTCCGGCGATGTCCTGTCCGCCCCGGCGTCTACACCCCGCCCGGCTTCGCGTACCGCTGTGCCATGGGCCCCGCGAAGTCGTACAGCACGACCTGCTCGTCGCCCACGACCCAGGCGTCGTGTCCGGGCGAGCAGACGAAGGCGTCGCCCGGGCCCACCTCGGCCTCGCCGCCGTCGTCCATGGCCAGGTGCATGCGGCCCTGTACGACATAGCTGTTGTGGTGGACCAGGCAGCTGCGCGTCCCGGCGATCGGGCCGACCGACTCGGACCAGCGCCAGCCCGGTTCGAAGGTGGCCACGGCGAAGTCGAGTCCCGTGAGGTGGACGGCTTCGAGGTGGCCCCGTGGGAAGTCGCGCCGCTCGTCCGGCTTCTCGACCGTCTTCACTTCCAGCATGACGGTGATCTCCCTTCCGGCCGTTGATCCCTGCGGCCGGGGCCGGTCTCCGTCCCCGCACGAGGCGCACGGTACCGGCGGGGCCGAGCCCCGCGCTCTCATCGTCTCCCCGCCGAATGGCCCTCGCCATTCGGCTCCCACGGACGGGCACGGCTCCCGGACGGGTCCGGGCCGCCGGGCGAAAACTGTTGACCGGACCACGGGACAGTTCGTTCGACGGCTGCCCATGTGTGCCGTCACCCTGCGGGTGGAACGGGGCTCAGCCCGTGCCGCGCTGCCGCCTGATCCTGTCGGCCACCTCGTTCTGCTCGGTCTCCCACCAGGGGCGGACGAGTGCGGGCGCGGACGCCGGGACCTGTTCGCCGGCCTGCCGGGACGGTACGGCGACGCGGGCGAGTTCCTGGTCGAGGCGGCGGTCGAGGGCGGCGTTCTGGACGCGTTCGGCACGCGCCCACTGCACCAGGATCGCCAGGATGAAGGGAAGCGCGACCAGTTCGGCGATGCTGAGCATCGCGCCGCCGCCGATCTGCTGGTCGTGGTGGACGTCCGTGGCCCAGGCGGGCGCGTGGTGCTGGTACCAGGCCCCCGCGATCAGCGTCCCGTGGGTCATCACCACGACACCCGGTACCGCGTCGACGATGCCGTCCAGGAACACCAGCGCGGCCCGCACCGGATGGGTGCACCAGGACGGCAGCGCCCGCTCGTGGGTGAGCACCGGGACGACGAACAGACAGCCCGCGGTGAGCAGATGCAGGTACATCAGCTCGTGCAGCCAGCCGACGCGCAGCGCGGTGGCGAAGTACGGCGTGAAGTACACGACGAGCTCGCTGGCGAGCACGAGGGCCGTACTGACCAGGGGAAAGGTGAGCACCCGCACCAGCCGCCCGGTCATCGCCCGACGGACCCGCTCCGCCCTGGCCTCCGGCAGCGCCTCCACCGCGAGCCGCAGCGGGTCGCCGAGGGCCAGGCCGAGGGGAGCGACCAGGTCGAGCAGGATGTTCTGCACGGCGGCGGGCCAGAACAGGACGTGGTCGTACACGGCCAGCGCCGACATCGTGGCCACCACCAGCGTGCCCAGTCCGAGCAGCGCGAAGGCGGCGGTACGGGCGGGCGGCCAGCTCCTGCCGCGTCTGCTCAGCCGCAGCACGCCCCAGCCGTACAGTCCGCCCAGGACGGCCACCACGGCCAGCGCCGGGACGTCGGCCTGCCACGAGGACAGCAGACGACCGAGGGTCGGTTCGGCGAGTTGCCCGGCCGACAGTTCGGTCACCGCCTCAGGAATCATGCGTATCGCTCTCCATCCGCCCACAGGGGACGAGTCGGTTCATGTCCCCTGCGGACGGTAGTCGCCGGCGGCCGCTCCCGGGGCGGCGGGGTGAGGGCGTCCGGCGCGTCGCGTCAACACGGCACCACACCCGGGACGGGACCGCTCGACGGGCCGAACCGCCTGGAAGCCGGACATTCCGAGGGTGCGACGCGGGTCGGACGGGCCGCCCCGAGGGCGTCGTCGCGCCCCCTGGCCGGGAGACGACTTCTCACGGATTCCTCACCGTGGGCTTACCGCGACGATCCGCCTCCGACGTCCGCGCGAATCACTCAAAATCGCCCTGAACTGCAAACGTCCGCCAGATGGAAACCTCTCCGTAACCACGAAGTTCCTGACAACTACGCGCGTTGACTCTAGGCTGCGGCCTGCTGCCCCCACTCTTTCCAGTCACATCAGGAGCACCATGTCGCCGACCCACTCCCGCCGCCCGGCTCCGCGAAGAGCCCTCATAGCGGCTCTCGCCACGGCCGCCACGCTGGCCACCGCCGGTGCTCTCGTCGCGGCCAACCCCGCGCAGGCCGGCTCCGACGCCAACTCGGCCCCCTTGAAGGACCTCCAGCTCCTCGCCATCAACGACTTCCACGGCAACCTGGAGCCGCCGGCCGGATCCTCCGGCCGGGTCACCGAGCGGCAGGCCGACGGCACCACGAAGGACATCGACGCCGGCGGCGTGGAGTACCTGGCGAGCAGCCTGCGCACCGCGCGCAAGGGCCACGACCGGTCGCTGACCGTCGCCGCCGGCGACATCGTCGGCGCCAGCCCGCTGCTGTCCGGCCTCTTCCACGACGAGCCGACCGTCGAGGCGATGAACAAGCTCGGCCTGGACGTCACGGGCGTGGGCAACCACGAGTTCGACGAGGGCAAGGACGAGCTGCTCCGCCTCCAGAACGGCGGCTGCCACCCGGTCGACGGCTGTTACGACCAGGGACGCAAGTTCAAGGGCGCCGACTACCCGATCCTGTCGGCCAATGTGATCAACGAGAAGACCGGCAAGCCGCTTCTCAAGCCGTACGTCGTCCAGAACGTCAAGGGCGCGAAGGTCGGTTTCATCGGCGTCACCCTCAAGGGCACCCCGGACGTCGTCACGGCCGCGGGCGTCAAGGGACTGAAGTTCCTCGACGAGGCCGAGACGATCAACAAGTACACCAAGGAACTCCAGCAGCAGGGCATCCACGCGATCGTCGCGCTCGTCCACGAGGGCGGGTTCCCGGCTTCCTCGGCGTACAACTACGACTGCGACGCGGGCGGCAGCACCGGGCTGAGCGGTCCCATCGTGGACATCGCCAAGAAGGTCGCGCCGGAGGTCGACGCCCTCGTCACCGGCCACACCCACAACGCGTACGTCTGCTCCATCCCGGACCCGGCGGGCCACCCCCGTCTGGTGACGAGCGCCGCCTCCTACGGCCGGCTCTTCACCGAGCTGAACATGAAGTACGACCCGCGCACCGAGGACATCGTCCGCGCCACGGTCAAGGGCTCCAACCGCGTCGTCGACCGGACCCAGTCCAAGGCGGCCGACCTGACGCAGCTGCTCGACTACTGGCAGACCCTGGCCGCGCCGGTCGCCAACAAGCCGGTCGGGTACATCACCAAGGACGTCACCCGCACCGGTGCCGTCGAGTCGCCGCTGGGCGACCTGATCGCGGACGCGCAGCTGGCGCACGCCAAGTCGCTGGACAGCCGTGCCGTCGTGGCGCTGATGAACCCGGGCGGCATCCGTGCCGACCTGGTCTACGCCGCCTCCGGCAAGGAGGGCGACGGCGTGGTGACCTTCGGCGAGGGCTTCGCGGTGCAGCCCTTCAGCAACACGGTCAACCTCAAGAACCTGACCGGCGCGCAGCTGATCACCGTACTGAAGCAGCAGGTCAGCGGCAGCAACGCCGCCGCCCCGAAGTACCTTCAGATCTCCTCCGGCCTCACCTACACCCTGGACCTGACCAAGACGGGCGCCGACCGCGTCGTCGAGGACTCCATCAGGCTGGACGGCAAGCCGATCGACGCCAGCGCCACCTACCGCGTCGCCATGAACTCCTTCCTGGCCGACGGCGGTGACGGCTTCACCGAGTTCGCCAAGGGCACCGACCAGCTCGTCGGCAGCGACGACCTGGCCGCCCTGGTCGACTACCTGACGGCGAACACCTCGGCCGCCGCGCCGTACGCGCCGACCGCAGCCGACCGGGTCACCGTCGTCAAGTAAGCGACGATCCGACCGATCGGACGAGGGCGGGCCTTGCACAAGGCCCGCCCTCGCTGTGTCCGCGGGCGGGTGCGGCGCACCGGGCGACGTCGGCGGGGGCACCCGCGCGTTGGTCCGGCGTTCGGCGCGGCAGGGCCCGGAGGGGCCCCGGACGGTGCCGTTCGGCCCTGGCTCCGGCCGCCGGCCGGACGGAGACTGGGAGGGACCGACGTACGGGACCGCGCGCGGCCGGGACGTGGCGTCCGGCCTGCGCCCGCAACAGGAGGTACGCCATGACGGGAGCCGTCGCCGGACCCGCCCGCCTCACCGCGTGGGCGGCCACGGTGCTCCCCCGCCGCCCCGCCTCGCTGCCGAGCCCCGCGCGGCGGCTCCCGTGAGCGCTCCGGCCGGGAGCCGCGGCACCACGAGCAACTCGCTGCGCCGCCTGGCCAGGGCACTGACCCCGACCACCGCCGAGTTCCAGCCCGTGCTCCTGGCCGTCACCGCCTCGGCCCTGATCGCCGGAGGCGTCTCCTGGCTGGCCGGGAACACCGGCCTGGCCGACGTGTGCTGGGGGCTCGGCACCGTCGCCGCCGTCGTGCCCGCGCTGGGCTGGATGGTGGCCGCGCTCCGCCAGGGCCGTACGGGCGTGGACCTGATCGCGGTACTGGCGCTCGGCGGCACCCTGGCGGTCGGCGAGTTCCTCGCCGGCGCGCTCATCGCGCTGATGCTCGCCACGGGCCGCACCCTGGAGGCCGCGGCCGAGCGACGTGCCTCCCACGACCTGGTCGCCCTGCTGGAGCACGCGCCGCGCACGGCCCGCCGCCGTACCGGGACCGTCGTTCGCACGGTGCCGCTCTCCGAGGTCGGCGTCGGCGACCTGCTGGTGGTGGGTCCGGGCGAGGTCGTCCCCGTGGACGGCAGGGTGGTGGACGCCCCGGCCGTGCTCGACGAGTCGGTGCTCACCGGGGAGGCCACGCCCGTCGAGCGGGCGCCGGGTCAGGAGGTGCGCAGCGGTGTGGTCAACGCGGGCGACGCCTTCGAGCTGCGGGCCGCCGCGACCGAGCAGGACAGCACGTACGCCGAGATCGTGCGGCTGGCCCGGCGGGCGGGCGCCGAGTCGGCCCCCCTGGTCCGCCTGGCCGACCGCTACGCGGCCTGGTTCCTGCCGCTGTCCGTGGCGACCGCCGGGCTGGCCTGGCTGCTCAGCGGGTCCGCGGTGCGGGCGGTGGCGGTCCTCGTGGTCGCCACGCCGTGTCCCCTGCTGCTCGCCGCTCCGGTCGCGATCGTCTCCGGCCTGTCCCGGGCCTCCCGGCTCGGCGTGGTGGTCCGTGACGGCGGCGCCCTGGAGAACCTGGGGCGGGCACGTACGCTGCTGCTCGACAAGACCGGCACGCTCACCGGCGGCCGCCCGCGCGTGGTCGACGTGACCGCGGCGCCCGGCTGGAAGCCCGCCGACGTACTGCACCTGGCGGCGACCCTCGACCAGTACTCGCCGCACGTCCTGGCGCGGGCCATCGTCGACGCGGCGCACGAGCGCGGACTGGACCCGGGCGTGGCGCTGGAGGTGTCGGAGGAGGTCGGCCGGGGGATCTCCGGCGTCGCCGGCGGGCGCGGGGCGACCATCGGCCGGCTGCCCGCGGGTACGGAGGCTCCGGCGTGGGCCCGGGCGGTGGAGAACCGGGCGATGCTGGACGGCGCCGCGGTGGCCTGGCTCACGGTCGAGGGCCGGCCCGTCGGTGCCGTGCTCCTGCGCGACCCGGTGCGGCACGACGCCCCCCGGACGCTGCGCCGGCTGCGCACGGCGGGCATCGAACGGATCGTCATGCTCACCGGGGACCGGCCCGAGCCCGCCCGTGAGGTCGCCGCCGTCCTCGGACTCGACGGCGTGCGCGCCGAACTCTCCCCGGCCGGCAAGGTGGCCGCGGTCCGCACGGAGCAGGAGCGCGCGGTCACCGTGATGGTGGGGGACGGCGTCAACGACGCACCGGCGCTCGCCGCCGCGGACGTCGGTGTGGCGATGGGCGCGCGCGGATCCACCGCCTCCTCCGAGGCCGCCGACATCGTCCTGACCACCGACCGCCTGGACCGGCTGGCCGACGCGGCCGCGGTCGCGGTGCGCGCACGGCGCATCGCGGTGCAGAGCGCCCTCGGGGGCATGCTGATGTCCCTGGCCGCCATGGCAGCGGCCGCCTTCGGGCTGCTGCCGCCCGCGGTGGGCGCCCTGCTCCAGGAGGGGATCGACGTCGTGGTGATCCTCAACGCGCTGCGCGCCCTGCGCACGGACCGGGCGGCCCAGCCGGCGCTCGAACCCTCGACTCAGGCCCTCATCGAGCGCTTCGCCGCCGAGCACGACGATCTTCAGGACGTCCTGGAGGCGGTGCGCTCGGCCGCGGCCCGGCTCGCCGAACGCCCCGGCCCGGACGCCCTGGCGTCGGTGCGCGAGGTGCACCGGCTCCTCACCGAACGGCTGCTGCCCCACGAGTACGCCGAAGAACACCAGCTCTACCCGGCGTTGATGCCCGCACTCGGCGGCCCCGAGGCGACCGCCACCATGAGCCGGGCCCACGCCGAGATCGAACGGCTCTCCCGGCGCGTCGCCACGCACCTCTCGCTGGCCGACACCGAGGGCACCTTCGCACCCGAGCAGTCCGAGGACCTGCTCGCCTGCCTCTACGGCCTGCACACCGTGCTGCGCCTGCACTTCGCGCAGGAGGAAGAGAACTACTTCTCGCTCGCCCCGTGAACCCCGGCCCCGGCCGCCGTCCGGCCATCGGCTCGGGCGCGGCCCCGGAGTGGGCCTTTCGGCTCTGGCGCGGCCGCGGGCGTGCGCGCAAGGTGAGAAGTGGCGGGACAGCCTCGTACGGAACTCGCACGGAAGTGGTCACGATGGAAGCCAAGCAGTGGACCGTGCAGATCTACATCACCGAGGACGGCGACGACACCCACGCACGTGCCGTCCTCAGCACCCGCGACACGTCGACGGTCACCGGTCGGGGCGTGGCCCGGCGCAACCCCATCGACCGTCCGATTCCCGAGATCGGGGACGAACTCGCCGTCAGCAGGGCCCTGGAGGACCTCGCGATCCGGCTGCACGACGTGGCCTCCGACGACATCGTCGAGCTGGCCGGTCCCGCGCCCGCCTGACGGACGTCCTCGCGGCGTGCCACGACGGGCCGCCGGGCGCCATGTGGGGCCGAAGGGCCCCCCGGCGGGCCCGAGCGGCCCGTGGCGGCGCGGGCCGTACGGGAACAGGCTGGATACAGCAGCGCGGCGGCATCCCGGAGCGGGACGACCGCCATCCCGGAGGGGGGACGATGACGGACAGCCCCACCACCGCGGGCCTGGCCAGGAGCGGACTCGACGCCCTGTCCGGGCCCCTCGGCGGGCCCGGCCGCGCGGCCGCCGGGCCCACGGGCACGCTGCACGACGAACCCGCCGACCGAGCGAGGCGGCAGGAACGAGAGGAGCCGGAGCGATGACCTCCACCACCCCCCGGGCCGCGGCCCTTCCGGCCGAGCACCGTGCGCGGCTCATGCGGTTCGCCCGCGAGACCTCCTTCGACATGGGCGCCCGTCTGTTCCAGGAGGGCCGGCACGCCGACCGGTTCTGGATCATCCGGACCGGCACCGTCGCCCTCGACCTGCACGTCCCGGGCCGGAGCGCCGCCGTCATCGAATCGCTGGGCCACGGCGAACTGGTCGGCTGGTCCTGGCACTTCCCGCCCCATGTGTGGCAGCTGGGCGCCGAGGCCACGAGCCCGGTGCGGGCCTACGAGTTCGACGCCGAGGCCGTGCGCACGCTGTGCGGGGAGGATCCCGAGTTCGGTCGCGCCGTCGCCGTCTGGGTCGGCGGTGTGGTCGCCCACCGGCTGCAGGCGGCCCGCATCCGGCTGCTCGACCTGTACGCCCCCTACGGCAGCGGGGGCAGGTGAATCCGCCCGCGCCCGCATCCGACGTCCCGAGGAGGAGACCGTGCACGGCAGCCCGCACATCGTGAGCGACGTCATGACGCACACCGTCGTGGCCGTGGGCCGTGACGCCCCGTTCAAGGAGATGATCAACCTCATGGCGCAGTGGAAGGTCAGTGCCCTTCCGGTACTGGAGGGCGAGGGACGCGTGATCGGTGTCGTGTCCGAGGCCGACCTGCTGCCCAAGGAGGAGTTCCGCGACAGCGACCCCGACCGTTTCACCCAGCTGCGCCGGCTGCCCGACCTGGCCAAGGCGGGCGCGGTGACGGCCGAGGAGCTGATGACGTCCCCGGCGGTCACCGTCCACTCCGACGCCACGCTCGCCGAGGCCGCGCGCATCATGGCACAGCGCCGGGTCAAGCGGCTGCCCGTCGTCAGCGGCGAGGGAATGCTGGAGGGCATGGTCAGCCGGGGTGACCTGCTGAAGGTGTTCCTGCGGTCGGACGACGACCTCGCCGAGGAGGTCCGCCGGGAGATCGTCTCCTACCTCTTCCCCGCGCCGCTCGAACCGATCCACATCGGCGTACGCGACGGCGTGGTCACGCTCACCGGCCGGATCCGCGACACCTCGCTGGTGCCCGTGGCCGCCCGTCTGGTGCGGGCCATCGAGGGAGTCGTCGACGTCGAGTGCGACCTGACGAGCGGTCCGGCGCTGACCGAACCGCGCTGAGCACATCGCGCCGTCGCCGTCGCCTCCTCGGCGGCGGCCGGTGAAGCCCGCGGGTCGTGGACACGGCCGGCCCCATGGTCCGCGAGGGCACATCGGCCGTGGCGGTCGTCTCCGGCCTGTCAGGGCCTGTCAGTCGTGGGGTACGAGCACGACCGGGCGGGTGACGTGGTGGACGAGGGCGTGCGCGACCGGACCCGCGTGCGCGATCACGGGGTACTTCCTGCGGCGGCCCACCACCAGGAGGCCCGACCCGCTCACGGCGCGCGGCAGAACGTGGGCCGGGCGCCCCTCGTGCAGGGTCTCGGTCACGTACACGGCGGGGAACTTCTGCCGCCAGGGCTCCAGCAGCGC
Source organism: Streptomyces sp. NPDC091412 (assembly GCF_044756885.1). Classification (NCBI taxonomy): domain Bacteria; kingdom Bacillati; phylum Actinomycetota; class Actinomycetes; order Kitasatosporales; family Streptomycetaceae; genus Streptomyces; species Streptomyces sp. NPDC091412. The sequence goes on along the minus strand of NZ_JBIVTV010000009.1, from coordinate 94,780 downwards.
GGCGAGTTCCCGTTCCGCCTCCCGCCGGAACGATCCCCGGGTCCGCGCGTCCGGCAGCCCGTGGGTCAGCGGCACATGCCAGGCGTGCACCACGCGCAGGGGCGCCCTGCGCAGTTCGGCGGCGCGGAAGGCGAAGTCCAGCAGGTCGTCACAGGGGCCGTCGGTGTCGACGGCGACCGCCACGTCACGGTGCGCGGTCCGTGTCGAGGGACGTCCGGAGACGTCCGGCAGATGTTCGCTCTCCGCGGTCTCGCCCGCCCGTACGAGGACGACGGGCCGCTCGGCGTGCACGGCGGTCGCCATGGCCACCGAGCCCAGGACGAAGCCGCCGACCGCGCCGAGCCCCTGGCTGCCGATGACCAGCAGTTCGGCGTCCTCCGCCTCGTCGAGCAGCGCGGGACCCGGCTGCCTGCGCACCTGCTCGCCGGACAGGTCCAGCCGTGGGTACGACTCGCTGAGCTGGGCGACCGTGTCCCGCAGCATCCGCCGCGCACGGGACTGCGGCACCCGCATCTCGGGCAGGTCCGCTCTCCCCGCGGTGTCGGGCAGGCCTTCCCAGGCGTGCACCAGCCGGAGCGGCAGCCCTCGCCGGAGGGCTTCCCTGGCCGCCCAGTGGGCCGCGGCGAGGCTCTCGCGCGAGCCGTCCAGGCCGGCCACGACAGGTCTCAGCATGACGGTCACCTTCCCTGTACCCCGCGCTTGCCTCTCCCCCTGTTCTCCCCCGCGGGTGCGCGGTCGGCGTCACACCGGCCGCGCACCGCGGGTGCGGCGGATCGCCCCTGCTCAGGCGTGCCGCACCGGGATGGTCCTGGTGCCCGTCTTCTCCTCCGGGACCGGGACCGTGATGGTCAGGACGCCGTTCTCGTACTGCTTGTGCCCGGTACTCGGCGTACTCGGTACTCGGCGCTCTCTTCCAGTCTCGCGCGTTCGAGCCGCGGCGGCTGTGGGCCGACCGGCCCGGTGCGTGCCGGACGGTGGGCCCGAGGTCCCGCCCCGGCGGGGACGAACGGCCGGTGTGATCGCGTCGGGCGGCCCCAGGACGGCGGCCCGCGAGGCTGTCACGCTGGAGTGGAGGAAGCCGTGCGGGCGACCGTCCGCTCGGCGCGTCGGGGGTGGTCGGAGGACCCGGGGGGTGGTCGGAGGGCCGAAGGGAGCAGCGATGAGGGCGAACAAACCCGTCCGGCGTCCGCTGTGGCGGTGGCGGAGCAACCCGATGCGCCGACGCGAGGACGTGATCGAGGGCTGGGTCCTGCTGGCCACGTGTGCCGTCATCGCGGTGGGCGCTCCCCTGACGGGCGTGGTCGTCGGACAGGCGACGGCGGACGGCCTCGCCCGGCAGCAGGTGGAGCGGCACCCGGCCACCGCCGTCCTGGTCCGCTCGGCTCAGCCCGGCGGCGACCGGGTGACGACGCCGGACGACCGGGTCGTGGGGACCGTCCGCTGGACGGCTCCGGACGGTACCCGGCACGAGGACCGGACCCTGGTCGCGCCCACCCTCGCGGCGGGCGACCGGATCGCGGTGTGGACCGATCAGCACCACCGGGTCACACCCCCGCCCTTGACCCCGTCCGAGGCCGCGTCGCAGGCGGCCGCCACGGGCGCGTTGGTGACGCTCGCCCTCGCGGGTGCCGCCGGCGGCGGATGCTGCGCGGTCCGCGCCGCGCTCGACCGGCGCCGCGCCCGCGCCTGGGAAGCGGAATGGCGCAGGGTCGGACCGCAGTGGGGCCACGCGGCACGCTGACGATCACAGCCGTCGCGCCCCTGATGCGCCCGGGCCGTTCCGGGGCAGCGGGTAGCGCAGCAGGACGCCCACACCCTCGTGCAGCCGCACCTCCCGCTCGGGCACCAGGACCAGTTCCGCCCTGGTGCCGACCAGCGCCCGGGTCAGCGCCGCGTCGGCGCGCTCCGCACGCACGTCCTGTACGCCATAGGAGCGCAACTCCTCTTCAGTCATGGCGAGTTGGCCGGCTCCCGGGCCGACCCACAGGCGCAGCGGCGACTCGGGGTGGTTGTTGAGGAACAGGGCCTTGACCCGGCCCCGTTGCAGGGCCGACACAGCGGCGGAAAGCCCCTCGGCCGTCGCTCCGCCGTGCGCCCGCTGGGCCAGGAAGACGTCCAGCAGGCCCCGGTCGTGCGCGGCCATGCGTCCGCTGAAGAGACTTTCGAGCCGCTGTTCCAGCAGGGCCCGCCCCGGCACCGACTCGCCCGTGCCCTCCACCGTGGTGACATGTCCGCGCAGCGGCGGGGGAAGCCGGTTGACGAGGATTCCGCGGGCCCAGACGTCTCCCGCGACGACCACCGCCTCGCAGTCGGTGCGCCGTGCGTGGCCCTCCAGCTCGCGGCCGATCACCTGGGCCGCCCGCGGCCAGTCGCCCACCGGGATCTCCTCGTGCAGGCGGTGCCCGGGCGCGACCTTGGTCAGGGGCCAGATGCCCGCCTCGGCGTCGACGCGCACGGTGCCGGTCGCGTCCGTGGAGTGACGTCCGCCGTAGCGGACGTGCACCGCCAGGTACGGGATCCCGGGCGCGTGCTGGACGATCAGCGGCATGGTGTCCGGCAGTGTTCCGAAGTGCGCCGTGTCCCGCGTGGGCGGCAGCGGCAGCTCGTCCAGCAGGGCCGCGTGGCCGTGCGCGGTGAACACCGCCTGCCCGTGCGGGCCGGGCACCTCCGTGTCGCTGCCCACCAGGTCGGCCACCGCGGTGATGGTGCTCCGGTCCGCCCCCTCGGACATCAGGGCGTCCCGCAGATGCCGCCACCGCAGTGCTATGGCCGTGTCGGGGTCCGCGACGGCGCTGTCGCGGGAGGTGTCCAGATACACCGACGCGAACGGACCGGACTGCTTGTACAGGGGTTCGAGGAAGGAAAGTCTCATGGTCGCTCCCGGCTGCACCGTCGCCCCGCGCCCACCCGTGCGGGCGGCGCGGGGTCTACAGTCCCTGGGCGAGCAGGAGCTCGTGGGCGAGGCGCGCTCCCTGGGCCGCCTCCCCGGGCGGGTTGTCCTGTGACGGGATGTTCTCCAGACCGCGGGCGAGCGCCCGTACGGCCTCCGCCAGCGTCGCCGTCTGTGCTTCCAGCCGACTCAGCCGGGCCTCCAGCTCGGGCGCGGCACCGGTTGCTGCGGCTGTGTGATTCTGCTTCATGTCCCGGGTCCTCACGGGTGCGGCAGGCCGGGATCGGGGGTCGGGCCTGTGCCGCGGAGCGGCGGACGGGCCTCTTCGCCGACGGCCCGACGTTCGAAGTCGCTCACGGCAACCTCCTGGCAAGCTCCCGGCCGGCTCGCCAGTCACCCACCTGGTCAGTCTCGCACCGATCCGACCGGCCTGCCGCCCCACACCGGGGACCGGGCTGCCCGGGCTGCACCGCCCGGCCGGCCACCCGACAATGGTCTCGGCGCACGATCCGCCCCGACGCGCAGGGGAAGGCGGTGACCTGTGATGACGTACGTCGCTGTGAGTGCGCTGAGCCATCCGGGACTGATCCGCGAGCACAACGAGGACAGCCTGGTCGCCGGGCCGTGGACCCTGTGCGCCACGATGACCGAGAATCCGCAGACGCTGGTGTTCCCCCTCGGGACGCCCCTCGTCGTCGCGGTCGCCGACGGGATCGGCGGCCAGCCCGGAGGCCACGTGGCCAGTGCCCTGGTGGTCCGGCAGCTCGCTCAGGCCGGGCCCGGCCTGACCGACGAGGACGACGTCCGCGAGGTGGTGCACGCCTGCAACCGCCGGGTGTACGCGGCCGCGGAAGGCGACGGACCGGCCACGATGGGCACCACCGTCGCGGGCGCCGTCGTCCTGCCCGGATCGCTGCTGGCGTTCAACGTGGGCGACAGCCGGATCTTCGCCGCGCCCCGGGACGGGCTGCTCCAGGTCAGCGTGGACGACAACCCTCCGCCCCCGCCGGGGCAGCGCACCACGTCGCTCCTGACCCAGGCCCTGGGCGGCGGCCTGAGGTACCACGCCGTCACCCCCCATGTGACGGCCTGTCCCCTCGCCCCGGGCGACCGCTACCTGATCTGCACCGACGGCCTGACCGACCCGGTGCCGAACGACGTCCTGGACGACGTGCTGCGGGAGTTCGACGACGGCCGGGCGGCCTTCGAACTGTGGAAGGCCGCCATCGAGGCCGGCGGGCCCGACAACATCACGCTCGCCGTGGTGCGGGTCGTGGAGCAGTGACCTCCCGTCGGCCCCACGGTCCGGGGGCTCAGCAGGAGAAGCCGTACCGCCCTCGCAGGCGTACGAAGCACGCGGGCGTGAGGGTCCGCCGCGGCTCCAATCCCCGCTCGGTGCGCAGGAAGGACACGACCTGCTCCCGGCCGCCGGACCCGATGGGCTGCACGAGGCGCCCGCCCGGACGCAGTTGCGCGACCAGCGGCGCGGGTACCTCCGGGAAGGCGGCGGACACGACGACCGCGTCGTAGGGAGCGCGGTCCGGCACCCCGCCGCTGCCGTCCCCGACGCGCAGCTCGATGTTCCGCAGGCCCTGACCGGCGAGGTTGCGCCGTGCCCGCTCCGCAATGTCCGGCCGCATCTCGACGGTCACGACGTCGGCGGCCAGTGCGGCGAGCAGCGCGGTCTGGAAGCCGAGTCCGGTACCGATCTCCAGGACGTGCTCGTCCCCGCTCAGGCCGAGGCCGTCGATCATCATGGCGGAGAGCGAGGGCTGGGTGGTCACCTGTCCGTGGCCGATCGGAAGGGGCACGTCGCGGTAGGCGTCCGCGCGGTGGACGGCGGGCACGAACGCCGCCCGGGGCGTCGCGCGGACGGCCCGGAGCAGCCGCTCGTCACCGACGCCGGCCGCGCGAGCGGCCCGCACGAGAGCCTCGGCCGGCTGGGCGGCTTCGGACATGGCACTTCTTTCCCTGCGGGGCCGGAGGGTGAGCATCCCGTCGGGCTCGCCCCCCGCAGTCATCGTCGCACCTGGCCCGCCGGACGGGTCGGTTCCTAGACTGGGAGACGTGGTTCGGGCCAACGAGGAGGTCGAGGCACTCCTCCAGGAGTACGCGGACCTCATCGCCATCACCGGAGGCGACGCGTTCAAGGCGCGGGCCTACGAGAAGGCCGCCCGCGCGATCGGCGGCCACCCCACCGACGTCTCCCGCCTCGATGTCGCGGGCCTGAAGGAGATCCCGGGCGTGGGCAGGTCGATCGCCGAGAAGGTCGTCGAGTACCTCCGCACCGGCAACGTCACGGTGGTGGAGGAGACGCGGGCCAGGATTCCGGCGGGGGTACGGCAGTTGATCACCATCCCCACCCTCGGGCCCAAGAAGGCGATGACCCTCTACGAGGACCTGCACATCTCCTCGGTGGCCGAGCTGGCCGACGCGATCAAGGCGGAGAAGCTGCGCGATCTGAAGGGCTTCGGGAAGAGGACCGAGGAGAACATCCTGCACGGCATCGCCCTGATGCAGCAGGCCGGGGAGCGGATCCTGCTGGGCACCGCCATGGAGTCCGCCGAGGACATCGTCGCCGAACTCTCCCGGATCACCGGGTGTGCGCAGTGCGCGTACGCGGGGTCGCTGCGCCGCATGAGGGAGACCATCGGGGACATCGACGTCCTCGTCGCCGCCGACCGGTCGGCGCCCTTCATGGACGCGCTCACCGAACTCCCCTCCACCGCCGAGGTCGTCGCGCACGGCGCGAAGAAGACCTCGATCCGTACCGTCACGGGCGTCCAGGTCGACCTGCGCGTGGTGCGACCGGACTCCTGGGGTGCCGGGATGCAGTACTTCACCGGCTCCAAGGCGCACAACATCCGCACCCGGACCATCGCCGTCCACCTGGGGTTGAAGCTCTCCGAGTACGGCCTGTTCGACGCCGGGAGCGGAGAGCGGGTCGCCTCCCGCTCGGAGGACGAGGTGTACGCGAGGCTCGGCCTGCCGTGGATCCCGCCCACGCTGCGCGAGGACCGGGGCGAGATCGAGGCCGGTCTGCGCGGCGAGCTGCCCGAGGTGGTCACGGAGGACGACGTCCGGGGTGACCTGCACACCCACACCGACCTCACCGACGGGCTCGCCCCGCTGGAGGAGATGGTGGCCGCGGCCGCCGACCGAGGCTACGCGTACTACGCGGTCACCGACCACGCGCCCGGCCTCGCCATGCAGCGCATGACCGAGGAGAAGGTCCTCGCCCAGCGCGAGCGGGTGCGGTCACTGGACGGCCGGCGCCGCGGGATGCGGCTGCTGCACGGCACCGAGCTCAACATCGGCCCGGACGGGGACGTGGACTGGCCCGGCGAGTTCCTCGCGGGCTTCGACATCTGCGTGGCCTCGGTGCACTCGCACTTCGGCCTCGGCCGTGAGGCGATGACCCGGCGGCTCGTGCGCGCCTGCGAGAACCCCCACGTCCATGTCCTCGGCCACCCCACCACCCGTCTGATCGGCAGGCGGCCGGGCATCGACGCCGACCTCGACGAGGTGTTCGCCGCCTGCGCCCGCACCGGCACGGCCCTGGAGATCAACGCCCAGCCGGACCGCCTCGACCTGGGCGACGAGGACATCCTGCGGGCCAGGAGCCACGGCGCGAAGTTCGCCGTCGACTCCGACGCCCACTCCCTCCTCCATCTCGCCTACCTGCGCTACGGAATCGGCACGGCCCAACGCGGATGGCTGACCCCGGACGATGTGATCAACACCTGGCCGCTGCGGCGGCTGCGCCGCTTCCTGCGCAAGGACCGGGCCGCCTGAGGTTCACCGGAGCCGGCGCTCCGCTCGGCCCCTGATTCCCCCGGGGCCCAACGGCCGCGGCCGTGACCGAACCGCCGGTGCGGTGCTTCGGTCACGGCCGCGGGACGGCTCGTGCGGGTGTCACGACTTGCGCGCGAGGCCCCCGTGCTCGGCGACGGGCGCCACGGCGGGGGCTTCGGGGTCCGGACGCCAGTGCGGAACCGAGACGACCCCGGGCTCCACGAGTTCCAGTCCGTCGAAGAACGCCGTGATCTGGTCGACGGTGCGCAGGTTGTACGGGATGGCGCCGCTCTTGTTGTAGCCCTCCTGGGCCGCTTCGAAGTCCGGGTCGGTGCCCAGGGACCCGTCGTTGATGGAGAGGTAGCTGCCGGACGGCAGTGCGTCCAGCAGCCGGGAGACGATGGAGCGTGCCTGGTCGTAATCGGCAACGTGACCAAGGATGTTGCTGAGGATGAGGCCGATGGGACGGCTGAAGTCCAGCGTGTCGGCGGCGGCCGCGAGGATGCGGTCCGGGTCCAGCACGTTGGCGTCGACGTAGGCGGTGGCCCCCTCCGGAGTGGAGTAGAGGAGGGCGCGCGCGTGGGCCAGGACCATCGGGTCGTTGTCGACGTAGACGATCCGGGACTCGGGGGCGATGCGCTGGGCGACCTCGTGGGTGTTGTCGGCCGTCGGCAGGCCGGTGCCGATGTCGAGGAACTGCCGGATGCCCGCCTCGGCGACCAGGTGGGTGATGTTGCGGCGCAGGAAGCCGCGGCTGCTGCGGGCGATGGTGACGATGCCGGGGAAGACGGCGGTGTAGGCGTCACCGGCCTCCTCGTCGACGGCGTAGTTGTCCTTGCCACCCAGCCAGTAGTTCCAGATCCGAGCCGAGTGCGGCACCGTCGTGTCGATCTTCTGGTGCGCCGCCGGGTCGGGGCTCGTCGCGGGGTGGGTCATGGGTACCGTCCGTTCTCCGTCTCGCGGGTTGTCCAACGACAAACTACGTTCCGAAAGCCCTGCTGTGCACGCCAGTTCACGTTTCCGCCGGTGGTTTTCCCGAAAGATCGCGACCTCGGCGGCGGGTCGGCACCCGCGACCGCGCGCGGGGCGTCCCGGCCGTCCCTACGCCATCCCCCGGCGGCGCAGAAGCAGCCACAGTTCCGCGGTGACGTCCGGGTCGGTGAGATCCACGCCGAGCAGCGCCTGGCAGCGCGAGACGCGGTGCCGGAGCGTGTTGCGGTGGACGCCGAGCGCACGGGAGGCCGCCTCCCACTGACCGTGATGGCGCAGGTAGCCGACGAGGGCCTGGCGCAGGACATCGGTCAGCCGGTCGCAGGCGGCGGCCATGCGCGCGGCCGGATCGCCGCCGTACGGTCCCGCCGACGGGTGGGCCAGCAGCCGGGTTCCCGGGGCGAGGTCCGCCAGCGTCGCGGCGGCGACCGCGCGGACGGCCGGTGCCCGCCCGACCGGGACCACCTCCGTCAGGACGGCCGCGGCGTCGGCGTCCGCCCGCCGTACCGCGTCCTCCAGGCACGCGGTCGGGGGATGGTCCGCGGGGACCAGGAACCAGGCCGCTCGGTCGTCCGTCCGGACGGCGATCGCCTCCGGGCACCAGCGGCGGACCACTCCGGTGAGGACGTCGCTCGCCCGGCCCCTCATCGCCAGGACGCGCAATCGGTCCGGCGGGCTCGGTGCCCGTACCGCGCCCGCGAGCCTCCGCGCGGCGTCCAGGTGCCCGAAGTCGACCAGCAGTCCGACGCAGCGCTGTCCCTCGTCGGCCACGGATTCGGCGCGCGAACCGCGCACCGCGTCCAGGCTCAGCAAAGCCGACGCCGTCAGCACGGCTCTGCGCCTCGTGGGATCCAGCGGCGTCGAGGTGCCGACCGCGAGGAACCCCGCGGCCCGCTCGTGCCCGGCCAGCGGGAACACGATCACCGCTCCCGACCCGGTCGCGAACGAGGCGGCGGAGTGCGCTCCGGCGCCCTCCAGCCGCACGATCTCCCCGCGTACCCGCGCGGCCTGTTCGGCGGCTCCGGCGGGGAACACCTGGTCCACCTCGCCCGCCGGTGTGTAGGCCGCCGCCCAGGCGTCGAGCGACCGGCCGAGGGTGCGCAGGACCGTGGCGACGGGGTCGGCGGAGGCGGCCGCGTCGACGAGCGCCCGCTGCGTCGCCAGGACGTCCTTGAGGTGCTGCTCGGCCGTGCGGGAGACGGCGGCCCAGTAGGCCTTCGTGATACGCAGGAACGGCGTGGGCGGCGGGACGGTGAGCAGGCACAGTCCCCGCTTCCGGCAGGCCGCCAGGAGCGGCGCCGGAACCTCCGCGTGCACCGGGCCGAGGCCGAGCGCCAGCGCGGTCAGCTCGGCCTCGACCAGGCGGCCGACGTACCGTTCGCAGCCGAGCTTGTTCCGGGGCAGGGACAGGCCCGTCGTCAGCAGCAGCTCCCCGCCGCTCAGATAGCCGGTCGGGTCGAGGAGTTCGCTGATGTGCACGGCCGACACCTCCCGCGTGGAGGCGGCGAACCCCTCGGCCGGCGCGAGATCCGTACCGAGGGCCCGACACAGTGAGGCCACCGTCGGAACCGTCACGGCTGCTCCTGCGCGGGAACCGTCACGAATGCTCCTGTGCGATCTGGCCAATACGAGCCCTGCGAGGTGCATTTTAACCAATGAGAGATCCGCGCCTTCTCCGTACGGTCGTCCCGTCCCGAGCGAACGGAGAATGGTCATGCCCGTCGATCCGCCCGCGGCACCGCTCGACGGCCTGGTCGTCGCCGACTTCAGCCGCGTCCTGGCCGGCCCGCTGGCCTCGGTGATGCTGGCGGACCTGGGGGCCACCGTCATCAAGGTGGAGCGCCCGGGCTCCGGCGACGACACCCGTGCCTGGGGTCCGCCGTGGACGGACCACTCCAGCAGCTACTTCGAGTGCGCCAACCGCTCGAAGCGGTCCGTGACCCTCGACCTGTCCGACCCGGAGGACCTCCGGCTGGCCCGGACACTGGCCGGGCGGGCCGACGTCCTGGTGGAGAACTTCAAGGACGGCGCCCTCGCCGCACGGGGACTCGACTACGAATCCGTCCGCCGCACGAACCCGGGCGTCGTGTACTGCTCGGTGACCGGCTTCGGCCGCCACGGCGGCGCGGCGCTGGCGGGCTACGACTTCCTCGTCCAGGCACTGGGCGGTCTGATGAGCATCACCGGCGACCCCGACGGCGACCCGCAGAAGGTCGGCGTGGCCCTGGTCGACGTACTGACCGCCAAGGACGCGACCATCGGCATCCTGGCGGCGCTGCGGGCCCGCGAGCAAAGCGGCCGGGGCCAGCGGGTGGAGGTCAACCTCCTGTCCAGCCTGCTGGGTTCGCTGGCGAACCAGGCCTCGGCGTATCTGGCCACCGGCCGCGCCCCGGGACGGATGGGCAACGCGCACCCGTCCATCGCCCCGTACGAGACGCTGCGCTGCGCGGACGGCCTGCTGGCCATGGCGTGCGGGAACGACGGGCAGTTCCGCCGGCTGGCCGAGGTGCTGCACGCGCCGGACCTGGCCGACGACGAACGCTTCGCGACCAACCCGGCCCGTGTGCGCAACCGCCGCGAGCTCGTCCTGGCGCTCGAGGAACACCTGACGCGCGAGACGGTCGAGACCTGGATCGAGCGGTGCACCGCGGTCGGCGTTCCGGCCGGAAGGGTCGGCACCGTCGCCGACGGCATCGCCCTGGCCGAGTCGCTCGGCCTCGAACCGACCGTCCGGGTCGGCCCCTCGTCGCCGCCCCAGATCCGGCACCCCGTCACGTACTCGGCCACCCCGGTCACCGGCTACCGGCCGCCGCCCCGTCTCGGCGAGCACAGTGACGACGTGCGCCGCTGGCTCACCGACCCGACCCACTGATCCGCCACAGGAGAAGACCGCATGAACGCACCGGCCACACTGCCCCCGCTCGACCCCCGCGACCCCGCCGGCCTGCACGACCTGCTCACCCCCGAGGAGAAGGCGGTGGCCGCCTCGGTGCGCCAGCTCTGCGGCCAGCGCGTCGACCCCTTCGTGGCGGACTGGTTCGAGCAGGGCACCATTCCCGACATCCGCGGCCTGGCCAAGGAGCTCGGCGCGCTGGGCGTGCTCGGCATGCACCTGGAGGGCTACGGCTGCGCGGGCATGTCGGCCACCGAGTACGGCGTGGCCTGCCTCGAACTGGAGGCCTCCGACTCCGGTATCCGCTCGCTGGTCTCGGTGCAGGGCTCGCTGGCGATGTTCGCCATCTGGAAGTGGGGCACCGAGGAGCAGAAGCGGCAGTGGCTGCCGTCCATGGCCGCCGGTGAGGCGATCGGCTGCTTCGGCCTCACCGAGCCCGACGCCGGCTCCGACCCCGGCAGCATGCGCACCCGGGCGCGGCGCGACGGCGACGACTGGATCCTCGACGGCCGCAAGATGTGGATCACCAACGGCAGCGTGGCCGACGTGGCCGTGGTCTGGGCCGGGACCGACGAGGGCGTGCGCGGCTTCGTGGTGCCCACCGACACCCCGGGCTTCTCGGCCCCGGAGATCAAGCACAAGCTGTCCCTGCGCGCCTCGGTCACCAGCGAGCTGGTCCTGGACGGGGTGCGCCTTCCCGCGGACGCCGTGCTCCCCGAGGTCCGGGGTCTGAAGGGCCCGCTCAGCTGCCTCAACGAGGCCCGCTACGGCATCGTCTGGGGAGCGATGGGCGCGGCCCGGTCGTCGCTGTACGCCGCCCAGTCCTACGCGGTGGAGCGGACCCAGTTCGGCAAGCCGATCGGGGCGTTCCAGCTGACCCAGCAGAAGCTGGCCGACATGTACCTCGAGTACACCAAGGGCGTGCTCCTGGCGCTGCACCTGGGCCGGCGCAAGGACGCCGGCACGCTGCGGCCCGAGCAGGTGAGCCTGGGCAAGCTCAACAACGTGCGCGAGGCACTGGACATCTGCCGCACCGCCCGCACGGTCCTCGGGGCGAACGGCATCTCCCTGGAATATCCCGTCATCCGGCACATGAACAACCTGGAGTCCGTGCTGACCTACGAGGGCACCGTCGAGATGCACACGCTCGTCGTCGGGCAGGCGGTCACGGGACACGCGGCGTTCCGGTGAGATCGGGTGGAGGCGGTCCTTCCACTGCTCCCTCCATGACCAAAATTTGTCTGCTTTGCCCGTATAAGACGGGTCATAAGGATAGAAAGGGACTTATCGCGGTGCGGTGAAAGTTGCCACAGCGGCATCGGGCGGCCTATAAGAGGAGCACGACCGGAGTGATTCCGGAATTCGGGCAACTGCCCGCTACGGAGGATTCCCATGCTTCTGACTCCGTCCGATACGGAGAAATTGCTGCTGAGCGTCGCCGGAATGGTCGCCCGTGACCGGCGGGAGCGCGGCGTGCTCCTCAATTACCCCGAGGCCGTCGCGCTCCTTTCCTGCTGGGTGATGGAGCGGGCCCGCGAGGGCGCCCTCGTCAGCGATCTGATGGCCGAGGGGCGCACCGTCCTCACCCGCGCCGAAGTACTCGAAGGCGTCCCCGAGATACTGCACGACGTCCAGGTCGAGGCGACCTTCCCGGACGGGCGCAAGCTCGTCACGATCACCTCGCCGATCCCGTGATCCCCGGCGAGATCCGGACCGGTTCCGGCGTACTGCACATCAATGAGAACCGCGCACGGCTTCAGATGACCGTGGTGAATGACGGTGACCGCCCCATTCAGCTCGGATCGCATCTGCATTTCCCCGACGCGAATCCCTCACTTTCTTTTGACCGGTCACTTGCCGAGGGTTTCCGGCTCGATATTCCCGCCGGCACGTCCCTGCGTTTCGAGCCCGGAGTCGGCGTCGAGGTCACCCTCGTCGAACTGGGCGGCCGCCGGGAGGTGCCCGGCATCGTCGTGCCCGGCACCCGGACCGCACGAACGGACGACATGTGACATGGCAGAACTGACCCGCGCCGCCTACGCGTCGCTCTACGGGCCCACCACCGGCGACCGCGTCCGCCTCGCCGACACCGACCTGTGGATCGAGGTCGAGGAGGACCGCTGCTTCGGCGGCGACGAGTCCGTGTTCGGCGGTGGCAAGTCCCTGCGCGAATCCATGGGCCAGGCCACCGCCTCACGCGCCGACGGCGCCCTCGACCTCGTCATCACCAACGCCGTCGTCCTCGACCACTGGGGCGTCGTCAAGGCGGACGTCGGTGTCCGGGCGGGCAGGATCGTGGCGCTCGGGCGCTCCGGCAACCCCGACATCAGCGACGGTGTGCACCCCGACCTGGTGATCGGACCCGGCACCGACGTGGTCTCCGGCGAGGGCCGCATCCTCACCGCCGGAGCCGTCGACACCCACGTCCACTTCCTGATGCCCGAGGCCCTGCACGAGGCCCTGGCCACCGGCACGACCACCGTCATCGGCGGCGGCACCGGCGCCACCGAGGCGTCCAAGGCCACCACGGTCACCCCCGGCCCGTGGAACCTCGCGATGATGCACCGCTCGCTGGACCGGGTGCCGCTCAACGTCATGCTGTTCGGCAAGGGTTCGACCGTCGGCGAGGACGGCCTGCGCGAAGCGGCGCTCGGCGGCGCCGGCGGCTACAAGGTCCACGAGGACTGGGGCGCGACGCCCGCCGCCATCGACGCCGCGCTGAAGGCCGCCGACGCCTACGGCCTCCAGGTCGCCCTGCACGCCGACAGCCTCAACGAGGCCGGCTACGTCGAAGGCACCCTCGCCGCCATCGCCGGACGCGGTATCCACGTCTTCCACGCGGAGGGCGCGGGCGGCGGCCACGCACCCGACATCATCACCGTCGCCTCCCACCCCAACATCCTTCCGGCGTCGACCAATCCGACGCTTCCGCACACCGTCAACACCGTCGCCGAGCACCTCGACATGCTGATGGTGTGCCACCACCTGAACCCGCGGGTGCCGGAGGACCTGGCCTTCGCGGAGTCCCGCATCCGCGCGACCACCATCGCCGCCGAGGACGTCCTGCACGACATCGGCGCCCTGTCCATCACCTCCTCCGACGCCCAGGCCATGGGGCGCATCGGTGAGGTCGTCTGCCGCACCTGGCAGGTCGCCCACACCATGAAGCGGCGCTTCGGCGACCGGGGCGGCGAACTTCCCGCCGACAACGAACGCGCCCGCCGCTACGTCGCCAAGTACACGATCTGCCCCGCCGTCGCCCACGGCATCGACCACGTCGTCGGCTCCGTCGAGCCGGGCAAGCTCGCCGACCTGGTGCTGTGGGACCCGGCCTTCTTCGGCATCCGCCCGGCCGCAGTGATCAAGGGCGGCATGGTGGTGTACGCGCCGCTCGGCGACCCCAACGCCGCGATCCCCACCACCCAGCCCGTCCTGCTGCGGCCCACCGCCGCGGCCGGCGCGGCCCCGCACCTGTCGGTCAGCTTCGTCGCCCCGGCGGCCCTGGAGGACGGCCTGGCCGAACGTCTCGGCCTCGTAAGGGAGTTGGTCGCCGTGCGGCCCACCCGTCACCTCACCAAGGCGGACCTGCCGAACAACACGGCGCTGCCGGACATCGACGTCGACCCGGAGACGTTCGCCATCCGGATCGACGGCGCGCTCGTCGAGCCCTCCCCCGCCACCGAACTGCCGCTCGCCCAGCGGTACGCGATGTTCTGATGCCGGGCCTGGCACCCCTGCTGCTGGGCGACGGGCGGCTCCCGGTCGGCGCGTACACCTACAGCGCCGGACTGGAACCGGCCGTCGCGGCGGGCCTCACCCGCGACGACGTACCCGCGCTGCTGCGCGCCCGGCTGCGCACCGCGGCCGTCACCGAGGCGGCCGCGGCCGTCCTCGCCCTGCGGGCCGCCCGGGCGGACCCGGTGGACTACGAGCCCGTACAGCGGGCCCTCGCCGCCCGCACCCCGGCGGCGCCGCTGCGGGAGGCGTCGGCGACGCTCGGCCGCGGGGTGCACCGCCTCGCGCGGCGGCTGGCCCCGGACCACCCGGCCGTCACCGCGCTGTCGTCGATCCGTCCCCGCCCGCTGCGGCCGGTCACGCTCGGCGCGCTCGGAGCCGTCATGGACGTCTCCGAGGAGGAGTTGGCGCACGGCGTGATCTACGACGAACTCCAGACGATCACCTCGGCGGCCCTGAAGCTGCTGCCCGGCGACCCCCTCGACACGGTCGCCTGGATCCTCGCCGCCGAGCCGGACGCCACGGCCGCGGCGCACGAGGCCCTCGCGGTACGGAACCCGGCCGGACTGCCCGCCCGTACCCCCCTGCTCACCGAACAGTGGGCACTCGAACACGCACGACGAGAACGGAGACTCTTCCTTGCCTGACCAGCAGCCCGACCAGCACCACCACCGGCCGTCCGGCACCCCGCGCGCCCTGCGACTCGGCGTCGCGGGCCCCGTCGGCACCGGCAAGAGCTCGATCCTGGCCACGCTGTGCCGTGAGCTGGCCGGCGAACTCGCCATGGCCGTCGTCACCAACGACATCTACACCGACGAGGACGCCCGCTTCCTGCGCTCGGCCGGCGTGCTGCCGACGGAGCGCATCCGCGCGGTGGAGACGGGCGCGTGTCCGCACACCGCGATCCGCGACGACGTCAGCGCCAACCTCGACGCGGTCGAGGACCTGGAGGAGGCGTTCGGGCCGCTGGACCTGGTGCTCGTGGAGAGCGGCGGCGACAACCTCACCGCCACCTTCAGCCCGGCCCTGGCCGACGCCCAGCTGTTCTGCATCGACGTCGCGGGCGGCGGCGACGTGGCACGCAAGGGCGGCCCCGGCATCACCGGCGCCGACCTGCTGATCGTCAACAAGACCGATCTGGCGGCGCACGTCGAGGTCGACGTGGACGCCATGGTCGCCGACGCCCGGAGTGCCCGGGGCGGTCTGCCGGTCCTCGCGCTGTCCAGGAAGGACCCGGCCTCGATCGCCGAACTCGCCGACTGGGTACGCTCGTTGCTCGCACGCCACCGGGCCGGCACTCATGTCCCCACCGACCCGGGACCGATGGCACCGCACAGCCACAGCCACGACTCGTGACCGGGGGCACGGTGGCCCACGGTGAGCCGGCCGACCCCACGGTCGTCGCCGTGGAGCGGGAGGGCGCCGGCCGCCCGCTCGTCCGCGAACTGCGCCCCGGCGCCTTCCTCGCCCCCCGCCCCCTGCTGCCGTCCCCCGACCGGGTGCGGATGGCCCTGGTCGGCACCCGGGCCGGCCTGCTCGCGGGAGACGACCTGCTCCTGCACATCTCGGTCGGCCCCGGGGCCCGCCTGGAACTGATCGAGCCGTCCGGCCTGGTCGCCTACGACCACCGCGGCGGCACCTCGCGGTGGCGGGCCCGGGTCCACATCGCCGAGGACGGCGAACTGGTCTGGCACGGCAAGCCGTTCGTGGTCGGCGACGGCGCCCGAGTGGAACGCTCGATGGACGTCGCGCTGGCGGCCGGGGCCCGGATGCTGTGGCGGGACACCCTGGTCCTGGGGCGTTCCGGCGAGCGGGGCGGCAGCGTACGGGCGACCACACACGTCACCCACGACGGGCACGACCTGCTGGTCGAGGACCTGGACCTGACGGAGCCGGACCTGCGCGAGCTCCCGGGCGTCCTCGGCCCCCACCGCGTCATCGGCTCGGTCACCTGCCTCGGCTCCCGTCCCCGCGGACCGCACCACCCGTACCGCATGGAGCTGGCGGGGCCGGGGGCTCAGGTGCGGCTGCTGGACACGGTGGCACCGGCGATCGAGGCGGAACTGGCGACCGTCTGGGCGAGCTGGCGGAGCCGCTGACACCGGCCGTCCCGGCCGTACGGCCCGCAGGGCCGGCCCCACCGGCGGCCGGTCCGGCAGCCACCGGCACGGTTGCGCGTGACGGCGGCGGCCGGCCTCCTCGATGACCTGCTGACCGGCACACGGGGGTCGCGGTACCGTCCAGCGAGACGACCACACCGCACCGCCGAGGCCCGGTCCGCCCGGGCGAGGGGAGCACCGCATGAGCGAGTCCACCCACCAGGCAGTCGCCGAGCCCGACGACGGCGGCCGGACCGATCCGCTCGTCCAGCTGTCCCTGGAGCAGTTGCGGCAGCGGTCCAGCATGAAGTGGCGCGCGCACCCGGAGGACGTCCTGCCGCTGTGGGTGGCGGAGATGGACGTCCCCCTGGCACCCGCGGTCGCCGACACCCTGCACCGGGCCGTCGCGCTGGGAGACACCGGATACCCCCACGGCACCGGCTACGCCGAGGCCCTCGCCGCCTTCGCCGCCACGCGATGGGGGTGGGACGGCCTGCGCGTGGAGAACACGGCGCTCGTGCCCGACGTGATGATGGGCATCGTCGAGATCCTCCGCCTCGTCACCGGCCCCGGCGACGCGGTCGTCGTCTGCTCACCCGTCTACCCCCCGTTCTACGCGTTCGTCACGCACGCCGGCCGGGAGGTCGTCGAAGCCCGTCTCGGCCCCGACCTGCGAATCGACCTCGCCGGACTCGAGGACGCCTTCATACGCGCGCGGCGCGACGGCCGCCGCGCGGCGTTCCTGATGAGCAACCCGCACAACCCGACCGGTGTCGTCCACACCCGCGCGGAACTCGAGGCGATCGCCGCGCTCGCCCGCGGACACGGTGTCCGGGTGGTCTCCGACGAGATCCACGCCCCGCTGGTGCTGCCCGGCGCCGTCTTCACGCCCTTCCTCGGCGTTCCCGGCTCGGAGAACGGCTTCGCGCTGACCTCCGCGTCCAAGGCATGGAACCTGGCCGGTCTCAAGGCCGCCGTGGCCATGGCCGGCACCGAGGCCGCGGACGACCTGCGCCGGATGCCCGAGGAGGTCGGCCACGGCCCCAGCCATCTGGGCATCCTCGCCCACACGGCGGCGTTCCGCGACGCGGGCGACTGGCTCGACGAGCTGCTGCTCGGGCTCGACGCCAACCGGAACCTGCTGGGCGAACTGGTGAAGGAACACCTCCCGGACGTGGGGTACGTCCCGCCCCAGGGCACCTACCTCGCCTGGCTCGACTGCACCGGGCTGGGACTGCACGACGACCGTCCCACCGGCGGACCCGGCATCGTGAGCGACCTCGCCGGACCGGCGAGGCTGTTCCTGGACGAAGCTCGCGTCGCCCTCAGCTCCGGACACGTCTTCGGCAGCGGCGGCGCGGGATGCGTACGCCTCAACTTCGCGACCTCACCGGCGATCCTGCGTCAAGCGCTCACGCGCATGGGCCGCGCGGTAGCCGGCCTCGGGCGGGCTCCCCGCTCCTGACGCCGCCAGTAGCACCCGGAGTCGACCCCCAGCCGCTCCGCCGGGCGGGTGGCGGTCGACGGGGCGTACTTCCGGGGCAGCCCGCCCACGCGCACGCGCACCGGACGCGCCGGGGCGTGCAGCCCCTCGGTATCCGGAAATCCGGAACCGCCCCGGTCATGGCCGGACGTGAACTGCGGGCCGTCGGCCCATTGCTCGTGGCGAATGCGCTGTATACGGTGTGTGCACTGCATCCAATGGGAGCGGGGAACACGGACGGCCGCAGTGGCACAGAGGAAAGGGGTTCATCCCATGCACGCTTCCGGCACAGCCGAGCACTACGACGTCCTCGTCGTCGGCGGGGGCGCCGCCGGCTCCGCCGCCGCCTGGCAGCTGACGAAGCGCGGCCACCGCGTCTGCCTGCTGGAACGGTTCGCACCCGGGCACCGGGCCGGCAGCTCGCACGGCAGGTCGCGGCTGCTGCGGCTGACCTACACGGATCCTCTGTACGCGCGGATGGCCGCCGAGGCGCTGCGCATGTGGCACCGGCTCGAGTCCGAGAGCGGCGGCGACCTGATCTCCACCGTGGGGGCCGTGGACGGCGGCCGCGCGGAGCGTCTGGAGCAGGCCGCCGCCGCGCTGGCCGACGAGGGAGCCGACTTCGAGGTGCTCACCGAGCACCAGGCGCGGTCACGCTGGCCGCAGCTCGCCCTGCCGGGTGACGTGCTGTTCCACCCGGACGCCGCCCGCGTCGACCCCGACGCGACGCTCCCGGCGCTCCAGCACCTCGCCGCCCGTTCCGGCTGCCGGATCCTGTACGACACACCGGTGACCGCGCTGGAGACCGACGCGGACGGAGTCCGTGCCCGCACGCCCGCGGGCACGTTCACCGCACCTGTCGCGGTCGTCACCGTCGGCCCGTGGACGAGCCGGCTGCTCGACGGTCTCGTCACGCTGCCGGAGCTGACGGTGACCCAAGAACAGGTCTTCCACCTGCCGCAGCGCGATCCGGACGCCGTCTGGCCCGCCTTCAGCTTTCAGCACGAGGACGGAGGCATCGTCTACGGCATGCCCACGGCCGACGAGGGCGTCAAGGTCGCCGAACACCTCGGCGGACGGGTCGTGGACCCGGATACCCGGGACGGGATCGTGGACGCCGCCGCCCGCGGCCGGGTCCTGGCGTTCGCGGCGGAGCGGCTGCCCGGTCTGGAACCGGTCGTCTCCACGGAGACGACCTGCCTCTACACCAACACGGCCGACGAGGACTTCCTGCTGGACCGGGTGGGTCCGCTGGTCGTCGGCACGGCCTGCTCCGGGCACGGCTTCAAGTTCACGCCGCTGCTGGGCCGGATGCTCGCCGACCTCGCGGAGGGCGACACCGAGCCCCACCCGCGCTTCCGGCTCCCCTCCCCCGCACCGGCCGACCGCGCCTGACCGTCACGAGAACCCGGAGGCGGGCCACCGGCCTCCGGGTTCTCGTCGGCTTGAACGATCAGCTCTTGCCGAGGAGCTTGTTCATCTCCTCGATCTCGGCTTTCTGCGCGGTGATGATGTCGTCGGCCGTCTTCCTGGCGGGCCCGTAACGGCCGTTGGTCTTCTCGGTCGTGGCCATCTCCACGGCGCCCTCGTGGTGCTCGGCCATCATGGTCAGGAACATCCTGTCGAAGTCCGCACCGGACGCCTTCGCCAGCTTGTTCGTGTCCTGACCGTCCATCATCCTGGGCATGCCCGCGTGACCGGAGTGGTCCATACCCGGCATGGCGGAGGGCACCTTCGCGCCCCAGGACTCCAGCCAGCCGGACATCGTCGCGATCTCCGGGTCCTGGGCCTTCTCGATGCGGGTGGCCAGGTCCTTGACCTCGGCGGAGGACGCCCGGGTGGCGGCCGTCCGCGCCATCAGGACGGCCTGCTGGTGGTGCGGGATCATGCCCTGCGCGAAGGACACGTCCGCGTCGTTGTGGGCGCCGGCCGTGCGCTCGGCGCTCGCCGCCGAGGACGACGTCCGCGCGTCGGCGCCGCTTCCGGAGCCGTCGCCGCTGCCGCAGGCGGCGAGAGCGAGGGCGGCGGTCACGGCCGTCGTGACGAGCGCGGCACGGCGGACGAGGGAACGGGTACTGGTCATGGTGGTACTCCTGCGATGCGCGAAGGATGCTGCGCCGGTGGGGCGCGGGACATGGCGGAGTGCCGCGGCGGCCCCCGGGGGCGGGCGCGGCGCGGCCTTGTCCTAGATCCGCAGGAGTTGCAGTTCGGCCAGCGTGGGCGGCGCGCGTCCGCCCTCCACGGCGGCGGCAAAGGACCCGTGCCCGCCGAAGGCGAGCGGGACCGGGCCCACGGGGTCGGGCATCAGGGCGGGAAGAACCGGGCCCGCGTCAAGGGCTCCGGACGCACACGTCGAGTCCGCGTGACGGACGTGCCCGCCACCGCCGCCGTCGTCGTGGCAGACGGACTCGTCGCCGCCCGTCACCATGCCCCTGTGCGCCGAGGCGGCGGAGGCGTGACGAGCGCCGACGGCTGCCGCACCGCCCGGCGCGAGGGCGTGCATCCCCAACAGCCCGGCCAGCAGCCCGAGCACCAGCAGTGCCCGCCACCGCCCCACGGGCGGTCGCTCACGGCGCTGTTGTGCACGGGCTGTCACGGCACTCATCCTACGGACACCCGGCAGCCGCACTGAGGCGGCCGTGTTCCCGAGGCCTCCGTCCGGCCGATGTGCGCGGCCAGGGCCTGAAGCAGGGCCACAGCGGCCATACGCGTCACCGGATGGGCGACTGCCGTGCGAAGCACGGCCCATGAGGCCGACGAGGCGTGCGGGGCCGGTGGATGCGTCATCATCGGGTCCCTTCGGTCACGAGGGGTGAGCCGAGGGCGTCCGTCGCCCCCGGAGGAACGGCGGACGCCCTGCCGCGATGCCCGCGCACCGCTCACGGCTCCCGGCTCCCGGCTCCCGGCTCCCGGCTCCCGGCTCCCGGCTCCCGGCGGGAGGTCAGTGGCCGATGGCCCGGAAACGGCGCAGGCGCAGGCTGTTGCCGACCACGAAGACCGAGGAGAAGGCCATCGCGGCGCCCGCGATCATCGGGTTGAGCAGTCCGGCCGCGGCCAGCGGAAGCGCGGCGACGTTGTAGGCGAAGGCCCAGAAGAGGTTGGAGCGGATGGTGCCCAGCGTCCTGCGGGCAAGACGTATGGCGTCGGCCGCGACCCGGAGGTCTCCGCGGACCAGGGTCAGGTCTCCGGCCTCGATCGCGGCGTCCGTGCCGGTGCCCATCGCCAGGCCCAGATCGGCCTGGGCGAGTGCCGCCGCGTCGTTGACGCCGTCGCCGACCATGGCGACCGAACGCCCCTCGCCCTGAAGTCGCTTGACGACGTCGACCTT
Source organism: Streptomyces sp. NPDC091412 (assembly GCF_044756885.1). NCBI lineage: Bacteria > Bacillati > Actinomycetota > Actinomycetes > Kitasatosporales > Streptomycetaceae > Streptomyces > Streptomyces sp. NPDC091412. Next base: position 73,567 of record NZ_JBIVTV010000009.1, on the reverse strand, counting down.
GTCCTGCGGCAGGACCTCGGCGATGACGTGCTCGGGTGCGATGCCCGTCTGAGCCGCGACGGCCTCGGCGACGGCCCGGTTGTCGCCGGTGAGCAGCACGGGGGTCAGGCCGAGGGCACGCAGCCGGCGGATGGCCTCGGGGCTGGTCTCCTTGACCGCGTCGGCGACTTCGAGCACGGCACGCGCCTCGCCGTCCCAGGCGACCGCGACGGCCGTACGACCGGCCGCCTCGGCGGCCTCCTTGGCGCGTCGCAGACCGTCGGGCAGGGACATCGCCCACTCGGCCAGCAACTGCTCGCGCCCGACGAGGACGGCGTGCCCCTCGACGACTCCCTGGACACCGAATCCGGCGATGTTGGCGAAGTCCTCCGGGACCGGCAGGGTGCCCACGCGGTCCGCGGCTCCGGTGGCGACCGCCTGGGCGATCGGGTGCTCGGAGGCGTGTTCCAGGGCGCCGGCGAGCCGCAGGACGTCCGTCTCGTCGGTGCCGTCGGCCGGGTGCACGGCCAGCAGGGTCATCCGGCCGGTGGTGACGGTGCCGGTCTTGTCCAGGACGACGGTGTCGACCTTGCGCGTGCTCTCCAGGACCTCGGGACCCTTGATGAGGATGCCCAGTTGCGCGCCGCGCCCGGTGCCGACCATGAGGGCGGTCGGGGTGGCGAGCCCCAGGGCGCACGGGCAGGCGATGATCAGGACGGCGACCGCGGCGGTGAAGGCGGCGGTCAGTCCCGCGCCGTCGACGAGCCAGAAGCCGAGCGTGCCCAGGGCCAGCGCCATGACGACGGGAACGAAGACTCCGGAGATCCTGTCGGCGAGCCGCTGCGCCGCGGCCTTGCCGTTCTGGGCGTCCTCCACCAGCGTGGCCATCCGGGCGAGTTGGGTGTCGGAGCCGACCCGGGTGGCCTCGACGACCAGCCGTCCGCCCGCGTTCAGGGTGGCGCCGGTGACGGCGTCCCCGACGGTGACCTCGACCGGGACGGACTCGCCGGTGAGCATCGAGGCGTCCACGGCAGAAGCGCCCTCGACGACGGTGCCGTCGGTGGCGATCTTCTCGCCGGGGCGGACGAGGAAGCGGTCGCCGACCTTCAACTCCGCTACCGGTATGCGTTCTTCGCGCTCGCCGCGGAGAACGGTGACTTCCTTCGCGCCCAGCTCCAGCAGAGCCCTGAGCGCCGCGCCGGCCTTGCGCTTGGACCGGGCTTCGAAGTAGCGGCCGGCGAGGATGAACGCGGTCACGCCGGCCGCGGCCTCCAGGTAGATGTTCCCGGCGCCGTCGCTGCGGGCGATGGTCAGCTCGAAGGGGTGGGTCATGCCGGGCATGCCCGCGGTGCCGAAGAACAGCGCCCACACCGACCACAGGAACGCCGCCGAGGTGCCGACGGAGATCAGCGTGTCCATGGTGGCGGCGCCATGACGGGCGTTGGTCCAGGCGGCCCTGTGGAACGGCCAGGCGGCGTACGTCACCACGGGGGCCGCCAGGGTCAGGGACAGCCACTGCCAGTACTCGAACTGGAGGGGCGGGATCATCGCCATCGCGATCACCGGCACGGCGAGCACGACCGCGGTGGTCAACCGCTGCCGGAGCGGCTGGAGTTCGTCGGGGCCCTCCCCCGCGGGGCCTGCCGAGCGGTCGGCCCGCTCCGGCTCGGCACGAAGGGGCTCGGGTTCGCGCGCGGTGTAACCGGTGGCCTCGACCGTGGCGATCAGGTCGGTCACGGCGACATCCTCACGGAAGGTGACTTTCGCCTTCTCGGTGGCGTAGTTGACGGTCGCCTCGACGCCGTCCATGCGGTTGAGCTTCTTCTCGATGCGGGCGGCGCACGAGGCGCAGGTCATGCCGCCGATGGCGAGTTCTACCTCGGCGGCACCTGGCGTGGTGGTGGTCATGTCTGTTCCTCGCAGCTCACGGTCACGGCGGGTGCGGATGGCGGGTGGGGCGGGGCCGGGGCGCCCCCGCCCGGTGATGTGCGGTCAGGTGCCGACGCGGCCGGCATAGTCGTAGCCGGCCTCGTCCACGGTCTCGGCGAGCAGCGACTCGAACGTCGCGTCGGGGGCGGCGGCGGTCGTCACCGTGACGAGCCCCGTGCCGATCTCGACCTCCACGGCGATGACGTCGTCGAGCGCGCCCACGGCTTGGCGACGACACCCTGGCAGTGGGCGCTGCCGACACCGTCCACCTTGTAGACGGTCCTGATCCGGGCGTCGGTGTGGCAGCTTCCCTCGGGCGTGCAGCAGCCGGACATCGTTTCCTCCTCGTCTCATCGGATACCCCAGGGGGGTACCCGGCACGCGTACATGTATACCCCCCACCCGTATTCAAGGCAAGGAATCACCCTCTCTGAATCAATACCCCATGGGGGTATCTGACGTGCGTCGAGCCGCCCATGAACATCCACAGGCGAGACCGACGACAGGGCGCGGTGGGAGCGCGCGGTGGGAGAAGGGGACGGTGAAGCACCGGGCCCGTCCGCCCCGGGACGGACGTGGAGGTGCGCCTGGCCCCGCCGGACGGCCGGGGCCAGGCGCGAGCCGCCTACTCAGTCACTCAGTGCGCGCCACGCCCGCCCAGCAGGCCGGCGATCTGTGAGCGGACGACTTCCCACGTGGCGGCGGGCAGCTCACCGAGGGCCGTCCCGCGCAACCCGCTCAGGACCTCATCCACGTCGGTGGCGCGCAGGGCACTTCCGCTGAGCACGTCATAGCCATCGCGGACGGCGACCCTCAGCCGGTCGCCGTCGTCGTCGGCATGCACCGCCGAGGCGACCACGAGGGGCGGCGGTCCGCCCGCCTCGCCGTCCAGCTTGCGGTAGGCGCAGGCGACCGGCTCGCGCCAACGGAGGCTGAGCAGGACGGGCCGCTTGGCCACCACCTCGGACAGATCGGCCTCACGGACGCCTTCGGGCTCCAGCACCATCGCGCGGGCGTCCAGGACGAGCGCGGCGGGCAGCAGGCAGCGCAGCGTACTGCCGACGAGGTTGCCGCCGACCGTCGCCGTCCGCCGCACGGCACCGGTGCCCACCGTGGCGGCCGCCAGCCGCAGCACGCCGGGAACCCGCTCGTCGATCAGGTTCAGGACCACGGCGCCGCCCAGGGTCCGCCGCCCCACGACGTTGGCCTCCGGCAATTCGCGCAGGGACATGGCCAGTTCGGGGAATCCGTCGCGCTGCCAGGTGGCCCAGACGAGGGTCGCCCCGCCGATCGGGACGGCCCCCTCGGCCAGGCACTCCCGTGCTTCGGACACGGACGTGGGCAGACGCAACAGCACAGCGACCGACCTGCCTTCCTGGGACGCCGGACGAAGGCGGCGGGCAGTGCCACAGCTCCCTGCCCGTCGGCAGGCAGTTTTGTCGACCGGGCGGGGGCGCGCACAGGGCTCACACGAGCACGCGTGCGCCGGCAGCGGCGCCGCGTCGCGCGTCCCGCCCGACTCTCACCGGCCCGACCGATCTGATCGGCCCGATCTCCCGGCGCCGGCCGTTCGCCGCGAACTCGATGGGCACACGATGTGCGCTTACGATGGGCACATCGGCTCGTAGGGCTTGAACGAGGGCCTTGAACCTTGGACAAGGACTCATTTCCCAGGGCCCGGGTGTTCAGTGGCACCGCCGCCTGCCGGCCGGGCGCCCTACGCCGCTCGGCACGCGCGTCTCAGCATGCGCTTCCCAGCATCGCCAAGGAGCATTGCCATGGCTGCTCAGTCCGCCTCAATCGTCCTGGAGCGCCCGGCGCAGGAACTCGCCGACGCGACCTCGAAGCACCCCTTCCTGTACGAGATGGAACCCGCCCAAGCACGCAGGGTCCTCGACGACCTTCAGGCCGCGCCGGTCGACAAACTCCCGGTCGACGAGGAGTGGATCACCGTACCGGCCGCTGTGGGCGACGTACGGGTGCGCATCGTCAAGCCGCAGGGCGTCACCGGGACGCTGCCCGTCGTGGTGTACATGCACGGCGGCGGCTGGGTGCTGGGCAACGCCGGCACCCACGACCGGCTGGTGCGGGAGTTGGCGGTCGGCGCCCGTACCGCCGTGGCCTTCGTGGAGTACACGCCCTCCCCGGAGGCGCGCTACCCCGTGGCCATCGAACAGGGCTACGCCGCGGCGCAGTGGATCACGCGTGAGGGAGAGTCCATGGGGCTGGACGCCCGGCGCATGGCGGTGGCCGGCGAGTCGGTCGGTGGGAACATGACGGCGGCGCTCGCCCTGATGGCCAAGGAGCGCGGCGACGTCAGGTTCGTGCACCAGTCGATGTACTACCCGGTCACCGACGCGGCGATGGACACCGACTCCTACGACCAGTTCGCCACCGGCTACTACCTCAGCCGCAAGCTGATGGAGTGGTTCTGGGACGCCTACACCACCGACCCGGAACAGCGCGCGGAGATCACCGCGTCCCCCAACCGCGCGACCCCCGAGCAGCTCACCGGTCTGCCCCCCGCCCTGCTGGTCGTCGACGAGGCCGACGTGCTGCGCGACGAGGGCGAGGCGTATGCCGCCAAGCTGCGTGCCGCCGGCGTCCCGGTCACCACGGTGCGCTACGACGGCACGGTGCACGACTTCATGATGCTCAACTCGCTCAGCCGGTCCAAGGCCACCCGAGCGGCCATCGACCAGGCCGTCATGTTCCTGCGCGAAGCCCTCGGAACGGCTGACACCCCCGGAACGGCTTAGCGCCTGTCCCTTGGGAGCCCTGGCTCCGGTCGGCGTGGGTTCCGGCGCGGGTGAGGAGCGGGGCGACGTCGCCACGTCCCGAACCGCGGAAGTCGGGACCCGGCGTCCCGCGGGCCGCGGCCCGCACGTGACCGCGCCGCCGGCGACTCACCGTCCTGCGGGCCGCGTCCTCACTCGATTCCGTACCGCGTGGCGATGCCGTCGATCACGAGTTCCAGTCCCTCCGCGAAGTGCTGCTCGTAGTCCGCGAAGATCTCCACGCCCGCGGCGGCGGACAGCGGGAAGTCGGCCATCATCCGGGCGCGTTCCCCGATGTCGAAGCCCTCGCGCCGTTCGTCGGGCAGCGGCTCGACGCCCTGCTCCTCGGTGACGAAGCCGAGCGTGTAGAGATACGTGGTCGTAGTCGCGCGCACCGCCTGGGCGAGCGTGAAGCCGGCGGCCGTGAACAGACGCAGGTTGTCCTCCATCTGCTCGGCGTGCTCCATGCCGGTGAAACGTGAGCCGCTGAAGACCTTCGCGCCGTCGCGGTAGCCGCGCAGCGCCTCGCGCAGACCGTGGTTCGACTTGCGCAGCCGTTCCTGCCAGGTGTCCGCGGGGTCGAGAGGGGTCCCCGCGATCATCCGGCGGTACATCTCCGTGGCCATCTCGTCGAGCAGGGCCTGCTTGTCCTTGAAGTGCCAGTACAGGGCGGGTGCCTTGACGCCCAGCTCGCGGCCGATGGCGCTCAGCGTCAGGCCCGCCAGGCCCACCTCGTTCAGGAGGGCCAGGGCGGCGTCCGCGACCCGCTTGCGGTCGAGAGGCAGGCGTGGTTCCGAGTTCACGCTTGACAGTTTAACGGCGTTAAGTCCATCGTCTGACAGACCGAACTTAACGGCGTTAAGGAGCATCGGCACATGACCGCACAGGTGGACGTACTGATCGTGGGCGCGGGCCCCAGCGGACTGACCCTCGGTATCGATCTGGCCCGGCGAGGGGTGGACGCGCTCGTCGTCGAGCGGGCCGACGGGCTGTTTCCCGGCTCGCGGGGCAAGGGGATCCAGCCGCGCACCCTGGAGGTCTTCGACGACCTCGGCGTCCTGGACGCGATCCGCGCGGCCGGCGGCACCTATCCGGTCGGGATGATCTGGCAGAACGGGCGGCGGACGGGCGAACACCGGATGTTCGAACCGGTGCAAGCGACCGAGGACTCGCCGTACGCGGAAGGGTGGATGGTGCCGCAGTGGCGCACGCAGCGGATCCTGCTGGCACGGCTGGAGGAGCTGGGCGGGCGGGTCGTCTTCGGCCGGGAGGTCGTCGGTCTCGCTCAGGACGAGGCCGGGGTGACCGTGCGTTTCGTCTCCGGCGCCGCTCTGACGGCGAGGTACGTGGTCGCCGCCGACGGGGGCCGCTCGACGGTGCGCCGGGCGCTGGGCATCGGCATGACGGGCGAGACGGTCGATCCGAGCCCGATGCTGGTGGCTGACGTCCGCATCACCGGTCTGGACCGCGACAACTGGCACATCTTCCCGGCCGGCGGAGAGGGCGACGGCTTCATGGCGATCTGCCCGCTCGCGGGTACGGAGGACTTCCAGGTCGTGGCCGGGTTCCCGGAAGGCACCGTGGTGGACCTGTCCCTCGACGGCATGCGCCAGGTCGTCGCCGCCCGTTCGCATCTCGCCCCGCAGGACGTGACCGAGGTGCGGTGGGCCTCGGACTTCCGCCCGCGGGCGGCCCTGGCGGACCGCTTCCGCGAGGGCCGGGTCTTCCTCGCCGGGGACGCCGCGCACATCCACTCGCCGGCCGGCGGCCAGGGCCTCAACACCAGCGTGCAGGACGCCTGCAACCTGGGCTGGAAGCTGGGCGCGGTGCTGCGGGACGGGGTGCCCGACTCCCTCCTCGGCACCTACGAGGAGGAACGGCGCCCGAGCGCCGCCGACATGCTCGCGCTGTCGACGAGCGTTCACCGCGGCGAGACCCGCCGCGGCGGGGCGACCCGCCAACTCGGCCTCGGCTACCGGGCCTCCTCCCTCACGGAGGAAACCCGCCGGTCCCCGGGCCCCGTGCGGGCGGGCGACCGTGCGCCGGACGGGACGGTGGGCGGGATCCGGCTGTTCGACGCGTTCCGGGGTCCGCACTGGACCCTGCTGACGACGGACGGGGACACGGCGCACCAGGGGTACGGCGCGGGGGTGTTCCTCATCCGCCCGGACGGCTACGTGGGCTGGGCGGGAGAGACCACGCAGGGGCTGGCGGAGTACGCGGGGCGCGTGGGGGCCGAGGGCGCGCACCGGATCCCGTAGCGAGCAGGACCGGACGCCTGTCCGGGCTCGCCATCCGAATACTGGACATGATCGGCCGCGATCCGGGAAGACCCCAGGCCGGCCCGCGCAGCTGGTTCGCCCCGCCCGCCACGCGGGACGCGTCGCAAGAGGGAACCCGGTGGGAATCCGGGACTGCCCCGCACCGGTGAGCGGGAACGACCGCCGTCCTACGCACTGGGCCCGAGGAGGGCCTGGGAAGCGATGGCCGCGCCCACCTGCCTCCGCGCCTCCGCGCCTCCGCACCCGCGAAACTCCTGGTCAGCCGGACAGTTGGGACGAACTCACACATCCGACCCCCGGGTGACCGGAGGCTCTATTGCGACTACTATGCAAAAGCATTTGGTCAGCATTAAGGATGTGAGGGTTCATGACCGTCCGACGGATACGGGCAGCCGCAGCGGTGGCGACACTCGTGGGAGCCGCCGCTTGCTCGGCCCCGGGGGGCGGTGCGAGCAGCGAGAGTGCTTCCGACTCCGTCGTGGTCGGCGTGGCCTCCGAGCCGGACACCCTCAGTCCTCTTCTCGGCTACGGCAAGGACGGCAACTCCAAGATCTTCGACGGTCTGCTCGCCCGGGACGCCGACATGAAGCTGAGGCCGGCACTGGCGAGTTCACTGCCCCAGGTCGGCGACGGCGGGCTCACCTACACCTACGCCCTGCGCGACGGCGTGAAGTTCAGCGACGGCAAGCCGCTGACCGCCGCCGATGTGGTCTTCACCTATCGGACGATCCTCGACGCGAAGACCAACAACACCGCCCGGAGCGAGCTGGACGCCATCAAGGAGGTGCGGGCCGACCGCGACGGCAAGGTCGTCTTCACGCTCAAGTACCCCTACGCGCCGTTCGCGGGGCGCACGGTCCTGCCCATCGTCCCCCAGCACATCGCCGGGGGCCAGAACCCCAACACCGGCTCCTTCAACACCAGGCCGGTCGGCACCGGACCGTACGTCCTCACCGGCTGGAGCAAGGGCGAGAAGCTCACCTTCAAGGCCAACCCCGGCTACTGGGGCGGCGAGCCGAAGGTGAAGAAGGTGACGATCGCGATCGTCAAGGACGACGACGTGCGCGCCACCCGGCTGCGCTCGGGCGACCTCGACGGCGCGGTCCTGCCGCCCAACCTGGCCGCCACGTTCAAGGGCGACACGGCGAAGACGACGTACGACGCGAAGTCCTACGACTTCCGGGCCGTCACCCTCCCCCAGCAGAACAGGGTCACCGGCGACCGGGCGATCCGCCAGGCGCTGGACGCCGCCGTGGACCGCGAGGCCATGGTGGACAAGATCCTCGACGGGGCAGGGCGCCCTGCCTACGGACCGCTGCCGAGCGACGACCCCTGGTTCGCCGCGGGCATCGAGCGACCGCAGGACCTGGCGAAGGCCAAGCGGACGCTGGATCAGGCGGGTTGGAAGGCCGGCAGCGGTGGCATCCGCGCGAAGAACGGTCTGCGGGCCTCCTTCACGCTCCTCTACCCCTCCGGCGACAAGGTCCGCCAGGACCACGCCCTCGCCTACGCCTCCGACGCCAAGAAGGCGGGCATCGAGGTGAAGGTGGAGAGCGCCACCTGGGAGGTGATCGAGCCGCGGATGAAGAGCGACGCCGTCCTCGCCGGACTCGACAGCAGCGGCGACCCCGACTTCGGCCTGTTCACCCTGCTGCACTCCTCCCTGGCCGGCGACGGCTTCAACAACATGGGCCACTTCGCCAACCCGGCCGTGGACAAGGCCCTCGACACCGGCCGCCGCAGCCAGGACACCGACACCCGCCGGGCCGCGTACGACACGGTGCAGCGCGAACTCGTGAAGGACCCCGGTTACACCTTCCTCACCCACATCGACCACCTCTATGTGCTGGCCGACCACTGGGACGGCCTGACCACGCAGGTCGAGCCGCACGAGCACGGCTTCGCCAGCGGCCCGTGGTGGAACCTCCAGGACTGGCAGCCGAAGAAGTGACCTCCCCGCTCTGGGCGGCGATGGCGCGTCTGGTGGGGCGGCGGCTGCTGTTCGCCGCCCCCGTCCTCCTCGTCGTCACCTTCGGCGTGTTCGCCATCGCCGCCGTCTCCCCCTTCGACCCGGTCAAGGCGTACGCGGGTACGGCGGCCCTCCGTGCCGACGGACAGACCCTCGACCGGCTGCGCGCCAACCTGGGCGTGGACCAGCCGTTCACCTCGCGCTGGTGGCACTGGCTGACCTCCGCCCTCTCCGGCGACCTCGGCGAGTCGAGCGTGATGCGGCAGCCGGTCACCCAGGTCATCGGGGAGCGTCTTGTGTGGTCCGCGCTGCTGTGCGCGGTCGCCTTCGCGACGGCCGTGCTGGCGGGCACCGTGCTCGGCGTCCTCGCCGCGCGCCGGCCGGGATCCCTGCTCGACCGGGTCGTCACGTCACTCGCCTACTCCTTGGAGGCGGCACCGGTCTTCTGGCTCGCCCTGCTGGCGATCTGGCTGTTCGCCCTCCAACTGGGCGTGCTCCCGGCCGGCGGGCTCACCGACACCGCAAGCGAACAGGTCACCCCAGGGCAGGTGGCCGGCCATCTCGTACTGCCGGCCGGGGTGCTCGCCGTCTCCCAACTGCCGTGGTTCACCCTCTACGTGCGCCAAGGCGTGGGCGACGCGCTGGCGGAGGACCCCGTACGCGGTGCCCGGGCCCGCGGGTTGAACGAGCGCACGGTCCTGCTCGGCCACGCCCTTCGCTCCGGCCTGCTTCCGGTGCTCACCCTGATCGGCTCCCGCGTGCCCGAACTCATCACCGGCGCCCTGCTGGTGGAGAGCGTCTTCAGCTGGCCGGGCATCGCCGCGGCCACCGTGGAGGCGGCCACCTCCGTCGACTTCCCGCTGCTCGCCGCGCTGACCACGCTGGCCACGGCCGCCGTCCTCGTCGGCAACCTGCTCGCGGACCTGCTCTACGGACTCTTCGACCCGAGGGTGAAGTTCAGTGACATGTGACGTTCCCGCCTCCGGGGAAACCGTCTGGCGTTCGTACGGGACGAGGCGCCGCTCCACCCGCACACTGCGGGTGCGCGGTTCCGCCGTGCTGGTCGCCGCGACCGTCCTCGCCGTCCTCGTCGTGCCACCGCTGGTCCAACTCGACCAGCAGGCCGTCGATCTGGCCGCCAAGCTGCTGCGACCGAGCCGGGCCCACCCCTTCGGCACCGACGACCTCGGCCGGGACCTGTTGCTGCGCTGCGTCTACGGACTGCGCGTCTCCCTGCTCGTCGGAGTGGCCGCGGCTGTGACGGCCACCGTCGTCGGTACCGCCGTCGGAGCCACCGCCGGTGCGCTGGGCGGCTGGGTCGACCGCGGGATCATGCGGGTCGTGGACACGGTCTCCTCCGTACCCCACTTGCTGCTCGGCATCTTCATCGTCGCCATGTTCCGGCCGGGCGTCTGGCCGGTGATCGTCTCGGTCGCGCTCACCCACTGGCTGTCGACCGCCCGGATCGTCCGCGCCGAAGTCCTCTCCCTGCGCTCACGCCCGTACATCGACGCCGCCGTCTCCGGCGGCGCGTCCAGGTGGCGGGTGACCGTACGGCACCTGCTGCCCGCCGTGCTGCCCCAGGCCGCGCTCGCCGCGGCGCTGATGGTGCCGCACGCCATGTGGCACGAATCGGCGCTGTCCTTCCTCGGGCTCGGACTGCCCACGCACATGGCCAGCCTGGGCACCCTCATCCAGGGCGCGCGGGGCTCGCTGCTGGCCGGACAGTGGTGGCCGACCGTCTTCCCCGGCCTGTTCGTCATCGTCCCGACCCTCGCCATCGCCGGACTCGCCGGAGCCTGGCGGGAACGGATCAACCCCCGCCGCCGATCGGAGCTGATGCTGTGACCGAGCGATCGCCCGTGCTGTCGGTGCGCGGACTGTCGGTGCGCTTCCTCATGCCCGGGGGGCGCCGTGTCGCCGCCGTCACCGACGCGCACTTCGACGTCGCGGCCGGCGAGTGCCTGGCCCTGATCGGCGAGAGCGGCTGCGGCAAGTCCGTCCTCGCCTCCGCCCTGCTGGGGCTGTTTCCCGGCAACGCCGAGGCGGCCGGGGAGGCGATGCTCGGCGGCCTCGACCTGCTCTCGGCCGACGAACGGACCCTCGCAAGGACGGTACGGGGCCGGCTGGTCGGGCTCATACCGCAGAGCCCGGCCGCCCATCTCACACCCGTGCGCACCATCCGCTCCCAGGTGGAGGAGACGATCGCCGCACTGACCGGGGTCCGCGGCCGCGCGGCCGTATGCTCCGCCGCGCGGGCGGCCGCCGAACGCGCCGCGTTCCCCGCGGATCACCTGGACCGCCACCCGCACGAGCTGTCCGGCGGCCTGGCCCAGCGCGCCGCCACCGCCCTGGCCCTCGTCGGTGACGCGCCGCTGCTGCTCGCCGACGAACCGACCACCGGGCTCGACCGTGACCTGGTGGACCGCACGGTCGACGAACTGCGGCGCCACCTCGACCGCCCGGGCAATCCGGACGCGGCGGGGCGCGGCCTGCTGATGATCACGCACGACCTGGCCGCGGCCGAACGGATCGCCGACCGGATCGCCGTCATGTACGCGGGCCGGATCGTCGAACTGGCCGACGCGGAGGTGTTCTTCGGCGCGCGCGGCCCCCGTCATCCCTACAGCCGCGGCCTGCTCCAGGCCCTCCCCGACCGGGCCTTCACCGCCATCCCCGGCCTGCCACCCGAACTCGGTGCCCTCCCCGAGGGCTGTGCCTTCGCCGCCCGGTGCGACCGGGCCGACGACGCCTGCGCCGTACTGCCGCCGACAGCCGGCGAGGTCGCCTGCCACCACCCCCACCCCGCCTCGGCGACCGGCGGGGAAGCGTCCCAGGGAGCATCGGAGGACGTGCATGCTTGAACTGCGCGCCATCACCGCGGGCTACGACCGGCGGAATCCGGCGGTACGAGATGTCTCACTCACCGTCGCGCCCGGTGAAGCGGTCGGCCTGCTCGGCCCCAGTGGCTGCGGCAAGTCCACGCTCGCCCGGGTCGCGGCCCTGCTGCACCGCCCCGACTCCGGCACCGTACTGCTGGACGGCGCGTCCGTACGAGGGTGGCGCCACCGCGCCCCGCGCCCGCTGCGCACCGCCTTCGGCGTGGTCTTCCAGCAACCCCGCCTCTCCGCGGACCCGCGTCTGACGCTCACCGACCTGATCGCCGAGCCCTTGCGGGCCACCGGCCGCCGCGACGAGGTGCGGGAGCGCGTCACCGAACTCGCCGGAAGGGCCGGTCTGACCCCCGACCTGCTCGGCAGACGACCGCACGAGGTCAGCGACGGCCAGCTCCAACGCGCCTGCCTGGCCCGGGCCCTCGTCCTGCGCCCCCGCTGGCTGATCTGCGACGAGATGACCGCGATGCTCGACGCCTCCACGACGGCCGCCCTGGTCGCGGTCGTCGAGGACTACCGCGCCGCCACCGGCGCGGGCCTCCTCGCCGTCGGCCACGACCGCGCCCTGCTCCACCGCTGGTGCGACCGCACCGTCCACTGGGACACGCTGTCGGGCACCGGCCGGGCGCACTAGTGCTGTGACCGGAAAGGTGTGCCGGCTCGCGACGCCCGGCACGGCACTCCCCCAGCCTTCGGCCGGGGGTACCCCCACGCCGCGTTGTCGCATCACCCGAGTACATCCAGTACGCGGGCAATGCTCCGCCTCGCGAGGCTCCCCCACTGCCCGAAGGGCGTGGGAGGTGCCCCCAGCACCGGACGCCGCGAGCTTCCCGGCAAACCCTCCCGGCCACAGCACTGGGCGTCGTTGATCTGTTCGGGACGCGCCGTCCAGATCCGCCCGAAAATAGTAGCCATGGACATAGTAGCCATGTACTTTATATGCCATGAGCAAGGGTTCACCGGGGCCCACACCCGGTTTCCTGGTATGGCGGCTCGCCACCAAGTGGCGCGTCGCGGTCGATCGCGCGGTGGCTCCACTGGGCCTCACCCACGCGCAGTACTCACTGGTCGCGTCGCTGTACGGCATGCAGTGCGCCGGCGAGCGGCCCAGTCAGCGCCGACTCGCCGACCACACAGGTCTGGAGGCGCTGTACGTCTCCAAGCTGGCGCGCGCCCTGGAGTCGGCCGGCCTGATCGAGCGCACCCGCGATCCCCGCGATCCGCGCGCCGTACAACTCGCCCTCACCGAGCAGGGCCAAGCCGTCACGCGGCAGGCCATCGGGGTGGTCCAGGAACTGCTTCAGCAGTTGCTGGAGCCGCTCGGCGGACTCGACGCCCCACGGACGCGCGCGTTCACCGACGAGCTGACGACCCTTCTCGACGCACCTCTCGCTCCATCCCTGCCGAACGACGAGAGCATTCAGGGGACGACACCATGACGACCACCGCATCCACCAGCGCGTCCACCACCGGACCCGTCGCCGACGCCCGGGCCCTCGGCCTGGCCCACTACGCCGCCCGCGGCGTCCTGGAGCACGTCCTGGCCCGGCACGGCATCACGTTCCAGCAGCAGATCGCCCTGCGCGCCGCCGTCACCGCCGACGCCCCGCAGACGCCGGACGATCTCGCCACCCGGGTACAGGGCTCCCTCAAGGCCGATCCGGCCGACGTCCGCGCCACTCTCGGCGAACTGCTCGACAGGCGACTGCTCGCCACCGACGGCGCGCACCTTCGTCCCACGGACGCGGGGCGCGAACTGCTCGCCGCCGTCGGCGCGGAGACCGCCCCCATCACCGCCCGCATCTGGGGCGGGATACCCGCCGAGGACCTGGCCGCCGCGGGCCGCGTCCTCGCCCTGGTCACCGAGCACGCCAACGCGGAGCTTGCGGCGCTGACCGCCTGACCACCCGACCGGGCCACCTCGTTGACGCATGCGTCGGCCCTGGACGCACACGTCGGCCCCGAACCGTCCGGTCGGCACCGGTCGCGGGGAGGGGCGGCCCGGCACCGGCGGTGTGTGCGGCGGGGTGGCGGGGTCAGATCTCCAGGGTGGCCTCGATGCGCTTGAGCGAGTGGCGCGCGAGAGCCAGGTTGCCGCGGGACCGGTCGAGTGCCAGGTAGAGGAACAGGCTCCCGTCGCTGCTGTTCAGAGGGCGTATGAGGTGGTACTGCTCACCGAGGGTGATGAGGATGTCCTCGATCGAGTCGTTCATGCCGAGGGTGGCCAGCGTCCGCGTCTTGGCGCGTACGACCTCCGTGTTGCCGGCGGCGGCGACTTCCAGGTCCAGTCCGTGGCCACCGCCGAGGGTCCCCAGCGACATGCCGCTCTCGTAATCGACCACGGCGACGCCGATCGCACCCTCGATCGCCATGGCTTCCTTGAGTGCGGTCTCGATGCTCATGCTCCGGCCCTTCGCGCTGTGTGACCCGGCGCTGAGGCCGTGTCAGAAAAACTTGGTCAGACAACCTGTTCTGGAATGTCTGGCTTAAACTACTGTAATTTCTGACCGAATGTGAAGGGTTCGTGAAGGGATGCCGGTGTCCTCAGTCGAAGACTCCCTGCGCCGCCTGCTCGAAGTGCCGGGAGTCAAAGGGGCCGTCCTCGTCGACGCGGTCACCGGACTGACCTACGGCGAGTCCGGCACTGGGGAGATGGACGCTGCCGAGTGCAGTCGACTCGCCGCGTTCGTCAGCGACCGGCTCCACCTGGCCGGAGCACAAGGGGAGCTGGAGAGCATGGTCATCACGGGCAGCCGGCGTCAGCTCGTCCTCAGGGCGCTGCCCCGGCAGGGCGACCCCCTGCTGCTGCTGACGGCGCTGGACCGCGACCAGACCAATCTGGCCCTGGTGCTGCGCCAGTTGGACCTGTATGCGGCGAAGGCGGCGGGATGAGTACCCGCACCGACGGCCCGCGCAACGTCCCCGCCCTGCTCAACACGCTGTACGACGAAGGCCGCACCGGCACGGTCGTCATCTCCGGCGCACCCGGTGGCAGGATCCACCTGCGCGCCGGCCGGGTCGTCGCCGTGGAGACCCCGGGCGCACCGAGTGTCGAGTCCCTCCTGCTCGCGTCCGGCCGGATCGACGATGCCGCCTGGACGTCCGCCTGCGCGACCGACGGTGCGGCCGACGGCCGGGTCGGCGCCGAGCTTCAGGCGCGTGGCCTGCTGGCACCGGAGGAGTTCGAGATCACCTGCGCGGCGGCCGTGTTCGACGGTGCCTTCGCCCTCGCACTCAGCCCGCCCGGGGACTGGGAGGTGACCGAGGCGATGCCGGCGGTGGCCATCGGGCCGGCCTTCGAACCGCAGCTCCTCGCGGCCGAGACCTCGCGGCGTCTGGTGCTGCTGAGCCGTCTGTGGGGATCGCCCGCCGAGTTCGCCCGCACCCGTGTCCGCCCGGCTGCGGACGTACCCGCGGGTGTCCCGTCCCGCTATGCGACGCTGCTGCGGGCCGCCAACGGCCGCCGCACCCCGCGGGACATCGCCTTCACCCTGGGGCGGGGAACCTACGCGGTCATGCTGGACCTGGCCCGCATGCGCGAACTGGGACTGCTGCACCGCGAGCGGCCGGCCGCGGGCGGCCGTCCGAGCACCGCGCCGCGCCTGCCCGGGCCCCGGTCCCGGAACGTCCCGCCTGCCTCCGACCTCTCGCTGCCCCGACGCAGCCCCGGAACACATCGCCCGCACCGAACGGACAGCGTGTGAGCCCCGACCCGCTGCCGGACACGGCTCCGTTCGCCCCGACCCCGCTCACCGTCCGTCGGCCAGGCACCGGCCTCGCGCTGCCGAAGCCGCCTGACGACCTCGCAGACCACCAACCCGACCTGCTCCTTCTGCGCCGGGTCTACGCGGGCCTCAAAGCCCTGTCCTGACCCAAGCGCGTATGTGCAGCATCAGTTCACAGCCCACCCCCCAGGAGCGCCGATGCCCACCGTCCACCAGCCCGAACCGCTCATCGAGGTCCTGACCGCTCTGCGTGAGCAGGTGATGGGAGTGAACGAGACGGTCATCTCCACCGTCGACGGCCTGCTGGTCGCCGCCGACGCCGATGCCGTCCAGCCGGAATCCATCGCCGCGCTCTCCGCCGCCACGCACAGCCTCGGCCAGCGCATGGTGCACGAGGCCGGCGGCGGGGTGCTGCGTGACGTGGCCACGCGGAGCTCCGGGCGGCACGTCGTCATCCAGGCCATCGGCGAACGCGCCCTGCTGACCGTCCTCGGCGACGACGGACTCGACCTCGCCGGCCTCCAACGCGAGATCCACTCCACCGTGGAGCAACTGGCGAAGATCCTCGAAGCCGACGCACCAGCCTGACCACACCGCCCACGCCGGCCGGCCGGGAGCGGTGCGCGCGGACGGGAACGCCTCAAGAGGCGTCGGACGGCGATGCGTCCACCGACCGGCCGGCGGCGCAGGCCGGCCTGCCGGAGAGCCGGCGGCACGTTCCGGACCGCGCCGCTCGGCGACCCACTGGGCTTCGGCGGTCCCGGACGCCGGCCTCAGGACGTCCCGACCGCACCGACCTTCCCGCTGTGGATCAGGCCGGAGAGCGCGGAAAGCGTCTCCTCGACGTCCGTGGTGGGGTCCGGCGGTCAGAGGCTGGAGAGCAGGCGGTCGAGTGGGGCTGGAACCCGGTCGGGGTCAAGGGCCTCGACGAGGACGCGGCCGTAGTGGATCTTGCGTCCCTTCTTCGTTCCGAGGAAGCGCCTGAACTGCTGCTGCGGGGCGCGGCCCCGCTGTGCGGGCTGGCGCAGGAAGGTATGCAGAGCACGCAGGTCGCCTTCCGCCCCGACGAGCTCCTCCACCCGTGTCACGCCCAGCACGCGGATGAGCTCGTCCTCCAGATCCGCCGCGCAGACGAAGAAGCCTTGCTGTGCCGCACCGACCCGTTCGAAGCCGCGTGCGTAGTAGGGACGCTCCGCCTCGTCGCACAGTCCCGCGAGGCGGAGGTCGAGACCGGGTGAACCGAGGAGCCGGGCGTAGCGCCCGACGCTCATCGCACCGCCGATCGGCAGGACGCAGACCCCTTCGACCGCCAGGTCCCGGCCGCGGCTCTCCGCCAGCGCGTCGACCGCCGCGACGTCGCACGGCCCTTCGAGCAGGACGGCCGCCCGGACGGACAGCCGCGCGGCCAGCTCGTGCGCAAGGTCGCCGGAACCACCCGCCGCCCACGCGGTGACCGCGTCCCGGAACGCCCCCATGTCAGCCATGAGACGAGTCTCGGCCCGTTCCGGCCACAACGCGAGGGAATTTCCGCGGGCGCGCCGTCCACGTTGTCGGTCGGCTCCGTGACAGCGCATGAGGGCGGGGCCCCTGACGGGTGGCATGATCCGGCTGCGGCGACGGCCGGCCGCGGTGCACGCGGGCAAGGGGACTTGGGATGCGGCGCTGATCGGGTCCGTCGATCCCGCTCCGGTACGACACCCGACCCTCAGCCCGGCCCACGGGCCCGCGCGACGACCCGCACGGCATGTCCCAGCCCGTGCCGCGGCAGCACGTCGGATGGTCCACGGCCGAGCCCGGGGGTGAGGGGTCGTCACAGGCTCGGCTTCGGGACCTCTCCCCCGACCACGGCACGGCGACCCGGCCCACGCCGTGGTCCGTCCGGGACCCGCCCGTCCCGGTATGCCTGGACCCTTTCGGCCGGAATTTCCAGTCGACTCGCTGCCGCACGGGTGAGCAGCTGTCAGAGATCACCTTGAAGGCCTAGTCGATCACCGACACGCCCAGCTTTCAACGAGGATTGACGTGTCGTCAGCAGCCGGTGAATCGGGCGCGCGGGTGCCCTGGGTACCCCATTCGGCTCCATAGCAGCACCCCCTCCCAATGGCCCGAAATGACAGCCAGTGAGGCTTTCATTACGTTCATTCACATGCCGACTGCCACAGCCGGCCACTTTGAGACAGGAGCAGAAGCGACATGACCATGACCCGTTCACATGCCGTCGCCGCGGCTGTCGCCGCCGCTGCAGCACTCGTCGCGACCGGCATCACCTACGCCACGGCCGCCACCGAGCCGGTGGCCCAGACGGTCCCGGCCGTCGTCAAGCAGGCGCCCGCTCCGGCCCACGCCCCGATGGACGGCATGTCCGGACAGGGGCAGGGACAGGGACAGGGCAACGAGCGCGGCGGCGGGGGCGGCCGCGGCGGCAACGAGGGCGGCGGCGGCCGCGGCGGCTACGAGGGCGGGGGCGGCGGCCGCGGCGGCAACGAGCGCGGCGGCGAGCGCGGCGGCGGGGGCGGCCACGAGCGCGGCGGCGAGCGCGGCCGACACCGCGAGGTGGGCAGGATCTTCATCAACGAGCGGTCGTACTCCGCCCGCCCGGACGGCTGCATCACCGTGGTCAGCGGCCTGGGCTCCAAGAGCCTCAACATCCGCAACGACAGCCGCAGGGGCGTCGAGGTCTTCCGCGGGGCGACCTGCGACAACGGCGCTCCCATCGCCACGGTCGGCCCGCGCAGCGAAGCCAACGGCGTGAAGCCCGGGAGGGTCCACGGGGGCGTGTGCGTCGAGGACGGAGTGGTCGCCAGCTTCCGGGTGATCGGTCACCACAAGGGCGACTTCGACGACTTCGGCGGCTTCGGCGACTTCGACGACTTCGGCTTCTAGAGCCGGCCCGTGATGCGCATGGCATAGAACCCCGGCCCGCCGTAATCGGGCCGGGGTTCTGACCTCAGAGCATCCGGTGCGGCTCCCCGCCCAAGACACACGGGATGAGCGCTATGAACAACCACCTGGTGGAGGACGCGAGCGACGACAACTACGTCATGGACATCCTTGACATCACGTGCACACCCGCATTGCCGCGACTTGGACACCAAGTCCGCTGGGAAATGCGCAGCCACCTCAAAGAGACGGTCGACCTGACCCAGGTCACCTGCAGGGTGATCATGAAGATCGGCCCTATGAAAATATTGGACAAAAGCTACACACTGCCCGATCTGCTGGCAAGCATGGGCGCGAGCCTGTCGGGTGACGCCCAACCGCCCGCCGGGCCGTGGAAGCAGACCTGGAACCTCCGGATCCCTCACACGGTGCCGGTGGCCAGGCACCGGCTCCACCTGCGGGCCCACACAGGAGACGGGAAGAACTTCCTCGCCCTGGACATTCCCGTCGCCTTCCGCCACAGATGGACCACGACCAGCGACAACGTCGGCGCACCGAACCGTCCCGGATTCGACAGAGACCTCATCTGGTCACTGTGACCCGGAGCGTCAGGATGTCCCTGGCCATGTCCCTCGGCCACAAGTTCGCCAGCGGCACCGGCTGCTCAGTCGTCCTCGCGGTCGTCGTCCGCGCCGTGGCCGCGCGAGTGGGCCGGACCGGTGTGCGTGGCGGTGACCTTGCCGGTCCGCGCGTCGACGACGACCTCGTGTGCGGCGCCCTGGCCGTCGGTGACATCGATGTGCCAGGCCGCCGTCCTGTCGTGGTGGTCGTCGAGCTCGGCCGAGGTCGCGGTGCCCGGGACCTTGTCGAGCGCCGTGTCCACTGCCTGGCCCAGGCCCGTCCTGGCGGACTTGGCGAGCGCGGCGTCGTCGGGGTCGGCCGTGTCCCCGACGCGGTCGGCCCTGCCGGCGATGACCTTGCCGTCGGCGGCGTTCACCGTGACCTCGTGCTCGATGCCCTTGGCGTCGACGATGTCGACCTCCCAGACGGCCTGGCCCCGCCGTCCGTCCGGCTCGACTTCGGTGACGGTGCCCGCGAGGGACGTGGTGGCCGCGTCGGCCGCCTCCTTCAGGCCGACCCTGACGCTCCCGGCGAGCCTGCCGTCGCGGTCGGAGCCGTCGTGCGCGTCGGAGGTGGCGCCCGCGGTCGCATGCGCACCGCCGTGGTCGTCGCCGGCGAGGGCGAGGGCGGATACGGCGCCGGCTCCGCCCAGTACGACGGTGGCCGCGACGACCGCGGAGACAGTGCGACGGCGACCGGCCAGGGAGCGCTTGAGGGCCTTCATCATGAGGCGGTCCTTTCTTTCGGGCCGCGGCTGGGCCGCGTGGCTGCCGGGGTGCCGGCCTGACATGGACCACCGTGCCCCGGCCACCCTGAAGCCCCGCTGAAGCAACCTGAAGACCGCTTCAGGAAGACCTGGGACCCTGGTGGGCATGCGCCTGCTGATCGTGGAGGACGAGAAACGTCTCGCCACCGCCCTCGCCCGTGGCCTGGCCGCCGAGGGATTCGCCGTGGACCTGGCCCACGACGGCCTCACCGGACTGCACATGACGCAGGAGCGGGACTACGACCTGATCGTGCTCGACATCATGCTGCCCGGGCTGAACGGGTACCGGATCTGCGCCCAGTTGCGGGCGGCCGGGGACGACACACCGATCCTGATGCTCACCGCGAAGGACGGCGAGTACGACGAGGCGGAGGGTCTGGACACCGGCGCGGACGACTACCTCACCAAGCCGTTCTCCTACGTGGTGTTGCAGGCCCGCATCCGGGCCCTGCTGCGCCGCCGTACGCGCGGGGGATCTCCGGTACTGCGAATCGGCGACTTGACCGTCGACCCCGCCGCCCGACGCGTGGAGCGGGCCGGAGCGGATGTCACGCTGACCGCGAAGGAGTTCGCGGTCCTGGAGCACCTCGCCCTGCGTGCCGGGCAGGTCGTCTCCAAGACGGACATCCTCGATCACGTCTGGGACTTCGCCTACGACGGCGATCCCAACATCGTCGAGGTCTACATCAGCGCGCTGCGCCGCAAGATCGACGTGCCGTTCGGGCGACGCTCCATCACCACGGTGCGCGGGGCCGGATACCGGCTGGAAGCCGACCGGGGCCGCGATGCCTAGGGTCTTCGCCTCGGTACGGGCACGCGCGGCGCTCGCGGCCACGCTGGTCGTGTCCGTCGCGCTGGTCGCCGCGGGTATCGCCGTCGTCGCCGTGCTGCGTCACAACCTCGTCGACCGGGCGAGCCTGGAGTCGGAGGTCACCGCGCGTAGGGTGGCGGGTTCCCAGGCCGCGCTGAACGGGAGTTTCGGCTCGCTGGACCTGCCCGACGACGACGGTCGCCTCGCGCAGGTCGTCGACTCCTCGGGCAAGGTCCTGGCCGCGAGTGAAGACCTGCACGAACGTGGCCCGATCACGGACTACGCCCCCGCTCCGGCTCCCAGGAGCACCACGTCGTCGAGGCATTCCTCCGGCGACGATGACGACGGGGACGACGACCACGGCCACGACGCCGCTCCGGTCAGGGGCCGGGTCGGCACGGACGTGGACCGTGAGACGGTCGCCGTGAAGCTGGGTGACGAGACCCACGACTACGCCTTCGCCGCCGTGCAGGGAACCACCTACGACGGCCGCACCTACACCGTCTACGCAGCCACCTCGCTCGAGGACTCACAGGCCACCCTCGGCCAGGTCACCCGGTCGATGCTGTCGGGCCTGCCGTTCCTGCTCGCCGTCGTGGCGGCGGTGACCTGGCTGGTCACCCGCAGGGCACTGCGGCCGGTCGAGGGCATCCGCGCGGAGATGGCCGAGATCACCGACAGCGGCGACCTGGCGCGTCGGGTGCCCGAGCCCGCCTCGCGCGACGAGATCGCGCGGCTCGCCCGCACGACCAACGAGACCCTGGCCGCGCTGGAGCAGTCGGTGGAACGTCAGCACCGCTTCGTCGCCGACGCGTCCCACGAACTGCGCAGCCCCATCGCGTCCTTGCGCACCCAGCTGGAAGTCTCCCACCAGCACCCGGAGTTGCTGAACACGACCGATCTGCTCCACGACGTCGTACGCCTCCAGCACCTGGCCGCCGACCTGCTGCTGCTCGCTCGCCTCGACGCCGGGGAACGCCCGGCCGACGCCTTGGTGGATCTCGCCGCTCTGGTGCGGGAGGAGGTGACGCAGCGGGCCCCCACCGACCGCATCGCCCCCGCCGTCACCGTCGACGACGCCGGGCTGGAGGTGAAGGGCAGCCGGACCCAGCTCTCCCGCGTGCTCGGCAACCTGCTCGACAACGCCCAGCGGCACGCCGCCTCCGCGGTCACCGTGACCGTGCGGGCGGCCGGGGACGCGATCGTTCTGAGCGTCGCCGACGACGGTCACGGTGTCGCCCCGGCCGACCGTGAGCGCGTCTTCGAACGCTTTGTCCGCCTCGACGAGGCCCGCGGCCGCGACGACGGCGGCGCGGGCCTCGGCCTGGCCATCGCACGCGACGTCGTCGAGCGCCACGGCGGGACACTCACCCTCACCGACGCACCCGACGGCGGCGCACTCTTCCAGGTCGGACTCCCGCGCGCCCGCTGACAGCCGGGCAGGACCGGGCGACCTCGTCGGGCGGCAGCCGGCGGTTCCGGGGCGTCTCCGGGGCAGGATTCGCTCTCACACGAGCGCGGTTGGTCAGGCCGTCCGCGCGCGGCCCGGGCCTGCGCCGCGTGCAGGAGCGCCTCGGCCGTACGGCCTGGGTCCCCGAGCCACGGCCGGTTCGGCCACGCGGCCGGTGAACCCCGCCTGCTCCCGGGCAGCGCCACAGGACCGGGTGGCGGTCCAGGCGATACGGCCCGGGTCGCGGGCCGGCCGCCGCGCGCGGCGGCGCGCTGACCCCGACGGCGGCCCCGGTGACGGTCCGGGAGGCGCCGCGCGGGCCGCGCCGGCCGCGGTGCTCGTGTCCGCGCTGTCGGGGATGGGAGGCACCGTCAGGACGACCCTGGCTGTGCACGCCGCCCAGCAGGCCGTGCACGAAGGTGGTTCCCCGGCGGGATCCCCTTCGCCGGCTTCGGAGCACCACGCTGACCGCGTCGCAGCTGGTGGGCGTTGAGGTGCGGCTGCGCCGGCCGACCGGGTCGGCGCGGTGCCCGCCGGCCCGGCGAGGGCAAGGGGCCACCGGCCCGAGGGCGCGTCAGACGAAGGGGCACGCCATGCGGTTCATCGTGTCGACGACGAGCTCACGCGGGTCGTCGGTGAGATCGCTGTCGATCCAGCGGCGCATCGAGATGCGCAGCGCGACGAGGAAGGCCGACGCCATGACCCGGGCGTCGAGGGCGGTGTCCGCGTCCCGGGTGGGACAGCGCTCGACGATCGCCTCGGTGAGGCTCGCCTCCAGCCCCGCGTGATTGGCGAGTTGACGGGCCAGGAGTGCGGGGTGGCGCAGCGCCAGCCGGGTGCGTACGAGTATCTCCCACTCCTGGGCGCCGCTCTCCGGCAGGCGGTCCAGGACGGTGGTGCACAGGGCGGCCCAAGGGCTCTCCTCGGGTGGGCGGGCGCGGAAGGCGGCGACCAGTTCCTCGAGGTAGCGCTCGTCGCCCCACAGGACGGCGTCCTCCTTGGTGGCGAAGTAGTTGGAGAACGTCCGGCGTGAGATGCCCACCGCGTCGGCCACCTCTTCCACGGTGACCGCGTCGAATCCGCGCTCCACGGTCAGGCGCAGGGCGGCCTCGTGGACCGCCTGCCGGGTGGCGGCCTTCTTGCGTTCGCGTAGTCCCGCTGTGTGCTCCATGGTGCCGCCATCCTATGAGAGCGACAACTACGTTGCGCAGTGCGCAAAATTGCACACTGCGCATGTATTCTGGGCCAGTCGGCATCCCGGTCGTGTCCGGACCGCGTTGACGTACGGCCGTCGTGCCGTCCTCCCGCCGGCCCTGACCTTGTCCTCGTCGACCTTGTTCTCTCTTCATCCGGAGGTTTGCGCGTGAGTGCGCACACAGCGGTAACCGGGGGCCCGGACGGCTCCGCGACCATGGACCACAAGCACGTGCTGCGAGCCCTGAGCGGGCTGTTGACGGTGCTGTTCGCCGCGATGCTCAGTTCGACCGTGGTCTCGGTCGCACTGCCGCAGATCATCGGCTCGTTGAACGGGACGCAGTCGCAGTACACCTGGGTGGTCACCGCGACCCTTCTGGCCTCCACCGCCTCGACGCCGATCTGGGGCAAGCTGGCCGACCTGTTCAGCAAGAAGCTCCTGCTCCAGACATCGATCGCGATCTTCGTGGTGGGCTCCCTGGGCGCCGGCTTCTCACAGAACACCGCTCAGCTCATCGGCTTCCGCGCGGTGCAGGGCCTGGGCATGGGCGCACTGCAGGTCCTGGTGCAGGTCGTCATCGCCGCGATGGTCAGCCCCAGGGAGCGCGGCCGCTACAACGGCTACCTCGGCGCGGTCATGGCGGTGTCCACCGTCGGTGGCCCGCTGCTCGGCGGGGCGATCACCGATGTCTCCTGGCTGGGCTGGCGCTGGTGCTTCTTCATCGCGCTGCCGTTCACCGTCGTCGCCTCCTTCATCCTCAACCGCACCCTGCACCTTCAGGACGTCCGGCGTCCGGACACCAAGGTCGACTACTGGGGAGCCTCGCTCATCGCGGCCGGCGTCAGCCTCCTGCTGCTGTGGGTGACGTTCGTCGACAACTCGTTCGCCTGGCTGTCCTGGCAGACCGCCGCCATGGTGGCCGGCGCCGTCGCGCTGCTGGGCGCGGCCCTGTGGGTCGAGTCCCGGGTCGCCGAGCCGGTCATACCACTGCACATCATCAAGCGGCGTGACCCCGCCCTGGCCATCATCGCGAGCCTCGCGGTCGGCATGGCGATGTTCGGCGGGGCGGTCTTCCTCGGCCAGTACTTCCAGATCGGACGCGGCTACTCGCCCACCGAAGCCGGCCTGCTCACCATGCCGTTGATGGCCGGGGTGCTCGTCTCCTCCACGGTGGCCGGCCGGGTCGTCTCCAGCACCGGCAAGCCCAAGCCCGTCGTCCTGATCGGTGTCGTCGTCCTGACGCTCGGCTTCTTGGGCCTGTCCATGATCGACCACGAGACGTCTCTCGTCGCGGTGTCGGCCGGCATGGCCACGGTCGGCGTCGGCGTCGGTATGTCCATGCAGAACCTGGTCCTCGTCCTGCAGAACAGCGTCCCGCTCAAGGAACTCGGCGCGGCCAGCGGAGCCATCACCTTCTTCCGCTCCCTCGGCGGCACGATCGGTGTCTCGGTGCTCGGGGCGGTACTCGCCAACACCGTGACCACGAAGATCACCGAAGGCCTGACCAGGCTCGGCATCGCGACCGGCACGAGCGGAGGCGGAGGATCCACCCTGAACATCAAGGCGCTCCCGGCCCCGGTCCAGGAGGTCGTACGCACCGCCTACGGAGACGCCACCGGCCACATCTTCCTGATCTCCGCGATCATCGCCATGGTCGGCGTGGTCGCCGCGCTGTTCCTCACCCCCGTCACCTTGCGCGACAGCGTCGACCTGCCGGGCCGGACGACTGACGACTGAGACCGGATTGAGGCGATCCACCGCCCGGCCGCCAACCGCCGGCACTCAGAGGCTTCTCGCAGGACACCTGCCCGGTGGGCCTCCGTAGAGGCCCGGCCAGCGGGACGCGCCGGGCCCGACCACTGGGCCCCACCCTCCGATTTGGGTCCTGGGATGGGCCTCTGAGCCCTGTCCATGGGCCCGGGTGTCGTCGTTACGGTTCGGTCCCCGGCGGGTGTACGGCACGGCCCCCGGTGACCGGATCGAGCAAGCCACGACGAGGTGACGCGTGAACCGCAGCGACCGAATACGCCGAGGAGTACGCACGAGCACGGGGCAGACAGCAGTCGAGTACCTGGGAATGCTGGGGCTCGTCACCCTCGTGGTCGGCGCGATCGTCGGCACCGTCATCGGGGGCGATATCTCCAGTTCCGCACACCAGCAGATCTGCCGGGTCGTGGAGATGGCAGGCGGCAGCGACTGCACTGGCGACAACGATGTCACCGGCGGCGACGGGCAGTCCGATCCCGGCCAACCCGTCAGGCCCGCGGCCGCCCCTGGTGAAGGGACCGGCGAGCCCGGTGGCGAGTCCGGTGACAAGTCCGACGGCAGCAAGGGGAACGCGCTTCCCGATCTGTGCTTCGAGCCGCGGGAACGGGCATCGAAGTCGTCGGTCTCCGTTCCGGGTAACGGCCCCGTCAGCACGGCCGCCGCCTGGGGCTACTCCTGGCTGGTCAACTTCGTCATCGACAAGGTCAACAACGAGAAGAACAAGGAGAAGCGGGTCCAGGAGGCGCTTGCGGACCTCGCCTACTGTCTCCCCGACTACAACATCGTCATCGCCCAGCCGCATGAGGGCAATCTGCAGCAGATGGACGGTGCGGCGCTGATCGAGACCGTCAGCATCAGCGGCACGACGTACCGCGTCTATGCCTTCAGGACCGGCACGTTCACCTGGGCGGACGACGCCGACCTCGGATGGAAGAACCGCGGGTTCCACGGCGTGTTCGACGTCAGTGAGGACCGCCGCACCGTCACGTTCGAAGAGCCGCCCCGTCCCAGACGGAAGGAGGGCTGGCAGCCCGGTGACGAGGGTTGCGAGACCGAGGGGGAAGAACTGCCCGACCGGAGCCGGTACTACAACACGTACTCCCCGCTGGACAACGAGGCGTCGGCTCAGGCTGTCCGGATGCTCGTGAACGACATGCGCCGCTGCTTCCCCGACTACAACGTGGTCGCGATGCACTCGGAGCAGTCGTCGCACTGGGTCGAGCAGCCGGATTCGTTCGTCCATCACGGCAGGTACCGGCTGAACTCCAACGAGTACCACGCTGACGAGGAGGGGGATGACATCGACTCGGGCCGGGCCGTGTTCGACATCTACGTCTTCGACAAGGGCACGTTCAGTAACGACGGCGACGGCGGCTACACCAACTGGGCCTTCTACGGCGACTTCACCCGCGACGGCACGGAGGTGACCTTCGAGCAGCCGGAACCCGCCGACCTGGACGCCGATTCCGTCCCCACCGGAACGGGCGCGGTCAACTTCAACGACGGGACGCCGAAGTACACGGACGGCGGGCCGTACCCCGGTACCGACTACTCCGGCGATGTACCGGGCGACAGCGCCGAGTTGATCCATTCACTGATCGACGAGTACAGCCGCGGCTTTCCCGGCACGAACATCATCGCGGTGAAGTCGTTCAACGACCTCTCCTTCTCAGGGGTGTCCGGCCTCGAACACCTCGCGGTGGTGCACGGTGTCGATGTGTTCTCCATCGACCAGGGAACCATCTCCAACAACGGTGACGGAGGCTGGCAGAACTGGGGCTTCGCCGGCACCTTCGAACGCGCCGAGGGCTCGAAGGAGGTGACCTTCAGCAACCGCTGAGGGTCGAACGAACACCGCAACGAGGGTGGTGGTGGGCCCGCTTGGCGCTGTGCGACGAGCACGTGACGATCCTGCAGGGCGAGGCGGAGGTGTGGGTCCGGGGCGAGGTGACGAAGCTGGAGCGGTTCGACACCACCTACGCCCCCTCCCCGAGGCGGCCCCGCGCCACTGATGTGGATGTCGAGTTCGGCGGCAACTCGTTCCTCGCCTTGCGAGACGCCGGCCGCGGTGCCGGGGGTGATTCGTCATCTGTCGGAGTGCGGTTCTGTCGCGGGCAGTTCCACAGTGACGCGGATCCCGCCGGCGGAGCGCGGAGTGAGGGTCAGTGTTCCGTCATGTGCGTGGGTGATGGTTCTGACGATTGCCAGGCCGAGGCCGACGCCCGCGTGGTCGGTGTGTACGCGCTCGGTGCCGCGCTGGAACGGTTCGGCGAGTGTCGAGACCAGCTCTGGGGTGAGTTTCTCGCCGGTGTTTTCGACAGTGAGCACCACGGTCTTGGGGCGGACGCTGGTATCGACCCACACGGTGCCCTGCGCGGGCAGGTTGTGGACGATCGCGTTGTGCACGAGGTTCGTGGTCAGCTGCAGCAGGAGCGCTTGCGATCCGATCGTGGGGGTGATGTCGCCGCGGGTCTCGATGGTGACGTCACGCTTTTCCGCGAGGGGGAGGAGTGTTTCGGTGGCTTCTTCCGCCATGAGGGACAGGTCGACGTGTTCTCGGGTGAAGGACCGCTGGTCAGCGCGGCTGAGCAGGAGCAATGCCTCGGTAAGGCCGATCGCTCGGTTGTTGACGGCGTGCAGGCGGTCGATGACTTCGCCGACGTCGTGGTTCGGATCGGTGCGGGCCACGTCGAGAAGTGCCTTCGAGATCGCCAGCGGGGTGCGCAACTCGTGCGAGGCGTTGGCTGCGAATCTCCGCTGTTCGGCGACGTGTGCTTCGAGCCGTGCCAGCATCGTGTCGAAGGCGTCGGCGAGTTCGCGGAACTCGTCCCTGCGGCCCGGCAGTCGGATCCTGTGGGAGAGCGAACCGGTCGAGGCCAGGCGGGTGGCGCCCGTGATGCGAGCCAGCGGGCCGAGCATCCGGCCGGCGAGGATCCACCCTCCCACAAGGCCGAACACCGCCAGGAATGCCAGCACTGCGGCTGCCCTCGGAGCGAAGACGTGCAGGAGGTTGGACCGGACGGGAAAAACCGCGTGGGTGTCGGTGCCAGTGGAGCCGGGGACGATGAACGCACGATCGGGGACGTAGCGCAGGAGGAACATCCACACCGCAGCGAGCAGCAGGACGCTGGCAAGCATGAGGAATCCGGCATAACTGAGGGTGAGTTTGAGGCGAACGCTCAACCCGGGTGCTCTATCCACGCTCGCCTCCCTTGTGGCCTGTCTCCGGTTGCGTGTCGATGCGGTAGCCGACGCCCGGCACGGTGGCGATGATCCAGGGTTCTCCGAGACGCTTGCGCAGCGCCGAGACGGTGATGCGTACGGCGTTGGTGAACGGGTCGGCGTTCTCGTCCCACGCGCGTTCCAGGAGGTCCTCGGCGCTGACGACACCGCCCTCGGCGGCGACGAGGACTTCGAGCACGGCGAACTGCTTCCTGGTCAGCGCGACATAGCGGCCGCCCCGGTAGACCTCTCTGCGGAACGGGTCAAGGCGCAGACCCACGATCTCTCGCACGGGAGGCCTGCTGTGGGCGCGCCTGCGGTCGAGTGCTCTGAGCCTGAGCGCGAGCTCTTGGAGCTCGAACGGCTTGGTGAGGTAGTCGTCGGCGCCGAGTCCGAATCCGGTGGCCTTGTCGTCGAGACGGTCGGCCGCGGTCAGCATGAGGATCGGCATGCCGCTCCCGGAGGCGACGATGCTTTTGGCGATCTCGTCACCGGACGGTCCGGGGATGTCCCGGTCGAGGACGGCGATGTCGTAGGCGTTGACGCTCAGCAGTTCCAGAGCGGTGTCGCCGTCGCCCGCGATGTCTGCCGCGATCGCTTCCAGGCGCAGGCCGTCGCGGATGGCCTCTGCCAGGTAGGGCTCGTCCTCGACAATCAATACGCGCATGCGGTCGAGGCTACGGGCCGGCACATATCGTCGGCATATCGGAAATCTCATACGCGCCGGCAACACCGCGCCCCCTTCACTGGCGGTATGCGTCACACCCCACCATCAGCACGGACAAGGAGCCGCCGGGATACCGGCGCCGGCACCTGGCGCGGGGGCGTCCGCCGGGCGATCCGCATCGGCTCCCGGCCGGGTCCCTGGAAACGCGGCCCGGTGCTCGCGGCGGCGGCGCTGCTGCTCGGCCTGCTCATGCTGCTGCACGCGCAGATCACGGACCGCGGAGGCCTCGGCAGCCTGGTGGAGACCTTCCTGCCGTGGTTCGGCCTGTTCATCCCCGTACTGCTGATCGGGGCGCTGTGGCGTCGTTCCGCCTCCGCCATGGCCGCGCTGCTGCTGCCCGGTGTGGTGTGGCTCAACCTCTTCGGCGGGCTGCTCGGCGACAGGTCCCGCCCGGGCAGCGACCTCACCGTGGCCGAGCAGAACGTCAACGCCGACAACCCCGACCCGGCCGGCACCGCCCGCGGCCTGGCCGCCTCCGGTGCGGACGTGCTGGCCCTGGTGGAGCTGACACCGCAGGCCACGGGCACGTACGAGAAGGAGCTGGCGAAGGCGTACCCGTACCACACGGTGCAGGGCACGGTCGGGCTGTGGAGCAAGCTGCCGCTGTCGGACACCCGGCCGGTCGACATCGAGACGGACTACGGGCCGCTGGCGGACACCAAGCCGGTCGACGTCAAGCTGGCCCACAACCGGGCGCTGCGCACCACGGTGGCCACGGACCACGGGCCGCTGACGGTGTATGTGGCCCACCTGGGGTCCGTACGGCTGATGCCCAGGAATGGCTACTGGACGGTCTCACGGGACAGAGGCGCGCAGGCGCTCGGCAAGGCCGTCGCCGCCGATCCGAGTGAGCGGGTGGTGCTGCTCGGCGACCTGAACGGCACCATGGACGACCGGGCGTTCGCCGGCATCACCTCACAGATGCACTCGGCCCAGGACGCGGCCGGGAACGGCTTCGGCTTCACCTGGCCGGCAAGGTTCCCGGTGGTGCGGATCGACCAGATCCTGGTCAGAGGCGTGGAGCCGGAGAGCTCGTGGGTGCTGCCCGCCACCGGCGGCGACCACCTGCCGGTGGCGGCCGGAATCAGCTGGTGAACATCGCGTAAAGGCCGGCGCCCCACCTGTTGCGGATGGCATTCGTCCGCTCGCCGAGCGTCCCGACGACGAGCCAGGAGGTGAAGCCGGGGTCCCGTGATCCGGTGTCGTCACTCGATCCAACGGGCAGCGGCCTCATAGGTAGTGGTGGGGGTGCTGTTGAACGCGATGGCCGCATCGGGTGCGTGCCGCCGAACCAGGTTGACCACCTGCTCGAGGAGTTCGACTTGATCGTCCGAGTGCCGCAGGCCACCGCCGACGGTCACGCACTCCCACGGATGGGCGCGCAGCGCATTCCCGACGACCGCTTCCACGTCGTCACTTCCGTCAAGGCCGATGAGGCAGGTCTCGACGCCCACGCCATGCTCGGCGAACTTGGTCAGTCCCGCCTCGATCGCCTTGGCCACCGGCTCGGGATCCCACGGCCCGGGCAGCCGATACGGATCAAGCCCGATGACGAGGACGCGGGGTGAAGCAGTGGTGTCCATGTCTGGACGATACGGGTCGCACGCCCCGCGCATCAGGAGGTGATGCCCAAGTCGCCTGACACACCGCTCCCATTGCCGGGCTCGGTCTGAAGCACTGAGCCGATGGCCGAGGTGTTTCCGGACGAGGGATGACCGTCTCGCGCAAGGACGGTCATCGAGCTTCGGGGCTCCTGGTATGGAGCACCACCTTCCGGCCCGAGCCCCCGTGGCTCTGGTCCCCCTGCGGGCCGATCGCCCGGACCACGTCGACGGGCGCCCGGGGACGGCGACGTCGTGGCCGCCCCGCAACGCACCGCCGCTCCCTGGAACGCAGACACCCCCTGGCCTTCTGGAACGCAGACATCCTCCGGACTCCTGAACGCGGACACCCTCCGGACTCCGAACGCGGACACCCTCCGGATTTATTTCTCTCGCGAGCGAGATATGTTGGCAGAGGCCGGGCCGCTCGGTGCGTCAGCACCGCACGCCCGGAGATCTCGCACGCATGGAGGATTGCCGTGGCCCTGCCCGCTCTGTCACCGCCCGCTTCGTCGCCGCGGGCGACTCCTCCCGGACGACGCCGCCTACCGGGCCGAGCCGCCGTCATGTGGCTGACCACTACCGACCACAAGAGGATCGGCACGCTCTACCTGGTCACCTCGTTCGCGTTCTTCTGCTTCGGTGGCCTGATGGCACTGCTCATGCGTGCCGAGCTGGCCCGTCCCGGTCTGCAGCTCATCTCGAACGAGCAGTTCAACCAGGCCTTCACGATGCACGGCACCGTGATGCTGTTCATGTTCGCGACGCCGATCTTCTCCGGCTTCGCGAACTGGATCATGCCGCTCCAGATCGGCGCACCCGACGTCGCGTTCCCGCGACTGAACATGTTGGCCTACTGGCTGTACCTGCTCGGCTCGCTGATCGCCGTCGGCGGCTTCCTCACCCCGCAGGGCGCCGCCGACTTCGGCTGGACCGCCTACAGCCCGCTGTCCGACACGGTCCACTCACCGGGGATCGGCAACGACTTGTGGATCATGGGCCTGGCCATGCAGGGCTTCGGCACCATCCTCGGCTCGGTCAACTTCATCACCACGATCGTCTGCATGCGTGCCCCGGGCATGACGATGTTCCGCATGC
The DNA here is from genome assembly GCF_044756885.1 of Streptomyces sp. NPDC091412. Lineage (NCBI taxonomy): Bacteria > Bacillati > Actinomycetota > Actinomycetes > Kitasatosporales > Streptomycetaceae > Streptomyces > Streptomyces sp. NPDC091412. Next base: position 41,874 of record NZ_JBIVTV010000009.1, on the reverse strand, counting down.
CGATCTTCACCTGGAACGTGCTGCTCACCAGCGTGCTGGTCCTGCTGGCCTTCCCGGTGCTCGCCGCCGCGCTTCTCGCGCTCGAGTTCGACCGGAAGTTCGGGGCGCAGATCTTCGCCCCGTCCAACGGCGGGGCGCTGCTGTGGCAGCACCTCTTCTGGTTCTTCGGGCACCCGGAGGTGTACATCCTGACGCTGCCGTTCTTCGGCATCGTGTCCGAGGTGGTTCCCGTCTTCTCCCGCAAGCCGCTCTTCGGCTACATGGGGCTGGTCGGCGCGACCATCGCGATCGCGGGTCTGTCGGTGACGGTGTGGGCACACCACATGTATGTGACGGGTGGTGTGCTGCTGCCGTTCTTCTCCTTCATGACCTTCCTGATCGCGGTCCCGACCGGGGTGAAGTTCTTCAACTGGCTCGGCACCATGTGGAAGGGGTCCCTGAGCTTCGAGACGCCGATGCTCTGGTCCATGGGCTTCATGGTCACCTTCCTGTTCGGTGGCCTGACCGGCGTGATCCTGGCCTCACCGCCACTGGACTTCCATGTCACGGACTCGTACTTCGTGGTGGCGCACTTCCACTACGTGGTCTTCGGCACCGTGGTGTTCGCGATGTTCGCCGGCTTCCACTTCTGGTGGCCGAAGTTCACCGGCAGGATGCTCGACGAGCGCCTGGGCAAGATCACCTTCTGGACGCTGTTCATCGGCTTCCACGGCACCTTCCTGGTCCAGCACTGGCTGGGCGTCGAGGGCATGCCGCGCCGGTACTCCGACTACCTGGCGGCCGACGGCTTCACCGCCCTGAACACGGTCTCCACGATCTCCTCGTTCCTGCTCGGCCTGTCGATCCTGCCGTTCTTCCACAACGTCTGGAGGACGGCCAGGTACGGCGAGAAGGTCACCGTCAACGACCCATGGGGCTGGGGCCGTTCGCTGGAGTGGGCGACGTCCTGTCCCCCGCCCCGCCACAACTTCGCAAAGCTGCCGCGCATACGAAGCGAGTCACCCGCCTTCGACCTCTCCCATCCCGAGATCGCCGTCAGTGGCGCCGTCGAAGAGGAGCGGACGACCGCCGGCGGCCGCCGCTGAGCAGACCGGTCCACCCGTTCACACGTTCAGGAGCCGTCCATGGACGCACGTCATGAAGCCGCCCTCGGCATGCACCAGATCGAGGGCTACCTCTACCGCGAGGCCAACCGCCGGGAGGCGCACCGCACAGCGCGGGACTTCGCCTGGGAGCTGCCCGGACTCACCACCGACCAGCGCCTCGTGATCGAGGAAGCGTACGCCCGCGAGCAGGTGGAGAACGCCCGCGAGGTCACCCGCCGGATCGCGGAGCGCATACAGCAGCTCGAGACTCAGTACGAGGCCCGACACCGCCGCTTCACACGGGAGACGGCCGTCGCTCTGGCCGTGGTGACCATGGGGCTGATCGGGCTCTGCGTCGCGGTGATCCTCGGAACGGCGGCGGGATCGGCCTGACGCCACTCGGCCGTTCGCTCAGCAGGCGTCCTCCTCCAGGGACACCAGGAGCTTGCGCAGGGCGTCCGCCATCCCCGCGCGCTCCTCCGGTTCCAGCACGGAGAGCACATCCCGTTCCAGGGCGAAGTGCCGTTCCACCAGGCGGTCGAAACTCACCCGGCCCTCCTCCGTCAGACTGACCAGAGTGCTTCTGCCGTCGACAGGGGAGGGTCCGCGCTCGATCCAGCCCTCCCGCTCCAGCCTGTTGAGCCTGCCCGTCAGGCCGGCGGAGGAGACGATCAGCGCTTGGCGCAGCTGCCCGGGCGTCAGCGCGTAGGGAGGGCCACCGCGGCGCAGCGCCTGCAGCAGGTCGAAGTCCCCGACATTGGCGACGGGCATGCCGCCCGGGCGGCGCAGTTGCGTCACGAACCGCTCTTCCAGCAGCCGAGCCGCACGCAGCAGGCGGGCGACCACCTGGCTGGACGACACGTCCAGTTCCGGCCACTCGCTCCGCCACTCGGCCAGCATCGCGTCCACGCTGTCGCCCGCGCCATCGGCTTCGATCTCGTCGTCCCTGCCCATCTCGGGGCCAGCTTATCGGTCGTGGTCGTCACCGCTGAGGGACGCCGACACCCGCGTGGTAGTGGTGCCGAACGGCCCTGGCGCCGCCTCCGGGACTGAGGGAAGGTGGGAGGAGGAAGCCTCCCCGGGAGGTGGGCACAGTGTGGTACTGGCATGGCGGTGGCTGGGCCTGGATGGCCTTGATGCCCCTGGTGTGGATCGTGCTGCTGGGCCTCTTGGTGGGGCTCGTGGTCCGCCTCACGCGGCCCCCCACGGATCGCGGCAGTGGGCAAGGCCCGGGGCAGCCACCACCAGAGACACCCGAGGAGATCCTCGACCGCCGCTTCGCCTCCGGTGAAATCGACGCCGACACCTACACCGAGGCGCGCGAACGCCTCGCCGCCCACAGGCCGAAGCCTCAGTGACCGCGGCCCGGCCGTTCGCCGGGCCCTGCACCGGCCGATAGGCGGTGGGAGGCGGTGGCCGCTGATCGCGAGTTCGCATCGCCGATCCGGCTTCCGGCGGTGATGTCGCAGGTTCTGCAGGTCAAACCCTGCAATGGGGCCGGTCGGCCCTGGTGCACCGGCGGTCCCGGCGGTGTGCTGGTAGCGGCGGGAAGGACGGTTGGAGACGCGGAGGAGCGGTCGGCAGCCGGGCACCGCGCGATCCGGATCCGCGAGAAGCGGGGTGCCCTTCCCGTCTCCTGCTGTCCTCGATCCGCCTGACAAGGACGTGCGCCGGGCCGGGATCAACAGCTCAGGAAGGGAGCCGGTGCGATGACCTCCGCCACCACCATGATCACGGCTCTTGAGCCCGTACACCGCGAACGGCTGATGCGCCTCGCTCGTGAGGTCTCCTTCGACGCCGGCACCCGCCTGTTCGAGGAGGGCCGCCCCGCCGATCGCCTGTGGATCGTGCGGAGCGGCACCGTCGCCCTCGACCTGCACGTGCCCGGCCGCCGCCCCGCCGTCATCGAGACGCTGGGACACGGCGAACTGGTCGGCTGGTCCTGGCACTTTCCGCCGTACACCTGGCACCTGGGTGCCGAGGCGATGAGCCCGGTGCGGGCCTGGGAGTTCGACGCCGAGGCGGTGCGCACGACATGCGCGCAGGACGCCGAGTTCGGCCGAGCCATTGCGGTGTGGGTGGGACGTGTGGTCGCGCAGCGGCTGCATGCCTCGCGCATTCGGCTGCTCGACCTCTACGCGCCCTTCGGCAGCGGGGGCCTTGCGTGACCACACAGGTGCTTGGCCCTGCCGAGGAATTCGAGGAGGAGAGATGCACGGCAGCCCGCACCAGGTTGGTGACGTGATGACGCGCGCCGTCGTAGCGGTGGGCCGCAAGGCTCTGTTCAAGGACATCGTCGAGCGTATGGATCAGTGGAAGGTCAGTGCCCTTCCGGTACTGGAGGGGGACGGCCGGGTGATCGGGGTGGTCTCCGAGGCCGACCTGCTGCCCAAGGAGGAATTCCGGGACAGCGACCCCGACCGGTTCACCCAACTGCGCAGGCTGACCGACCTCGCCAAGGCTGGGGCGGTCTTGGCCGAGGAGCTGATGAGCACGCCGGCCGTCACCGTCCACACGGATGCCACGCTCGCCGAGGCGGCACGCATCATGGCCCTGCGACATGTCAAACGGCTGCCCGTGGTGAACACCGGGGGTGTGCTCGAAGGCGTGGTCAGCCGTGGCGATCTGCTGAAGGTGTTCCTGCGCCCGGACAACGAACTCGCCGACGAGATCCGCCGTGACGTCGTCGACGTCCTCTTCCCGGCCCCGGTCGAGCCCGTGCACATCATGGTGACCGACGGCGTCGCGACCCTGACCGGACGCGTCGGGGAGTCCGCTCGGATTCCGCTGGCCACGCGCATGGTCCAAGGTGTCGAAGGGGTCGTGGGCGTGGACTGCCGTCTCACCGCCGCCGACGCCGAATGACCGCGAACCGCTGTGCTGCGGCAACCGCCACAGGTCGTGGTCGAGTTCGGCTGATGGCGATTTCCGCAGGACCGTTGTGCAGCGCGTGGTCGCCTCTCGCCTCGACCAGTACGAATCCGACCCGCACAGTGCACACCACGCGAAGGACCACGCTCCCCGTGGTCCGATGACGGCTACCGAGGTCAGGTGGTGGTGAGCAGGTTCTTCACCTCGACGACGTCGGAGATCTCCTCGACCTGGGCCACCAGCCGGGCCATCGTCGCCGAGGGCAGCCGCCCGGTCAGCTCCACGATGCCGTCGTGCACGGTCACGTCCACGGTCTCCCGGTCCGCCGGGGGACAGCAGGCTTCGAGCCTGGCCCGCACCTCCGTCTGGATGCCGGCATCGTCTCTGATCAGTGCCTGCAGCAGCGCGTCACGGCGCACGACGCCCACCAGACGGCCCTTGTGATCGGTGACGGGCATTCGCTTCAGCCTGGCCAGCGCGGCGAGCCAGGCAGCCTCGGCAACCGTCGCGCCGGGCAGGACCGTGATCGCGGGGCTTGTCATCAGGTCGGCGGCCGTCTCACCACGCGCCTTGCCGTGCATGCGGCGTTCACGCAGCCTGCCGACGCGTCCGGGCCGGTGACCGGAGGCATCGAAGGCGACCTTCGCCAGCAGATCGGACTCCGAGACAACGCCGACCACATGGTCCTCGGCGTCCACGACCGGGAGCGCGCCCGCATGCTCGCGTGCCAGCAAGCGGGCGATGTCGCGATACGGCATGTCTTCGCGGAGGGAGGCGGCGGGCACGTCCATCACGTTCCGCACCACAGGCTCCCCGGGTTCGGGGAGTGCAGGCCGCGGCGCAGGCGTGGCGGCCGGCGGTGCCTGCTCCTCCGTGCCGGGCGGGCCGACCGCGGTGCCCGCGTGCTGTGCGGCGGCCGTGGCCACGACACCCAGGTAGCGGAGCAGCCTCTCCTGCCGTGTCATTTCCTCGGGGCTCCAGGGGCGGGCGGGCATGTCCCGCCGGGCCTCGGCCTCTGCGCGGTGGTTCTCGTGCGCGTTCACGGCGGCCTCCTGACTCCGTCGAACTGCCCACCGTCCCAGTGTTTCGCTCCCCATGCCCGTGCCAAGAGCCGATCGGCCCTGATGGAACAGCGTGACGGCCCTATGCGGTGCAGGGCGGACGAGGAACGGTGAAACTGAAGGAGCAGCCGATCGGCAGGAGGCCGCCGATGAGCCTGCGGGACTTCCTGGAGCGGTTCCGTCCGGCGGGTACGCCGGGAGCGTCCGCCACGGGCGTGCCCGCCGATCGGGCGGCGGAGCGCACCGCGGAACTGGAGCCTGCCCTCGCCCGACTGGCGGATGTTCAACAGCGGGCGGCACGGATCCGGGCCGCCGCCCAGGAGGCGGCCGAGGCCCTTCGGCGGGGTGCCTCGCACGAAGCCGAACGTCTTGTGGCGGCCGCGCGGGAACAAGCCCCGGAGGTTCGCCGACAGGCCGCTGAACCGCTTCTCCGGGAGGCGCGGCAGGAAGCCGAGGCCCTGCGCGCCGCCGGTGACCGCGCGGCCTCGGCGATCCACGCGCGGGCGGTGGAGCGCATGCCGTACCTGGTGGACCTCGCGGTGGCCGATGCCCTGCGTCCGGCAGGCGGGGCGCGAGGAGAGCCATGAGTGCCGGTTGGGTCGCTGGAGCGGTGCGGGCGAAAGCCCTCGTCGGCCGGTATCCGGGTGCCGTTGGGGCGCGGGAGATCGCCCGTGGCCCGACGCTCGACGACGCCCTGCGGCGCCTGGCCACGACGCCGTACGCTCGCTACGCGCGGACAGCGGCGGGCTTGCCGCAGGCACAGCGGGCGGTGGCCGCCACCGTGCTGTGGCATCTACGGGTTCTGGCCGGATGGCTGCCGCCGGGTGGTGCTCGCCTGCTCGTTCCGCTCGCCGCCGGGTTCGAGATCGCCAACGTGGTCGCCCGGCTGCCCGCACCGGAGGGCCGCCGCGCGGAGGCGCCTGAGCCGTACCGGCTCGGGGCGCTGGAGACCGCCTGGCGAAGTCTGGAGCGGGCCGGGACGCCCGCGGAACTGCGCGCGGCCCTCACCGCCTCACCCTGGGGTGACCCGGGCGGCGATACGCCGTGGGCCCTGCTCACGGGCATGCGGATGGCCGCCGCTCGGCGCACCGCCGTCGCCGTACCGTCCGCACGCCGCTGGGCCCAGGGACGCGCGCTCCTGCTCGCGGCGCGTGAACTCTTCGTACACCACCGCTCTCTTCCGGAGCCCGTGCGGCGCGATGCGGCACGGCTGCTCGGGACCCGGGCGCCGGCCGCCGCTTCATACCAGGAGTTCCGTGAGCACCTGCCCCCGGCGGCCGGTTGGGTCCTGGCGGAAGTCGACGAGCCGGGCGAGCTGTGGCGGGCCGAGGCCCGCTGGTGGCGGACGGTGCAGTCCGACGGGGCGGCGATGCTGCGCGAGGGCCGGTACGGGCCCAGGGTGGTCGTCGGTGCGGTCGCCGTGCTGACCGTGGACGCCTGGCGGGTGCGGGCGGCGCTGGAATCCGCGGCTCGCAGTGGACGGCCCGGGGAGGCGTTCGATGCCCTGGCCTGAGGCGGTGACGCCGGTCCGGATGCGCCGTGTGGCGGTGGTCGTGCCGCAAGTGGCTTTGCGGGACACACTCGTGCGCATCGCCGAAGCCGGCTGCGTGGAACTGGACCGCGCCGAGGAGGCTGCCCCGGGAGCGGCGGCCGTGCGCCTGCAGCGGTTGCGCGGACGGGGCACGACCGCCGGACCCGAGAGCACCGCTCCGGCTGTTCTTGCCGCCGCCACGCCCGATCTCGATCTGCTCGAACAGCGGGGCTGTGTCGCTCTGCTGGCGGGCGAGGCCCAGTTGGAGGAGCGTGCGGAAGGCGCCGTACGGCGTGGGGAGGTCGCCGCGCTGGCCGGGTGGTGCCCGGCCACCGAGGTTCCCCGCGTCGCGGGGCGGCTGGCCGCGGCGGGCGGTGCGCTGCTGCCGCTGCCCTCCCCGTACGGAACCGATCCCCCGACACTGCTGCGGCCGGGCCGGACCGCCTCCTTCACGCCGCTGGTGACGACGTACGGCACGCCCGCCTACGCGGACCTCGACCCCTCGTGGCCGGCGGGCCTCGCCTACGTCGCGATGTTCGGGATCATGTTCGGTGACGTGGGGCACGGGGCGCTGCTGCTGCTCGGCGCGTTCGCCTTGCGCCTCGGGTGGCCCCGGCGGTGGGCCCGGCTGGGCAGGTTGTGGCCCTTCCTGGCGGGCGCGGGAGTCGCCTCCATGCTCGCGGGGGCCGCCTACGGCGAGTTCTTCGGGCCCACCGGGCTGCTGCCGGTGCTGTGGCTGAGCCCGCTGGAGGATCCCACTCGTCTGCTGGCCGCCGCCGTGGCCCTCGGGGCCGGTCTGCTGGCGCTCGCGCACGTCGCCGGCGCGGTGAACCGCGTGCGTGAGGGCGGCTGGGGCACAGGACTGTACGCGGCGTCCGGTTGTGCCGGACTGCTGTTCTATCTGGGTCTCGCTCTGGCCGCGGCGGGCCTGCTGCTGCACCTGCGGGCCCCGGCCGTCGCCGGGGGTGCCCTTGCCGTGGCCGGGCTGGCGCTGGTGGCGTCGGGCTTGTTCCGGGCCACGGCGGGCGGCGGCGCGGGACTCGCCGAGACGGTGGTGCGGTTGTTCGACGTCGTCGTGCGCACCGGCACCAACACCCTGTCGTTCGCCCGGCTCGCGGCGTTCGGCCTCACCCATGCCGCGCTCGCAGGCCTGGTGTGGCGCGGCACCACGGCCCTGGCAGGGCGCGGCGCCGCCGGAGTCGCGGGCGCCGCACTGCTGTTCGTCGTGGGCACGGCCGTGTCCTTCGGTCTGGAGGCCCTGGTGGCCGGTGTGCAGGCCCTGCGGCTGGAGTTCTACGAACTCTTCTCCCGGCTCTTCGAGACGGAAGGCCGACCGTTCCGTCCCTGGCACGTTTCCCCGGCGGAACCTGCCGACCCCGCTACGAAGGTGATCCCATGCTCACCTGGCTGATCGTCCTGCCGGTCCTGGTCGCGGTGCTCGGCGCCGTCCGGCTGCTGCGGCGGCGCCGGACCAAACACGCCTTCCGCTGGCTGCTCGCCACGAACCTCGCCCTGCTGGGCGGCGCCTTCGCCGTCCTCGCCACGGCGCTGGCGGGCCCCGCGCAGGCCTCGACGCAGGCCGCCGCGCACGGCGGAGTCAACGGATCCGCCTTGATCGGGGCGGCCATCGCGGTGGCCGGCGCGTCGATAGGAGCCGCGATCGCCGTCGCCTACACGGGAGCCGCGGCGCTGGCCGCGCTGAGCGAACGACCGGAGATGTTCGGCCGGGCGATGGTCATCGTCGGCCTGGCCGAGGGCATCGCCGTGTACGGGCTGGTGGTCGCGATCCTGCTGATCGGAAAGGCCTGACGATGGGCACCGTGGCCGCCATCGGCGCACGAACCAACGTGTGCGGGCTGGCCCTGGCCGGGGTCGACGTCCTCGTCGCGGAGGAACCGGACGCCGTCCGCGAGGCTTGGCGGACGCTGCCCGACACGGTCGGCCTGGTGATTCTCACGCCCGAGGCCGCCGAGGTGCTGGGGGACGCGGCGACGGCACCCCAACCGGCCCGGCCCTTGACGGTGGTGATGCCCTCATGACCGCGCCGGTGGATGCGCTGGACCCCGTGCGCGCCGAGTTGCTGCGCGCGGCACGCGCCTCGGCCGACGCGGTACTGGACCGTGCACGGGCCGTCGCGGCTGAAACCCTGCGCGCGGCTCGCGCTACGGCTGAGGCGGTGCTCACGCGGGCCCGGGAACTCGGCGAGGCGGACGGTGCCGCCGAGGCGGCCCGGGAACGGGTTCGTGCGGCGCAGGACGCCTGGGCGGTGGAACTCGCGGCCCGCGCCGATGTCTATGCGGTGCTCAGGGCCGCGGTTCGCGCGGGTGTGCGGCGGGCGCTGGCTGAGGACGCGGTTTCGCGGTCGCGCCTGGCGGAGGTGGCACGGGCCCTGCTGGGAGCGGAGGCGCGGTTCGTGGCCGCCGCGGAGGGCGGGGTGACGGCCGAAGTGCCTGGCCGCCGGGTTGATCTGTCGGCGGACGCCCTCGCCGACCGCGCCCTGGAGAGGCTGGGTCTCCAGGCCGAGACGCTTTGGGGGCCACCGTGACCGCCGTCGGGAACCAGGCGTCGGACTCACCCGGCGTCGGCCCGCTTGCGCGGGCCGCGAGCAGTGCTCCGGCAACCGGCCGGACCGACCGCCCTCGGATTCTCCGCGTCGCCGGTCCCCTCGTGGAGATCACCTGCCCTCCTGCGGTCGCCATGCACGATCTGGTCGCACTGGGCGACGCCCGGCTGCCGGGCGAGGTCGTCGCCATCCACGGCGACACGGCCACCGTCCAGGCCTACGAGTACACCGGCGGGCTGGCCCCCGGCCATCCCGCGGAACCCCAGGGGCGACCGCTGTCGGTGCGGTTGGCCCCTGATCTGCTCGGCGGTGTGTTCGACGGTCTGCTGCGCCCTCTGACCGGCGCCGGCGACCTTCTCACCACGAACGGGCCGACGACTGCTGAACCGGGCCTCGGGGATCGGTCGTTCACGCCACGGGTGTCGGAGGGGACGCGGGTCGCGGCCGGTGACGTCCTCGGGGAGATCGGCGCGAGCGTGCCACTACGGCTTCTGGTGCCTCCGGACCTGTCGGGCGAGGTGACTCGGATCTCGTCGGCGGGCGAGCACTCCTCGGACGCCGTGCTCGCCGTGGTGGGCGGGAACGAGGTGCGGATGGCGCAGTCGTGGCCGGTGCGCAGGCCGCGACCGGTCGCGCGACGACTGACGGCGGACGTGCCCCTGAACACCGGGCAGCGCGCCGTCGACCTGCTCTTCCCTGTGGCGCGGGGCAGCACGGTCGCCGTTCCCGGTGGCTTCGGCACCGGCAAGACCATGCTGCTCCAGCAGATCGCCAAGTGGTGCGACGCGGATGTGATCGTCTACGTCGGCTGCGGCGAGCGCGGCAACGAGATGGCGGACGTCATGGAGGAGCTGACGGAGCTGACTGATCCGCGGACCGGGGGCCGTCTGGCGGAGCGGACCGTGACGATCGCGAACACCTCCAACATGCCGATGATGGCCCGCGAGGCGAGTGTGCACACGGGGGCGACGGTTTCGGAGTACTTCCGCGACATGGGCCTCGATGTCGTCCTGATCGCCGACTCGACGTCCCGCTGGGCGGAAGCACTGCGCGAGTTCGCCTCCCGCATGGGTGAACTCCCCGCCGAGGAGGGTTATCCGGCAGGGCTCGCCTCCCAGCTGGCCGCGTTCTACGAGCGGGCGGCGGCCGTACGCACGCTCGGCGGCGCGAACGGGTCCGTCACGGTGATCGGTGCCGTGTCCCCACCGGGCGGCGACCGCACCGAGCCCGTCACCGCGCACACCGAGCGGTTCGTGCGGTGTCTGTGGAGCCTGGACCGCGATCTCGCCTACGCACGGCACTATCCGGCCGTTTCCTGGTCGGAGTCCTTCTCCCGGGACGCCGCCGGGCTGGCCGCCGCGCACGCGCGGGCCGACGACCCCGAGTGGGCCGAGCGGCGGGGGCGGGTGGCACGGCAGCTGGTGGAGGCGGACCGGCTGGCCGACCTCGTCGAACTGGTCGGCATCACCGCCCTGCCGCCCCTGGAGCGGATCAGTGTGCTCGCCGGACGGCTGCTGCGCGAGGCAGCGGTCCAGCAGAACGCGCTGTCCCCGGCGGACGCCTACAGCACCCCCGAGAAGACCGCGGCCCTGGTGGAGGCGGTGCTGACGGTGATCGACCGCTGTGCGGAGCTGGTGGACTCCGGTACCCCCGTGGACGCCGTCGAGGCGGTCGACTTCACCCCGCTGCTGCGGGCGCGCGAGACGGCCGGCCCGGCGGAGACCGCTCCGGTGACCGCGGCGCGGGACACCGTGATGGCCCGGCTGAAGGAGGCGGCATGACCGGTCCCCCGGTCATCGAGTACACGGGCGTGCGGGAACTGCGCGGCCCGCTGGTGGTCGTCGAAGGGGTCGGCGGCGTCGGCTGGGACGAGTTCGCCACGATCGTCCTCGACTCTGGTGAACAACGGCACGGGCTGGTCCTGGAGGTGGACCGCGACCTCGCGGTGGTGCAGGTCCTGGAGGACACCGCCGGTATGAGCCGCACCGGCACCCGGGTCGCCTTCTCGGGCTCGCCGTTGCGGATCCCGGTGGGGACCGGATGGCTGGGACGGGTGTGCAACGGCCGGGGCGAACCGGCCGACGGCGGGCCGCCGGTGTTCGGCGGGTCGTATGCGGCAGTCGGCGGCGCGCCGATCAATCCGGTACGCCGGGAACCGCCGAACGAACCGGTACTCACCGGCGTGGGCGCGGTGGACGTGCTGACCACGCTGGTGCGCGGCCAGAAACTGCCGGTGTTCTCGGCTGCGGGGCTGCCGCACTTGGAACTGGCGGTGCAGATCGCGGCTCAGGCGACCTGTGGCGGTGAGCCGTTCGCCGCCGTGTTCGCCGGCATGGGGCTCACCCACGCCGACACGGCGTTCGTCCGCGAAGGGCTGGCCGCGCGTTCCGCCGCACGGCAACTGGTCCTGTTCCTCAACACAGCCGACGACCCGGTGATCGAACGGCTGCTCACCCCGCGACTCGCCCTGACCGTCGCCGAACACCTCGCGTTCACGGAGGGCCGCCACGTCCTGGTGGTGATGACGGACATGACGGCCTACTCCGAGGCGCTGCGCGAGGTGTCCGCCGCACGCGGTGAGATACCGGCCCGGCGGGCCTACCCCGGCTACCTCTACAGCGACCTCGCCTCCCTCTACGAACGCTGCGGCCGAATCAAGGACCGACCGGGATCGGTCACCATCCTGCCCGTGCTCACCATGCCGGCGGGCGACATCACCCACCCTGTCCCCGATCTCACCGGCTACATCACGGAAGGGCAGATCGTGCTGTCCGCCGATGTCCAGGCCGTCGGCACCTATCCGCCCGTGGATCCGCTGGCCTCGCTGTCACGTCTGATGCGCAAGGGAACCGGAGCCGGACGGACTCGCGCGGACCATCCGGCCGTCGCCGCACAGTTGATCGCCGCGCTGGCCCGGTCCCGGCAGGTGGCGGAGCTCGCCGACCTGATCGGACGGTCGGCGCTCAGCCCGGCCGATCTGCGCCTCCTGGACCTCGAAGACGCCTTCCGGAACCGGTTCCTCGCCCAGGGCACCGCCGAGGCCCGGTCGTTGGACGATTCCCTCGACCGGGCCTGGGAGGTGCTGCTGACCCTGCCGCGCAGCCAGCTCGGCATGCTCCCGGCCGACCTGCTCGACAGCCGCACTCCGCCGCAGGACGAGGAGGCGCCATGAGCCCGCACAGGCGCCGGGTTCCGGCGGGACGAGCTGGGCGCCTGCGGCTGCGGCGCAGTCTCGCCACCGCCGTGCGCGGAGCGGACCTGCTGGAACGCAAACTCCGGCTCCTGCTCGACCGGGAGCACACCGCGCGACGGGCAGCTGAGGACGCGGGCCGGATGTGGCGGGAGAGGCTGGCCGACGCGGAAACCTGGCTGCTGCGCGGGGTACTGCTCGGCGGCGAACACGCGCTGGTCGTGGCGGCGCCCGCGGACCGGGCGCGCGTCGACGTCACATGGGCCACGCTGATGGGCGTCAGCCACCCGGCGGGAGTGGACTGGACGGACCCCATACGCTCCCCGGCGGAACCGACAGCCCCCAACACGGCCCTCGCGCACGCCGAGACGGCCTGTCGTGCCGCGGTCCGCGCCGCGGCGAACCTTGCCGCCCACCAGGCAGCCGCCGAACTCCTGGCCGCGGAAGCCCAACGGACGCGGCAGCGGGTCCGGGCCCTGCGCCGGCACTGGATCCCTCGGCTGCAGGCCGAACTGGCAGCGGTGGAACTGGCGCTGGAGGAGGCCGAACACGAAGAAGCGGTACGACGCCGCTGGGCCTCCACCCGCACGGACCGATGAAACCCCGCGCACGACGCGCCGACGGCGGGCCCGGGTGGACCCGCCATGCATCGTCGGCCGGTGTCACTTGCCGTGCCGGATCTCCACGTGCTTCGCCTCCGCCTTCTCGGTGCCCAGGCCCACGCTGACGGTCAGCATGCCGTCGGCGTAGTCGGCCTTGACGTCGTCCTCGTCCGCGCCGGGCGGCAGCGACACGCTGCGGCTCATCGCGCCGTACCGGATCTCGCTGTGATTCCTCGTGATGTCCTTCTCGGTGCGTTCCGCCTGAACCGTCAGCACGCCGTCGCTGATGAAGACGTCGATGTCCTCGGGCGACATGCCCGGAAGCTCCGCCCGCATCACGTAGCGGCCCTCCTCCGTGTAGTCCTCGATCCGGACCGTGTACAGGTCACCCATCGTGGGCATCGCGAACCGTGCCGGAAGGTTCTCGAACCAGTCAGGGATCTCCGGAAACGCGAACCCCTGCCTGCGTGTCAGTGTGCTCATCGCCGTACCTCCTGAGCTGTTGCCCCTTCCTGTGGACACCTCCAGTTCAGCGCGCGGAACTCCGTGGCGCTGAGGCCGAACAGCCCATGCAGGGGGGTCTGAGGTCCCTTTCGTCCACCGCGGTCGCGGTCAGACTGAAACCAGGGCACCACGACACCGGCGGCGATCACCATGTCCGACGTCACCACCACCGACCTCTACGAAGTGACCATGGCCATGTCCTATCTCCGGGAGGACATGTGTGCCCCGGCCACCTTCAGCCTCTTCGTCCGCGACCTTCCGCCCGGTCGGGGCTTCCTGGTCGCCGCGGGCCTGGAGTCCGCGTTGGACTTCCTGGCCCGCTACCGCACGGAGCAGGAGGACGTCGAAGCGTTCGCGGACGCCCTGCGCCGCCCTGTCCAGGACCTCGAACCGCTCCTCGGCCTCTCCTTCGAGGGCGACGTGCGCGCGATGCCGGAGGGCCATGTGGTCTTCGCCGGTGAGCCGTTGCTGGAGGTGACCGCCCCACTGCCGCAGGCACAGCTCGTCGAGACGTACCTGCTGAACCAGCTCTGCCACCAGACGGTGGTGGCGTCCAAGGCGGCGCGCTGTGTACTGGCCGCGGCCGGCAGGCCGGTCATCGACTTCTCGCTGCGCCGCACTCACGGCCCATGGGCCGGGCTGCAGGCCGCCCGGCTGGGCGCCCTGGTGGGCTTCGCCGGCACAAGCGATGTCGCCGCTGCCGCCTCCTTGGGCATCCCGGCCTCGGGCACCATGGCCCACTCCTACATCGAGGCCTTTCCCGGCGAGGACGAGGCGTTCCGCGCCTTCGCGCACTGCCACCCCGGTCCGGTCACCTTCCTCGTCGACACCTACGACACCGAGCAGGGCGTGCGCGTCGCCGCCCGGGTTCTCACCGATCTCCGGCGCGGCCCCGGCTGCGCGATCCGCCTGGACAGCGGCGACCTCGACGCACTCTCGCGGCGGGCACGCGCCCTTTTGGACGCCGCCGGGCTGGCCGACGTACGGATCGTGGCCAGCGGCGGACTCGACGAGTACGGAGTGGACCGGCTCGTACGCGCCGGTGCCCCGATCGATGTGTACGCGGTGGGCACGCGTGTGGGCGTGGCGGCGGACGCCCCGTACCTGGACGCTGCGTACAAGCTCGTCGAGTACGACGGCCACCCGGTGATGAAGCTGTCCTCGGCGAAAGTCACGGCCCCGGGCCGCAAGCAGGTCTTCCGCCGCGCCGGACGGCCCGACGTCATCGCCCTGGCGCTGGAAGAACCGCCGGACTCCGCACAGCCGCTGCTGCGCACGGTCATGCGGGGTGGGCGTCGGACGTGGTCGCCGGACCGCTGGCAGGACGCGCGCAGGCGATTCCGCGAGGACATCGCCGTTCTGCCCGGATCGGCACGCCGGATCAAGGACCCCGAGCCGGTCCCACCGGTCCGGTCCCAGGCCCTTGAAGAGCTGACCGCCTCGGTGCGAGCCGATATCGAAGCCCGCCTGGGCGCGGGGCGTCGCGCCGCGCCCCCGGACACGGCGATGCCCCACCCCTCCGCGCGCGGTGACAGGCACGTACGGCGGAGGGCCGACAGGCGCGTCGCGGGGACCAATGGCCCCTGGCAGGTCGCACCTCCCAGGGCCTTCCATGGAATTGGCGGCACCTCTCCGCGCCACCGCAGGGAGGAGGCGAGGGCGATGTCCGCTCCCGCACCAGCGAAGAACAACGACCGGTCCGTACGGAGTACCGGCTCCGAAGCCGGCGGCACCTGGATGCGCGCCCGCGTCGGCGACGAGATCGTCGTACGCGGAACCGCAGCCGGGGTCATCGCCCGAGACGGCGAGATCGTCGGTCTCCGCCATCCGGACGGCGGCCCGCCCTACGACGTGCGCTGGGCCGACAGCGGACGGGTGACCCTGTACTTCCCCGGCCCTGACGCGTCCATCAGGCATGTGGTGACCGGAGGCGACCATGTCCCGGCCCGGTGACCGCCGCCCGATCGTGGTGGGCGTCGCTCCTGATCCGGCCCACCGGATGGCAGTGGCCTGGGCCGCCGACGAGGCCGCCCGCCGACGGCTGCCGTTGCGCCCGGTCCACGTCGAGGGCGTGCCGACCAGGGGCTACCGGAAGCCGGACGTCCCGCCGTCGTGGGAGGAATGGAACGAGGCGCTGCACAAGGCCGGGAAGCAGGTGCTCGAGGAGGTCACGGACTTCGTCGTGGCCCGGCACCCGCAGCTCGAGGTGGACGCCCTGCTCGCGGAGGGCGACCCGGTGTGGGTGCTGTGCGAGCAGAGCCGCGACGCCACCGCCGTCGTGCTGGGATCACAGCACCTGAGCCGGAGGCAGGAGGCGTTCGGCTCCGCGTCGGTCGCCCTCCCGGTGATGGCCCATACGCACTGTCCCCTGGTGGTCGTCCCCGAGCCGGAACACATCACCCAGGACCCCGCGTACTACGTCGTCGGCGTCGACGGCAGCGAACACTCCGCTGCCGCGGTCGATATGGCGTTCGAGGAGGCGGCCTTGCGCGGCGCTGAGCTGCGAGCCGTTTTCGTCTGGGAGCCGGGGCCGCTCAGGCTCTTCGACACGGACGAGCCGCAGCAGGAGTGCCGTCGGCTGCTCTCCGAGATCGTGGCGGGCCGCCACGCCCGCTTCCCCGAGGTGGACCTGCGCCACGAAGTGGTCGTCGGGCATCCCGTCCAGGTGCTCACGGATGCCTCGGCGCATGCACTGGGCCTGGTGGTGGGGACCCGAGGCCGGGGAGGATTCACCGGCATGCTGCTGGGCTCGGTCAGCCAAGGCGTGCTGCACCACGCCGGCTGCCCTGTCATCGCCGTCCCGACACACGGGTGAACGGCCGGGTCGTCACGAAGGGAAACCACCGTGACCGCAGAACCTCCCGACGTGAACACCGTCGAGGCACTCGTCGCGGACGCCGCCGCGGCGCCCTCGCTGCACAACGCGCAGCCCTGGGCCTTCCGCTATCTGCGGGACACCGGCGTCCTGCGTCTGTACGCCGACCCGGAGCGCGCACTCCCGCGAACAGACCCCGTGAATCGCGGCCTGCGCATGGGGTGCGGCGCCGCGCTCCTCAACCTGCGTGTGGCCGCCGCCGCGGCGGGGCTGGCGCCGGTCGTCCGGTTGCTGCCCGACCCGGCCCACCAGGACTTCCTCGCCGAGGTGGATCTGTGCGGCACCGGACCACCCGACGGGGCGCTCGCCCGCCTGGGCCCTGCGATCGGCCGCCGTCACTCCAGCCGTCTTCCTTTCCGTGACGAAGCGCTCCCGGCCGCCGTGCGGGAGAGGCTGTGCGAAGCGGCCCGCGCCGAGGGGGCCGAGCTGTCGTTCCCCGGTGCCTGGCATGTGCAGGCGATCCTGGAGTTGGTGCGGGATGCCGAGGGCAGGGAAGCACTCACCCCGGAAGTACGCGGGGAGACGGAGCGCTGGACGCACACGGAGCTGTCCGGTACCGCGGGGGCGGCCGACGGCATTCCCGGTGAGGCGTTCGGTCCTCGCCAACGCGGTACCTCGGCCCCGGTGCGTGACTTCGCCGCCGGCCGTCCGATGCCCGGGCGAAGCTGGGCGGCCTTCGAGAAGAACCCGAACATCGCCCTGCTGGGTACGGCCCACGATGAGCCTGTGGACTGGCTCCGCGCCGGTCAGGCACTGGAGCGAGTCCTGCTCCGGGCCACCACGGACGGGCTGGTCGCCTCGGTCACCTCCCAGCCCCTGGAGTGGCCGGAGATCCGGTGGGCCGTCCGCGATCCTGTCTCGGCCATGGCCCACGTCCAGATGGTGATCCGGCTCGGCTACGGCCCCGAAGGCCACGCGAGCCCACGGCGGCCGGTGGCCGACCTGCTCGACGTCCTCTGACGGACCGATCGGAGCGTGCGGTCGCATGAAGGTTTCCGAGGTGATGACTGCTCCGGCGGTGTGCGTACCGCCGCACGTCTCCCTGGTCGAGGTGTCCCGACGGATGGCCGAGTGCGCCGTCGGCTCTGTCCTCGTGGTCGAGGACGGAGCGCTGCGCGGCATAGTCACCGACCGCGACCTGGCCGTACGGGGCATGGGCGGCGGCCTGGGCACGGAGGCCCGCGTGGAGGCGGTCATGTCACCACGCGTCGCCACGATCGAAGCCGCCGACGACCTCCAGTTGGCCTACCGTTCCTTCCGTCGCACGGGGGTCCGCCGGCTTCCGGTGCTGGATGCGGGTCGGGTGGTCGGCGTGCTGACCATCGACGACCTGTTTCTCGAGGTCTTCCGGCGGCTCGGCGACCTGCTGGGTCCGGTCGCCTGGAGCGTCCTGCAGGAGCCGCCCGGGCCTCCCTCGGAAGCTGCGTCCCCGCAATGATCAAAGGCCGTGGATCCGGCGGCCGCTGATCTCCGCCGGAACGACGCGGATCCAAAGGTTGCGGACACCGCCGGCCCACGGCTCGCTGACGGACTGCTCAGCGAGGCGTTGGACGGCTTCAGGATCGGTGACGTGTTCGGCGGTGCCGGCGAGCAGGACGCTCCAGCCGACGCTCCGGCTCTCGTCGACGTGATCGACCTGGAAGGAGACCTCGCCGCCGGGTTCGGCCACCGCGGCGCCTCGGGGATCCGTGCGGTAAACGACCGTCATGCCGTCAACAATGTAGTTGACCGGGAAGACGCCGGGCCCCGGATGAGCGGGCAACGCGATACGCCCGATCCCGTGGGTGCCGAGCCGCTCCCAGCATTCCTTGGTCGTGAGTTTCATGAGCACAGGGTGCTGTGCCGCTCCGCCCTGGCCTGCGGGCGCGTCGCTTCGGCCTTCGAGCAACTCCTGGTGGGTCATACCGAGCGCGGCGGCGACCCGCAGGAAGCCACCGCGGTCGAAATCGGCCCCGGACGCGATCAGGTGCCGGAAGTAGCGCGGCGACATGCCTGCCTGACCCGCCAACTCCTCCTCCGTGAGACCGAGCTGCGCAAGTCGCACCTCAATGCGACGCATGAGATCATGGTCAGCCCGACCTGCGGTGTCCTCATTCACGATCTCCTCCCCGAACCGATGGGGCAGTGATCCTCGTGGTCATTGACCCGGGTCTGGATGGTCCGCTCCGACGATGATCCTGACACTCAAGGGTATCTTCTCGTCGTCCTCGTCGACCTGCCTCCCTGTCGCCGGGTGGCGCTGGTCGTCACGCTGTGTGAGGTTCAGCAGTGGTGAGCGGGAGGGGTGGGGCGGTCGCCGACAGTGCCGGACTGCTCGGTCGGAGGACCAGCGGGCATTTCAGGTGGCGATGCGCCCGTAGGAATGCTGAGCGCGGACTACAGCGCTGCGAGGCTGACCAGCACGAGTGCGAGCAGAAGCACGAGCGTTCCGGCGGCGATGAACCCGTAGTCCAGCAGACGCCGTTCGCGGTTGTGGACGACGATGCTGCCCGGGTCGGCCGGGTCGTAGGTGATCAGCAGTGTGTTGCCGTCGCGCAATGGCCGCCGTCGAGTCGTTGGTACGGGGCTGGCGATCTCCACCACTTGGCCGGCCTCTGTGCTGAACTGGAGCAGTGGGCGTGGCGACGGGGGATCCTCGCCACGCGCTTCGGGGTTGGGCTTGACCAGTGCCCAGGCCCTGACGCCGGTCCGCTCGATCCTGCGGGTCTGGCGCAGGCCGGTGAGTCCGGCGAGCGCCGTCACGCAACCGCCGCAGGCGGCGAAGACCGCCATGACGACCGTGTCTGCCGTGCTCACCGCGCCTTGTCTCCGCTGGGTTCGAAGCGGTAGCCCATGCGGGGCTCGGTGATCAGGTAGCGCGGATGCGCCGGGTCGGGCTCGAGTTTGTGGCGCAGGCCCGAGATGTTGATGCGCAGGTAGTTGGAGTGCTCGTCGTGCCCCGGTCCCCAGATGTCGCGCAGCAGTTGATGGCCTGTGACCAGCCGTCCCGGATTGCGCAACAGCGTGGCGAGCAGTTGCCATTCCTTGGGCGTGAGGTGGACGGTCTCGCCGTGTCCCGAATCGCTCACCACGGTGCAAGCGGTCAGGTCCACGGCGTAGTCGCCGACAGTGACCGTCCGGGGTCCGCCACCACGGTCCGTACGCCGCAGCACGGCACGCAACCGGGCCAGCAGTTCCTCCATGGCGAATGGCTTGGCCACGTAGTCGTCGGCGCCCGCGTCCAGCACGCCGACGACGTCGGCGGGTGCGGCATGCTCCGACAGCGCGATGACGGGCATGGACGACCAGGACCGCAGGCCGGTGATGACGTCGGTGCCGTCGGCGTCCGGCAGGTCGAGGTCGACGATGACCGCGTCCGGCGGCTTGCTGGAGGCCAGGCGCAGGGCGCTGGTTCCGTCGGACGCGGTGGCGACGGCGTAGCTCTGAGCGGTCAGACTGACGTCCAGGGCGCGCAACAGCTGCGGCTCGTGGTTGACGACCAGCACGTGTCGCGTCATCTCCGTCCCTTTCCTGGCGTCGGACGGCGCCCTCGCGCCAGGAGTCACGTGGCCCGGTCGGGTGAGGGGGAGCTCGCGGGACCGGACCGCGTGACGCATGGTGCGCGGTGCATGTTCATCGTTGCTGCAACGCGGCCAGATCGTGGTTGAGCCGGACGACGTTGACGCCCTGCTGCCCGAGGAAACCCAGCTGGCGGCCGCTGACGTGCGCGGCGACGAGCTTGCGGACCGCGGCCGGGTCCAGCTGGCGGGCCTTCGCCACCCGGTTCACCTGCTCGTAGGCGTAGGCGGATGAGATGTTCGGGTCGAGCCCGGAGCCGGAGGCGGTGACCGCATCGGCGGGAACGCTGCTCGGCCGAACGCCGTCGAACGCGGCCACCGCGGCCCGGCGCTGGGCGATCGTCTTGATCAGCGTGGCGTTGTTGGGGCCGAGGTTGGAGGCGCTGGAGCTGGTCGGGTCGTAGCCGGTGCTTCCGGCCGCGGACGGGCGGGGCTGGAACCACTTGGGGTCGGGTGCCGGCCTGGTCTGGCCTTTGTGCAGCGGGAGGTTGAAGTTCTGGCCGATGAGGGCGGAGGCGACCGGCCGGCCGCTGTCCTTGATCATGGATCCGTTGGCCTGGTGCGGGAAGAGGCCCTGGGCGATGCCGGTGACGGCCAGCGGATAGGCGATGCCCAGGATCACGGTGAACACCAGCAGCATGCGCAGCGCCGCCAGGTGGTGGCGGACCACGTGGACGAGAGAGCCGAGCACGAGGATCACCCTCCTTGTCGGTCAGTGCAGTCCGGGGACGAACTGGATGATCAGGTCGATGGCCTTGATGCCGAGGAACGGCAGCACCAGGCCGCCGAGGCCGTAGATCCAGATGTTGCGGCTGAGGAGCGCAGCCGCTGAGGAGGGCCGGTAGCGTACGCCGCGCAGGGCCAGCGGGATCAGTGCGATGATGATCAGCGCGTTGAAGATGATCGCGGAGGAGATTGCCGAGGTCGGGCTGTGCAGGCCCATGATGTTGAGATGGTGCAGTCCCGGGTAGACGCTGGCGAACATCGCGGGGATGATCGCGAAGTATTTGGCGATGTCGTTGGCGATGGAGAAGGTGGTCAACGCGCCCCGGGTGATGAGGAGCTGTTTGCCGATCTCGACGATCTCGATGAGCTTGGTCGGGTTGGAGTCGAGGTCGACCATGTTGCCGGCTTCCTTGGCGGCCGAGGTGCCGGTGTTCATCGCCACCCCGACATCCGCCTGGGCCAGGGCGGGGGCGTCGTTGGTGCCGTCGCCGGTCATCGCGACCAGCTTGCCGCCGGCCTGCTCCCGCTTGATCAGCGCCATCTTGTCTTCGGGCGTGGCTTCGGCGAGGAAGTCGTCGATGCCTGCTTCTTTGGTGATCGCGGCGGCGGTCAGCGGATTGTCACCGGTGATCATCACGGTGCGGATGCCCATGCGGCGCAGCTCCTCGAAGCGCTCGCGCATGCCGTGCTTGACCACGTCCTTGAGGTGGATGACACCGAGGATCCGGGCGCTCTCGACACCTGCCTGCCGCACCACCTCGCCGACGACCAGCGGCGTGCCGCCGCTGGCGGAAATGCCGTCGACCAGCGGGCCGACCTCTTCGGTGGGGTGGCCGCCGTGGTCGCGGACCCAGCGCATGACCGCGGTGGCCGCGCCCTTGCGTAGCGAGCGGTTGTCCAGCGTGCCGTTGAGGTCCACCCCCGACATCCGGGTCTGAGCGGTGAACGGGACGAACTCGGCGTGTGCCAGCTCGCCTTCGGTCCGTGCGCGCAGCGCGTGACGTTCCTTGGCGAGGACCACGATCGAGCGCCCTTCTGGTGTCTCGTCGGCGATCGAGGACAACTGGGCGGCGTCCGCGAGTGCTTCGAGGTCGACGCCGCTGACCGGCAGGAACTCGGCGGCCTGCCGGTTGCCCAGGGTGATGGTGCCGGTCTTGTCCAGGAGCAGGGTGTTGACGTCGCCCGCGGCCTCCACGGCGCGTCCGGACATGGCCAGCACGTTGCGCTGCACGAGCCGGTCCATGCCCGCGATGCCGATCGCGGAGAGCAGCGCGCCGATCGTGGTCGGGATCAGGGCGACGACCAGCGCCACCAGGATGACGATGGACTGTTCGGCGCCGGCGAAGATGGCGAACGGCTGCAGGGTCACCACGGCGACCATGAAGATGATGGTCAGCGAGGCCAGCACGATGTTGAGCGCGATCTCGTTCGGTGTCTTCTGCCGGGCCGCGCCCTCCACCAGCGCGATCATGCGGTCGACGAAAGTCTCGCCGGGTTTCGAGGTGATCCGCACCACGATCCGGTCGGAGAGCACCTTCGTCCCGCCCGTCACGGCCGAGCGGTCACCGCCCGATTCGCGGATCACGGGGGCCGACTCACCCGTGATCGCGGACTCGTCCACGCTCGCAATGCCCTCGACCACATCGCCGTCACCGGGGATGATCTCACCGGCCTCGACCACGACGTGATCGCCGAGCCGCAGTTCGGTCCCGGGCACCTCCTCGGTGACCTCCGGTGTGCCGGGCTGCCGCTCACGGATGACACGACGGGCGATGGTGTCCCTCTTCGTTCGGCGCAGTGTCTCCGCCTGCGCCTTGCCGCGTCCTTCCGCCACCGCTTCCGACAGGTTGGCGAAGACCACGGTCAGCCAGAGCCAGACGGTGATCACCCAGGCGAAGACGCTCGGGTTCTTGATCGCGGACAGGGTGGTCAGCACTGCGCCGACCTCGACCACGAACATGACGGGGTTCTTGACCATCAGGCGCGGGTCGAGCTTGCGCAGCGCGCCGGGGATGGAGACGAGGAGCAGCCTGGGGTCCAGCAACCCCGCGGAGACCCGATGCCGATCAGTCGCCGGCGGGCCCGTCGGTGCCGCGGCTTCCACGGTGGTGGGCATCAGTGCAACCCTTCCGCGAGCGGTCCCAGCGCGAGCGCGGGCAAGTAGGTGAGTCCGACGACGATGAGGATCACGGCGGACAGCAGGCCGACGAACTGCGGCCGGTGGGTGGGCAGCGTGCCCGCCGTGACGGGCACCGGCTGCTGCTGGGAAAGCGATCCGGCCAGCGCCAGCACGAAAACCATCGGCAGGAAGCGGCCCAGGATCATCGCAAGCCCGAGCGCGGTGTTGTACCAGACGGTGTTGGCGCTCAGTCCGGCGAACGCGGAGCCGTTGTTGTTGGCGGCCGAGGTGAAGGCGTAGAGCACTTCGGAGAAGCCGTGCGGGCCGTGGTTGAGCATCGCCGCCCGTTCGCCCGGCAGGGCCATCGCGATCCCGGCGCCGACCAGCACGATCGCCGGGGTGGTGAGGATGTACAGCGAGGCGTACTTCATCTCCCGGCCGCGCAGCTTCTTGCCCAGGTACTCGGGTGTGCGGCCGACCATGAGCCCGGCGACGAAGACCGCCACGATGGCCAGGATCAGGATCCCGTACAGGCCGGATCCGGCGCCGCCGGGAGCGATCTCGCCGAGCATCATGTTGAAGATCGTCATACCCCCGCCGCCCGGCGTGTACGAGTCGTGGAAGGAGTTGACCGCACCGCAGGACGTCAGGGTGGTGGACACGGCGAACAAGGCCGAAGCCCAGATCCCGAACCGCTGCTCCTTGCCCTCCATCATGCCGCCTGCCGCGTGTCCGGCCGAACTGCTGACGCTGTGCAGCTCGTTGGCGGTGACGATGGCCACCGAAGCGGCCCAGATCAGCGCCATCACGGCGACGATCGCGTAGCCCTGACGGTTGTCGCCGACCATCCTCCCGAAGGTCCGCGGCAGAGCGAAGCCGATCACCAGCAGTAGGTAGATCTCCAGCCAGTTGGTGAACGGATTGGGGTTCTCGAAGGGGTGGGCGGAGTTGGCGTTGTAGAACCCGCCGCCGTTGGTACCCAGTTCCTTGATGACCTCCTGGGAGGCGACCGGGCCGCCGGGGATGGACTGATGCTGCCCGGCGATGGTGATGATCGACTGGAAGCCGTGGAAGTTCTCGATCGTGCCCGCGGCGACCAGCACGATCGCCATGACCAACGAGATCGGCAGCAGTATCCGCAGGACGATCCTGGTGAGGTCCTGCCAGAAGTTGCCGACCTGACCGGTCCTCTTGCGGGCGAACCCGCGGATCAGGGCCGCGACCACGGCGATCCCGACCGCCGCCGAGGCGAAGTTCTGCACCGCCAGGCCCGCCATCTGCACCAGATGGCCCATGGTCGCCTCGCCCGAGTAGGACTGCCAGTTGGTGTTGGTGACGAAGGAGGCAGCGGTGTTGAAGGCCAGGTCGGGGCTGACCGGTTTCATGCCGAGGGACAGCAGCAGACGGTTCTGCAGCCGCAGAAAACCGTAGAGGAACAGCGCCGAGACCAAGGAGAAGGCCAGCACGCTGCGCAGATAGGCGGGCCACGTCTGTTCGGCGTCCGCGTGCACACCGCCGACCCGGTAGACCAGGCGCTCCGCGCGCCACTGCCGGGGGGAGGTGAGGACATGGGCCATGTAGTCGCCGAGCGGGCAAAAGGTCAGGGCCAGCGCACCCACTAGGGCGATGATCTGCAGCCAGCCCGCGAGAGTGGCGTTCATGGAGAACCTCTCCAGCTACGGACCGTGCGGGACGCAGCTAGAACCTCTCGGGGAAGATCAGGCACAGGACCAGGTAGATCACCAGGCAGGCGGCGACGACCAGGCCGACGATGTTGTCCAGGCTCACAGCCGGCTCACTCCCTTGGCGATTAGACCGATCAGGGCGAATGCGGCGATGGCGAGGGCGATGAATCCAAGATCCGACATGTGTGACACCCCCGTAGCGATGACGGGAAGGGAACGCTCGCCTGCGGCGTGACAATGCGATCGCAGAGAAAGGGATATGCCAGTCGAAAACATCTCTTCCAGAACAGTTCTGAGCTATTCACTCGACAAGTCTCATTAGCGGGTTTGTGACGCTATGGAGCGCTGATTTGATGAGTTCTTGACGCACTGAGCCCGACCCGCTGCGGCAAATGACCACGGGCGCTGATCATCGGCCCCCACGCCCGGCTCGTCCGTCCTCCCGAGTGGATGCACTCGCAGTCCGGCACCGCTCGGCTGCTGCCCCGCCTGCACGCCAGCCGCACCCGCAGCCCGCTGATCCTCACCGGCCGCAAGGCCACGGCCGGTACCGCAACGCTGGACGTGTGTCCGGAGACCGAACGGGCCCGCTGTCCTACCGGCGAGCGGAGTAGATCTTCGAGGAGAACACCCGGCTGCTGGCCAACCCCTCGTCTTCCCCGAGGACATCGACGAGCTGAGGGGTTGGACGTTGTATCGGCTCCGGCACTCCGCACTCCCCCGTGCCGCCGAGCGCGGCGGCGTCGACGCGGTCGCCGCGCACGTGGCCGCGTCCGACCCCGCCGCCCGCCGTCGGGGTTGATCACAGCGGCCTGCGGCACGTTTCCGGGTATACCCAGTCGCCTCGCGACAAGCCTCAGAGTGCTGTTCGGTGACATCATGAGTAGTGAATTCCGCATCATGTCGATCGTCCGACCAGACGACACCTGAGCCTCTTTCTGCCTGTCAGTACGGGAAGGCGGTGAGCACGTGAGCGACACCGAGCAGGAACCCACCGCGGCCGAAGGGACAGAGGCGGTGACCACCCCCGAGGAGTCACCGGCCACGACTGAGGCAGGCCCTGCGGAGGGCGAAGAGCCGAGCCCCGAGGCGGCTGAGACGGGAGCAGAAGAACCCGCCCCCACCGCAGCCGAGGAGACCGAGGCTGAAGAACCCGCCACAGAGGAGTAGGAGAATGGCTGTGCGCGACGGTCGTCGCGCACAGCCACGACAGCAGTCTCGGGACGCCCCTCGAGCGGGCTCGCCGGCATCCAACTCGCTGCCCGTACGCACCGCCCGAGCATCCCGCTGCGCGAGGGGCGCAACTCCGGACGCCTGCAGCACCGCCGGTGCCGTCGCGGACGGGTCCGCCGGCCCCCACCGGAAGCGGGCCACCATCAACATGTGGTCGACGCTCTCACGCACGAACCCGGCCACGACGCCAAGACCGGCCGGGCGTTCACGCAGCATCACACGCCCGGCTCCTCATCATGCGCGATCTGCTGGTAGTCCCCCGAGCCCGGGGAGGCGTTACCGCCATTGGGACGATCCCCGGTCGCTGCGCGTGTCGTGCGCGATGCCGAGGCGAGGGTCCCCCACACCTTGAGGACTGACCTCGTGCAACCCGCACAGGCTGCCACCGCCGTCGGCCCTCGGCGTGTGCCGAATGCCAGGAGGATCCATGGACATGCCGTACATCAACGAGTGCGCGGTCGAAGCGTGCTCCTACAACGTCGGCAGCGCGTGCCACGCGCTGGCCATCACCATCGGAGATCCCCCGCACGCCCAGTGCGACACGTACTTCATCACCTCCTTCAAAGGCGGTGATCCGGCCGGAACCGGGCAGGTGGGTGCTTGCAAGATGACCGACTGCCGGCACAACACCCGGCTCGAATGCCAGGCGCCGGGCATCACCGTCGGCTCCGGCCGGAAGGTGGCCGACTGCCTGACCTACAGCCCGCGCTGAGGGAAGCGTCCTACGTCCCAGCAGGGTGTGAGTCGAGGTCATCGAAGCCGCCATGACGCACGAGTCGCGGGCCGCCGGAACTGGGTCATACGGGTCCGCCGGACTGTCCTCCTCGCGACTCCGGGCGCACCACCACAACCGGGCACCTGGCATGCGCGGTGACGTGCCGGCTGACGGACCCCAGCAGAGCTCGGGCGAACCCGCCGCGCCCCCGGCTGCCCACCACCAACACCTCGGCCCCCTCGGCGGCCGTCAGCAGCACCTCGACGGTGTTACCACGGATCACAAGCGCCCTGACCGCGGCAGCTTCCTCGGCTCCCAGCACCTCGCTCAGCTCCTGGCTCAGCCATTGCCGGGCGACGGCCTCGTCGAAGTCGGCGTCCACGGCCAGAGCCGACCAGCCGTACGCGCCGGGCAGATCCCACGCCGCCACCACGTCCACGGTTCCGCCGATCAGTCCGGCGTACCGCACGGCCCAGCGCAGCGCCGCGTGCGAGGACGGCGAACCGTCGACGCCGACCACGACACGCGGCCTGGAAGTGTCCGTGCCCATACGCCTCACCTCTCCTGCGGGCCGCTCGCCGGCCACGCCGAATTCCGTCTCCCTCACCTCCACGCTGCGCGACTCCGCGGTGGCGCGCCAGGGAAGGACGGCCGAGTGGGCCGTGTGAGCCGTTCAGTGAGCCGATCGGCCCTTGGCACGCCACGACGAGTCGGAAGACTGCAGAAAATAGGCGTCGAACAGGCCGAACGAGCCGATGCTTCACCGGGCGAACGACACGACAGACGGGCGAGGAAGGCACCGCCATGACGGTCGACTCCGCCGCGGTGATCGCTGCGCACGCGGACGCAGGCCCGGTCTCGCCGTATGAGTGGTTGTTCTGCCGTCCCCGGCGCCAGGCCCAGTGCGGCGGCGACGCGCGGCGTGCCGTTGCTCCGGGTACATCATGAAGGGAGGTACGCGGCGAACAGTGCGACGAGCCGGCGGGAGCTCGGGGATGGCGCGTGGACGGTTGCAGATCTACCTGGGGGCAGCCCCCGGCGTGGGCAAGACGTACGCCATGCTCGAAGAGGGTCAGCGCCTGCGCGCTTCCGGCACCGATGTGGTCGCGGGTTTCGTCGAGCCACACGGGCGGCGACCGACCGCCGCCATGGCCGAAGGCCTGGAGACGGTGCCGCGGCGTACGGTGACCCACCGGGGAGCGGAGTTCACCGAGTTGGACCTCGACGCGGTGCTGGCCCGCCGTTCCCAGGTCGCGCTGGTGGACGAGCTCGCCCACACCAATGCCCCTGGCGCCGGCACCCGCAACGCCAAGCGGTGGCAGGACGTGGAGGAACTGCTGGACGCCGGGATCGACGTCGTCACCACGCTCAACGTCCAGCACCTGGAGTCCCTGAACGACGTCGTCCGGCAGATCACGGGAGTGCGCCAGCGCGAGACGCTGCCGGACGAGGTGGCCCGCCGAGCCGATCAGATCGAGCTGGTCGACCTTCCGCCCGAAGTGCTGCGCCGACGCCTGGCGCACGGCGACATCTACCCGCCGGACCGGATCGAGACGGCCCTCACCCACTACTTCCGGGTGGGTAATCTCATCGCGCTGCGCGAGTTGGCGCTGTTGTGGCTCGCCGACCGGGTGGAGGAGGGACTGCAGCACTACCGCGCCGAGCACGGCATCGCCATCCCCTGGGAAACCCGTGAGCGGATCATGGTGGGGCTGACCGGCGGCCCGGAGGGAGAGACGCTGATCCGACGGGCCGCCCGGATCGCCGCGCGTACTCCGGGCAGCGAACTGCTGGCGCTGCACGTTGTGCCTGCCGACGGACTCACCCACGCCGATCCGGCGGCCCTCGCGTCCCAGCGCACCCTGGTGGAGTCATTGGGCGGCACCTACCACCAGACGACGGGCGAGTCGGTGGTCGCGGCGCTGCTGCAGTTCGCCCGGGCCGAGAACGTCACCCAGATCGTGCTCGGCGCCAGCCGCCGCGGCCGGCTGTCCCTGCTGTTGGACGCCGGGGTGGGGCATCGCACGATCCGTGGCTCCGGCCCCATCGACGTCCATGTGATCACCCACGAGGCGGCCGCCGGCTCCGCCTTCACGACGCGGCTGCCGCGCCCCGGCCGCGGTACAGGACCACGGCGGTTCTGGTCAGCGGCGGTGGGGGCCGCGCTGCTGCTACCCGTGCTGACCTTGCTCCTCACCGCTCCAGTCCCCCGGCTCGGCCTGTCCGGCGTGCTTCTGGTCTACCTGCTCGCCGCCGTGGGTACCGCCCTGGTCGGTGGGCTGGTTCCGGCGCTGGCAGTGGCCCTCGCGGCGGCGCTGCTCGCCGACTACTACTTCACCGCGCCCCTTCACTCGCTGCGGGTCGAACACGGCGGCGACGCCCTCGCCCTGGCGTGCTTCGTCATTGCCGCCACCCTGGTGGGAGCCGCTGCCCACGCGGCCGCCCGGCACACCCGCCAGGCTGTACGCGCGACATGGGAGGCGCGGGTGTTGAACCGGCTGGCAACGGCCATGATGCACGGCCAGGACCTGCCGAGCCTCGTCGAACAGGTGCGGGAGAGCTTCGGGCTGACCGGCGTCAGCCTTCTCGAACGCGCACCCGAGACAGCACCGGGGCCACGCTGGTACGTGGTCGCAAGCGCCGGTGCACACCCACCGGAGCAGCCGTACGAAGCCGACGTCGAAAGTCCGGTCAGCGACACGCTCACGCTGGCGACCCAAGGTGTCCTGGCCACCGACGACCAGCGGATCCTCGGGGCGTGCGCGGCCCAACTCGGGATGGCCCACCTGCACGGCACGCTCGCCCGGCACGCCGCCGAGACGGACACCTTCGCAGACGCCGAACGCACGCGCGCCTCCCTGATCCGGGCAGCCGGCCGCGACCTGCGGGAGCGGTTGCGCGCGGCGGAAGAAGCCCTCGCCCGCCAGGACATGGGCACGGCCCGCACGTCGGTCCGCCGTGCCGCACAGGTCGTCGCCGACCTCGCCGACCTCGACCGGTTGCAGGGTGGGGCTCTCGACCTCTACCTGCGCCCCGTCGGCCTCGACGAGCTACTGACCGCCGTACTGGACGACCTGGGCCCCGGCGGCCGGACCATCCAGGTCCGGCTACCGGAGCAGGCGCCCGATGTGATCGCCGATGGCGCCCTGCTCACCCGGGTCCTGACCGCTCTCGCAGCCGACGCCCTGATTCACAGCCCGGCTGGGCGGCCGCCGACGCTGACCGCTGAAGCCTTCGACGGCAGGCTTCGCATCCGGCTCACGGGCGGCGCCGACGGCGCCCAGCGTGCCGACAGCCTGACGCTGCGGCTCTCCCAGGACCTCACCGAGGCGATGGGCGGCACGCTCGAACCGACGTACGACGACGGACGGTTGTTCTCGGTGACACTCACCCTTCCAGCGGCCGCCGTACGCTCCTGACCCCGCCCTGGGCAGTCGCCCGACCACAGGCAGTAGGCCGTACTCGCCGCGCTGGGGAGGGCGAATGGGCCAGGTTCCGGGCCAGGCAGTTGCTGCGGCTGCCCGCAGGGCCACCGAGCCGACTGCGGCGCCATCGAAGCCGCCCGGTCCCGTGTCCCCACGACAAGGAGCACCGCCCACTGCGCCATGTGGCGTAGCGGTTCACCGGTCCGAGTGCCGCGGCGCCCAGCCGTCGGACGTCATCGACGTCCCGTCGAAGTGGCGGTCCCAGGCAGCCACAGGCATGGTGAGAAGGGGATGCCAAGCGTGACCAGGCAGGTACGTGATGAGTGACGAAGCGACGTCAGTTCCGCGGATTGTGGTAGGTGTCGACGGCTCTGAACCCTCGAAGGCAGCCCTGCGGTGGGCAGTCAGCCAGGGAAAGCTGGTAGGGGGCGTGGTCGACGCGATCATTGCCTGGGACTTCCCAACGCCCTGGTTCGGCCTGGCGCCACCCACAGACACGGATCCGGCTGACTACCAGAAGCAGGCACGCAAAATCCTCGACCGGACGATCGACGAGGCCCTCGGCCCGGGCCCGGGACGGCCCGTCGACCTCCGCCCTGTCTCAGCTCACGGACACCCGGCCGCGGTCCTGCTTGATGCCGCCGCGGGAGCTCAGCTGCTGGTCGTGGGCAACCGAGGGTACGGCGGATTCAGCGAGGCACTGCTGGGGTCGGTCGGCCAGCACTGCGTGCAGCACGCCCCGTGCCCCGTCGTCGTAGTCCGCGGTTCCGGCCACGGAGCCTGAACGGCGCGGCGGCGTACGTGACTACGACGGCTGAATCCAGGGGCCTGGTCAGGCTACGGTGATGGTGTCGTCGAGGTAGACGCCCTGGACGACGTGGAGCAACTCGATGCCTTCGCCGGTGGGCCGCTGGAAGGCTTTTCGACCGGTGATGAGGCCGGTACCGCCGGCCCGCTCGTTGATCACTGCCGTCCGTACGACTTGCGCGAGGTCCCCCTGGCCTGCCGACACGCCGCCGCTGTTGATAAGTCCCACCCGGCCCATGTAGCAGTTGGCCACCTGCCAGCGGGTCAGGTCGATCGTGCGTCCGCATTGCTGACGCGCCCCGGCCGCTCTTGCCCGCCTGCCCGCGTGGGCGGCACGGTCACCGGCCGCGAACCCTTTGCCGAGGCTGTGCCCTGGCGCTCGGCTTCCAGGCCAGGTACGGGAGACCGGTCGGAGGAACGGAATCGGTCCGGCGGTCCGGCGGTCCGGCGTTCGACAGCCCGTCGCCGATGGCTGGCGCAGGTCCACGGGGAGCACCGGGACGTTGCGAGGTGCGGGACGACGAACCGCATCCCCGGCTGAACGGGATCACCGCTGGGCGCTGCACGTCGTCGCTGTTGCCACCGGGCTAATCGCCCCGGTACAGCCGGTCGGGATCGACCAGCACCACCTGTCCGTCGGCTTGCGCCGCGTGGAGCGCGGGTGTGAAGCCGACGCCGCTGTAGCAGGCAGGACGGGTATGGGTGACGTCCTCGCCATTGGCGGCGAGCAGCGTGAGGAGGTGACGGAGGTGTTCCAGGTGATGCAGGTCCATGACCTCGTCCCAGCGTGCCACTCCCACTGACAGCAGAGGCCCGGACCGGGCGTCCGCCCGGCCGCGTACGACGACGTCCGCTGCCGCGTCCGGACCGGCGCGTTGCTCGGGGTCGGGGAGTGAGCCGTGAGCCGCTGTTGCGGGGTGTGCGCCGAATACGGCCTGATCGGCGAAGTCCAGGGCCCAGTCCCGGCAGATCTGTGCGAAGTGGGGGCCGGCTACCGCAGAGTCGAAGACGGGACGTGCGAGCCGCCAGACCTCGACGGCGTTCCACTGTTCCAGCGCCGAGCGATGGGGCCAGACGGCTGCGTGTTCGAAGGCGAGCAGTGGCTCCGCGATACGCAGCCGGACCAGGTGCGGCCGGAAGGCGTCGGGTTCGCTGTACAGCAGGCCGTTCGCCTGCAGGAGCGCCAGACAGTGTGAGGCGTCGGTGAGCGGAGTGCCGAGACATTCTGCGATCTCGCCCTGGGTCTGGCAGCCCGTCGCGATGGCGGCGAGCGCGGAGTGGCACAGCGCGCGGTCCCAGTGGTCGGTTTCCTCCTGCAACAGGTGATGGACTTCCAGGAACAGGGGAGTTCGGGAGTTCAGGACGTTTCTGCACACCCAGCCGTCGAAGTCGTCCGGTCCGCTGGGAGTGTCGTCTGCGACGTAGCGCCGGTAGGCGGGGGTTCCGCCAACGACGGCGTGAACCAACAGGGCGAGGCGGGGGTCGTCGATGCCCCAGAACCGTGCGGCCTGCCGGAAGCCCAGCGGACGAAGGGTGAGTTCCAGATCGGCCAGTCCGTGCAGCGGTGAGGCCGCGCCGAAGAGCCGGTGCATCACCGGCAGGGAACTGCCGCTGAGCAGCAGGCGCGTGCGGTTGTCCCGCCCTGTCTCGCGCAGCCGCCGGAAGGCGCTGTGGATGACGGAAGGCAGCTCGGGACTCTGTCGTACCAGGTCGGGGAACTCGTCGAAGATGACAGGCACGGGCCGGCCTCGGTCACCCAGCGCGAGCAGCGCGTCGATGGCATCCTCCCAGCAAGGTCCGTGAGGGGGCGGCGCTGCGCCCGTGTACCGGGCGAGTTCGATGCCGAGACGGCGCAGAGACTCGGCCCGGGCCGCCTGCTGCGCCCCGAAACAGAAACCGTCCAGGGCTGTGGTGAGTGCCTTCAGGAGGTACGTCTTGCCCTGCCGCAGTCGTCCCGACACGACACCGAGTCCGGCGCCGGGCCGGGCGTCACAGGTGAAAGCGGCGAGCGCGTCCCACTCGGCGTCGCGGTCGAAGACCGTCTCCGGCTTCGCGGGGCGGGTGAGGTCGGACGGCGACACGGCTGCTCCCATCGCTCGGCAGCGCTCCTGCCACCAGTACAACCTCGAATGCCGGTCGCCGCGACACGCGCGGACTCACACCCGGCGTTCCGCGCGTCCCGCCGTCAGCGCACGCCGCAGATTTTCCCCAGTGGATCCAGGGGGCGCTGACCTGAACGCATGCGCTCCTCAAACTGACGTCACGTCAGTTCGGCCCCGACGGTTCGGGGGTGCACCGAACTCCAGCAAAGGCAGTGAGGCGAACCGGCCCGACGCTTCTGGCCTGCGGTAGCGCCCTGCCGGTCCTTTTCTCCGCGCGCGTCGGCGCGGCGCCCCGGCCGGTCCGATACCGACGCCGGTCGGCGCGATCACGACCTTCGCCGCTCCGTCCTGAACACCGCCACGCTGATCATCAGCCGCCGAACACCCCAGCTCACAGCGTCCGAGCCGTGCCGGTACGAGGTCGCCGACCGGGCAGCCATCGCTCATGATGGAAGGGAGGGAGTCACATGGCTCTTCGAGTTCACATCCGCGGAGGTGAGCCGCATGACTCTGCCCGTACGACACAGGCACGGCAGCCTGCTGGAGCGGGCCTACCCCTGGCGTGAGCCGATAGCCGCCGAGTTCGACGAACTCTTCGAGCGGATGAACCGGTTTCTGGAGTCCGCCGCTCCGTCCTGGACCGAGCCCATGGCCTGGGCGCCGTTGGCCGACCTGAGCGAGACCGACGAGGCTTACAAGATCGAATGCGAACTGCCCGGCATCAAGCGCGAGGACATCGACGTGGAGGTCGGCGGACGGGAACTCCACATCACCGGGGAGCTGAAGGAGCGCGAACGGGAAGGCGTCCTGCGCCGCGGCACGCGCCGCACTGGGCGGTTCGAGTACCGGGCGCTGCTGCCCACCGAGGTGAAAGCGGAGAACGTTCACGCCAATCTCGCCGACGGCATCCTCACCGTCACCGTCCCCAAGTCTCAGACAGCCAAGCCCCACCACGTCGAGATCGAGGGCTGAACCATCGCTCCTACTCGGGCACGATCGACGGGTTCGGTCGACCGACCCTCGATCCGCGCCCGTACGACCACGTGTGGTCACCAGCAGAAAGGTGGCACGAAAACGTCGTACGACATCTGCCGCACATCCCTGCGCCATGCGACAACGCCCCACCCACGATGACCGGCAGGCGCGGAACGCATGCCCGGCCGACCGGCCTGCTCTCGGGTCAAGGTGTCCAAGCACCATGACCGATGCCGGGCCCGGACAGTCTCCGCGAGGACACCGGAGTCTTCCGCACACCGGTGATCTTCGTGTCGAGGCGTGGGCGCCGACGCGCGAGGAATGCATCGTCGAAGCAGTACGGGGCATGGTCGGCAGCTTCGCCGAACTGCCTCCAGGTGCTTCCATGGTTACCCGGGAGTGCGTGGTGTCAGCCGAGGACGACGGCCGGATCCTGGCTGCCGTGCTCGAAGAAGTCATCTACCGCATGGACGCTGCGGACGAGCTTCCCGCGGACATCACGGTGACGCCGGAGCCGGGCGGGGTACGGGTGCGATTCAGCATGGCCGACAGTTCGACGGCCACGCAGACCGGGGCCATACCCAAGGCGGTCGCGTTGCACGGGCTGTGGCTGGCCCGGGATGCGCACGGGTGGGCCTGCCGGGTGACGCTGGATGTGTGATGTCCGTCCCGGCGTCCTGCGCCGGAACGGCTCGCCGAGGAGGCCGAAGCGACATGGACATCCGGCTGGTGGCGGAGGGACCCTGGCGGTTCCGCATCGAACAGACCGGCGCCATGCGCGCACCCGGAGTTGTCCTCTCGCCACGGGAGCTGCTGCCGGACGAGCCCGGCGACCAAGCCCTTCAGCAGGTGGCCAATGTGGCCACGCTGCCGGGCATCGTCCGCGCCTCGTACGCCATGCCCGACATCCACTGGGGCTACGGCTTTCCGATCGGCGGCGTGGCCGCGACCGACATCGCCCACGGCGGGGTCATCTCGCCCGGCGGCGTGGGCTTCGACATCTCCTGCGGGGTACGCCTGCTCACCGCGCACGTGGACCGCACCGCCCTGCTGCCGAAGCTGCCCGTACTGATGGACCGCCTGGACGTGATGATCCCGCGCGGGCTCGGGCGCGGCGGACTGTGGCACCTGGCGAGCCGGGCGCAACTGCACGAAATCCTGTGCGGCGGTGCCCGGTACGCCGTCGAGCAGGGCCACGGCGTACCGCGCGACCTGGAGCGGTGCGAGGACGGCGGAGCCGTCGACGACGCCGATGTCACCCAGGTCGGGGAACGTGCGCTGGAGCGCGGCGCCGGGCAGGTCGGCAGCCTGGGGTCGGCCAACCACTTCCTGGAGGTCCAGGCAGTCGACGCCATCTACGACGAGCCGTGCGCGCAAGCGTTCGGCCTGCGCCCCGGTCTGGTGTGCGTCATGATCCACTGTGGCTCGCGCGGTCTGGGCCACCAGATCTGCGCCGACCACGTGCGGGCCATGGACACCGTGATGCGCCGGTACGGCATCGAGGTACCCGACCCGCAACTCGCCTGCGTTCCCGTCGACTCGCCCGAAGGTCGCGCCTACCTGGGTGCGATGGCCGCGGCTGCGAACTTCGCCCGCGCCAACCGCCAGCTGCTGGCCGAAGCCGCCCGCAGCGTCTTTCTCGAGGCCACCGACGCAGGCCTGGACCTGCTCTACGACGTCTCGCACAACCTCGCCAAACTGGAACGCCACACCGACAACGATGCCGCCCAGCACCTGCTGTGCATCCACCGCAAAGGCGCTACCCGGGCCCTGCCACCGGGCCGCCCCGACCTGCCGGACGCACTCCGCCCCTTGGGTCAGCCGGTGTTCGTGCCCGGCACAATGGGCACCGCCTCGTACGTCATGACCGGCAGCACCGGCAATCGGGCGTTCGACTCCTGCTGCCACGGCGCGGGCCGCGTCTGGAGCCGACACCGCGCGCACCGCGAAATGTCCGCCGGGCAGTTGCGCCGGGAGCTGATCGACGCGGGGGTCGCTGTGCGCCCCGCCTCCTGGAGGAGCATCACCGAGGAGGCACCAGAGGCGTACAAGGATGTCGACGCCGTCGTCCGGGCGAGCGAACACAACAACCTGGGCCGCCTTGTCGCCCGCCTGGTGCCGCTGGGCGTCCTCAAAGGCTGAGAACCGCCCCGAACGGCACACTCAGGCGCGCACCGACAGCGTGTCCGGGACCTCGCAGTTGCGCAGCCGGTTGGTGCGTCGGCTCACGGACGCCACCGGCTGGCTGCGCGAACAGTCCGATGCCCGGGAGCTGGCGAGCCGATTCTGACTGCGGGGCCGGATATGGGCGGCTGCGCAAGCGCGGTGCGGTGCGGTGCGGTGGCACAATCCCCGTGACTCCTGCCCGCTGTACCACTCGCTCAGAGCCGAATCAGGCGGTGTGTGTCCGTCTGCTGACCGTGCACGAGCAACTTTGCGTTTCCAGCCTGGGCGCGGCATCGGGCTCAGGTAACGGGCCGCTGCTCGACAGGGGGGTTCGTGCCGTAATGGCTGGCGTAGCCGTAGTAGAGGATGCTTCCCCGCCCGGTGGCGGCATCGGCGAGGAACAGGCAAGGGCTGCGAGCTTGGATGAACACTGACCGATGGCCCCATCAGGGCCATTCGACCCCTGCCACCCAGGAACGAGCGGGTTGAGGCTCGTAGATGGGGTTCATGCCAACCGAAGGGCGTGGGACTGGTGATCACACGAGTGCGGATGCCGCACCGGCACATGACGCCACCCGCCAAGGCGGGGCCGTCTCGTGAACCACCTACACCTCCATCCCGACAACCTCAGCCGGTCGGCGGACGGTGGATCTTCTGGTGGATACTTATGACGCTCGTCATCGTCCTGCTGCTCTCTCGCGCCCGCTCCGGGCCGCACACGACATCACTGCCCTACACCGACTTCGTCGGCAAGGTCGGCGCCAGCCAGGTGCAGATGGTGGACATCAACGACAAAGGCGCGGTCAGCGGCACTCTGAAGGACGGGACGAAGTTCACCACACAGATCCCCACCGCACTGGGCACCGGGGCCCAGCTCCAGCAGCAGATGACATCGCACCACGTGCGAATCGAAGCCAGCCAGAGCAGCGGCGGCGGCTCGGCCTGGTTGTCCGTGCTCCTCACGTTCCTGCCGTTCCTGCTGCTGATCGGCTTCTTCGTGTGGATGGGACGCCGTGCCGCAGGATCAGTGACGGGCGGGCTGAGCGCCATCGGACGCTCGCGCGCAAAGATCATCGAGGCAGAACGGCCCACCACCGGCTTCAACGACATCGCCGGCTACGACGGCGTCAAGCAGGAGATCAGCGAGGTCGTCGACTTCCTGCGCAATCCCGCCCGATACACCGCCGCGGGCGCCAAGGGACCCCGAGGCGTGATCATGGTCGGGCCTCCCGGTACCGGCAAGACACTCTTCGCGCGGGCAGTCGCCGGCGAGGCTGACGTGCCCTTCCTGTCGATGACCGGCTCCGCATTCGTGGAGATGTTCGTCGGGGTCGGCGCCTCCCGGGTACGCGACCTCTTCGACGAAGCCCGCAAACGCGCTCCGTCGATCATCTTCATCGACGAGATCGACGCACTCGGATCGCGTCGCGCAGACGGGGCACGTCTGGGCGGCAACGACGAGCGCGAGCAAACCCTCAACCAGCTGCTGGCCGAGATGGACGGCTTCGACCAGTCCAGCGGCATCGTCGTCCTCGCCGCCACCAACCGGCCAGATGCCCTCGACCCGGCGCTGCTGCGCCCCGGACGCTTCGACCGGCAAGTCACCGTGCCGCTGCCCAACCAGGCCGAGCGGACCGCAATCCTCGCCGTCCACGCCCGCGACAAGTTCCTGGCACCGGACATCGACCTCCGCGCGGTGGCGCGCGCCACACCCGGGTTCTCAGGCGCGGATCTCGCCAACCTGGTCAACGAAGGCGCCATCAACGCCGTGCGGGACAATCGCACCCGGATCGAGCCGCGCGACCTGGATGCCGCCCGCGACCGTGTGCTGCTGGGACGCCGGGAGTCCTCCAACGCCCTGCTGCCCGAGGAACGCCGCTCCGTCGCGGTCCACGAATCGGGCCACGCCCTGGTCGCGGCACTGTGCGAGCACGCCGACCCGGTGGCGAAGGTCACCATCCTGCCGGCCGGTGTCACCCTCGGGGTCACCGAGCAACTCCCCGAGGCGGAACGCCACTTGTACAGCGAGAGTTATCTGACCGACCTTCTGTCGGTACGCCTGGGCGGGCGGGCAGCCGAACTCGTGGTCTTCGGCGAGGGATCGACGGGGGCCGCCAACGACCTGGCCGGGGCCACCCAGATCGCCACCCGCATGGTCCGGGAGTTCGGTCTCTCCCCGGAACTCGGCCCCATCGGGTACGCCTCCTCCGACCCGCACTTCCTCGGCCGGACCACCGACGAGCCCGGCCGGCCGCCGTACTCGGAGCAGACCCAGCGGATCGTCGACGAGGAGGTCGCCCGGCTGCTGCGCCAGGCCGAACAACGCGCGATCACGCTGCTGCGCGGTCACCGGCCCGCCCTGGAACGCCTGGC
The DNA here is from genome assembly GCF_044756885.1 of Streptomyces sp. NPDC091412. Taxonomy (NCBI): domain Bacteria; kingdom Bacillati; phylum Actinomycetota; class Actinomycetes; order Kitasatosporales; family Streptomycetaceae; genus Streptomyces; species Streptomyces sp. NPDC091412. The sequence continues at coordinate 3,709 of NZ_JBIVTV010000009.1, read as the reverse complement.
GGAACGGCTGGTCGCCCACGAGACCATCGACGGCTCCGTCGTCCTCGACGTCCTGCGCCAAGAACGCAACGAGGCCGACGGACGAGGCGATGACCTGGCCGTCAACACGTCCTAGCTCACGACGATCCGGGGCATCGCGTCATCGACGGTGTACTTGGATTCCTCCATGGCGTCCCCCATGGATGGATCAGGAGTCGGTCACCAGCGGGTCGGAGTAGGTGATGACGACGCTCCGCCCGGTACCCGGGCGTCGCGTCCACCTCGTCAGCCTCGAAGACGACATCGCCCGTAGCCCGGTTCGGAGACCGCCGGCGTGCACAGCGCCTGGCGCCGTCGCCGTCCGGATCTTCATCGTCGGTCGGCGAACACGCAAGTCGTCCAGCCGTTCAGCTTCGCCTCCTGTCGGCGGGGCCATGGTCAGCATGGCGCGGAACCGACGCGCCGACGCGTGCCGGCCGGGCATGTCCGCCTGGCGCGTCATGGGGTCGGTCCCCGACACCACACCCATGACATGCTCGTCGGCTTCGATCACCGGCAGTCCGCTGATCCGGTTACCTGCGAGCAGGCGGGCGACTCCTCGAACGGGGTGCCGCACTCGGCCCGGACGACCGTCGCTCCATGGTTCCCGCGCACCCGGCCCGCCACACGGCGCGAAGGCTGGGCTCAGCCATGAGGGACGACGGCGACAGGGCAGCGTCCGTGATGAATGGCGGCCTGCGCCACAGGCCCGAGACGGGGCACCAGGCTGACACGATGCCGACGCCGGCCCAAGACCAGCACGGCAGCTCCCTCGCCGGCCTGTACGACGGCCTTTGCGGGACTGTCGAGACGGATGCTGTCGGCCACGTCCACCTGTGGGTACTTCGCCCGCCACGAGTGCAGCTCTCCGCTCAGCTGCTCGTTCGCATCCCGCGTCATGTCCTCGCTGATGTGGTGGTCCACTCCCCAGGGCACACGTGCGTGGAGCGGCACGCTGCGACCGTGGACGGCGAGGAGAGGGACACCCCGGGCCGCCGCGGTGTGGAAGGCGAAGTCGAGCAGGTCGTCTGAGGATCCGTGCAGTTTCAGGGCCACCACGACACGGCTCGCCGGCGTCGGTTGTCTCCGCTCCGGGGGCTCGGTGCGCACCAGCACCACGGGCCGCTCGGCCCGCGCGACGACAGGCATGCTGACGTCCCCCAGGAAGTAGCTCTCAACGGGCTCGAGCCCCCGGGAGCCGAGGACGATCATCTCCGACTCCGAGGCCGCTTGGAGCAGGGCGTGCTCGGCGTCGTCGGCAACCAGGTTCCCGACGACGGACAGGCCCGGATGGCGTGCTTGCAGCTCCGCCTGCGCCGTATGGACGAGACGCTTCGCCCAGTAGTTCTGGTCGACTTCGGCGGGGATCCGGGTTGGTTCCGGCGCCAGCAGCGGCCACGCGTGCAGCAGCCGCAGCGCGAGCTTGCGTCCCACTGCTTCGTCCGCGGCCCAACGGGCAGCGGCCAGACTCTCGGGCGAGCCGTCGACGCCCACGGTGACGACTGGTTGCATGGCGGCGGCCTCCGTCTCGTATGAAGCTGGAGAGGACGGTGGACGTCCGGCCGAGTGTGTGGTCGGGACGTCGCCTGCATACCGGGCGCGATGAGCTTCTCCCATTCGAGGATCCCCCGGCCCCGACCGCGGCGCATGCGGACCCGCGGAGGAGCGATCGGAGCCGTGGAATCCGCCACGAGAGGAGAAGGGCGCGGTGAGGATTCCCCTGGTGGTGGGCGTCGACGGTTCCAAGGCGAGCCTGGAGGCAGTCGGCTGGGCGGCCGACGAGGCGGCCCGGCACGGGATCCCGCTCCATCTCCTGCACGCGGCGGCCGGTGAGCAGGAAGCGTCCGACGTGATCAGCGCTGCCTCAGCGCGTGCCAGGCAGGATGCTCCCGCGGTGCCGTTGTCCAGCGAGGTCTCGCACGAGGACGCGGCCTCCGCACTGGTCAGCAAGGGACGCAATGCCTTCGCGCTGGTGCTGGGCTCCAGGGGCCACGGGGACCTTTCCGGCATGCTCCTGGGCTCGGTCAGCCTCGCCGTGGCAGCGCGTGCCGACTGCCCGGTCGTCGTCGTCCGCGGCAGCCCGGAGCATCATGCCGCCCGGTTCAGGAATGTCGTCGTGGGAGTCGAGGACGGGGAGGGCAGCTGCACGGCGGTGGACTTCGCGTTGCGCGAGGCCCATGTGCGGGGCTGTCGACTTGTGGCGGTACACGCCTGGAGCGCACCGTCCGGTGCCTGTACGACACCGCGGGCCCCGTCGTGGTTCCTGGAAGCCCACCGGCGTCCGCCGGCGCAGGTGCTCGACGACGCCCTGCGCCGCCCTGCCGAAAGGTATCGGAACGCCTCAGTGATCCGGCAATTGATCGAGAAACCGGCGCGCCGTGCCCTGTTGGAGGCCGCGTCGACGGCGGATCTGCTGGTCGTGGGCGCCCGGCCACGACTTGGGCATTCGGGCTTGCAGCTGGGCCTGATCAGTCACGCGCTGCTGCATCACGCGCCGTGTCCCGTCGCCGTCGTGCCGCAAAGGTGACCGCCACGGGACGAGACGGACCGTCACCGGCCTCCTTGGGCCCGGTCGCCGGTCCCAGCAGGGGCCCGGTGAGCGCTGTCGTTCCATGCTGAGAAGACCAGGGGCGACCAGCGGCCTGCTGGAGGCCGGCCACCTGTTTCCTCACCTCAGGTGCCGGTGGGTGCGTCGCCGGAGCCGTCCGTGCGGTGGGCAAGGTTCCCGGAGACCGACACGACGCCGTCGACGCCACGGCACAACTGCTCGATGACGGGAATCAGACTCCTGGACTCCACGATGCCGGCGAGGGTGACCCGCCCGTCGCGCACTTCCGCGGTCACGTCCCGTGGATCGAGCCCCAGGGTGCGCCGCAGCAGATCGCCGGTGATCTCGTCGCGGATGGCCTCGTCGCGGCGCAGGAAGATCCGCAGCAGGTCACCACGGCTGACGATACCCAGGAGCCGGTCCGCCTCGTCCACCACGGGAAGCCGTTTGACGTGCTGGGTCTCCATGAGGCGGGCAGCCTCGACCACGGTCCACTCCGGCCGCGCGCACACCGCGGGGGCGGACATCAGTTCCTCGGCCCGCGAACCCTCGGCCTTGGCCCGCTCCCAGGCCTCCAAGTGCGGGATCGGGGTCCTTCCCGATGGGTCGGCCTGGTCGGTGGTCTTCCGCAGCAGGTCAGCCTCGGACACCACACCCATTGGGCGGTCCAGCTCGTCCACGACGGGCACGGCGGTGACGTCGTTCTCCTCCAGCAACCTGACGAGCTCCTTGAATGGCGCGTCACGCCGTGCCCGGACGACATCGCGGGTCATGAGTTCCTCGACCGTTCGGTGGTGCATGGTGCCTCCCGGATACGGGCCGCCCACCTCGCGGACGGGGACCTCTCGCTTCGTGCGGCGGTGTGTCGAGCGCGGCAGGTTGGATACAGCACCATTCTGAGGAGAGGGCAGCGCTCATGCGAGCTCACCTCGGCGCCCAACTGGTCAATCGAAAGCCGGCGACCGGCGCCGCGAGGCGCGACGGCGAAACTGCGTGGCGGAGGCATCGACCCCTCACCCCGCCAGGGCCAGGCACTGCTGCCCGCAGCCTAGCTACTTGCCCCTGAAAAAGTGTTTGGGCTGGTGAGGGGCCGGTGCTGTGGGACGGCGTTGTGCCGTTGGCCTGTCGGCGACATGTCCCTCA